>DIWT01000003.1 GCA_002435745.1 bacterium UBP15_UBA6099
AGCATCATGCGCAAAAGAAAAAGTTTTGCGCATGGCACACTTGGCAGTGGGTAGAATCATCTAATAGCATGTATAAGCGGTAGTAATAAAAGTGGTTTATTGTCAATTTTCCCAAAGCCGGACAGCCCGCGCGCTTGGCGCCGATTCAGCAACGACTTCTTTGAGATGATGTGTATTAGTTTCTACTGGCGGCAACTGCAAGAATCCGAAGATTATTTCCGTTCATCTGACTTATAACTGTGTTTTTTGTGTGGTCGGTTGTTCGAGCGCAGAAGCAATAAAACAATGAGAGCCAAAATCGAGGCTGCGGTCGTAGCGGTCGAAACGGCGCTTCCTACGGCAACCGACGCGGGCTTATACGCGAACGCAACGTGGTTTTCTCCCGCTTCCAACGGCACGGCGCGGAACAGGTAGTCCGCCGTATAAAGCGGGGCCGGACGTCCGTTGACGGAAACCGTCCAGCCGGGCGCGTTCGCCTCCGACGCCACCAGCATCCCCGCGCTGCCCGAGACCGCCGTGAACGACACGAAATCAGGACTGTAATAAAAATATTTTATCAGCAGAGGAACCCTTCCAAGGCGGTCTGGAGCCTCCGCGAGCGGCGGCGGAATCGCGCCGCCTTTGAACTCCCGCGAGTCCAGAAGAACCGCCGCGCCGGGGTCGAAGTCCCTTGACATCATGGCTTCAAACACGTCTTCCGGGCCGTCCAGCGCGCGCCAGTCGTCCACCATGAAAAATCTCGGCAGCGCGTTTTCATTGATTGTCAACCGCGCGTCCCTTGCTATCATCCTCCTGAACTGCGGGTCGTCGTAGTCGGCGGGCCATTCCTCGGACATCGCGTACTTCACATTCATCAGGTTGAGTATCGGTGCGCGAAATCGCATCACATCCATCGGAACGGGCGCGGTTCCTTCAGCCGCTCCGCGAAAATCCTCCGATATCACATCCAGTATTTTTGCGTATCGCTCGGTGGACGCGTCGAGCCGGCCCCTGATGTCGAACAGGCCGTAAACCGACGCGGCGTCCGGCTTGAACACATCCGGATCGCCGACGCCGTGTATCCGGAAAAGGCTTCGGTCCGCCTGAAGAAGGTCCGTCACCGCTGTCGGCGGAAACAACTCCCGCGGCTTGGTCGTCGGATTCAGCCACGACGCCCACAGGCCTATGTCCAAGATTATAATTGCCACAGCCAGAATCCATCTGAAAGGCGCGCGGAAGAAACCGGCTGTCAGAACAGCCGCGCCAGCCGCCGCGAACGCTACCCACCTCGCCGCGCCTGACGCTATCGCCAATGCTCCCGCCCTCTCCGCTCCGTCCCCTGCGGGAGCGACGGCCGCCGCGCCTAAAAACGCCGCAAGCGCCGCCGCGCACACGATGAGCGGCAGCGCGAGAGACGACACCCGCTCCTTGAATCTCCCGTCCTTCTCCGCAGCCGTCCATCCGAAACCCGCCAGAGCGGAAACGCAGAACGAGAAAACGAACAGAGCCTCGCGCGGCTGCGGCATGTGCCGCCATGGGATAATAAGCGCGATGATACTGATTGGCGAACCAAGGGCCACGATCGCCGATACGACGGCGGCTCCCGCAAAATACCACCTTATCCGCCCCGAACCCCGGAAAACCGCCACGGCGGCAAGTATCAGGGGCAGCGCGCCCGCGTACGCGCACATCGTCATGTAATCTATTTCCCCTCGGTAGCCGCCCGCCGCAGGGTTGCCGTATATGTCCGGCGCGAATATCATCGCTAGATGCTTTATGTCAAATGGAGACATCACCACGTCCGCCAGCGCGCCCGGCTGAGACGCCGCCCTCATAATCGCGTCCGCCGACGGCATGGTCTGAACCGAAGCTATCCCCGCCGCCACGACCACGGACACGACCCACGCCGCCGCCGCGAACCCCTTGTCTTTTCCTGAGATGAAAAATCTGAACGCGGCGTACAACGCTACGAACAGTTGAGACATCATGCCGACCTGCGGGCTGGCCGCCAGAAACGGCATCGCCCCGGCCACTCCGCTCAACACGGCGAACGCCGCTTTCTTCCTCTTGAGAGACAACTCGAAAAGACACACCATCAGCGGCAGCCACACCCCGGCCCGCAAAAGATGCGGCGACATCATCCTTGATGCCAGCCACCCGTTGAACATGAAAACGACGCCCGTCACCGCGGCGGCCCGGAACCCCATCCCCAGCGCGCGCCCCATGCAGAACGCGAACAGCCCTCCGAGCGCGACATGCGCCACCGCCCCCCAGTTCACCGCCTCTATCGCCGCGCCCGCCAGATAGAACGGCGCGTTCAGCGGATAGAACATCCCGGCTTCTCCGGAGGTCGCGAACGGCGCGCCGCACATCGCGTGCGGGTTCCACATCGGGACTGTCCCTTCCCCTATCCACCTTGCCGCGTGAAGATACGCCGGAAAGAACGCCGTGGCGGATTCCTCAAGTTCGGGGTTGCCGACTTTCGCGCGCGCGCCTTCCCCGCCGGGCGCGCTCCACGGCGCATGCCGGGCCAAGGCGTCCGCAGCGACGAAATTCTCGCCCCGAAACGCCACGCCACGGAAAAACCATAGCGAGATCACAAGGAAAAACAGTAAAACCGGACCCCGCGTTTTTTGCGTCGTCACGAAAACAACCTCGATGCCGCGAATTCAACAATATGCCGCTCGCGCGGCCCCGCTTCAGTTCTCCGCCCGGTTTATCTGCGGCGGCCTTCTGTCCACGGTTTTTCTGTATTTAAGCGCCGGGTATCCCAGCGTGAACACTGTCTGGATTTTTTGTCCCCTCGGAATTTTCAAGGCCTTCGACACTATGGACGGCGCGCCGATGGCATACCCGCTCACGCATGTCCCCAGCCCCATCGCGTGCGCCAGAACTCTTATCGTTTCCTGCGCCGTCAGAGCCGTGTCTTTTCCCAGCATGTTGGCTTTTTTCGAGGTTATCACAATGAGGCACGGCGCGCCGTGAAATATCGGGTCAGTTTCCGGCCCGAACTCCACAGCCTTCCGCTTCATATCGGGGAGCGACCCTTCGAGGTAGTCCCTCATTCCGGGCGCAAAGACGCCTATCGCGCTCATGACCGGAGGCCGCAGCGTTTTCGCCAGCATCCCGTAATGCGCCGTCAGCTTGCCCGACAGTTCGTGTATCTTCGCGGCGTCCGTCAACACGAAGAACCTTCTGTCCTGAGAGTTGTGCTCGCTCGCCGCCTTCGACCCCGCCGCCAGCAGCCTGTCGATGTCCTCCTTCGGCGCCGCCTTCTTCTTATACTGCCGCACCGAGCGCATCGAGAACAAAAAATTCTCCGCCGCCTCAGGAGTCGGGAACGCGGAATGGTCCACCGGCTTGAACTCCGACATATTCATTCCGGAATGAGTAATCGCGTCGCCCGGACACACCGCCACGCAGTGGCCGCACAACGAACAATCGCCCTGATTCTCCGCCCTCGGAATCTCTCCGGGCGCGTCCTGAACGAACACGTGGTTCTCGCAGCACGCCTTGAGGCACAGGCCGTCCCGCTTGCATTTATCGCCGTCAATTTTTATCATCCAGCCGCTCTCTCAGGCGTTTTCGTCGCCGTATATCGATTTATTTCTTTTTTTAATCGCAGCACGCCGAATCGTCCGGCGCGGCTTCGGGGTTGTATCTGGCGGCTTTCCCGCCCAACGCTATCAGCCTGTCGTTGTACTGCCTGAGCGCGCGGCCCGCGCTCGCCGCCGCAAAATAGTTCTCCGACAGTATTTCCGGGGTAAGCTTCTCCACCGACTTGATAAGCGCCTTAGCCGCTTTCCTCGGCATCTCGTCCCTCAGTTCGTCGTCATACATCGCCCAACACATGAAATCCAGCGCCAGCGCGGTGTACAGGATGGCGTCCGTCTCGTTGTCCGCCCGCTGCTTGCCGGAATGCCACGTCGCCGAGAATGTCCCGTCCGCGTTCTGGTTCTCCCGCATGGTTTCGAGCACGCCGTTGACATGTTTGCGCGCGCCGTCCCATGTGCCCTTAAGTTCAAGTCCGCGCATATCCGGAGCCGGGCCGCCCTTGCCCGCGCTTTCTTTCTTTCGCTCCGCCTCGCTCAGCGATTTCTCCTCGTCAAGGCTGTTGACCATGTATGTCCTGAGCGCCGTCGCAATCCCCGCCTGCTCTATAAGCCCCTCGTATGAACCCCAGTCGATCGGCCTTGATATCGCCACGCTCAGCAGCGTCTCCATCCCGATGTCGCGGTTCTTGTAGTTGCGCCAGACGGTTTTGTGTAGGTTCGAGTGAGAGAACGCGGTGAGAGTCCAGCCCAGTTCGTTTCCGGTCGGGCCGGTCACAAGCTCGTCCGAAGCCGACATCGCGTAAGGGTCGATGTACGTCATCGCGCGTCGCACGAACAGGTCGAGTTGAACCGGCTCGCCGCCCTTCGTGATGAAAGAAAACGTCAGATCAGTCGGAGCCCCGGTCAGGCGCGCTATGAACTGATCCCTGTGAGCTTCCGGCGCGGGGAATCCGTCCACCGCCGCGAAATACGCTCCCATCGGGTCTTTCTCAACTTTCAGCCCTTTCGCGATCCCGCCCGCCACAAGAGCTATCGCCTGTTCCCTTTCGGCTGTTATCGAATCCGGAACAGAGAACCGGGGGCCGAACGCCCGTATCCCCTCGACCAGCTTCCACGGCTCGTCCTGAGTGGACAGCGGCGTGTTGAAAAGAGCCATCCACGCCTTGTTGTTTCCCTTGACCAGCCTGTCCCCGCATGATGACAGGGCGACGGACGATAGCGCGAGTACGACAGCCAGCGCCGCAATTTTCGATTTGTTCATACAACCTCCCGGCGCGGTCGGCCCGCGCCTCTACTTCAGCCCGTATTCGTCCAGTTTGTAGTAAAGCGCCCGCTCGCTCAGACCCAGCTTCTTTGCGGTGTCCTTGCGGTTGCCGCCCGTATGCTCCAGCGCGCGCGCTATGATTTCCTTCTCGATCTTTCCCATCGCCGTCTTGAGGGTCTCGCCTTCCGCAATCTGCGCGCTCAGCGCCGAGCATCTCTCCTCGTTCAGGAACGACAGCCGCTCGGCCGTTATCTCGTCCCCCTCCGTCATCAGCGCCGCCTGCTCTATCGCGTTCGCAAGCTCCCTGACGTTCCCCACCCACGGATGCGCCAGCATCGCCTTCACCGCGTCCTGCGAAAAACCCGCCGCCCGCAGCCCGTGCTCCTCGCACAACTCGCACAGAAAATGCTCCGCCAGCGGCATTATGTCTTCCTTCCTGTCCCTCAGCGGCGCTATGTGTATCTCCACCACTTTTATCCTGTGATACAGGTCAAGCCTGAAAATCTTCTTCTCGACATCCTCCGCGAGGTTCCTGTTCGTCGAACAGATGAGCCGCACATCCACCGGGATGTTCGCGTTTCCGCCCACCCTCCGGATGAAATTGTCGTCCAGCGTCCTCAGCAGCTTCGCCTGAAGCGACGGATGCAGCTCCGCAATCTCGTCCAACAGCAGAGTGCCCCCGTTCGCCTCCTCGAACATCCCTTTCCTCTCGGCGAACGCCCCCGTGAACGCCCCCTTCGCGTGACCGAAAAGCTCGCTTTCCAGCAGGTTTTCGGGAATCGCCGCGCAGTTGAGCGCCACGAACTTCTGCGACGCCCTCGGACTGTTCTGGTGAATCGCCCTCGCCACCAGTTCCTTGCCCACCCCCGAATCCCCCGTAATCAACACCGTCGCCGTCGAAGGAGCCACACGGCGCACCTTCTCAAGCACTTCCATCATCTGTTTGCTCTTGCCGATGATGCCCGGAAAATCATACCGCCTGCCGAGCTGTTCCTTCAGGCTGACGTTTTCCCGTTTCAGCCGGACCCGCTCCAAGCTCTTCTTCACAACCTGCCGGATTTCGTCCAAGTTGAACGGCTTGGTCACATAGTCGTCCGCGCCCAGTTTCATGCTCTCGATGGCGTTCTGGATAGAGCCGTAAGCCGTCATCATCACGAACGACGGCGGATTCGGCCCCGCCATCGCCTTCTCCAGAATCATCATCCCGTCGATATCCGGCAGCCGCACGTCGCACAGAGCCAGATCATAGCCGTTGCCCGACAGCTTGCTGAGAGCTTCCTCGCCCGACATCGCAGTGTCCGTAACATACCCCGCGTCCGAAAGAGCAGTCTCCAGAATCTCAACAATTGATTGTTTGTCATCTACTATAAGAATTTTTTCAGCCATCGCTCGCCCGTCTGCAAAAAGTTTCATGTATTATATCACACCATTTCAAGCATTGAAACAATACTTATTTTCGCCATCATTTCATTGCTTTCCCGCCGAAGCCCCTAAAAAAGAAAATGGGGACATCCAGAGCCGCTTTTGCGCGATGGGTGTCCCCTTTTTCCTGTCAGCCAGTTATCGCTCCCGCCGCGCACAACAATCATGCCACAAACAGCCTGTTGCCAAATCGCTTTTATTCGCTCATAATAGCAACACAACCGCCATGTATATGCGACAAACCACACATCCGCGCCCGCTTGACTGTCCCTACCGCTTCCGCGCCTCTATAAATCCGGAATCAGTTAACGATACTATAACTTGTTTTGATAATAGTTTTGGATTTCGCATGTCAAGAACAGGCATGATTTTATTATGAAAAGTCAACTCAATCTATAAATCGGCGGAGGCTGGTATATAATGAGTTTAGGGAACCTTGGTCAGGCAGAAGCTGATGCGTTGATGTATATGGAAAAACACTATGTAGATGGCAAACTACTGAAGTATCCCGGGCAGGGACAAGAATTGGAAATTCCTCTTGTATCAGCCGACAAAAGGGAGAGTTTCATTCTTGATGTCAGCCGGGGGAATATTAACCTGTCAAAAGTAAAATATCAGGAACGGGCAAGGCAGGTCGAAGCGCTGGTCAGGCTCGAACTTGGAGGCCCTCCACATCGCAATCCTGATGATTCTGAAATCGGAGTTCCGCACATCCATATTTACAAAGAGGGTTTCGGAGACAAATGGGCATACGAAGTTCCATTAGATAGGTTTCCTCGGCTTTCAGACATATATGGGACTCTGGATGATTTCATGGCATACTGCAATATAACTCAAACGCCGAAATTCCTTAGAATTCAAAGGGAGTTATCCTTATGATAGATGAAATTAAAACACTCCTAGATGATTATCAATCTTGGCTGAAAGACAAGACGACTTTGCGCCAGATTGAGGAATGGGTTGAGATTACCACGCCATACCTCGACAGGCACAATGATTATCTGCAGATTTACGCGAGGAGAGAAAACGGCGGTTTTATTTTGACAGATGATGGTCATACCATAACCGACCTCGAACAGACCGGGTGCAAGTTGAGCAGCCCGAAACGCCAGCAATTGCTGACGCTGACTTTGAACGGCTTTGGAGTAAAAATGTCAAACAAGGAGATGATTGTGCAGGCGTCTCCGGATAATTTTGCCCTGAGAAAACACAACCTGATACAGGCAATTCTCGCAGTTAATGATTTGTTTTATCTCGCGGAGCCGGTTGTAAAAAGCCTCTTTTACGAGAATGTGGTGGATTGGCTCGATTTGCATCAGATAAGATATACCCCGAAGGTCACTTTTACCGGCAGAACAGGATACAACCATCTTTTTGATTTCGTCATACCAAAGTCGAGGCAACAGCCCGAACGCATCATAAAGGCAATCAACAGGCCAAGCAAGGAAACCGCTATGTCGCTTGTGCTTTCATGGATTGACAGCAAAGAGGTCAGGCCTGAATATTCACGCGCTTACGCTTTTCTTAACGATACCGAAAAACAAGCGCCGTCCGATGTGATAACCGCATTTAAGAATTATGATGTCAAACCGATTTTGTGGAGTCGCCGAGAAGAAGCAAGAGACGAATTCGCGGCATGACGAAGAACAAAATATGGAGTACTATGGCAAGTCCGAGACTATTGACGATTAATCCGATGTTGAAAGAGCTTAAAAGGCGTAGGAGGCAACAAGAATGACAAGAACTGCGGGAAAGCAAATATGTGTCAATAGTCTCGGCCTGACCCCAATATTCCCAATATTCCAGATGCCATCTCCATTCCACATAACAATATTTTCTCGTTAAGCTCCGTTGCCAAATCGCTTTCCTTCGATCATAATGGCAACATAACCGCTAAGCTAGTGATTGACGAAGTTTTCGGGCAATATCATGGTAAACTTGTGGTCAGGCCGAGACAGACTATTGAAAGATGTAGCCGATGTTGAAAGAGTTAAAGAGTCGTCGGGGACAACAAGAATGACAACCAATGCTGAAAAACAAATATGTGTCAATAGTTTCGGCCTGACCCCAATATTCATGACCCCAATATTCATATTCTTACGGCCTGACCCCAATATTCTTATGATGTTTTTAATGGATATTCCAGTACAGTAATGGAGGCTCTCATGAAAGCAAGGCAACCGATTGTCGTTTTCAGTATTTGTATAGTGATGTTGATTTCCTTTTTCGGTTGTTCTCCTCAGAAATTCATAAAAAATATGGCTCCAAAAGAATCTGATCAATTCGCGAGAGAATACATAAATCTTGTACGAAACGAAAACTATGATAAAGCAATAAAGCTTTTTGATCCTCAGTTTGTCAATGATGGGTCAATATCGACATTTAAAATAATACATACATATTTGGATAACGGCAAATTGCTTTCGACTGAATTAATAGATTATAGAGGGACATCTTTTAAAGCTATATCTGGCAATTTGAAAAGCTACAAAATGCAAACTTTTGTTTATCAGTTACATTTTGAAAAAGCATGGGTAATTGTTAACATAACATTAAAATACCAAGACAATAAATTAATGATTTACAACTTTAGTGTTAATGAGATACCGAAACCAATAAGCGAATTAAATGCGTTTACTTTGTCGAATAAAACATTGGTTCATTACGTGATTCTTTTGTTGGCAATTCTAATACCAATATTTATTGTGTTTAGTATTATTCTATGCGCACGAACTAAGATGAAGAAAAAATGGCTGTGGATTATTTTTATCTCGTTAGGAATTGGTCAATTATCTGTAAATTGGGCTACAGGACAATTGGGATTTCAGATGCTTCAATTACAACTGTTAGGTGCAGGATGCATCAGAAGTGGTTTGTATGGACCTTGGATACTTACTGTCGGAATGCCAGTTGGCGCTATTATATTTTTTGTAAAGAGAAAAAGCTTTTCATTTAGTCATGCGCAGAGCAAAGTCACGTCTCCAGAAGAAAACGAAGGCATAATAGAAAAAGTCACTGATCATAAAGATAAAAGCGATAAAAAGAATATTGAAGAAAATGATTAGCACTTCACCCACCGTCTGGATACACAATGGATACACATTTCAAACGCAACATACGGGTATATACGGGTAAAAACGACGTTTGAGAGCAGAGTTCTGGGGTCAGGCTGAGACTGTTGACAGTTTTATGGTTGGTTATGTCGGTTTAGCCACATGATGAAAGTGTTGCTAACGGAGACGCGGGTCTGGCGGGCGCGGGGAATACAGTTTTTGCAAAAAACGGTTGCCCCGCAAACTTAAAATACCATTCAATCAAATAGCTCCACGTTTTCTTCTTTACCATGAATTTCGACAATTAGGCGGGAATCGGCGCTCCCGCCCTACTCCAATAATCTTGGCGGAAAAATCTTGCTAGGGGTCAATCTTTCATGGGGTCGGGGAAGGAGCATTGGTCGAGCATGGCGTAGTGGGTGAAATCAAGGAGCAGAGGGGTGACGGAGATAAATCCTTCGGAGACGGCGGCGTTGTCGGTGTCGCCGTCGGATTCGGCGCGGGTGAGGCGTCCTGTTATCCAGAAGTAAGTCTGGCCGCGCGGGTCGGAGCGTTTCTGCAGCACGTCCTCGTATTTGCGGGTTCCGAGCCTGACGACGCGGAAGCCTTTGTAGTCCGCGACATCCGCATAAGGAACGTTGACGTTCAGGACGGTTCTTTTGGGTAGGCCGGAGGCGGCGAGCCTGTGAGCCAGCCCGACGGCGAACTTGGCGGCGAGCGCGTACCCGTCGATGTCGTATTCGGCCATAGAGACGGAGATGGAGCGGACGCCTATGAGCGCGCCTTCCATCGCCCCCGCCACAGTGCCGGAGTACAGCACGTCTTCGCCGAGGTTCGGCCCGTTGTTTATGCCTGAGACGAGTATGTCCGCGTCCGGCATGATTTCCAGCAGGCCCATCATGGCGCTGTCGGACGGGGTTCCGCTGGTGTGGTATACCTCGATATTTTCCTTTTCCAGTTCGGGGACGCGTTTGACGCGCAGGGGTTTGTGGAGGGTGACGGCGTGGCTGGCGGCAGAGCGCTGGCGCTCCGGCGCTACGATGGCTACTTTGTCTCCGCGAGCGGCGAATTCGTCAGCCAGAGCCTGAATGCCCGGAGCGGCGTATCCGTCGTCGTTTGTCAACACCACCTTCATGTCAGGAGCCGGCCTTTCTCAACACGGAGCGAGCCGCGGCGATGCCGGACACTGACGCCTGCACCAGCCCGCGCGTTATCCCAGCTCCATCGCCGATGGCGTACAGGTTCTCGATGGGCGTCTGGAGGTTTTCGTCCAACTCGACGCGGGAGGAATAGAACTTGACCTCTACGCCGTACAGGAGGGTGGATTTCGAGTTGACGCCGGGGGCTATCTGGTCGAGGGCTTCGAGCATTTCGAGTATGCCCTGAAGGTGGCGGTACGGCAACACGAAGCTGAGGTCGCCGGGGGTGGCCTGTTTGAGAGTTGGGCGCACCGCGCCTTTTTCGATCCTGCGCTGGGTGGACCGTCTGCCGTTCCTGAGGTCTCCGAGCCTCTGCACGATAACGCCTTCTCCCAGAAGGTTGGCGAGGCTGGCGACGTGTTTGCCGTAGGCTATCGGCTCGTTGAACGGGCGAGTGAAGTTGGTGCTTACCAGCACGGCGAAGTTGGTGTTGTCGGTCTTGCGGCCCGAATAGCTGTGGCCGTTGACGGTGACGACTTCCCGATATTTTTCTAGGGCGACCTCGCCGTTCGGGCACATGCAGAACGTGCGTATCATGTCGTCGAATTTTTTCGTGTTGTAGAAAAATTTGGATTCGTATAGGACGTCTGTGAGAGACTGCATGACTGCGGAGCTGGTCTCGACGCGCACGCCGATATCGACGGGGTTGTTCTCGCGGGGCAGGCCGAGGCGGACGACTTCTGAGGCAAGCCATTCGGCCCCTTCCCTGCCGGGAGCGACGATGACGTATTTCGCCCTGATGAGCGCGCCGTCTGCCGTCTCGACGCCCGTCGCGCGCCCGTCCTCCACCAATATCCGCTCCACCATCGTGTCCGGCTTGAAATCGATGGCGTCAAGAAGCTCGCCCCGGATGGCCGAGAGGACGTCGAAACAGACCTCCGTGCCGATGTGGCGGATGCGGGAGACGGCGAGGGAAAGCCCGGCGAGCGCGGATTTCCTGCGAATCTCGGACACCGCGTCCGTCTCGTCGCCGTAGATTGTGGACGACGCGCCGAAACGCAGGTATGTGCCGTCCACCTCGTCGATAAGCTCGATGAGGGCGGGTTCGGGGATGTAGTTGAGGAGTTGCCCGCCCACGCTTGTGGAAAGGTTTAGTTTGCCGTCGCTATAGGCTCCGGCGCCGCCCCAACCGCAGAGGATCTGGGAAGGGTCGCGGTGGTCGCGTTGAGGCAGGTCGCGCCCTTTTTCGATGAGAAGGATTTTCAGGCCGTTGTGTTCGACGAGTTCGAGGGCGGCGAAAAGTCCCGCCGGCCCCGCGCCCACGATTATCACGTCGTATGTTCCGCCTGCCGGCATTGCCTTGAAAGTCCTTTCAATTGGAAACGAGACGGCTTTTTTCGCCGCCGCGCTCCGTCCATGTTGTTACAGAATCGGGGAGGCGGGATTTGAACCCGCGCTCTCACGCCCCCCAGACGTGCGCGTTAACCGGGCTACGCCACTCCCCGTGTTTCATTCCGGTTTCAATATACAACTCCGGGCGGGATGTTCTCCACGCCGGTTCATTCGTTAAGATTGTCAATCGCCCGTTCGAGCCTGTCGAGCCTGTCCCTGATGCCGCGAAGGTCTTCCGGCGTCGCAAGGCCCAGCCTTTCAAGCAGCCCGGCGACCATCCCGGCGGCGTCCACTTCGGCGGCGAGCGACTGAAGCCCGTTCTCTTCGGGTTCCTCTTCAGGCTCCGCGCCCGGCGCGGCGTCGTCCGGCTCTTTCTTCAAAAACGGCAGGGTTTCCACCAGATCGTCGATGAATTCCCGTATGTCCTCGCTGCGCTCTTCGCCCCGCTCGGCAAGCTCTTCTGCGATCTCTTCGAGCTTGTCGCGGACAAAGTCAAAAAGGCCTAGACCCATGAACAAGACTCTTTTCGCTTCAGCCGCCATCCTCGCGGAAGCTCCTCTCAGCCGTCCAACGGTTGAATAGTATAAGACAAAGCCGCCCCCAAAGCAATAGCCTCCCGCGATGCGTCAATCCAATTTTTCGCGCGCGGTTATTTGGTGTCGATTCGCGAAAGAGCCATAATGGCTCGCTCTTTCTTGCGCGCGCGTCCTTGTTCGATAGTCCGGGCGGGATTAGAATAGTCTCGCGATGACACGCGACGGACTGAAGATTCTCATAGCGCAGGCGGGGCCGGACTCAAACCGGTATCCTTTCAGGTCTCACCCCCTCGGGCTGATGTCGCTTGCGGCGTACGTCGAGCGCGAAATCCCCGGAACGAGCGTGGACGCGCTGGATATGAAGGTGTCCGACGCGAGGCCGGGAGACATCGGGCGGATAGCGGCGGAGCGCGGCGCGGACATAGTGGGCCTGAGCGCGCTGACGGTGCACTGGGAGGAAATGGCGGAGGCGGCGCGCGCGGCGCGCGCGGCAGTTCCCGGCGCTCTCATCGTCGCGGGAGGCCCGCACGCCACATGCTTCTCAGGCCGAGTCCTCGACTCCGGCCTGTTCGACGCCGCCGTTCTCGGCGAAGGCGAAAAACCTTTCCTCAATATCGTCAGAGCGAGGATGCGAGGAGAGCGGCCCGAAGGCATTCCGGCGGTGGCCACTCCGCAGCGGCCCGTCCCGGACGTCCCGCGCGACGTCGTGGACGACCCAGACGCCCTGCCGTTCCCGGCGTGGAACAAAATCAACCTCGAAGCGTACAGGCGGCGGTGCAGTTTCAGCGTCATGGGCCGCAGAAACCACATGAGCCTGTTCACCTCCCGCGCCTGCCCCTTCGAATGCGCCTACTGCCACAACATCTTCGGCCACAAGTTCAGGCCCCGCAGCGCGCATAACGTGCTCGCCGAAATCCGCGCCGCTCACAGCCTTCACGGGTTCTCCGATTTCGACATTCTGGACGATGTCTTCAACTTGAGAAGGAGCCGCGTGATAAACATCTGCCGGGGACTGATAGACGACGGCCCGAAAATCTCAATGGCGTTCCCAAACGGGCTTCGGGGCGACCTTCTGGACGACGAACTTCTGGAAATCATGCGCGAGGCGGGAACGACTTTTATCAGCTTTGCGGTCGAGACGGCGTCGCCCCGGCTTCAAAAAAAAATTCATAAGAATCTGAATCTGGACAAGCTCGCCGCCGCCATCAGGAAGGCAGACAGCCTCGGAATCTTCTCGAACGCGTACTGCATGGTGGGGTTTCCGACGGAGACGGAGTCAGAACTGAAGTCCACGATTAGGTTCGTGGCGAAATCGCCGGTGAACATCGCGCATTTTCTAACAGTAACGCCGTTTGAGGGAACGCGGCTGTATGAGATGCTCGACGAAGAGGCGCGCGCCCGCGCCGCCCGCGCGCCCGGCGACATGCGATACGAAGACCGCGCGTTCAACCTCAGCGATATACCGGACTCAAAATTCAGGCGCATCGTCCATCTGGGCCTGATGCGCTTCTACCTGAATCCGTTCCGCGCGGCAAAAATCATCCTGCGCCACCCTCAACCAAAAAACCTGCTCGCCTTCGCGCGCATGGCCTTCAACCGCATATTCATCAACGGATAAAAAACGCTGGGGAAATTGTTCTTTGCGGGGAAACCATTTTTTTGCAAAAAANNAAAAATAGGTTTCCCCGCGCCCCTTCCAAAAAAACTCTTGGACGCCGATTTTGTTGAACTTCGTTCAATTCAAAATCGGCTCATGTTCATTTATGTAAATAAAGATACGCGCGCTGGATTTCGCTTGGGATTGCAATAAGAAAGAGGCACAATGGTTGATTGAGCTTACATAGCCGGAGCGCTAGCGGGAGCGGGGGAGAGCGCGCAAGGACTGGTTGAACAGAGCGCGACGCGCGTCGAGCGCGGTTTCCGAGCCGGGCGCGGCGGCGCGCGCGGCGGTTTCGAGCATCGAGCCGGCCCTGCCAGCGTCGCCCAGCGCAGCGTACAGCTTTCCGGCCCTCAGCAGAATCGCCGGGTCCGACGGTTCGAGCATCGACGCCACCAGACAATGCGAAAGAGCGCCCGCAAGGTCGCCCTTGCTCTCCCGCTGGTCCGCAAGGTCGAGTTGGGTGAGAGGATGCAGTTCCTCCCTGTCCGTCTCGATAGCCCGCATCGCCTCGGCGACCGCCCTTATGTAATATCGTTCGTAGTGCGCGAGACCTCGCTGTTTATCCATTTGTTCGAGGCAGGCCTGTCCGTAGCCGTAAGCCTCCGCGTGTTTCTCTTGTCGCAGCCTGATTTCTACGGCGTTGCAGAGCGCGTAGGCATTCGCCGCGCGGTCGTTGAGCGAGTCGATGACCTGCGCGGCCTCTTCCGTTCTGCCGGCGGCGAAAAGAGTAAACCCGTAGTTGTTCGCGGTTACGTCCTTCTTGGGATCGAGTTCGAGCGCGCGCCTGTAAGCGGAGATGGATTCCTCGTAAGCGCCCGACATCGAAAGCGCGTCCGCGAGAAGGGAAATCAGATGAGGCTCGTCCGGCCTGAGGTCGGACGCGGCGCGCGCGTACTGGGCCGCCACCCACGGCTGCCCCGCCGCCAGATACGCAGTCGAGATGTCCGCCAGAGTGTCGGGAAGTTCCGGGCCAAGCTCGATTGACTCCACGAGAGGGCTAATCGCGCGGACGTAATCGCCCCTTATCATGCGCATTCTTCCCTGCAATGACAGCGCCGCGGAAGACTCGCACCCGCGCGACGCCGCCAGCGAGGCGTCCGCCCACGCCTGCCCGAACTCCCCGATGGACTCGAAGAATCGCGCCCTCTCGGCGAACATGCAGGAGTCGCCGCCGTTGTTCCGGACGGCTTTTCCGTATTCTATGATGGCGTTGAAATAGTCGCCCGCGCGCCCGTGCGCCCTGCCCCTTGCGGCGTGCAATTTCGGAATGTCCGATTCCTCGGCGTACAACCTCGCCTTGTCGAGCGCGTCGAACGCCCGCTTGTGGTCGCCCGCGTCCGAAAATGCCGTGGCGCTCTTGATAGCGGCGTCGAAATCGACCCCCGCCCGCGCGCCGACCGGCGCAAACGCAACCGCCAACGCCGCCAGAGCCGCTATCGCCGCATATTTCATCCTGCGCGTTCCCATCGTTTTATTATTTAATCATATTATGTTTATTTCAAGACGCTGCGGCTGATTGGACCTGCGCGCGGCGAAAAAGCGCGTTCAATAAAAAACATATCAGGCGCAAAAACCGACCTGAAAAGAGGCCTTTTCGGGGCCGCGGGAGAGACGCCGCCGGTTTTTAAAGTAGAATTGACAACCGGAGCGATTCTGTAATATTATTAGCCTCTGTGCGGAGCAGGAAATTGTTCGCCCGCGCGCTTTTTTTAAGATAGATGTAAGCACACAGCCGCTCATATTCATAGAAGAGCGACAAATGGAAAGGGTGAGGTGCGAGAGATGAAAAAGTCGAAAACGACAAAAGCGATCGCGATGTCCGCAATGGTTGCGCTGGCGCTCGCGGCGTTCGTTTCCGCTGCGTATGCGGCGAAGGCGAACACAAAGTTCCACACGAAGAGCCTTCACAAGACGGGCGCGGGATTGAAGCATTGGTACGACGCGGCCGGCGGGCTGAAGAGCTTGACCAAGGCCGAATACGACACGCTCGGCTGCAAGAACTGCCACACCGCCACTTGCAAAGCCTGCCACGTGACGAGCATGAAAGCCGCCGACACGCGCGACCCGAAGACCTGCCTCGGTTGCCACCAGAGCATCGCCGCTTCTTTCGATTTGAGCAAAGCGGCGGGCAAACTGGACATCCATGAAGGCAAAATGATCTGCAACGACTGCCACATCGGCGACGCTCACGACGACATCCACGGCAACGAAGGCAGCTTCAATACGAAGAGCGACGCCGGAGCCATCAAGGCTTCCTGCCTCAACTGCCATAAGGAAAAAGAGGAAATAAAAGCCCATAAAGTTCACAAAGGCAAACTGGCCTGCCAGTCCTGCCACGTGGAAGCCTCAATCTCCATGTTCGACGGCAAGTTCGCGGATTTCGCGAAGTCCGGCTACAAAGGCGTGTTCACTCCGAAGATGGATTGGACGATGCTCATAAACGCCGACGGAAAAATCACGACCGGCCGCGTGAAGACCATCAAGCTTGACGGAGGAAAAACCTTCGTGTCAGTCGAACCTTACTACACTCACAACGTGACGAAGAAAGCCCTCAACTGCAGTTCCTGCCACGGTAGCGCAAACATGGCCGCCGTGAAGGACGGAAAGAAGATAGCGGTCGCGAGCGCCAAGGGCGTGATCCCGTTCGACCCGGCGGTTCTCGATTTCGGAGCCGACACGGTTGTTCAGGTTATCGGCGGCGGAACAGCTCTTGACGCCAAACAGATGACCAAGATGAAAATGACGATTAAGGACCAGTGATAATTGTTCCAAATGAATGAACAAAGGGCGGGAATCACTCCCGCCCTTTTTTATTCCCGGCGCCCCGGCGGCGGGTAGAGGAGGTTCAAACAATGGAAAAACTGCTCTCGAATCTGATGGATGAAGCCATAGCGGCGGGCGCTGATTTCGCTGACGCAAGAAGAGGCGAAGGGCGCTCGACGATGATACAGATACAAGACGGGCGAACGGAAAAAGTCCATTCGTCGCGAGGGCGGAGCATAGGCGTGAGGACGCTGGTGGGAGGGGCATGGGGATTCGCCGCCACGAACGACGACGACGAGGCCGCCGCAAGGAGATGCCTGAAAGAGGCGCTCGAAGCCGCGCGAGCAGCCGCCCCGCATGTCGCCGAACCAGCGTCGGTGGCCCGCGTGGCCCCCGCGAGGGACACCGTGCCCGCCTTCGCCGAAAGGCGTCCGGACTCTGTTCCGGTGTCCGAAAAGGTAAAAGACATGTTCGCTCATGAGCGCTCAGCGCGCGAGTTCGACTCAAGGGTCGAAAACACCCGTCTCACCTATTTCGACGGCATTTCCTTAGTCAGAGTGGCAAACACATACGGCGCATATATTGAGATGGAAACGTCGAGAGCGCGCGCGGCGATAAACGTCGTGGCGCGTTCGGGCGAATTGAGGCAGACGGGATACGAGAGCGTCGGCAGACTGGCCGGGTACGAGATAATGGAGGCGCTGGAGCCGGGAGAATTCGGGATAAAAGCGGCGCGGCGCGCGGTCGACCTGCTGTCGGCCTCCCCCGCTCCTCCCGGAGAATACCCCGTCATCTTCGACCATAGCATCACCGGCCTGTTCGTTCACGAGGCGTTCGGCCACAACGCCGAGGCCGACCTAGTATGGTCAGGCGAATCGATAATCGCCGACAGGATGGGAAAAAGAATAGGCTCCGAACTTGTCACAATAGTGGACGATTCGACGCTGCCCGGCGCGTGGGGGTCTTACGCGTACGACTCGGAAGGCGTTCCCGGACGCAAGCGCGTTCTGGTGGAGAAAGGAATCGTAAAAGAGTTCCTGCATTCGCTGGAGACGGCGGCTAAATTCGGGGCGGAGCCGAACGGGAGCGCGCGGGCGGAGAGCGCTGCCAACAGGCCGATAGTGCGCATGAGCAACACGTTCATCGCGCCCGGCGATTCCACCCTCGATAAAATGGTGTCCGCGCTGGATCGGGGAATCCTGCTGAAGGGGGCGCTCAGCGGCTATGTCTCCACTGAGACCGGGCAGTTCACGTGCAGGGCGGCGGAGGGGTGGCTGATCCGCAACGGAGCTCTCCACGAAAGGCTCAGAGACGTCGCGGTGTCGGGCATGGTGCTTGAAGCGCTTGAAAACGTGGACGCGGTGAGCGGGGATTTCCATCTGAGATCTCCCGGCACGTGCGGAAAGAACGGACAGGGCGCGCCGGTGGACAACGGCGGCCCGCACATCCGGGTCAAACGCCTCGTCGTCGGCGGCAGAGAAGAATAAACCTGAAAACCCGTTTGAAACGCCTTTCGCATTCGGCGACGGAAAAAACCTTTTTCGACATTTTCGCATCATTTTGGTTGTTCAACAATGAGAAGAATCGCGAAAAACACGGAAGGTTTTCCTAAGTCGCATTCTCTATTGACGAATCCGAGATAAAAAGCGCGTTTCCAGCAGACGCGGACAGACAACGAGCGCAAACTTGCGCGGTCTTTAAATTCCCGCCCGCCGATTATATAATAGAAAAGTTATGGCCGGTATCGGACAATCCCACCACTGTGGAAATCCCCGCCGGACTCATGGAGACGCGACACGCGATGAGCAAAATTGGGATAGTTTACTCTGACCGGTATCTCGAGCACGAGACAGGCGCTCATGTGGAAAATCCGGGTCGAGTGACGGCGATACGCGACGAACTGCTAGCCGCCTCTTGGACGGACAGGCTGCAATGGCTGGCCCCCCGCGCGGCTTCTCCTCAGGACATCGCGATGATCCACGACCGCTCTTATATAGAATATATCAAAAAAGAGTGCGAATACACGCGCGGGATAAGCTATCTGAATCCGGACACAGCGATTAGTCCGGAGAGTTACGAAGTGGCGCTGCTTGCGGCGGGCGGAGTGATGGAAGGAATCGACAGGCTGTTCGCAAAGGAAGTGGACGGCTTCTTCGCCCTCGTTCGGCCTCCCGGCCACCACGCCGAGGCGGACGAGTCGCACGGATTCTGCTTGTTTAACAATATTGCCATCGGCGCGCGCCACGCGCAGGAAAATCACAACGTCGGGCGCGTGTTCATTCTAGACTGGGACATTCACCATGGAAACGGCACGCAGCATTCTTTCGACAAAGACCCGTCCGTTTTTTTCTGCTCGTTCCACCAAAGCCCCCACTATCCGGGGACAGGCGGGCGGACGGAGATGGGAATCGACGACGGATTCGGATACACGCTGAACCTGCCCATGAGACCGGGCAGCGGCAATGACGACTATATGTATCTGATGGAGGAGTGCGTCGGGCCGGCGATCAGACGCTTCGAGCCAGAACTGCTGCTAATATCTGCTGGATTCGACGGACACCGCAGCGACCCTCTGGGCGGCGCGCTTCTGGACGACGGAGGGTTCGCGGCCATATTCGAGTACGCGCGGGATGCGGCCCGATGCCCGGTCGGAATCGTTCTCGAAGGCGGCTACAACTACGAGTCGCTCGCCTCTTCGTCGGCGGCTGTGACGGGAGTTTTCGTAAACATCGAACAGCCGTCATACATATCGCTGGCAAAATCGCCGGGCAGAGGCTCCGTCGATCTAGCGTCGTTCATGAGGGAACAGCACCCCTGCCTGAAAGACTCATGGAATCACAAATAACCGACTTGCCGGAGACCGCAAAGCCTTGAGAGCGATATTCCTCGGCACAAGCGGAGGCATACCCACGCCCCGCAGATCCCTCCCCGCCGTGGCCCTCATGCACGAGGGCGAGATTATGCTGTTCGACTGCGGCGAAGGCGCGCAGACCCAGTTCATGCGCAAAGGCATCGGCTTCGGCAGGCTCACCAAGATATTCATCACGCACATCCACGGCGACCACCTTTCCGGCCTCATGGGACTGTTTATGACGCTCACCATGCTTGAGCGGGAGGCTCCGCTGGAAGTTTACGGCCCGCCCGGACTGGCCGAGTTCTTCGGCTCTCTCGAACGGGACATAAAGCTGCGCGCGCGTTTCCCATATTCCATCCACGTCGCGGCTCCGGGCATGGTCGTCAGATGCGACGGATTCCACGTGGAGGCGGCTCCCGTGAATCATTCCGTGCCCTGCCTCGCGTTCGCGGTGCAGGAAAGCGTGCGTCCGGGCAAGTTCGATCTCGACCGCGCGCGCGAATTGGGCGTGCCCGAAGGCCCGCTTTTCGGTTCTCTTCAGAGGGGCGAGACGGTCGCGCTGCCGGACGGCGGAACGGTGTCCCCCTCGGACGTTCTGGGGCCGCCGCGCAAGGGCCGCCGCGTCGTTTACTGCACGGACACCGTTTATCATCCTCCGATAATCCCCTTCTGCCGGGACGCCGACCTGCTGATACACGAATCGATGTTCGCCGAGGACATGAAGGACGAGGCGAGGATGCGCAAGCACTCGACCGCCGCCGAAGCCGCCGGAATCGCCCGCGCCGCCGGTGTCCGCCGCCTTGCTCTCACTCACATCAGCGCCCGCTATCTCGACACGTCGGACATTCAGGAACAGGCGCGCGCCGTGTTTCCTGAAACCACCGTCGCCCGCGACCTCATGGAAATCGAAATCCCTTACATCGACTGACCGTCCGCGAATGTTTTTCAGGGTTTATTTCGCGGGCGCGTTGGAGTATTATTAACACATGACAATGAAACTGATATTATGGCATTTAGCGTGGTTCGCGGCGGGCGCGGGAGTTTTCCGGTTGATGACCCGCGTCATCTTCAAGGCGGGACACGTCAGGTTGAATTTCATGGCGCGAAGCATCCCGACGAGCGTCGGAGTGGGCTACGCGCTGCTGACGATTCTGATGACGGCGGCGGCGTCCCTTGTTCTGGGAGACATCTCGAACTACGCCGGGCCGCTGGCGCTGATTGTCATCGGCTTTTCGCTGCTTGGATTGGTGGACGACCTGCTTGAGGGACGCGAACGCGGCGGGTTCAGGGGGCATCTGGCGCGGGCGGGAGCGACCGGAGAGATATCGACGGCGCTCATCAAAGCGTTCTTCGGTCTGGCGCTGGCTCTTGGGGCGAACATAATTTTCAGGCGGGCGACAGGCCCGGCCATGATAGCGGTGGACGCGCTGATAATCGCCCTGTGCGCAAACGCGGTGAACATGCTGGACGTAAGGCCGGGGCGAGCGATAAAAGGATTTGCGGCGGCGGCGGCCCTCATCCTCGCAGGCTCCCTCATAGGAGGAGCGTTCGGCGGGCGCGCTTCCATTCTCCCGATAACTTGGTTTCTCATCGGCCCCTTCATCGTATGGTCCATCAACATGGCCTCTATCGATTTCAGATGCAGGGGAATGCTTGGAGACGCTGGAGCGAACGTCATCGGCGCGGTTCTCGGACTGTTGGCTGTGTGGGAACTGTCCGCCACAATGAGATGGGTGGCGCTCGGGCTTCTGATTGGCTTCCACATGCTCTGCGAGGCCGTGTCTCTCACGTCCGTTATCGAAAGGGTCGCGCCTCTGAAATGGCTGGACAAGCTGGGCGTCCGCTGCGACGCCGAACCGGCTGAATGACGCGCCAACCCGTTTTCTCAATATTAAATATGACGATATTCAACCCCAATCTCAAAAGACGAAATTCTCGGCGCGGGCGGAGAGTTTAGCATGAATTTGGAAGGGGCGGGAATACACGCATATCTGTGGGCGTCGATGGTTCTGTGCTGGGCGCTGATGCGCGCCACCGGGCGGGCGCGGGGGATAAAGGCCCCGAAGCTGAACAACCCGCGCGCGCAGCAGTATGTGGCGTTCGCGATTTTCGTCGCGGCAACGGCAGCCGCCGCCGGCGCAAGCCGGCTTGCCGCCGGGCGCTTCGACGCAGACCGCGCGGACATCCTTTTTTTCGCTTTCGTCATCGCTCTGACCCTCGCCGCCGCATCCTCGATGAAAGACTCCACGGCGACGCTCGGCATTTCCCTTCGAGGGGCGCAAACCATTCTTATATTCGCCGTCCCGGCGGCGGGACTTGCGTTCCCTCCTCGCGGAGACTTGAATATGGCGCTGTTCGCCGCCGCCGCAAAACCGTCGGTCTTCATAACGGCCTTCGCTCTCGAACTTTTTTTCCGTGGTTACATGCAGACGCGGATCGAGGCGGCGAGAGGCCCGGCGGCGGGCATTCTAATCGCCGCCGCCGCTTACACGGCGTTCCATCTGCCTTCCGCATGGGGTATGTTCGAGCCTGCCGCGCTCGCGGCTTACCTCGTCTTCACATTCATTATCTGGGGCTGCGGCGCGGGCATTCTTTTCCGCATGTCGAACAACGTGTTCGGAATCGCCCTGTTCCATGCATTCTGGGACATATCCCTGCGGGCTTTCAGCGGAATGAACCCGATGTGATTTTTTTTCTCAAGACGGAACTTTTACGCCCCGGCCGGAGTTTATATCTTTTGAACGCCAATGATTCTGGAAAATGTGAAGGCGGCGGGATTTACACTAAAGGCGGAAATAGTTATCATAAATATATTATGGGAACAAAGGGGGTGTTAAACATGAAGAAGTGGACACTGCGCGCTGTGGCGCACTGCAAAGAAGGTTGTCGTAGACTGTCCCGGGCAAGACGATAAACTGCCCTCAAAAGAGAACTCGGCAAACCCGCGTCTGCAAGACGCGGGTTTTCTGTTTTTTAGCGAGTTTCTGCTGCTTCGATCCGCTTCTATTCCGTGTTGATTTCATATCAGACTGATATACTATTATGGTTCGCAAGCGATAAATATAAACCGGGAGGAGCAACCATGAAATATTCGACGGGAAAAATGGAGCGCGTATTCGCGATAACGATAGAACACGACGAGTCGGCGATCGAACAACTGACGGAGCTTGCCCGGAAGGAAAGCATCCGCAACGGTTACATTTTTATTCTAGGCGCTCTGGGAAGCGGACGGGTGGTGACGGGACCGCAGGATTTGAGCCTGCCCACCGTCCCGATGTGGGGCGATTTCGCGGACGGGCGCGAGGTTGTGGCGTTCGGCAGCGTTTCTTGGAAAGACGACGCGCCGAAAACCCACCTACACGTCGTAGCCGGGCGCGGCGGCGACACGCTGGTCGGCTGTTTGCGCGAGGGCGGCAAAGCCCACATTCTTCTCGAAGCCGTTCTGTTCGAAACCCGATTCGACGACCTTTCCAGAGAGTTTGATGAAGGCTTGGGCGCATGGATGCCCAAACACAGCTGACCCGCTTGCGCGCTCGTCTCTTGCGCGACCATGCGCTTCTGCCTGCTTTTTCAATCGAGACGCTTTGATTGCGGTTTGCTCAAATTATCGCTGATTTCGATTTCGCGCCGAATCTGTTTTTTCAGGAATCTCGTGCCCTTGCGGAATTAGGTTAAAATATTGACATGCTCGAACTTGCGAGAAGATATCCGCTTTACCTCATGTTTCGACAGTTCGGCTTTCCGGTTATAGAGCCGCTGAGCTTGGCGGTAAGCGTGACGAACCGATGCAACTTCGCCTGCGCCACATGCAACGTGTCGAGGAAGAAGCCGGACGAGATGTCGGCGCGCGAATACGACGCGGTGTTCAAATCGTTCAGGAACCCTCCGCGATGGATAACGCTTACGGGCGGCGAGCCGTTCATGCGGCGGGACATCGAGGAGGTGACGACGGCCATAATCGAACGGGCGCGGCCCGACGCCGTAACAATCGCCTCCAACGCGTCGTTCCCGGACAGACTGGTTTCCTTCGCGCGAGCCGTCGCCGCGACTCACCCCAACACGTCTTTCATCGTTAACCTATCGGTGGACGGCATAGGGCCGAAACATGACAAGATTCGAGGCCACGACGGCAGTTTCTCTCTGGCTCTGGAATCTCTTCAGGCGCTGAAGGAACTTGAGATTAAAAACATGAGCGTCGGATTTCACACTGTGATATCGCGGTTCAACAGCGAAGGGGTTCCGAAACTAATAGACTACCTTAAAAATTTTGAGCCTGATTTTCATCGGTTCGAACCCGCGCAGCGGCGCGCGGAACTAGGCGTTCAGAACAAGGACGTCGAGCCTGCCGTCGAGGATTACGAGTTGATTACAGACGCTATAACGTCTGCGGCAAGGCCCCCGAAAACCGGTTCGGTCATCAACGACGCCATAGACGATTTCAGAAGAAGTTACTACGAGCTTTCAACGCGCATTATGAAAGAGAAAACTCAGGTCGTCCCATGTTACGCGGGAATGGCTTCCGGGCACATCGCGCCGAACGGCGATATCTGGGCTTGCTGCACGCTCGCGAAGTCTCTGGGCAATGTGCGGGAGAAGAACTACAGTTTCAGCAAAGTATGGGGAAGCCCGGCGGCGGCGGAGGCCCGACGCTTCATACGCGACAACCGTTGCTATTGCCCTATGGCAAACGCCTGCTATACCAACATGCTTTTAAATATCGGCTCTCTCGGCAGAATCGCGGCGGGCTATTTCTTTAAATTCTGATTTCGGGGCGGGAGTCTCCGCGGCCTCGCGGCCTCCCGAAAAGGCGGATTTGACACCTCTTAAAAAGATCGCAACCGCGGCTGCCGCCGCAATAATGCTCGCGTGCTTCGCCGCTCTCGGCGCGGGATTCATCCGAAACAACTCAGCGACCGTAGACGAGTTCACCCACATCCCTATCGGTTATTCCATTCTGAAATCAGGCAACTACGCGGCGGACTTCATGGGCAACCCGCCCCTGCTGCGTCGGTGGCTCGCGATTCCATTGCTGAAAAACAACCCTTCATACATCGTAGACGAGCGGCCTGAAGACCTTCAGAGCATGAAGACCCAATGGCATTTCGCGATAACGAACGCGCCCGTATATCATCAACTCGTGGAGGCTGCCAGAAAGCAGACGCTCATCCTCGGCGTTCTTCTCGGCGCGGCGCTCGCGGCGGCGGCGTGGGTTTATTACGGCGCGGCGGCGGCCCTCCTCTCCACAGCGCTTTATTGCTTTTCATCAAACATGCTCGCGCACTCGTCTCTTGCGACGCTCGACGCCGGACTGGCTCTGTTCTGCTTTGCCGGGATATTGGCGTTCAACGCGCTCGTCCGTTCTCCCGGATTAAAAACCGCCGCGCTGTGCGGCGCGATTACAGGACTTGCGGTGTCCGCAAAATTCACCGGCGCGCTTCTTCCGCTGACGCAGTTAATCTGTTTGGCTGTCGTCTTCGTTCCTAGAATTTTCAAACTTAACGTTGTCGCGGACGCCCCGTCAAAAACGGCTGCCGCAAAAACGCTTCTATGGCTGGCGGCGTCTTTTGTTTTCGCTGCGCTGGCCCTGAACGCTTCTTACGGTTTCGACGGCTGCCTCATCCGTTTCTCGGATCTCGGTTTCAGGAGCGACGCTTTCAGGGCGGCGGCCGAAACCGCGCCTTGGCTTCGAGTTCCTTTGCCGAAATACTACATCCTCGGCATCGACGCCCAGATGGCGGCGGCGGGCAAGGTTCACGTCTTCTACCTTATGGAAAAACTTTCCTCCGAAGGATGGCGCGGCTACTATGTCTGGACTTATATCCTCAAGGAATCCATACCCGCCATTGCTCTCGCGGCGGCGGCCGCCGCATCAATTGTCGCAAAACGTCCGCGCGCGCTCGAACTCTATTTCGCCCTCTCCGCCGTCATGCTTTTCTTCTTCTATTCGTTCGTATCAAAAGTGGATCTCGGCGTCAGATACCTTCTTCCCGCGCTTCCGGCGATATATTTTCTGTGCGGAAGACTGGCTGAAAAAGGAATCTCGGGAATGAACGGAAAAAAGGCAGCCGCAGCGTGCGCCATAGCGCTCGCGCTTGTCTGGCACGCAACCGGAGCGGTCCGGCAGTATCCATACTTCATATCATATTTCAACGAGGCCGCCGGCGGCCCCGAAAAGGCGAGCCGGATGCTTCTGGAATCCAACCTCGATTGGGGACAGAACCTCATCGCCCTGAAAACACACATGAATGAGAACGGGCTTGAGCGGGTAATGCTGTACAACTACGGCGTGGCTCCTCCCGCGTTGTATGGAGTAACGCACGACTGGGTCCCCTGCGGGCCGACTCAAGGAATTATCGCCGTCAGCTACAACTACATATACGGAATAAATCCCTTCGAGCGGGCGCGAGGAGGCGACTGCTTCGCATGGCTGAAAGACATCGAACCTGCCGCCATCGTGGGGCGCAGCCTCCCGGTGTTCGACACCAGAGACAATCCCGCCGTAAAATAAAATCAGATATAAATACGTTATTAGATGATTCTACCCACTGCCAAGTGTGCCATGAGCAAAGTTTTTTCCTTTGCGCATGATGCTTTTTAACAAATAGTTAATGGAAAATTCGTTTGATTATTCAGATGTTCATGATCTAATCATTTTTTGCCGTACTATAAAAACGACCGAGACTCATCCACGCGGATGCTTGCGTCGCCTTGATCGAAATATGTCGTTTTTCTTAAGATGGAAAAACAGAACTCCCCACGGCAGCCATTGAACAACTATATAAAGAGCCGCGACAGGCGCGGGGAAAAAACATAGCAGATAAATGAATCCCAAAGCCGCCGACGCGGCGACTACGAGAAGCGGTTCGATGGGAACGAACAGCAAAGGCAAAATCGCAGCCCAAGAGAATGTGGAAAGCATGGCGGGCCATGCAGTTTGTGAGAACGGAGAGCCTGCCGCGACCGACAAGGCGACCGCCCCCGCGAAAAACAGATAAGCCTGCGCCGCCGCGGCGACTCCGGCTCTTAAAATGAAACTGTTCTGCAGCGCGAGCAAGACGCGGAACCCCAGAGAAGGAGCCGCGCCCGGCAGCCAGCCTCGATTCCACTCCGTCAAAAGCGCCGCCGAAAACGAAAACGCGACGAGCATCGCCGCGGCGAGCGCGGCGGCTGTGAGCGGCCCGTGGAAACACATAAAAACTTGCGGCGCGGCAAAAAAGAACTCCCTCGACGCGGGATAGGCTATCAGCGCGAGAGCGAAAACGACGGCCAGAATCGGAACCGCCCTGAGCGGCAGATTGGGAGGCGGGGCCGGCCTTGCCGGTTCGAGCATCCCGCCCGACCTCAAATATTCCTTTATCGCCTCGACGGACGATTTTTTCTGTCTGTTGATGGATAGCGCGCCTTGGCTTATCCCCCACGTGAAAAGAGAGCCGACGAAGAAAACGGAGACGCCCGCGCTGTCCGCCGCCTTGAGAGCCGAGGCGTCGGCGGATGTCTTGCGCATCTCCCGCAGCCTGCGGTCGTCCCTGCCGCAGCGCGTGTCGATGAAATCCAGAGCGAGCGCGGCGGGGCCGCCGCCGAACGCCTCGACCGTCTCGCGCGCCGCACCGTCCCGCCAGAGGTCGAAACGCGCTGTTTCGACGCTGAGAGGCTCGCCTGTGAAACAGAGGAAAGAAGGATGAGAGCGCGCCGCCCTGCCCGCCCGCTCGCGCGCCGCCTTTGCTTCCTCTTCCCCAACCGACCTCCGCGCCGCCTCCCATGGAAAATCGGCAATCACGCACAACCCCGCGCGGTCGCATGCTGATAAAAAATCCTCGCCGGGAGGCATGCCGTCGCAATATACCGCGTTAAGCCCCATCTCCTTTATGCTTCTGGCGTCGTTCGCGCAGGCCCACGCGGGCGCTCCAGCGCCGTACGGCGGATAGTTCGCGCTCCTTATGACTCCCCTAAGCCTCGCTTCGCCTCCCTCGCATTCGACCCGGCCGCCCCGCGCTTCGATGCCCCTAACTGCCGTCTCAACCGTCGCCGTGTGTCTGATGTCTTCGCAGATTAGCGTCGCGGACACCCTGCAAAGGACCGGCGACTCCGGAGTCCACCTCGGCAGAGAGCCGCCCTCAAGCTCGACTCTCGCTGTCGTCGCCCCGCTGAACGGCGGGATGATGACTTCGCCCGCCGCCGCTCCTACGGAAACGCCCTCGACCTTGTGCGCCAACGCCGAAGGCGACGCGGTTTCTCCTTCCAGCTCAATATCTATTATGTCCTTGCCGCCCTCCGAGCGGACGGATATCGATGATATCGACGCCCTGTCCCTGACTTGGACGCGGATGTCTCCGTACACGCCGCCCGCGAACGGCGGAGCCATCCCAGAGCGTCCGCCGGGGTTCTCGGAAACGCGCGGAGCTTTGATGACAATACGCAATTCAGCGGCGGTCTTTGCGCCTGCCGCCTCCGTTATGTCCAGCTCGACCGGAGCAAACCCGAACACGCGCGCAGCCGCCTTCTCCCCGTCTATATATATGTCCGCCGTTCCCCCCATCCCGTCGCACATCAGAAACAGCCTCTGTCCGGGTTTCAAAGCCGAAAAATCCGCCCGTCGGCGGTATTCTATTCTCCTTATCGGACGCAATCCTTTTGCGACCGTCGCCACATCCGCCGGAACTCGGACGGACACCCACTCCCCGCCGTTGAACCTCGCCTCCCAAGACCCCGCGAGGCTCGCGCCTCGCGCTTTCCCACGCGCTCCGCCGGGCTTCAACTCGGACAACTCTTCTTCTCTCGGAGGCGGAACCGTCCACAGCAGAGCCGCCGCAAGCGCCGCCGCAGGGACGAGCGCGACCGGAAGCCACGGAGCCGCAAACCATGAGGCCGCCGCCGCAAGCGCCGCTATTGCCGTTATCGCCGCTTTCATAAAAACTTAAGAGTCTCTTTCCGCGAACATCGGCGACATTCCTTCATTGCCGGGTCGTCATCGTCTTGTGATTCCGCAAGCATCGACCGCCCGCTGTTTTTCCTCATCGCTGGGTTCATAGTTCACGCTTTCATTTTAGCAGACCGCCGCCGTATGACAAACCTCCCGCCCGCCGCGCGCGGTCAATCAACCGGAGCCGCCCCGCCCCTCATTCGCCTCCGCTTTACAACGCCCGCCGCGCGAATCTACAATGAAGCTTAACGGGGGACTCGCAACGCGCGATGCATTTCGAAACAGTTTTGAAAATCACGGCCATTACCGCGACATCGCTGTTTGCTGTATTCTGGATTTACCATCTGGTCGAATGCCTCAGAAGAAAAGATTTCGGGCTGATGGACAAATTGTTCTGGTTCGTTTTGCTGCTTGTCCCTGTTCTGGGCTTGGTAATGTATCGCGGAATAGGCAACGAGTTCTATCGAAAAAAAGGCGACGGGTGACAACCCGATCCGGAGTTGCGCGGAATGAAAAGTTCGAGGCTCGCGGTCGCTCTGGCGTTCATCGCGGGATATGCGATGGCGCTGACGCGCGCTGCGTCATTTTTCGGCTGGGGAAACGGCCCTGAGTTCGGCCTTGGCTCCGCCGTCCTCGGTAAAATCTCATTCTTCGGTTATCCGCTTCCACAGATTCTTGGTCGCGCGGCCGGAGCGCTCCCTGTGGACACTTTCGCGTTCGCCTCCGCAGTGGCCGCTTCGATTGTTTTCGCGCTGTCGGCTGTTCTCATTTTCGCCGCGGTGAACAAGGCCGCCGGGGAAGGTTTCGCGGGAATCGCGGGCGGGGCAGTCGCCGCCGCCGCCTTCTGCGCGTCCCCTGAAATCGCCGCTCAATTCAGAACGATGTCAGCCGGAGGGTGGACAGTTTTCATTGCCGCCGTGTCGCTTGCGGCGTGTATGTGGGCCGCCCGTGAACCGGGCCCGCGGCCGCTGGCCCTCCTTGTCTTCGCCGCCGCCGCAGGCGCTTTCCACCACGGGATTCTTCCGCTTCTCTCGCTTGGCGCGGCGCTCCCGACGGCGCTTCGCGGCAGATTCGGCCCGGCAAGACCGGCTTATATCGCGGCTGCGGTTTTCATGGCGCTCGCCGCTCTTTCTCCTATGATTTTTGCCGCTTTCAGACCGCCCATCTACGTAAACTGGGACGCGCCTCTGGCCCCGTGGCTCGGATATAACACACCTGTCGCAAATCCCGCGCCGCTCATATTCAGAGGCGTCGAGGCGTCGAACTTCCTGTACGGCGGCAGCTCGCTGCTGCGGCTCGCTTTCTCGTCCTTCCCTCCCATAGTCGCGCTGGGCGCTATAGGAACCGCGCTCCGGAAGGATAGAGCCGACGCGTCCATCCCCGGCCTTTGGGCCGCCGCCGGCATAACCGCCATTGCCGCCCTTGCCTCCCCCGAAAATGTCAGAGAAGCCCATCTCGCCCTTGTCGCCACAGCGCTCGTCGCCGCAGGCTCGGCAGGCATCGCCGAACTCGTCAAACTCGCCTCCCCGCGCTCCTCCGCGCTCAAAACAGCCGCCGTCTGCGCCGTGTGCGCCGCCGTCGCCGCCTTCCCCTTCGCCGTCAACTCGGACAGGCTGGCGGACATGAGACATGACGGCTCCGCCCCTTTCGCCGAAACCATCCTCAAAACCTCCAGACGCGACGCCGTCCTAATCATCGACCACAAACCCGACCCCCTCTTTTCTCTCGAATACTTTCAGGGCGCGCTCAACCTCAGGCCCGACATCGTGGTCGTTCGCCCGCCATTCATCATCAATGAGCCTTACAGAAAATCGATACGGCTCCTTGCCGCCGGGCAGGAAATCATCCCCTCCGAAGTACACTACAAAGCCCTGCTCGAACAACTCGCCGGCATAGCGCCGTCCACTCAAAAACCATCCCGCGTCGTCAGGGAGCGCCTGCTGGACGGCCTCGTTTCCATAATGCACGAGACGCTCCTCTTTATGAACTACCCGTCAAGGCCCGTGTATTACAATAAAATAGAAAAGCTGGTGACTTCCCGCCTGTATAAACTCATGCAGTTCCACCCGGAAGGGTTCCTGTTTAAACTATCGTCCGAACCGCAGTTGATCTCTATGGAGGAGTTGGCCGCGCTAGGCAAACATCCCGCCGCCGCCGGAAACGCCGGGAGCGCCATCGTCTCCGATTTCATATCGGAAACCGCGCAGAATTTCTGGTCGCAGAAACGCATAGCGCCCGCACTCGAACTTTTCAGGACATGCACGTCGCTTCATCCGCGCAACATCGAATGCGGATTCTTCACCGGGCTGATTCTCAAACAGCAGGGCGACTACGCCGAGAGCGAAAAGCATTTCTATCAAACGCTGAAGTTGCTGGATGAAAAGAGCATGACAGGCCCGACAGAGACCATCGATATGTTTATGTATGAAAGAATATACACAGAACTGGGGATGCTTGACGAGGCGGAGAAATACAGGCGGCTGTCTCAGCCGGGGATGCCCGCCAACATCGTTCCGCCTGTGGCGCCCCCGCGCTGACATCGCGCCCGCGCCGCAAGCGCGCCGCTTCTCAACTCTTCGCTTTTATCATTATCAGCGCCATCTTGAATCTCGACGCCGCGTTCAGCGAGTGCGGCACGTTCGCGGGCATGATTATCGCCTCCCCGCTCCCCACCAGATTCCGCTCGCCTCCCACGAATATCTCAGCCTCCCCGTCCAGCACGTGAACCATCGCGTCGAACGGAGCCGTGTGCTCGCTCAACCCCTGCCCCGCGTCGAACGCGAACAGCGTCACATTCCCCGTTTCCTTCTTTATGACTTCCCGGCTGACAACCGACCCTTCCGCGTACTCCACGAAATCCGCCAGTTTCACCGGGGCCGCGAGCGGCTTGCTTTTTTCCTCTGTCATGGTTTCTCTCCAGATAAATATTCAAGAACCGGAATCCCTGATAACGCGTCTAATAATAGCGCGCTCCGGCCCCCCGCGCAACAACGCGCCTGACACGCCCCGCGTGTGCTATAATTAATTCAGAACGGCCCGGACGCCCGCGCCGGCGGCCCGCGCCGATTCAGTCTTTGACCATTGGAGACATATTGCGATGATGACGAAAGAACAGGCCCGCGAGTTCGCTTCCCGATGGCTCCCCGCGTGGACAGGCAACGACCCCGCAAAACTCGCGTCATTCTATTCAGACGACGCCCTCTATCTCGACCCCGCCATCCCCGGCGGCGTCAAAGGCAAGGAAGCCCTGCTGAAATACTTCGCAAAACTTCTCGCGCAGAACCCGGATTGGGTGTGGACCCAGATAGAAGGCATCCCGATGGAAGGCGGTTTCCTCAACAAATGGCGGGCCGATATCCCTGTGGGAGCCGAAACCCTCGTCTGCGTCGGCGTCTGTTTCGTACAGTTCGACGACTCCGGAAAAATCCGCCGCAACGAAGTCTATTTCGACAGAACCCCACTCGTCGAGAAAATCATGAAACTCAAAAACAAATAACCCGCCCTCTCCACGACACCATCGCCTTGACGTCTGTCAAGGAGAATTATTGCTGTAACTAAGCGAGCGAAACAATTTTTCTAATATGTCTGTATTTTTTAGATAATATTGCAGAAATATCGTCGTAGAATTTATGAAGTTAATCCTAACAAGGCATAAGAAAAACAGGGGAATTAAATTTGGGTAAATTAAGAACACGTTAAACATTCATCTATTTGCAAAGAAGCTTTTAACATGGTGTTGGAGTATGAATTTTGATAGTTATTGTGTTAACATATGATGATAGGTAATTAAAATATTAACATGGCCATATCGGTAGTGAATGAGTTATCGTATATGCGGGAGGGAAATGAAAACGCCGATACGAACAATTATTGTTGTCACTGCAATTATCCTCCTAGCCCCCAAATGCTCCTTCTCAGCATTGTACACGATAAACACAGACAGAGCGGCATACTGGAATGACCGATTCTGGTTTTCTGAACGGATGCCTAAGAAGTGTGAGGGTTTGTTGTGCGAAAGGGGCCACAAGATTTACAGTTATGATATTAACTCAAAGGAACCTCCCCGACTTGAGTTTCAGATCAAACTTCCCGTTAGAAGCTTCTGGATGGTAGGCGATACTGACAGATTATGGCTAATTTCCGATGAAACCACGGGGTATTTCAAGGGGGAAAAATATCTGCAAGTTGAAACGGATGAAATGCCTGCTGATTTTACCAAACCGTTTATATTTCATGGCTTCCCGACTGTAATTGAACATAAGAGCAAAGACTATATCTTGAAATCTTTCAGTGAAGATGCTTGGCAGGAAGTGAGTTCCTTCAAACTCGTTCACGATAATGATGATGATGCGGATGAGTTTCTCGAAACTATCGTGATAGGTGATGATTTACATTTATTCCTGAGCAATAAGGGAGGTATATATCATCACATAGGAATACCAGACGAGGAACATGCCGAATATAAAAAGTGGGAACCTGTCACAGATTATAGCGGATATTGGGTAACTGCTGACATTGGCGGCAAACCTAGCGTTTTTTATAGTGTTGGGAGTTTCTTATGGGGTGGGATAGAAGGTTTTGTTTTAACAGAGAATGGATGGGAGAATATTTATAGAAGCGCCAACTCGATATTCGCCGGAGAGAGAAGTTTTGGGGTTTTCCCAATAGCGGGAAATAATTATTTAGTGTTTCAGGAGACTATGTATAGGGCTAAGGGCATTGTGGTTGATGGCGACAAAGTTGTATCATCCTTCAGAATCGGAGAGGTTTCGATGCTGGGGGCAATGCTGTTCTTCGAACTGCTGCTCATTTTCATACTCATCGGCGGACTTGTCGTAATAATGTTAAATCCATTCTGGGCTTACAGGTATGCCATCACGCAGTATTCGGAAACAAGGGAGTATCCTATAGACGAAGTAAATGTCCACGATATAATGTCACGCGATTACTCCAAGACCAAATCCTATGTAATAAAGCCTCGTCCGGAACACAAAGCCTTAACAATACGCCCGAAATTTTCGCAGCGATTAACTCCGGGTTGCGGGATGAAGGCCATTTCACTATCAATCATGTATTTTGATGAGTCAGCAGGCAAGGTAAAAATCAAACTTGTTTCAAAGCTCCCTAATTTTCTTCTGTTGATATTTTTGAGTCTTTTTCTTGTGTTTATACCGCTTCTATCAAATACATATGGCATAGATTCAAAGGGCAACATGCTTGTTTATATCACACTTATGATGTTCTTCGTTGTAGTTCCAGTAGCATTATTATTTCAGGTCAGAATGGGGAAAAAACAATTCAAAGAGTTTTTTGATCTTATCCTTGTATATTTTGGAGTCGAAGAAAAAAAAGAAATCGAAAAATTATTATAAGCGGCTGCTTTCAAAACCAGCATGTGTGCCTTCGGCTGTTCCTGAATCGCAGTTAGCCCAGCATCAGGTCAAACAACTCTTCACCCCAAAACAGGTGACTACAGCAGAACTAATAATTACACGAGCGCAAGAAGATTCGCCACTATTCTTTTGAGCATTGTATTTAAATCAATTCATTTGCATCCACAGCCTCTTCAATTCCAAGCGATACTAAAAACAGGTGGAAGAACTGAGAGCACTTGTTTTTAGATGTTGAACTCCAAGCCCATATCGCGAACGGAAGAAAAATACATATCGACAGAATCATCAAAACAAACAGGATAACCATCGTCAACGGCATCTTTACTGTCATTGTAACTTTTACAACTCTACCCGCTTCCTCAAACTCGATAATCGCCGGGATTAGCGGAGTGAATCCAAAGTTTGCCGAACTCTGGAAGAAACTATGCCGGACTGATATTGCATTCTTCTCAGGCCACTTTTTCACATTAAGTCCTTTGATCTTCTTAAACTCTGCGTTCATTATTGCCGCAACGTCAACCTTCTCTCTCGGATATTCTTTTGTTTCGTGGAAGCGGGTGAGCGCAAATCTGGAAACTTTAAATGGGTTCCTGAAAAACCTGACGAAGAAAAATATCAAAAGAACAACGGGTACTATCAGTATAGCATAGGCAATTATTTTAATCGACAGATTATACAGAGTAAGTTTAGAACCCAGCATAGTTCTTGATATTTCTTCACCATTTTGAAATGTTATTGCTTCCAGCCAGCCTTTTTCCGAATCATGCAACAGCAGGAAATCATCATTCTGTCCTGTCGGATAGACTCCGTAACAGTTGGTGGCATATATGCTTGCTTTGGGCTTGAAAAAACGTTCCCACTTGTTCTCTGCCAGTTTGAACCCCTCTATGTGAGCCAACAGACCACCCACAGGATAAAATATAGTCACTTGATCTTTGAATATGACACTGGCCCAGTATCCGCCACAGCAATATCCGCCTATTGTGGTCAGCAATTCCCACTGCGTTACATCCTCGTATTCTCCTGTTGGGATACCTTCATAATGATATATTAAGCCGTCCTTATTCTGTAGAAACAAGTGCAATATATCTTGGTCGGCGATGACTTCCATATACCACCAGATATGTTTATCCGGGCGATTATGTTTAACCGTGAATGACTCGCCTTTAGTCCATTCATTTTCTCCAAGTGTATACAAAGTAAGGGAATAGCCATCGTTATCCACAACTGCTGGCCTGCCATTATACAGAAAAGGCTTCGTAATATCCGATAACTTATTCTTCATATCAACAAATGTGAGTTGACCATCTTTATAGTAGCCCACCGATTTTGCCGAAATTACCCAAAGCCTGTCTTCACCGTCGAAAAGCCAGAAAAGCTCCAGTGGAATAGACACACCTGCCTCTACCCTAGGTTTCTCTTCACTGCCCGGCTCAACGCTATATAGCATCCATGTAACGCTCTTTTCAGGCTCGCCAACATCATGGGAACGCACTCCAAACCATACGCGCCCGTTCCAGAAGGAACCTTTGTCCTCCCATACATCCCTCTCCTTTAGCGCGTAGCATGAGGTGGAGAACAGCAAAATAAGAAGCATCCACAACGATATTTGTCTTACTCGTCTCATGCCTATCCCCCTTGCGCTTACATAAAGCTTAGAAGCAACAATATGATTGACTTAAGAGATTATATCATATTGCTATTGAGATTTAGATAAGACTTTAGGTTTTATCTTATATACGCAGTGACTGAAGGATTCTATGGAATTGGGTGAATGAATCGGATTCATAATAGGAAAAGCAACGTGGTCATGGTTCGAATGGGAACATATCGATCTGTCCAACTGCATATTCCATTTGTTTTTCGCAGAAATCATCCACTCTCACCAACAGTAGCTTCCCATTTAAAACCGTCACGTATGAAAACGGGTTGCAATAGCGGGTTTTTATATAGGGGAATGCGGGAGTGAGCAAAAGAGGCGACTCGCCGGGTTGGCTTTATAACAAGCTTGCCATTATGCGAAGCATTATATGGTTCTACTCATTGTGCCGGATTGCTCCCACAACCCTGTTGTGGGTGTGAGATGGGTAAAACCAATTAAGAATTGGCATAACACCGTTTTCATAATGTTTTTCCCAAGATACGCGTCTATGGAAAAACGAAACTTCCCCGCCGGGCTATTAAGAAATGTTTATTATGGGATTTCAAGGGATTTTGTTTAACACGGATTCGCCGATAGAATCGGCGAACCGGAGCTATTGTTCATAGCGGCGAACTGCTTCGTTGCAGCCACATTGTTTTTGTTCATTAGAGACGCGTTTTACTCGCCTATTAACTGCGACAATTTGGGGCGGGGCAACCCCGCCCCTACTTCAAAAATACGCCTTGAGTTCCGCGTTTCATCCGCTCTGAACAATCGCTCCCGAATCCTAATGGCGGATTCGGGTTTAATGCTTTCCCTTAACTGCGAGGCTTGTAAAAGCGGCGTAGGCGGGTTAAAATAACGCCATGTTTTCGAGGATTCATTCAGCAACAACGCTGGGAGTGGACGCGTACGTGGTCGAGGTGGAGGTTGACATCTCGCGCTCTCAGCTTCCGCGCACGGACATCGTGGGGCTGCCGGACGCGGCGGTGAAGGAATCCCGCGACCGGGTCAGGTCGGCGATGCGCAACAGCGACCTTGATTTTCCCGGCGACCGGGTGACGGTGAATCTGGCTCCGGCGGACGTGCGCAAGGAGGGGCCGTCCTTCGACCTGCCGATTGCGGTGGCAATGCACACGGCGCTGAACGGCTCCCCCGGCGGTCTGGATGGTCTGGTGTTCATCGGAGAGCTTGCGCTCGACGGGATGTTGCGCCCGGTGAGCGGAGCGTTGCCGGTGGCGCTCATGGTCCGCGACTCCGCGAGCCTGCGCGGCATCGTGCTGCCGAGAGACAACGCGGCGGAGGCCGCCCTTGTGGACGGCATAGAGATATATCCGGCGGACTGTCTACAGGAAGTAGTCATGTTCGTGGAAGGCAGGCGAGCCATCGCTCCTCATCCCAACACCGGTTTCGACTCGCTCGACCGCGCGCCCGACATCGACATGTGCTTCTCCGAAGTCAAAGGACAGGAGCAGGCAAAGAGGGCTCTCGAAATAGCGGCGGCGGGCAATCACAACCTGATGATGATCGGCCCGCCCGGCGGCGGCAAAACGATGCTGGCGCGCCGGTTGCCGGGAATCATGCCCCGCATGTCGCGGGACGAAGCCCTCGAAGCGACCAAACTCTACAGCGTCGCCGGAAAACTGCGCGCGGGCGATGCGATGATCCGCGAGCGCCCTTTCCGCTCACCGCACCACACTATCAGCAACGTGGCCCTGATCGGCGGCGGAACCATTCCCAAACCCGGAGAGGTCAGCCTCGCCCATCACGGCGTGCTGTTTCTGGACGAGATGACGGAGTTCAAAAGAGACGTGCTGGAAGCGTTGCGGCAGCCTCTGGAAGACGGGAACGTAACCATCGCCCGCGCCGCCACCACCCTGACGTTTCCCGCGTCTTTCGTGCTCGCCGCCGCCATGAACCCCTGCCCGTGCGGCTGGCACGGCGACTACGTGAATCCCTGCACATGCAAGCCGACCCAGATTCAAAACTATATGAAAAAAGTGTCAGGTCCCCTGCTTGACAGGATCGACATCCACATCGAGACGCCCAGACTCGACCCGGAGAAACTGACGTCAGCCCCGACGGGAGAGACGAGCGAGGCCGTGCGCGCGAGGGTCAACGCCGCCCGCGACCGCCAACTCGCCAGATACGCGGACGAAAAGATATTCTCAAACGCCGACCTGAACGCCCGCATGACGCGCAAATACTGCTCCCTGCCCGCAGAGGCCGAGGAGTTGCTTAAAAGCGCCATCCGCAAGCTCGGCTACACCGCGCGCGCTTACGACAGGGTGAAGAAACTCTCCCGCACCATCGCCGACCTCGCGGGCCGCGACGACATCCGCGTCGAAGACGTCGCAGAGGCGATAACGCTGCGCAGCCTCGATCGAAAATACCTCGTCTGACGCGTCTTTCCGCTAAAATATCGGCGGCATTCGGCGATGCCGCCCTACACCAAAATCAATATCGCAATAAAAGCTTTTACTTTTTTGACTTTTGATGATTGAACAGCATTGCCCCGAACCGTGAATATGATTCGGAATAATTGTTTCCAATCGGCGCGGGGTCAGTATAATATCCGCATGAAAAACGGCGACAGAGAATCGATAGACGTTCACGTTCACATACTGGCGGTGGCGGAGGCCAACGGGGCGCGGGTGTGCGCGAAGATGCGACGCAGCCTGATGTCGCTCTGCCTCGGCGCGAAATACGGATGGCGCGGAGACGACGAGGCATTCGACAGGACGTACGCGGACCGGCTGGCGCGCGAAATCCGCGAGTCGTCAACCACCGACCGGGCCGTGGTCTTGGCTTTCGACGGAGTTTACGACTCTTCCGGCGCGTTCGACTCGGCGCGCACGTCGGCATACATCCCCAACGAATACTGCCTGAAGCTCTGCGAGAGGCATCCCGAATTCATCTTCGGCGCTTCCGTGAATCCGGCGCGGGCGGACGCTCTGGACGAGTTGGAAAAAGTGGCTGCGCAGAGCGCGGCTCTAATAAAGTGGGTGGCGAACTCTCAGGACATCAATCCCGCAGAGCCTTCCTTCTTCCCCTTCTACCGCAAGATGGCGGAACTGAAACTCCCCCTGCTCTCTCACACGGGATACGAACACTGCGTAAAAACGCTGAACCACGCGTACGGCGACCCCAAACTGCTGCGCGTCGCGCTGGACGAAGGCGTGACGGTCATCGCCGCCCACGCCGGCACATCCGGAATAGGACATCCCATCGAATATTTCGACGACTATCTGGCTATGCTCGACGAGTATCCCAACCTGTGGGGAGACCTCGGAGCGGTCACCGGAATCACAAGGTTCAAATACATCCCCGCCATGCTTGCCCGCGAGGGGTTCGCGCAGAGATGCCTGCAGGCGACGGATTTTCCCGCGCCGCCGATACCCGCGCTATTTGTCCGCGACGTCGGCGCACGCCGCGCGCTCGGACTCTCCATGCGGCGGAACATCTTCGACAAGGATGTCGAACTGAAGCGCGCGCTCGGTTTTCCAGACGACATCCTGTACAAAGCCGTGGAACTACTGCCTGAAGCGTCGCTCCGCCCGCGCTCTTACCAATAATTAAGATTCGTCGATTTTGAATTGAGATTTAAGCTCGCCTGAGGCTGGTGAATTTTTTCACATTGAATCTGCGCCGCCGTCTCATTATAATTCTCGCGGGGGAACCGCCATGCTGACCAATGTGGATTTCACAAGCGGAAAGATGCTTCTGAGGAACGCGAGGACTTTGGATGTCGCCGGCGGGAAACTGCTTGACGCGACCAACGTGCTGATTGACGGCGGGAAGGTGGTCGATATCGACGCGGCGTCCGCGCCCCCTGCGGACGCGGACGTGTTCGACCTCGGAGGCCTCACTCTCTCTCCGGGCCTCATCGACACTCACGTGCACATCCTCAGCCCGTACCTGACGGAGCAGAAGGGCGTGCCGGGGATGTGGACTTTCAAGCAGATGGACCGCAACTGCGAGAACACGCTCGCGGCGGGCGTGGTCTGCGTGGTGGACATGTTGTCCCCGATAAAAGTGCTGCGGAGACAACGGAAGAAAATCGCGGCGGGCAAGGTGAACGGCCCGGACGTCATGATGTCCGGCGGGATATTCAGTTGCCAAGGCGGATACCCGGAAGCGATAAACCCCGTGCCGAAAGCCGTCGGGGCGCTTGTGGGCCAGCCCAAGTATCAGCCGCAGTCGCCGGACGAAGCGGCCAAACTTGTGAACTATCTTCACAGCCTCGGAGCGACCGTGATAAAGGTCGGATACACGAGGCTTTCCAGACAGCTCGTCGACGGGCGCTCCCTGCCCGCCATCTCGGACGAAGTGCTGGCGGGAGTGTGCGACGCCGCTCACGCTCTGGGCCTGAAAGTGCGCGTGCATCACAACTGGTCGGAAGACATGCTGCATCTGGTCGATTTCAAAATCGACGCCCTTGAACACGGAGTTTACGACCGCAACCTGCTGGACGACGAGATAATGGCCCTCAAGAATCACGGGGCGTCGGTTATCCCGACCCTGACCATAAACGACAGCCAAGGCCGTTTTGAAGAGAAGCTTGGATTCCTGCGCAGCGAGCGCGCAAAGGAATACTTCGAGCCTCAGGCGCTCGAACATCTGCTGTGGGTGTGCTCGACATGGACCAAGTTCCAAGGCGAAAGCTACGACGGCTCTTTCGGTTACACGCGCGCTAACAGATACTGCTATGAAATCGAATACCGCAACACCCGCAAACTGTTCGAGGCCGGAGTGAAGCTGTACGCGGGAACTGACTGCGGAGCGGTCGTGGCGTATCCCGGCGAACTTGCTGATGAGATACTGCGTCTGACATCCATCGGGATGACGAACGCGCAGGCGATACGAGCGGCGACGAACGAAGCCGCCGATTTCATCGGCCGACCGGACCTCGGAGAAGTCGTCCCCGGGAAAACCGCCCACCTCGCGGTGTTCGAGGGCAACCCGCTGGAAGACCTCTCGGCTCTGCGCCGCGTCCGCTATGTGCTCAAATCCGGCCGCCTGATGAAAACTTCCCACGACGAGTTGCCGGAGTTCTGGCAAGGCTTCACCGTTCTTGCCCCGAACTGAAGACCTCGCACAGCGCATCCGAACAGTCTTTTCCTTATTCCCGACAAGAAATCGATATTGCGGGAAAACCGAGCGGCAAAACGCGAGACGCGGGGCGCTTGCTTTCGCTCAACGCGTCCCATTGCGTCCTTGTGATTAAAATCCTTTCGCTAAAGTCCGTTAAAGCCGCCGAACGCGGGTATATATAAGGGTGAAGGCGATTGCGGCGGAGAAAACAGCCGGAGATGTCGCTGGAGGTGGACGAAATGGCGCTAAGCCTAAAAATCAAAAGCACGCAGACGACCCACGTGGTGAGCCTCAAGGGAGAACTCGCGTTCGACACCGTCGGGGCATTGAAGAACTATCTGGACGGTCTGCCTGAGTTGAACAGGCTGCCGGTGGTGCTCGACATGTCGGAAGTGGAGTTCGTGGACAGCAAAGGAGCCGGGTTCATCGTCCAGCTCAACGAACGCCTCAGCCGCGAAGGCCTCTTTATCTCAGAGTTGCAGCCGCAGATAAAAGAAATCTTCCGCAGGCTGTTCCTTCTCGAAAGGTTGAAGGTTTTCAAAAAAACCGAGGAAGCCGTAAACGAGGCGCCCGGACTTAGCCGGTCATTCGGCTGACGGAAGGAACGCGCCGCGACAGCGGAAGTTGAGCCAACGTTGTGAAACCGCCGACCGCATGGAGTATAATAACTCCGGAGGCGGCGGTTTCGCATGGAATACGCGCTGGAAGCAAGGTCCGTAACCAAGACATATAAGATGGGCGAGGTGGAAGTGCGCGCGGTGGACGGCGCAAGCTTGGCCGTGCCGCGCGGCGGCTTCGTGTCCCTAATGGGCCCTTCAGGCTCCGGGAAGACCACACTGCTCAACCTGCTCGGCTGCGTGGACAGGCCGTCGGGCGGAGACATCTTCATCGACGGCAACCCGGTGTCCCGGATGTCGGACGCGGAACTGGACAGGACGCGTCTGTTGCGGATCGGCTTCGTTTTCCAGCGGGTGAACCTCATCCCGATTCTGACGGCGCTCGAAAACGTCGAGCTTCCTATGGAGATGGCGGGCATGGGCGGCGCGGAACGGACCCGGCGCGCGCTCGAACTCCTCGACTCGGTCGGGTTGTCCAACCGCGCAGGACACAAGCCTTCCCAGTTGAGCGCGGGCGAACAACAGCGCGTCGGCATCGCCAGAGCGATGGCCAACCGGCCTTCGGTCATCCTAGCCGACGAGCCGACCGGCAACTTGGACTCAGCCTCAGCGGCCTCCGTGATGTCCCTTCTGGCCGAACTCAACAGGCAGTCGGCACAGACGCTCGTCATCGTCACCCACGACCCCGAAGTCGGAAACGCCGCCCAAAATAAAGTCGTCATCAGAGACGGAAAGATATATTCCGCCGAAAGGACTCCCGGCGCGGTTGACTAACAACTCGAACGGCAATATAATTTGGCCGAAAGGGGCCGGATGAGTCCCGCCCCGATTTTTTTTGCGCGGCGCGCGGAGCGCAGTTATCGTCCGGCGCCGATTGAAACTCAGGGCCGGTTCCCCGGCCCCGAACAACATGGCTAGGTAGCTCAGCTGGTCAGAGCACACGGCTCATACCCGTGGCGTCGCCGGTTCAAATCCGGCCCTAGCTACTATCACAAACACAAACAACCCGAATCCTTCGCTAGGATTCGGTCGCGATTTTTCAGAGCGGATGAAATGCGAGGCGCAAGGCGCTTTTTTGCTGTGAATAGAACATAAGGTTCATGAA
>DIWT01000027.1 GCA_002435745.1 bacterium UBP15_UBA6099
GACCCCTATTCGTGACCCCTATTCGCTCACTTGTCTAAAAAACAGCTCAGTTAATTAAGCCTTGCGGAACTTCTTTTCCTTGCAAATAGATATCTATGAGGTATTTCGGTAAAATGTACACTAGTAATTTGCATTCACGCAATCTGATAGATGGTGACGCCCGAAATTTGGAGGCTCAATGTCAGTTGGAGCCAAGGCAGGATTTGGTTTGTGGAATGTCGGCGTATAGGTAATATTCTTAAATGCGGGGCCATATTTCTAGATCTCTTTATAGGATAAGTCTCATGAACGTGAATAGAAACTCGCATAGCTCGACTGAAGTAAATAATCCGTTTTTATTTTTCAGCCTTTTAATGTTTGTTTGCTATATTGGCGTGTTTTTATTCTACCTTTTTGATGTTTTGGCTTCTATATCTTCTGATTATGAAATGCGCTATTTTGGGACGTTAGAAATATTCGAGAGCGCCTGTATACAAGCTTTGTTTTTTATTTGTTGCTCTGTGGTTCTTTCTATAAGAGCGCAATTGATCAATGCTCTTAACGCAAAAGAAGGCTTTGTTCGCAATGTCTTCATATTATTGCTTCCCGCCCTTGTGCTATCGATAATTCATTTGTTTTTAGTAGGCTCATTGATAAACGTTGAGTATGAGTACATACCCAGACTTATGACTGTCTTAATATATCTTCCGGCGCTTTTGTATGTTTTAAGCGGGAAGCTCGCAAGCATCAGAAAGAATTGGCGATCAATAGCTCTCATCTCGTTGGTTTTGTATATATGTTTGAAAAACATAAACCTTGGACTGAATGTTTGGCATATAAAAATCCATGATCCTCTGTTCGCTTTCTTTATCTGTGTAGCAGTAGTTCGGTGTTTGTTGTATGGCAGACAGATGAACGGTTTTGCTGACGGAAGAGGGCGCAAACGTTGTTTAATAGTAATGCTTTCCGGCTTTCTTGTGTCTGTGGCAATATTGGTTTTTGGATACTATTACGAAACTAGCGCTAAGTACCGTCAGCCAGTAATTGGCATGTCATTAACGCCGGATTGGTCGCCGCATGACAACAGGATTATTTTTACAGCTTATAAGATTGACAGACCTCTTGCATTTAGGGCTCCCAAAGGCAAAATACTCATTGTCAACGCAGAAACCGGAAAAAATGAGAAGGTATTAGAGCTTGACGGGGGGCCATCCATCCGTGGTGGAGTTAATATTTTGTACGACATTGCATGGCCGCTAGTATCATGGTCATTTCAAAAAGACACCTTATTCTATATGAAAAATGGCAACGAAGGCGTGATTGTCAAAGTGAACACCGGACGAGCCGAAACAATCTTCAATCTGCCTAAAGGCGAGTATTTAGACACTAATCTTGTAATATCTCCGGACAATAGCAAAGTATTCTTCGTCGCCAGCAAATACTACATCACCATACAACCGGCATTTTTATTTAACTCTATGACATCATTAAAAACAACACCCAAATATGACGAAAAGAATATTCGCGGCAGATTCATCCAAGATCACTTGGAATATTCTGGTTATATAGTAGAATTAAAAAGTAGGAAATTGCATAAAGTAGAAATCAGGGGTTTCAAAAACACAGGAAGTTGCATGTCCGTTCCGGGCCTAGAGTTTACAGGGTGGTTCAGCAATGATATTCTGGCATTAGATCTGCCAGATTGTTCACAAGAGTGTTATGCCGAATACGCGGATAAGAATGCGCCGCTATGCGGCACTGATACAATGACATTATGTCCGAAGTCTAAGGGCAGGGTAAAAATCCTGATCGACCTAGAAGGCAAATGTCTCGGCAACTACAGTTATGATTATGGCTCGTTTCCGCGTTTAGTATTAAGAGGAGACGGGAGAACTATTGTTCGTCTCGTAAATTATGATGATGGATCATCACCTTGTTTGTTCATAGAAGATGTTATCGATAAAACTATATTGAAGTCGGGCTGTCTTGATTTCTCTTTAATAAGCAATCATAGCGACCAACCCGAAGCTTTTAATTTGAGGCGGAATACACAGGCGAAGGGAGCCTACAATTCTGATAACTGGATATGGATGTCACTTTCTAACAAACAATTGTCCATGCCTATATTAATTAACTATAAAACAGCTGAAGTTAGCCCTGTTTTTGCTCAAGCTGATTCGTTAACTGAAAAATTCTCATTATTGGGTATGCCAAGCGTTTCCGGAGAATACCATGTATTATCGACATATGGCAATGTTGCTTCTAAAGGTACTATTCCTTACATAAGGTATACAATATTCAACGATCTTCTTTTATCGACCGCAAACCTTAGCCATGACTCTAGATCAGATCTTTACAATGAACATAGCATATACAACAATCATGGAGATATTGTTCGAAAGATAACCGTCGAGGATTTTGACTTTTAGCTGTCTGAAGATAGCATTGTTGTAATTTTATTTCATAACCGTCTGTTCCATTCACAGCAAAAATGCGCTTTGCATTCCGCGTTTCATCCGCTCTGAACAAAGCTCCCGAATCCTGTCGAAGGATTCGGGTTTATTTCATTCAACGGCGGCGGGTTACAACATATCGCGGCGGGCGAGGAGGGCTTTGAGTTGGTCGGCGGTGATTGTTTCGTAGCCGTCGGGTGAGACTCTAAGCGCCGTGTCGCCCAAAACGATATTCATGTTCTCGCCAATCGCGAAATATTCTCTCAATTCAGGTATTTCACGAATTATCGCAAATTGTGCTTCGCTATAAGGCTTGATGTTAGCAATATTCCTGATATTTTCGGTATAACGCGAGTCGTTCCACGTTCCGGCGTCGAGGTAGAAGGCGCGGCCCTGAACGGAGCGGACGTTCGTTATATTTACGATATTGTCGTTTCTGTCCCGATAGGTCTGTTTTGCGGAGACGGGCGCTGCGGAGCGGGCGAGTTCGCCCGCGTTTTTGGACTGGTTTACGCCCCATGCGCCGCTCACCGCGTCTGCGGCTTCTTGCGTTCTGGTTTCCGTGAGCATTTGTTCTCTAAAGCGAGCGGCAGGCGCGGCGCTGAGGCGCATGTTCGGTTCTTCGACCAAATACGAGGTATATTCCGTAATTATGCCGTATTTTTTGCTTAAATAGGCTACTTCAGTGACGAGTTCGCGCTTATAATCGCCGCCGCCGCGCCTGATTTCTTCAATTAGAAGACCAATTCTGCGCGCCGCCCAAATCTGAGCAATGAAGGGGTTGTTTCCGATTTTTTCCGGCTGGCGCAGGACGAATTCTTTTTTTGCTCCGGCTGCCATGCCGGTGAGCCGGACGGGGCCGGGGTCGCCTGTGAACCTGCCTGTCACTAGAAGGTGCGAGCCGAGGAAGATGTCTGGCAGGGCGGCGGGGAGCACGTCGGATGCGTTCATCGAGCCAAAATCGAGCCGGATGTCCGTCAGCGCGGGCGCGCTTATCATCCTGTAAAGGGCGCTGACTTTCACTTCGATGTCTTCTTCGGGGCGGACGTACTCGGCGGTTCCCCGGTTTTCTGCGGCTAGCTTGTCGAGCAGGAGCGTGTTGACGTCGAACCCGACGCCGAAAACGAAGAGTCGGATGTTTTTAGGGGCGCGGGCGGCGGCGTTGCGAAGGATGGTCGCGATGTCGGTTGCGCCGACGGTGGGAAGGCCGTCCGTGAGAAAAATGACGTATGCGGGGCGGTCGGGGTCGTATTTCATGGAGAAGGCGGATTTGAGGGCGGAGTCGATGTCGGTTCCGCCGAGGGCCATTATGGAGTCGGCCACATTGAGCGCATGGTCGACGCGGGAAGATTCCGCCTTTTGCAGCCCGTCGAAAAGAGGTTCCGCCCGCTCGTTGAAGAGAATCACGTTGAACCTGTCGGAAGGGCGCAGCCCGCGCAGGCAGAATTTCAACGCTTCGCGAGCCTGATCCATTTTTTCGCCCCTCATGCTGCCGGTGCGGTCGATGACGAACATGATGTCGCTCGGAGTTATGTCGTCCGCCGGAAAGTCCACTCTGGGGGACGCCATGAGCATGAAGAAACCGCCGTCCGAGGCGTCTCTGTGGGTGAGGAGGGTCATCCCGATGTCGTCTTCCGATACGGAGTAGAAGAGGGAGAAATCGGAGCGCGGGGAGGCGGAGGAAACTTCAAAGCCGACTTCGGCGGACAGTTCGCCGTCGCGGTGGATGGAGATGGGATGAGAGGGCGAATAGATATTCTTTATGGGTTTCGACGAATTGATTTTGACTCTGACGGATGAAGGGGACTGAGAAGAGGAGGCGGGCAGCGGATAGACGTATCTGTAGGAATCGCCGTTGGCGTCGATGACGGAGTCGTAGGAGAGGGAGACAATGCGCTGACCGCGCGGGGGGACGGGGTAGACGCTCGCTTTGAACATGTCGCGCTCGGCGAATTCGAGCAGGGCGGGGTCTTTTTGCCGCCTGACGATGTCTTGGTAAATTTTGCGGGCTTCGTCGCGGTTCAACAGTTTGCCGGGGACCATCGCGCCGTCGATTTCCAGAGACCAGCCGGTGACCGCCGCGCCCGCCGGGACCGGGAACAGAAATGTCGCTTCAAGCTCGCGCCCGCTGGAATTGGATATGGAGTGGACGGAGGTTGTGCGGGCGGCGCGGTCGTTGATTTCGATGTTGACGGACTTGGTATCGACGCGCAGGGGAGTATCGGGGCGCTCCGCCGGGGGCATGGGCGGCCACGGGCCGGGCAGCACGATGGCCTGTCCTTCGGCTTTGTTCCCTTGAGAGAGCATTAGCGCGGCGAACAGCGCGGCGGCGGCGGCGAATCTGGTCGTTATCTTCATTTTGTCCTCCAGTTTTTGCGCGACACTTGTTTCGACACCCGACGATGAAGGCGGTTCCAGTTGTTGAAAAATAAAAACCCGGTTCGGCGGTTCTATCGACGAATCCGGGTTGCTAAAAAGGCGGCTCCTATGCAAATATTCTTTTAGCAACATGAAAAATTATCATCGATAGGGAACCGAGCAGGATTTGAGTTGTTCGGAAAGGGAGGCATAAAACAATGTTGTGGAAATAGCGAGAAAAATATATATAGAAAAAAACTATAAAACAAGCGGGTTGAATAGGTTAGCAAAGAAATTGCTATTGGCGGTAAAAGTTTATTGTGAAAAGTTACACAACCGGAACCAGAAGTAAAAAAATGGCACTTTGAATACAGATATATTCATTGTGAATAATTTAACAAAAATGCTTTACAACTGATTTGACACGTTTTATAATCATCCGCAAAATGGGGAATATGTTATTTCCCTAATTATAAATGTGCGTCGCAATTGTAAAGGCGCGGCACGGGCTGGCGGAGATTTTGCCGCAGAAATAAAATACGCGGAATTTTCGGGCGCCGGAACGAACGAAAAGAAAAGGAAATGCAGAACGCAGGCGGGCAACAGGCAAAAAGCCGTTAAGGATTAAATCGAAAGCGTCGGCAGTCCGGAAAGGGCGCCGAACATATAACGGGCCGGAAACCGGTTCGATAGGCATCGGAGGAATGGCAGATGAGCAAGCAAAGCAGTTCGTACGGATGGGTGGTCACCTTTGCCGGCACGGGGATCAACCTAGCTCTGGGCGCGTTGTACGCGTGGAGCGTGTTCAAGAAGCCGCTGGCAAGCGCGTTCGACCTGTCCGACAAGAGCACGGCGCTGCCGTACTCGGTCGCGATTATCGTGTTCGCGCTGATGATGGTTCCGGCCGGAAGGCTGCAGGACAAGATCGGCCCGAGGGTTGTGGCGACGATCAGCGGAATACTAGTCGGATTAGGTTTCATAATATCGAGTTTTGCGACGCCGGGCAATGCCCTGCCGTATCTGGTTATAGGGTTCGGCATAATGGCTGGAGCCGGGATAGGATTCGGATACGCGGCGGCGACGCCTCCCGCGATTAAATGGTTTTCCCCGGAGAAAAAGGGTCTGATAGTCGGTCTGGTTGTCGGCGGATTTGGACTTGCGTCCGTCTATGTCGCTCCCCTTACGGATAGTCTTATCAAATCGAAATCTCCCGATCCCGCAAAAATAATCATGGAGCAGGCTCCCGGAGCGGAAGCTCAGGTGGTGGAAGCGGGAATGTTGACGATGGATCAGGCCAGAGAGCAGTACTCGAAAGCCTGCTCGAACGCTTTCCGGATTCTGGGCGTGCTTTTCTTGGCGATGACGGTGGTTTTCGCGCAATTGCTGAAGAACCCCCCGGCCGGGTACAAACCCGAACCGATGGCGGCATCAAAGAAAAAAGATTCGAAAGCCAAGCCCAAAGCGGCTGCGGTCGATTATTCATTGGCGGAAATGTTGAAGACGCCGCAGTTTTATATTATGTGGATAATGTTCGTGTTCTCGGCAGGCGCGGGCCTGATGGTTATTTCATTCATGGCGAAGTTGGCCGCCGAGCTTAACTCCGCCGGCAAGATAGCGTTCGCCGGGTTCGTTTTCGTGGCCATACTGTCTATCGGCAACGCCAGCGGGCGCATCATCTCAGGGACGCTGTCGGACAAGATAGGCCGAACCACTACGATGTTCGTTGTATTCATCGTGCAGGCGGCTGTCATGGCGATGTTCCCGAGGCTGGAGTCGACCGTGGTGTTTGTTATCGGCTCTCTGCTCGTAGGGTTCTGCTACGGCTCATGCCTGTCGTTGTTCCCCTCGACGACAGCCGATTACTTCGGGATGAAGAACCTCGGACTGAACTACGGATTGGTATTCACGGCGTGGGGCGTCGGCGGATTTATTATGCCGCTCATAGCCGGGGCTATAAAGGACAGCACCGGTTCATACACGAATTCGTTCTATGTGGCATCGGCGATCTGCGTTGTGGCAGCGTTGATGTCGTTCACGTTGAAGGCCCCTGCGGCCGCTTCCGCGCCCGACGCTAAGGGCAAGGGAGTCCCGGCTCCGGCCACTGTGAAAGTGAAAGGCAAGTAATTTGCTCATAATTTGATTGCAGCAGCGTTTTTATAAACTCACCCTCTATGGCCCCCGCATACTTTCGGGGGCTACTTTTTTTTGTCTTGAAGCAATGAGAATTGAAGCGCTCGCCTTTAAACAGACATAAGGCAACATCAGTTGTCTTTTAATTAAAAGGATATTTATGAATCGAGAAGGATTCTGGGCACAAAGCCGAGCAAAAAAAAGAGAGCCTTACAGCCCTCGGAGCAACGTTTCAAAACTCACTCTCTATAGCCCCTCTACATCCTATTCTAATATTAATAACACAAATCTAACACAATTAGGGGGTTATATTCAAGCGGATATGTAAAATAATCCGACCTGATGTCAAAATAATAGACAGTAGGAAAGGAAAAGACAGGAAGAAAAAGGGATGCGCGGAAATTATTTTTTATTTTTTTATTGTGGTCGTCTAATGCAATTGGTTTTCAAACGTTTTAAGTTATTCTTTATTGATATTGCCTATAGGTTTTGTATTCTTAGCTCTCCAAGCTTCGAGCCGCCGGGCGATAGCCGCTTCGTTTCCCTGCTCGGTGGGGCGGTAGTAAACCGTTCCTGACATCTCTTCGGGGAAATAATCGGCGTCGATGTGATGGCCGGGAAAGTCGTGCGGGTATTTGTATTCGTCGCCTGATTCTTTTTCGGCGGAGAAGTCATAGTTGCGCAGATGGAGAGGGACGGGGCCGAGGGGTTTGTCGCGGACGTCGGCCTCTGCCAGTTTGAGGGCGGAATAGGCGGCGTTGCTTTTGGGGCATGTGGCGAGGTAGACGCAGCAAAAAGCCAGAGGGATGCGGGCTTCTGGCATGCCGACGAATTCAACGGCTCGGACGGCGGAAGCAGCCACGTTGATGGCGTTCGGGGCGGCGCAACCGATATCCTCTGCGGCAAAGATTACCATTCTGCGCGAGATAAATTCCGGGGCTTCGCCTCCGGCCAGAAGACGGGTCATCCAGTGCAGGGCCGCGTCGGGGTTCGAGCCGCGCATGCTCTTGATGAAGGCCGACACCATGTCGAACCTGTCCGTGCCTAGCCGTTGGTAGTCTAGCTGTCTCATCCCGGCGGTTTCGCGCACGAGGTCGGCGGACAGCTCGCCGTCCGCTCCGGCAACCCGCGCCGCCAGCTCCAGCAGGTTTAACATAACGCGGGCGTCGCCGTTGGAGTAAAGCAGAAGCTCGTCGAGAGCTGCCTGAGGGATGGCGGGGGGCATGGGGAGGGCGGCGGCTCTGGCCGTTTCTGCCGCCCGCAGGGCAAGCCGTGTCATCGCGGCGGCGTCCAGTCTGTTAAAGCGAAAAATGGAAAGGCGCGATCGCAGCGCCGGATTGAGCACGAAGTACGGATTTTCGGTGGTTGCCCCGATGAGTGTGAGCAGGCCGCTTTCGAGATGGGGCAGGAATGCGTCCTGCTGGGCTTTGTTGAATCTGTGGAACTCGTCAACAAAGATGACCGTGCGCTTGTCGTGAGCGGCGAGACGGTCTTCGGACTCGGCGACGACTCTTACGATATCTTCCTTTTTAGAAGTGACAGCGCTGTATTCCTCGAAGTGGGCGCCCGCGCGGCGGGCGATTATGCGGGCGAGCGTGGTTTTTCCAATTCCGGGAGGCCCCCAGAACACCATCGAGGCCAGTATGCCCGAATCGTGGATTTTGCGCAGGGGGCGGCCTTCGCCCAGAAGGTGGTCCTGCCCGGCGAAATCTTCCAGCTTGGAGGGTCTCATGCGGGTGGCGAGCGCCTGCGCCCGCTCGAGATTCTCTTCGAGCCGCGCTTTGAACAGGTCTCCCCCTCCGCTGCTTTTCTTCAATGTATTCGTTCCTTTGGCCGCTGTTTTCCGCCCGGAATTCAGAAGGCGGATTCTACGAGTTCATTCTACTTCAACCGGCGCGCCAATTCCAGCGGGACGCACAAAGGCTGTGGATGCGAAATCTAAATAAGAGCGGTTTGAGAGTTGTCAGTCCATGCCGAAAAGCAAGAAAGAAATCACCTAGTCGGGTTGCCGCTTTTGAAGGAGATGACGACTTTGCGGTTTTTGCCTGTGCCTTCGCTGGTGGTGACGATATTTTTGTAGTTGGCCAGAGCGAGATGGATGATGCGGCGGTCTTGAGGGGGCATGGGCGCGAGGGCTTCGGGTTTGTGGGTTTTAATGACTTTTCTGGCGACGGAGCGGGCCATCTTGTGGACGGATTCCTCGCGGCGTTTCCTGTAGTCGCCGACGTTGATGACGACTTTCTTTTTGTTGCTGAATTTTTTCGTCATGACGACGTTTGTGATGAATTGAAGGGAGTCGAGTGTCTGGCCGAATTTGCCAATGACGACGCCGGCGTCTTTGCCAGTAATGTCGACCGAGATGTCGTTCTGTCCTTCGCACACGTCGATATCGCATTCCACATCGAGGCATTTGAAGACTTTTTCAAGGAAGTCGCGGACTTGGTCTTCGGGAGTGTCGTCGGAGAAGACGCGGGGGCTGCCGGGGAGGGTGGAGGCGATGCGGTTGGGGTCTGGTTCGATTTCAGGTTCCGGGGCTGTGTTGACTAGGGCGACGCGGAGTTTGATATTGCGGGAGCCGATGAGTCCGAACAGGCCCTCGCGGGGAGTTTCGAGAACCTCGACAAAAACGTCGTTTTCGTCCGCGCCGAGTTTTTCCAGCGCTGCCTTTAGGGCTTCTTCCCGCGTGCGGCCTTCCTGAATGACTTCTTTCATGAGGATCACCTGTAGAATATCGATTTCGGCGCGAGGCGGACACATCCGCCTTCTCCGGACTGTTTCAATCGTTCGGTTTTAAGACTATCGCTTTTTTCTTTTCTTGCTTTTCTTCGAGCCGCCGCTTTTCTGCGCCGGATAGTTCTTTTTTTGTGAGCCGCCGGACTTAGGTTCCGCCGCTTTCGGGGCGGAGGCGGTTTTTGCCGGACTGGATTTCTTTGAGTCGCCGTCTCCGGATTTTTCCTTCTTAATACTATCCGGTGGAGAGTCGGTTTTTTTGTCGGTTCGGGAGGTCTTGGCTTTTTCGGAAGCTTTCTTGGTGTCCGTCACGTTCTTGGCTGGAGTGCGGGTGACGGCCTGTTGGGCGAACTGAAGGAGGTTGGAGACGCCCCAGTAAAGGAGAACGCCCGTCGGCATGAGGAAGGCGAAATATATGATCATCAAGTTCATCATGATCATGGTCGTCTTCTGCGACGGGTCTATGGTCATCATCTTCTGCTGCATGATAGTCGTCACGGCCATGACCGCCACGAGGATGAGAGCGGGAGCGTAGAGGTAGGTGTCCCTGAGGAATCCGATGCCGAGGAAGCTGAGGTCGATCATGCCGGGCATAACGGTATGCAGGTTGGCGAGGAAATCGTTGGAGAGTTTGGTTATGGCGGCGGTGGTGAGGTCTAGTCCGTAGAAGGATTCATTAACCAGAATGAAGCCGTTTTTTTCTGGCAGGCGCAGAACCTGATAGAGCATGATAAAGATGGGAATCTGCAGAACCATCGGCAGACAGCCGCTTATCGGGTTGAAGCCGACCTCTTTGTATAGGGCCATAAGCTCTTTGTTGAGCTTTTCTTTGTCGTCTTTGTACTTGGTCTGGAGTTCTTTGACGCGCGGCTGAGCCTGTTGCATGGCTTTCATGCCGCGCAACCCGCTGAACGTTAGGGGGAGAAGAATCAACCTGATGATGAATGTGAGCAGGATGATGTCCCAGCCGTAGTTGCGTGTGAACTGGTGGGAAAATTCAAGAAACCGAAGAAAGATGTCTGATAGGAGGTCCACTTTATATAGCCGCCTTGTCGGGATTTGTTAGTTCTTTGTCGCAGGCCGCGCGGAGCGGAACCGGGTCATAGCCGCCGCGGGCGAAGGGGTTGCAACGGATGAGACGCCAAGCGGCCATCGCGCCGCCTCGGGCGAATCCGTATTCGCGTAGCGCGTCCATTGCGTATTCCGAGCATGTGGGAGTGTATCTGCATGCCGGAGGAAGCAGTGGCGAAATGCGCTTTTTATATATCTTCAGAACGAAGATTGCGATTCGGGCTAACACTAATTATCCTTGTAAATCCGGTCGAGCAGCGGCCTGAATTCGGCTTTGGCTTTTTCCAGCGCGGCGCGATCGGCGGATTTTTTCAACAGAACAATTAAGTCTATGCCGTTCATTGCCGGGTGCGGGTTGACTCGGATGTGTTCGGACAGAACCCGTCTTGCGCGGTTGCGCGTTACAGGGCCGCCGAGTCTCACCGGAACGAAAACGGAACATCTGCCTGAAGAAGGCCCCGGACGGTAAATGAGCGTCAGGGTTTCGCCGGAAGCTCTCGCGCCCGAACGGAAAAGGGCGGAAATATCGCCGCGACCGCTGACAGATTCCCGGGGCGCTCGCCGGTCAGACAGTGAGCCGTTTGCGCCCTTTTTTGCGCCGGGCATTGATAACCCTTCGTCCCGCTTTGGTTTTCATTTTGGCTCTGAAGCCATGCACGCGTTTTCTGCGTCTGTTGTGCGGCTGATACGTCCTTTTCATTGCTATGCTCCTCTTCTCCGCCTTCGTCCGGCCCTGCCATGAACGTTAACACGGACCCGCCGGAGCCGCCGGCGAATCCGCGCGGTGTTTCATAGCTATTTCTTTTTACAGCCTAATCCGCGCTCGCGGATTCCGAATATATTAACACAAGCTTTTTTATTATTCAACCCATAGGGAATCTTGGCAGGGAAGCCGGGAAATCCGGCTCGAACCGGCCCCGGTGAAAGTTCAGTTGTTTTTTCGAGGGCGTTTTGACGGGGCCGCCGACGAAATATTATGCGCGCGCTCTTATCGATTTTTCGAGTTCGCCAAGTGTGCGGGCGAGAGATTCCTCCCCGCGCCGATGCGCGTCTACCCGTTTTGCGGTGTTGCACACCGAGGACGGCCCGACGCCGAACATGTCGCCCAGACAATCCAGAGGAGTGTCCGTCATGTTTCTGCAAAGGAAAATCGCTGCGTTCCGGGGGTAGTTAGGCTTGGTTTTATTGTCCAGAATCGACTGTTTTTCGACTTTGAAGAACTCGGCGGTCATGTCGATAATCGATTCAGGGCGGATTTTTACAGGCGGCGTCTGGGCGGCTTGGACGGCTTTGTCTTCGAAATCCACATTTCCGAGAGTTCGCGACTTTTTCAACAAAACTGTCATCGCCTGCATGTTGATTCCCGCCGCCGCCGACACGTATTCCTGAAACCTTCGGATTTTTCTGTCGCGGTCTCCGCCGAAGCATGAGAGAGCGTCATTGACGGATACGGACGGGGGCTGGGCCGCGCCGCGCGTGTACGCTTGATGGCTGCTCCACTGGTATGATTCCGGCGACCGGGAGAGTTTCAGGTGCGTCGGAAGGTAGTGTATGTATCGGACGAGCTTAAGAAGGTATCGGTCTTTATCGATCAGAGAACTGGCGTAGCGGCCTTTGAAAACCTGAGATGTTCTCTTGCGGCGGGTGTTTGCGTAAGCGGTGTAGTGGCTGTTGACGTACTGCATGGCTTTAGTGAGATTTCCGAGAGGGGTTTCGAGCAGCAACCGGTATCCGTCGTCCAGAAGAACGTAAGCATGCAGGGATAGGGTGTATCTTTTGAGCGCGGCGTCGATGATTTCAAGGAAGCGGCGGCGGTCTATGTTGTCCTGAAAAAGAGGCTGGTCCGGCATGGAGCGGGCAGAAACGAAGTAAAGAGCGCCGGGGAATTCAATTCTCGACGGTCTGGGCATAAGGCTGACCTCCCAAAGATGCGGCCCGGTTAAAGGCGGCGAAGCGAAGAGAGCCGAGCGCCGCAATTGTGTCCTGATTATGCGCCCGGAGGATTCGGAAACGGGCAGTCGGCCCGTCCGCGCGGCTGTCGGCATGTTTTTTACAGTCAAATCCGCCGGAAGTTCCGGGCGCGGCGTGCCCCGGCGGAATGGTAGATCTGATTGGCTTCGCTCCCTCGGGGTTTCCTGAAGGAGCGGACAGTCAATTATAGTAATTATGATTTAAGTGTCAACTGAAATCGGGGGGAGCCAAAGCGGAATGGGCGGAGGAGACGACGGAGTCGATGTCGGGCGCGAAGACTCCGTGGTTGTCTGTTCTGAGGAGGACGAAGAACTCGATGTTGCCTTTCGGGCCGGGCAGTGGCGAGTGGCAGAGGGCGGCGGCATGGAATCCGATGGCATCGGCTCCGGATATGGTTTCTTTGAGTATCTCGATGTGCGTCTCGGGCCGCCGCACGACGCCTTTGCCGGCGCGCTCGCGGCCCGCCTCGAACTGGGGCTTGATAAGAGCAAGGGCGGCTCCGTCGCTTTTTAGCAATCCTTGCGCCGCCGGAAGGATTTTTAACAGAGATATGAAAGAGACGTCGATGACGGCGAGGTCGAATTTGAAGGGGAACGCGGCCGGTTCGAGGCCGCGCGCGTTGACGCGCTCGATGACGGTCACTCTGGGGTCGTCCCGGAGACTGAGCGCGAGTTGTCCGTATCCGACGTCCACCGCGTGGACGGAGCGAGCGCCTCTTTGCAGAAGGCAGTCTGTGAATCCGCCGGTGGAAGCCCCGATGTCTATGACGTCCAGACCTGACGGGTCGAGCCGCATGGCGTCGAGAGCTCCTTCGAGCTTGTGTCCGCCCCGGCTGACGTATTTGCGGATTGTCCCGCGCAGCCTTATCTCGGCTTCCACCGGGTAGGAGGTTCCGGGTTTCGTCGCCGGGGCGTCGTTCACCAGCGTCTCTCCGGCCATTATGATAGCGCGGGCTTTCTCGCGCGTCGGCGCAAGCCCTCTCTCTACAAGCAATATGTCCAGACGTTTTTTCTCCAACGATGCTCCTGTTTTATCCCGGATTCGTCGATAGAGCCGACGAATCTGAACAATCGCTCCCGAATCCTAATGACGGATTCGGGTTTATCGTTCGCCGCCGTGGGGCGCGCAGGATAATTATAGCCTGAGAGGGGCGCGATATCGCGCGGCTATTCCATATTTCGGCCCGTCGCATTAGATTATCAAAAGAATGCGCGCGCGGAATGCGGCGCGGAGCGGACGTTTTGGGAAAAAGGATAATAGTGATAGGCGGCGGAGCCTCCGGGCTGATGGCTGCGGCGCGCGCGGCGGAACTCGGCGCGGATACGCTTGTCATCGAGCGCATGGAGCGCCCGGCCCGCAAGCTTGCCATCACCGGCAAAGGCCGTTGCAATTTTACAACGGGGCAGGATGTCTCCGCCGCGATAGAGGCGTTCGGGACGAACGGGCGTTTCCTCCACAGCGCTTTCGGCAGGTTCTATTCACAGGACATCATAGCTGTTCTGGAATCGCGGGGGGTCAGGGTCAAGGAGGAACGGGGCAGGAGGTATTTCCCGGAGTCCGACAGGGCGCTGGACGTGGTTGACGCGCTGGTAGGACTGGCGGCGGACAACGGGGCTAGATTTATGACTGGGCTTCGGGCGGAAAAGATAAGGCTTGCCGCCGGGGGAGTGGCGGAAGTCGCGGCGTATGGCGCGGACGGCTCGAAGGCTGTTTTCGCCGCGGACGCCGTGATTGCGGCCACAGGGGGGATGTCCTATCCGGGCACAGGCTCGACGGGGGACGGATACCGGCTTGCGAGCGAACTCGGCCATACGATAGTCCAACCGACCGCCGCGCTCGCGCCTATTGATCTGGTCGGGGACGCGCATCCCGCGCTGTCGCCGCTGTCCCTGAAAAACGTCTCCGCCGCGCTGACGTCCGGCGGAGTGGTTGTCAAAGAGCAATTCGGAGAAATGATGTTCACTCCTTTCGGGGCCACCGGCCCGATAATTTTGGATATGGGAAAGATAGCGGCCGGAAAGAAGCCGGGAGAGCGGATGGAGCTTGTGGTGAATTTCAAGCCCGCGATGTCGCAGGAGCAGGTGAGGGCGAGGCTGCTGCGGGAGTTCGAGGCGGCGGGCGCGGGGAGCGTCCGCAAGGCTCTCGAAACGATGCTGCCGAAAAGAGCCGTCCCGGTGGCGCTGCGGCTGGCGGGCGTCGCTCTGGAGCGCAAGGCGTCTCAGGTGACTAAAGAGCAACGCGACGCCGTTCAGACGCAACTGACCGGGATGAGGTTCGAGGTGAAAGGAGCGCGCCCGATTGAAGAGGCGATCGTCACCGCCGGAGGCGTGGCGCTTGAAGAGATAAATCCGAGGACGATGGAGTCGAAGCTGGCTCGCGGCCTGTTCGTCTGCGGAGAGCTTCTAGACATCGACGGCCCGACGGGCGGATTCAATCTTCAGGCCGCGTTTTCAACAGGATATCTGGCGGGAGAAAGCGCGGCGGCGGATTAGTCGCCCGGGCGTCTCTCAGCCTTCCATTATTTCCCTTATAATAGCGTCCACGGCCAGCCCGTCTTTTCCTCTGGCGACCAGCCTGTCCTCTTCGTCAGGCAGTTCGCCGAGGGCGTCGAGTATGAAGTTGTCTATCTTGTGGTAGTGAGGCAGATTGTGGGCCGGGCGCGAGTCGAGCGACGGCGGCAGCGAGCGGCGCGTTCCCATAAGTCCGGAATCGGTCTCCACCGTCACTCTGGCGGGCATCCCCGCCTGTTTCTGCGAGTTGGTGTCGTAGAATACATTGCCGCCGGTCATGTTGAAACGCCCTTCGTGGGACTCCCATAGCGAAAGAGTCCTGCTGCTCATCGTCAGGTAAACTGAAGGGCCGGAGTCGTATTTGAAGAGGGCGACCGCAAGCTCCGGTTTTTCGGCGTCGGGGGACACCGCGCGGGCGTGGCCCTCCACCTTGTCCGGCTCGCCGAACATCCACAGCGCCAAGTCGATCAGATGGCAGAAGACTTCGAGGACTCCGCCGGGAATCCTCGGATCCCGCAGCCGCCAATCGGGGCTGAACTTTTCCGTGGAGAAGCCGAGAAGCTTCGCGAGGCTCAGTCCTTTGTTGACGATAGGCACATTGCCCATAGTGGTTAGGCCGCGCCATCTGAACTCGGCGTGAAAGCAGTCGCCGTACGTCTTGTCGGCGATGAGGTCTCTTGTCCGGATCAGCCCGCGGTCGTACCGCATGTGGAAGCCGACATGGAGTCGGACGCTGTTGTCGTCGCAGGCGGATATCATGCGGCGGGCGTCCTCGACGGAAGCGGAGAATGGTTTCTCGCAAAGCACATGGACGCCTCTGGAGGCAGCCGCCTCGACGAGCGATGCGTGAGTGAATGTGGGAGTGCAGACGCTGACGGCGTCGAGCGCGGCCTCGTCGAGCATCCTCTCGGCGTCGTCGAACGCGCGGGGGACGCCGTACTTGCGCGCGAGCGCCTTGGCCGCGTCTATGTTCGAGTCGCATACCGCCGCGAACTCGCACCTCGGATTCACTTTGTAATACACCGCGTGCCCCGGCTCCGCAAACCTGCCGCAGCCGATGAGTCCGACTTTCAGTTTCCTGTCGCTCATTCGCGCCTCCCGTTTTCTTCGATTTCAACCCGCATTGTTTAAAATGCGGGTTAAATCATCTTCAGTTTTCGCAGTTCGGCCCTGATGATTTCCTTCTCCGGCTCGGAAACCTCGAACAGAGGAGGGCGCATGGCGCAGCAGGAAATCGCTCCGACCTCGACCAGCGCCGCCTTCATCCTCGCTCTGTAGTCCCGCACCGGAACGGCGAATATCGCCTCTTCGAGAGGCCGTATCCGCTCCCATATCTCCATGCCTTCCTGAACGCGGCCCGACATCGCCGCGCGGTGCATCTCTATCTGTTCGCTCACGGCTATGGTTCCGAATCCGATGAGAGCTCCGACCGCGCCCAGAAGAAACGACTCGTAAATGAAGTTGTCGTTGCCGGTGAGCAACGTGGCGCGCGCGCCGGACTTGCGCAGTATCTCCGCCGTGCGCACGAAGGTTACGGCGTCGAAAGACGCTTCCTTAATCGCCGCCGCGCAATCGAGGGACGCGAGCGCGACCAGCGTTTCCTCTGTAAAAATCGCGCCTGCCAGCGCGGGCTGCAACTGGAACAGCACCAGAGGAAGTCCTGACGCGCGAGCGACGGCCTCGTGATAAGCGACGGGGATTTTTGGCCCAAGCGCGGCCCCGGCGAACACCGGGGGAGGGAACACGACGAGCGCGTCCGCGCCGCAATCGGCCGCCGCGCGCGCCTGCGTTTCCGCTTCTTTCGTGGATCTGCCACAGATCCCGGCGAGGATCGGCAGCCTGTCTCCGGCGCGTTTTTTCCACGCCCTTATGACGAGCGCCCGCTCTGCGTCGTCGAGATGCGGCCCCTCTCCGGTGTCCATGTTGACCGCCACGCCCTTCAGCCCTTCGAAGCCCGCCAGCCAATCGATATATCCGGCGAGTTGCTTTTCGTCTATATCGAAGTCCGGAGTCATGGGAAGAGCGACCGCCGGGATTATTCCTTTAAGATCTAGCGTCATTTTTATTTCTCCTTTAGCTTTTTGAGTTCGGCGCGGAACGCGGGGTCGTGAACGGCGCAACCCGCCGGGGCCTTCGCCCGCAACAGCGTCGAGCAGTTGTTCTTTCTGCAAGCGGCGCACCAGTTGACGCGAGCAACGTCGCCGCTCAGCAACTTGACGGCGGTGTCAGGGTCGGCGAAGCTCTGCCGCCCGAACCCTATTATATCGACGTCTCCGGCGATAATGTTCTTGGCGGCCCGCTCGACGCAGTCTGCCTTCAGAGGGGTGTAGCCTGCGCCGATTACCGCGAAAGCGGGGTTGAACGACTTGACCCATCCGGCCAGACCGTGATGCGCGGCCAGCGCCGCTTCCAGCCCCGGCTGCCCTGCTTGCGGGCGGGTCGCCGCGGGATTGTAATACGGCACGCCCATCGTCTCGCAAACGAACGCCGCCCCCGCCGCTTTAAGCCTCTCCAGAAGCGGCGCGACTCCGCTGAAGTCGAACATCGTTCCGTCCGGCCCGGACGAGCCTATGCCTCCGGGAAATCTCTCCTGTATGGAAATCCGCGAGCCGAATATCAGGCCGTCGCCGCGCGCCGCGTCCATCCCTGCGCTTATCAGCGCGTCCATGAACCGCAACCTGTTTTCGAGCGAGCGACCGAACTTGTCGTCCCTGTTATTGGAAGGCCTAAAAAGTTCTGCGGCAAGGTAGCCGTGGCAGCATTTCAGGTCTGCTGCGTCCGCTCCGGCGGCGGCGCAAAGCTTAACAGCTTCAGCTGTGGCTTCCGCCGCCTCGTCCAGTTCGGCGGTGGAGGCGGTCGCAGCCCCGGCGGGCATGTCCCACGTCGGATCCAGAATCTCCGAGCGGTACGCTATCAGAGGATTAAGAGAGTAGCGGCCTCCATGATTTATCTGATAGATGATGAAAGGTGGCGGGTCGGATGCTGCGCGAATCGCTTCCGACAGCCTTTTGAACGAATCGAGATTGCTCTTGGAGAGCATGAGCTGTCTGGGTCTGCATCTGCCTCGCTCGCACGACGCCAAAGCCTCGACGTAAACCACGCCCCATCCTCCTGCGGACAGCCTGCGGTATCTCTCGATGGTTTTTTCAGAAGGAGCGCCGTCAGGTTCGGAGTCGTTCGCTTCCATAGGCAGGGTGGAGAAGCGGTTTTTCGCCCTTCTTCCGCCAATGTCGGCGGGTTGCGCCAGATATGAAATGTATTCATCCATAGTTACGCCGTTCGACGTCGGTTCAGCTTCCGTCGCGCCGACGATATATTATAGTTGCGGAAACCCCGCGCGTGTCAAAAAAGTTCGCGCCTGCGGCGATGGTTCCGGCGGTCGGCTGATGCCGCGCGGAAACGCCGGCAAAGCCTGTCAATCCCGGATTCGTCGATAGCGCTGACGAACCGGGGCGATTGTTCATAGCGGCGAACTGCTTCGTTGCCGCCGAATTTTTTTGTTCATGAACCCTATGTTCAATTCACTGCAAAAATGCGCCTTGCGCCTCGCATTTCATCCGCTCTGAACAATCGCTCCCGAATCTTAACGACGGATTCGGGATAAA
>DIWT01000059.1 GCA_002435745.1 bacterium UBP15_UBA6099
TTTATGTCTACTTACTAATGAACTTTTTAGTAATTCTTCGTATATAAGGTTTTTTCATTAGGATTCGAGTCGCTATTTAAACGCGAGCCAACGAAGAGGCGGCGGTTCAAGCGGCATTCACAAGCCGCATTCGATCGAGCCTTTGGAGTACGGCATGACTTCTCCTCCGAAAACGGTCGCGTCTCCTCCGAGGAACTCGGCCATTTGTTCAAGTTTCAAAGCCGAAACCATTTCCAAGGAGTCCCTAAACAAAACATCCCCGGATGTTTTTCTGAACGCGCTGGGCCTGAGATTTCTCCTAGAGACGACGTAAATAAAAACAGGCTGTGTGTTCTTCGACTCTTTCAACCATTCGCAGTTGTGAAACTGATTTAGGACATCAAAGCGTCCGTCGATCAGGTGCGGTTTTTTCTCCGCGTCGAACACTATCGCGCGGCCTAAGTTTCTATGCGCCGAGTCATTTCTGATGAAATCAGAAGCCAGCCTCGCCTCTTGTCTTTTCATAGCGGCGGACTTGTAGTTTTTTCCGATTCCTGTCGCGGAGATTACGAGGTTTGCCGAAACGATGGCTGCGGCAAAGCAAAGAAATCCGACCGCCGCGGAGCGTCTCGCGCGACCAAGTTTTCCTTTTATTGATTCAGCAATCCACGCATAGACTGAGGCGACCCAGAACAATGCCCCTGCTGTGGCCAAGTGCCACATATAGGTTTCTGACTGCATAAGCGCGTTAGCGTTTCCTTGAACTCGCGGATCCAAGAACATCACGCTGATGGCAAAAAGGAACACAAATAAAACGGCGAAATGAAAAAGGAATACAAAGAGGAACGTTTTTTGCTTGCCGCTCAGCAAGCCCCTAATGAAAGCGGAGGCTGAAACAGCTAAAACTGCGACCGAGAAAAGCGCCAAAATCACAATGACGGCCGCGCTCGCATTGCCCCTAAGCGCGGAGAGGCTGAAGGAGGCGGTGGCCGCCGCAGGCATGTCTCCGAAGAAAATTGACATGGCCGGAAAATAGTGCGACAACGGGATGTGAAAAAGATTGAATCCAAGAACAAGTTTGCTTGAATACTGTGAAACAGCTTCAGTTTGAATCAGCCTGCCTATCGCCAGAAGCGCTAAAAAGCCTGAGCTGGCGATAGCCGCCGCGCGGACGGCTCTGCGGACGAAAGGGCCTTTGCCCATCAGGAGGATCGAAGCGCCTCCCGCCAAGCCTAAATAAAACCCGCCGAACCACACGAAGACAGACGCCGCCACTAACGCGGCGATAGCTGCCGACGGCGCGGGAGAAGCGTTTTTCTCATAGTCCATCGCCGATTCCAACAGCATAAAATAATAGGGCAGGATGGCCCACATAAAAACATAAGAGAGCTTGCCTTTCAAGCCTGAATAATAAAGAACCAGCCCGACGCCGAATAGAAGCAACGCTCCGGGACTTAAAAGTTTTTTTCCGAAACGCATCCAGCCTGCCACTCCGAAAAACACCATCGCCAGATAGACAATCGAATATGCCGCGTGAAGCCCTGCGCCGGTTTTTGCGGCCGCGCTCACGGCCCAGCGCGCTCCGGGAGGCTGTTGTCCTATGAACTGTCTTCCCACAAACGACAAGTCTTTACGCTCAGCCGTTTTATCCCAGTTGGGGATTGTGTATTCCAACCCTCTTTCAACCTGCCGCAAAGCATGCAACATCGCGCTGTCGTCGCCTCCAAGATTAAGGCCGGAAAGTTGAGGCGAGAGAGCGTATGGCAGTTTGACGCAGACGGCGAGCGCTGAAAAAAACAATATAATCGCCGCAGTCCGAATCTCCGCGTTTCTTTTCAAAGCCTAGCCTCTCAAATATGGCTTCAGTTTCTTCTCAAAGCGATTCATTATCAATCGCGCGCGAAAAATTGTTAACGGTCGGCTAATAATAGCGCTATATGTCTCAAAGAAGCGTCCAACGCGCGAAAAATTGACAAGCGCTTCAAGGCCGAAATGCTAGATTCAGCCCGTATTCCAATTGAGAATCCGGGGTCAGCCCAACTGCAGATTTTTCAACCCGGATTCGTCGATAGAGCCGACGAACCGGGGCGATTTTCATAGCGGCGAACTGCTTCGTTGCCAGCGCATTTTTTTGTTCATGAACCCTTATGTTCTATTCACTACAAAAATGCGCCTTGCGCCTCGCATTTCATCCGCTCTGAACAATCGCTCCCGAATCCTATTGACGGATTCGGGTTCAACCGCAAAAAAAGCGGGCCTTGCGGCCCGCTTTTTGTTTTCATTTCGCGCGCGGTGTTCCGCGCGATTCATCACATATCCGGCTTCATCGCAGGATAGGTTATGCCTTCGTGACAGGACTCGCATTCTACTTTTTTATCGAATCCGCCGACGTGGCAGTCGCCGCAGTCGAAGGAGCCGTGAACATCGCCGAGTTTAACGCCCGTGCTCTTGGCGTGGTTGAAGTTGTCCGCCGACCACTTGCCGTGGCAGGCGCTGCACTTGCGGCTGATCTTCTTGTCGAACCCGTCTTTGTGGCAGGAGTCGCAGGAGAGTTTCGCGTGGTATTTCTTAAGCGGGAATCCGGTCTTGGCGTGGTCGAAACCGCCGCCCTCAACCTCTTTGTCTTTATGGCATTTGTCGCAGGCCGCAGTCGCGTGGCACTTGAAGCAGGAGTCCGCGTCGTGGTTTGCTTTTGCCACAGGCTCGCCCTTCTTCTCTCCGGCTACGCGTTTGACGTCGTGGCAGGCCGCGCAACTTGCTCCGGCGTGGCAGGCGTTGCAGTCCAGACCGTAGAATTCCACGTGCGAGTTATGGAAGAAGGTTACTTTAGTGTTGCTGTATTTGGGAACTGAGTACACATATTTTTCAGATGTCTTCGGGCTTTGGTACACGTTGGCGGCAGGCTTCTGACCCTTGTTGACGTGGCAGCCGGCGCAGGAGGTGTCGCCCGTCCAGCCTTTGTGGCAGTCGAGGCACTGTTGATGGTAGGCGGCTTTGAGGGTGGGGACTTTGAGGTCTTCCCTGACGAGTTCTTGTTTGTGGCAGGAGGCGCAGGAGGGGATGGGTTTGTTGGGAGATGAGTGGTGGTGGCAGGTCCAGCAACTGTTCTGCATCTGCGCGTGGCCGGCGTGTTTGAGGTGGTCGAACTTGACGGGAGCGTATTTGCCGTCAATTTTGTCGAGCGCCAACATGCGGGGGCCGTCTTCGGGCCGGAGCATGTTTTCAGGACTCACTTTCGGCGGATGGTAAACGGGGCATTTGCGAAGGGCGCTGTCGCTGTGAGTCGGAATCGAATTCACGTGACAGGTTTCGCATTTGCCGGGGAGAATCTGTTTGCCTGCGGAAGGTTTTTCCGCGGAGGCGAAGATCATCGCGGCGCCGAGGGTGACGACCAGCGCTGTGATTCCCGGGATTTTGAATTTGCTCAACATGTTATCGGTCTCCTGATCGTGGAAGTTTTCCCGCTTAGCGAGTTATTTCGCCGGTTGGGCGGCAGCCTTTCCGGAAACTTTCGCGGGGGCGGGCGGCTGGTCGACTATCGGGAAGATGAAGCAGATCAGCCTGAACAGGAACAAAATGGCCGCGCACTGAGCGGCGCAAACCATTATCTCTCCAAATGTCGGGAAGTACCCTCCAATAGCGTTGGGCGGCATGAATGAGGTTATGTATGTGTTCACGCGGTTGGCCGAGACGCCGAGGATGAACAGAAAAGAGGCGAAGAAAAGCGCCCGGGGCGACTTTCTCACCGCTTCGAACCAAGTAAGCACGAAGGGCAGGCAGACGCCGATGAAGAACTCGACCTGAAAGGCTGTGGCGCGGTAGGTTCCCTCGAACATGAGGCCGAGGTTGCCTCTGAGAGCGAGGTCGACGACCCTGAGGGCGATGTACGCGCCGATGAACAGCGGAAGCGCGCGGGAGAACGGGGTGACTGCCTGCATCTCGTATTTCGTGCCGAATGCTTTAGATGTCCACAGGGAGGCGGCGACCGCGGCCGCAAGCCCGACGGCTATCGCAGACAGGTAGAACAGAACGGGAAGCAGCGGGGTCCACCACAGGCCGTGAACTTTTTCGGGGCCGGGGATGACCATTATGGTTCCCAGAGTCTGTTGGTGCAGAGTGCAGAGGACGATGCCGAGGATCATGAACAGGCTCATGAGCCTGCCGAGAACGGTGTCGCCGACTTTGAAAGAGAATTCGAGAAGCCCGTTGAACATCTTGAGCGGGCCGGGAAGGTTGACTTTTCCGATGAAGCGCTTGAAGAGGATGGGGGCAAACTCGATGTAGAGAACGGTCAAGTAGCTCATGACGCACATGGCGACTTCGAACAGAGCGGAGTTGCCCTGCCACATCGAGGGGAGCATCGGATGCCATATCACGTAGTATTTGCCGAGGTCGACCACGAGGGCGACGCCGACGAACGTGTATGACAGGAGCGCGAGAACCAGCCCCGGTCGCATCATCACGTGGTATTTGTGTTTGTGGGCGACGTGTACGATGGCCGTGAGAGTGAAGCCCGACGAGCCGATGGCGGCGATGGCGGCCACGTTGATGGCCTTCCAGATGCCCCACGGAAAGTCGTGCGACAGATTGCTGGCCGGGCCGAGGCCCAACGCGTACCTGTACGCCGCGAACCCGGCTCCGACCGCCATTACGGCGACCAGCAACAGCGTGCCGGGAGTGAAAAATTTTCCTTCTATCGGTCTTGCCTCAGAGTGTCCGCTCATTGCGCCGACTCCTTTTATTCGTGGTCTTCGCCGTCTTTGGGTTTGAACAGCCACATCGCCGCGCCCACAAGCGCGTACAGCGATATCGGCGGTATCCAGTGCTTGAACATGCCGTGCATAATCGTCTCGCTCGTCTGCGCGTTGCTTATGTCGGCGACTTTCGGGAACCCTATCTGGTCGAACGGAAGCCCGGCCAGATACATCCAAGAAGTCCCTCCGGCGTCATGCTCGCCGAATACCTGCTCGACATAGCGGGACGGATTTCTCATGATTCTTTCGTGGGCAATCTCGATAAGCTCTTCGCGTTTGCCGAAAGTCATCACGCCCATCGGGCAGGCGTCGGCGCAGGCGGGGACTCCGCCCTCTTCGACGAACTCGAAGCAGAACGTGCACTTGCGGATCGACGGCGTGAACGCGTTGTCGAACTCGTTGGCCGGCACCTGAAACGGGCACGCCATCATGCAGTACCGGCAGCCGATGCATTTGCCGTAGTCGTAATGCACAGCGCCGTTGTCCTTTTTGCTGAGAGCGCCGACGATGCAGGCGGACACGCACGGAGCGTGGTTGCAGTGCATGCACTGGTTCTTGACGTACACCGGCTCTCCGGTCTCCGGATTGTCGAACTTGTTGACGACGGTGTACGACTGAGGCGAATACTTCCGATACGAGCCGAAAACGCCTTTGTCCTGAAAACTTTCTTCCGGAGCCGGGGGTTTTGTGAGGTTGTTCCGCCTGTCGCACGCCAGTTCGCACTCCCGGCAGCCGATGCACAGAGTGGTGTCCACCAGAACGCCGAGGGTGTCGGGCGACAGTTCGGGGCCGTGAGCGGCGGCGGCCGTCTGCGCGCCCGCCAGCGTCCCTCCGGCCAGAACCAGCCCCGTAGTCTTTAAAAATTCGCGTCGGTTCATCTTTCTTCCTCCGCTTTCGCGCCTGTTGGGCGCCTGCGTGTGATACTGTTTTTCCCTCTCGGACTTCCCTTGTCTTCCGCCTTGTCAAAGCGCTCGCTGGGGGCGCAAGGCGGCAACGCAATCTAAGAGCTTGTTATTTTTATCACAAGCGCGGCGCGGATGTCAATTATTATTAATAAGATAACGATGCGAAAACGGCGGGCAATTTATTGGCCGGGGCGGCGACGCGCGGGCGCGCCCGGCGCTAAAATATATGCGTCGGGGGGGTGTCGCGGGTGGACAGTCAAAACTGGAGAGGCCTTCCGCCGCAGGGCATGGATATAATCGCGGCGGTGGCGGACGCCGTCAAATCCGGCCGAGGGCTGGAATCCATTCTGGACAACATTATTGACCTCGTGCTTGAGATAATGAGCGCCGATGCCTGTTCGATATGGCTATATGAGCGGGGCGCGCTGAGGCTCAAAGCCGGGCGCGGCCTGAATATGGCGGCCGCCGACGCGTCTTCAATCGAGCTTGGCGACGGGGTCACGGGCAGGGTCGGGCTGCACAGGGAGCCGATCGCCATCCCCGACGTGCGCGAGGACAACAGGTTTAAGCCCATCCCCGAACTAGGCAATGAAACATATATGTCCATCCTTAGCGTTCCAATGACGGACCAAGACAGGCTGGTCGGCGTGCTGAACGTGAGGACGGTCGAGCCGTATAACTACACCGAAACGGAGATGAAGTTCGCCACTTATATCGCGGCGCAGCTTGTCGGCGCGATCCGAAACACGCAGTTGTACGAGGAGGTCATCAAAGGATTCAGAGAGATAGCCATCATCCATCTGGTGAGCGAGATAATAAACTCTGTGCGGGACATCGACGAGATGACAGCGGTGATAGCGCGGACGTGCGCGGAGCATCTTTCCACAAGGGGATGCGTGCTTAGGATGCTGGACCCGGCCACCGGGTTGTTGGAGATAAAAGGCTCGCACGGGGTTCCGGCGAGCGCGGCGGCAGCGGCGGCGCTTCGGATCGGGGAAGGCCTCGCGGGCAAGTGCGCCGCAGAAAAAAGGGCCATACTCCGCAAGGACCTCCGGAACGACCCCGGCGAGTTCGCGGACGCGTTGGGCCTCGGCATGAAGTCGGCCATCTGCGCGCCGTTGGTGGTCAAGGACAGGGTGGTCGGCACTCTCGGCGTGTTCGACAAGCTGCCGGAGGACGGAGGCGAGCCGATTTCTTTCGAGGAGGAGGACGCGGGCCTAGTGACCATCATCGCGAATCAGGCGGCGATGGCCATTGAGAACGCCCGCTTGTACGCCGAGAAGGACGCCCGCATCAGCGAGCTTCAGCTCCTGTTGGAGATAAGCAACATCATGCGCGGGACGCTCGATTTCGAGGCTCTGCTGTACATTATCCTCACCAGCGTGACGATGTCTCAGGGATTCGGATTTAACCGGGCGCTGTTGTTTCTGCATGATGAAAAGAGCGGGACGCTCAAGGGAGAGATGGCGGTGGGGCCGCTGCGGGCGGCGGACGCTTCGCGGCACTGGCACTCGTTCACTCCCAAAGGAAAGACTCTTCAGGAAGTGGTGCTCGAATACGGGAAGTTCAATCGCGAGGCGGGTTTCGAGATAGACATGCTGGTGAAAAAGATGTCGGTTCCGGTGAAACCGGATAAAGGGGCTTTAGCTCGAACGGTGTTGGAAAGGACTTCGTTCAACGTGGCGGACTACAGTCCGGCTGAGGGCGGAGAGGAGTCGGCGCTGGCCGCGATGGGATTTTCAACCTTCGCGACCGTTCCGCTGATAGCGCGAGAGAAAGTGGTCGGGATAATGGTGGTGGACAATCTGGTGACTCGCGCGCCGATAACCGACGAGCAACTTGAATTCGTGCAGCTTTTCGCCAACCAAGCGGCCAGCGTTCTGGAGACCAGCCGGCTGTACAAAAACATAGAGCAGGCGAACCGGAGGCTGGTGGACGCGAGGGAACTGCTGGTGCGCTCGCGCACGCTGGCCACTCTTGGCGAATTTTCAGCGGGCATCGCGCACGAGCTTCGCAACCCGCTGGTGTCCATAGGCGGTTTCGCCCGGCGGCTGGCACGCAAACTTCCTCCCGACTCGGAGGAGGCGAGGCACGCCCGCATCATATTCAATGAAGTAGAGGGCATGGAGAAAATACTCAGCCAGATACTTGAATTCGTGGGCGGCGCTAAAACGGAAACTCAGCAGGTGGACATCATAGGCGTGTTCGAACAGGTGTTCGTGCTGCTTCACGACGCGATAAACTCAAAGAACATATCTTTGCAAACCGACTTCGACGAGCGCGCCCGGACGCTGCTCGTGGACGAAGTGCAGATGCGGCAATTATTCATTAACCTTATTAAAAATGCGGTGGAGGCGATGAAGGGAGAGGGCGGCTCTCTCAGGGTGAAAACCACTCTGATGGAAACGGAAGAGGGCGGCGTCGGACTTGAAATTAGCGACACCGGAGTGGGAATATCATCGGAAGACCTCGAACACGTGTTCGACCCGTTCTTTACCCGAAAAAGTTCAGGCACCGGGCTTGGGCTTTCCGTCTGCGCGAGGATCGTCGAGGGAAACCACGGCGGAAAAATGTTCATAGACAGCCGCAAGGGAGAGGGCACGAGCGTGCTGATATGGCTCCCGCCGGAGACGCTGGCGGGAGGCGAAGGCGGCGGGCGGGGGCAGATCTCCGGAAACGGATGAGCGGGGCCTGCGGGGCTTTTCAGCGCTCCGGTCTTTCTAAATATCAGCGCGCGGGTTAAAATGAAAGACTGCCGGCGGGCGACGACAATCTTCACGGAAGGCCGAAATGGCGATACCCGAACAGTTTGTGCCGGATTTTTACAAGAAATACGTGCGTATGACGGCGGTCGCTTCCGTTTTTTTTAAGCACGGGTTTTTCTGGGCCGCCGAGGCGCTAGAGCTTACCCGGCTGTTTCCCCGCAAGATGCGCGAGCGCGTCCTCGCGTCCGACGAGTATCAGCTTCCCCTCCCGGTCCGGCTCCGCAGGGTTATCGAGGAACTTGGCCCCACATACGTGAAATTCGGCCAGATTCTAAGCACCCGCCCGGACCTTATTCCGCCGGACGTCGTCAAAGAGCTTTCAAAGCTTCAGGACGAAGTGTCGCCTTTCCCGTTCGAGCAGGTTCAGGAGTGCGTCGAGGAAGAACTCGGCAGGCCGCTGGATCAGGCGTACAAGTCGTTTTCGCGAGCGCCCATCGCGTCGGCTTCCATCGGGCAGGTGCACGAGGCGGCGCTCGCGGATGGGCGCGAGGTCGTCGTGAAAGTTCAGCGCCCCAACATCGAAAAAATCATAAAAATCGACACCGAAATAATGTACGATCTGGCGGTGAAGGCCGAGAAAAGATTTGAGGAGGCTCGCCTGTTCAACCTCGTCGAGCGCGTCGAGGAGTTCACAAAAACCATTCATCAGGAACTGGACTACACGAACGAGGGCCAGAATGCAGACAGGTTCCGAGTCAACTTCGAGGACGACGACTCCATACACATTCCGTTCGTATACTGGGACTACACCACGCGCAGAGTCCTCACGATGGAATACATTCATGGAATAAAAATAAAGGACAAGGAAAAGCTTGTCGCCAGAGGATACGACCTGACGTATCTGACGGAAGTGATAGCGAACGCGTACATAAAGATGATACTGCTGGACGGGTTTTTCCACGGGGACCCGCACTTCGGGAACATATTCGTGACCGAGGGGCAGGTGGTGGCGCTGATAGATTTCGGCATGGTGGGCGTGGTGGACCCGATAATGAAGAAGAACATGGCGAGGTATTTCATATCGCTTGTGAACAAGGACGCTACGGCGCTGGTCGAAGTGCTGGAAGAGATAGCGACCATCGCGCCGGACGCGGACCGGGACGCGCTGACGCGCGAGGCCGGAAGGATGATGCAGAAATATTCGGACGTCTCGCTGGGACAGATAAAGCTCGAAGACCTTGTGATGGAGTTGTACAACCTCGGGATGAAATACAAGATAACGCTGCCCGGCGAGTTCACTCTGATGGACAAGACGCTGGTGACGCTCGAAGGGCTTGGAAGGCATCTGGATCCGGGGTTCGACCTAGTGGGGACGGCGGCGCCGGCGGCGCGGATGCTGTTCAGGCGCGAACTGGATTTTCGTCAGTTCGGCGGCGACATGGTGCGCACGTTCCTTGACCTGCGCGACCTCATGGCCGCGCTCCCGCGCAGGCTCGACAGGATTTCGAAAAACATCGAGCAGGGTCATCTTAAAGTCAGGATCGAGATGGACAGCTACGTGGAGACGGCGCGCTCGATGGTGGACCGCCTGAGCCAGAGTTTCAACCGGCTGTCGATGTCGATCGTGCTGGCGGCGTTGCTGATAGTGGTGGCTCTCATCCTGCCTGACAGGGAGTCGGCCGTCGCGTTCGGCATGTCTCTGCGAGAGATAGCGCTCGCATGCGTTCTTCTGCTGTCGGCGGCATGGATAATCTCCCTGTTCCGCTCCGGCGGCAAATAACCCCGCCGGGGCGCGAAGCCTTATATGACAAAGACCGAACCCGCTCCCGGAACGCTGTACGTCGTGGCCACCCCGATAGGCAACCTAGAGGACGTGACTTTGCGCGCGCTGAAGGTGCTCGGCGGGGCGGACTGGATAGCCGCCGAGGACACGCGCCGGGGCAGGACTCTCCTCGAACGGCACAAGATTAAGACGCGGCTCATCAGCTTCGGCGGCGATATGGAGGAGCGGAAGACTCCGGCTCTTCTCGAGCGGCTGGCGGCTGGCGAGCGCGGGGCGCTGATAAGCGACGCGGGAACTCCGGGCGCGAGCGACCCCGGCGCTCGGCTGGTAGCGGCGGCCGCCGCCGCTGGCATCCCCGTCTGCCCCATCCCCGGCGCGTCCGCCGTGGCGGCGGCGTTTTCGGTGTCCGGCCTTGAAAGCCCCCGGTTCGTGTTCGAAGGGTTTCTTCCTCGCTCCGGGGAGAAGAGAAGGCGCGCGCTGGCCGCTCTGAAAAATGAAGAACGCGCGGCGATTGTTTTCGAATCGGCAAACAGGATTCATGCCACGATGGCGGACTTGTTCTCGGAACTGGGCGACAGGCGCTTGTCGATTATGCGCGAGATGACGAAATTCAATGAGGAAATCATCAGGACGACTCTCGGCGAGGCCGCCGGGGGCGCGGTTAAACTGAACCCGAAAGGGGAATATACTATAGTGATCGACGGCGCGCGGGAGCGGGACGCCTCCGCCGTGGACGACGACGGAGACGAGCGTCTGTCGCGCCTTCTGAGGATACTGGCGGGAGCGGGGATATCCGCCCGGGACGCGGCGAAGGCGGCGTCCGAGTTTCTCGAAGTCCCCCGAAACAAAGCTTACGCGGAAGCGACGAGGCTGAATCAAAGCCCGGAGCCTGAGCGCGAGGAGGATTAAAAGTTACGGAGCGGGCCGGTCAGCGCGGCCCCGGATTCGGACTGCGGCGATGAAAGCGGGATTCGGCAAAGCGGCGAAGTGGATTTTCGCGCTGGTTGTGGCGCTTGCCGCGGCGCGCGCGCTTTCGCCCGCGACGGCGCTCGCGGCGGTGTTCGAGCTTGAAATCGTGGGCGGCGCGGCGGCGAGGGTTGGCGAGGTTGCCTACCTTAAGATAACGATGGAACAGGGGACGGACCCGGCCGTCGGCGCTCAGTGCTCGCTGAGCGCTGATCCGGCGATGATCGAGTTTTTGCCCGACCGCAACCTGTACGCCGCCGACGCCCTTTTCAGCATGGTCGAGAAATTCAAGGTGTCGCCCGAAACGGGCACAGTGGTTTTCCACGCGCGCGCGAACGAGCCTCCCGGCGGCAGAGTGGTTTTTCTCAAAGCTCCGTTCAGGATGAAAAGGCCGGGAGCGACGTTCGTGAGTTTCTCTTCGACCGCCTTGTTCGGGGAGGAGGAGAAACGCGCTTCGAACCCCGGATACGTCAGACTGCTGGGATACGAAGGGGAGAGCGCGGATCCGCTGTTGTACGCGACGCTGGCGGGAGACAACGCGCTGCTCAGGACGGGCGCGCGGGAGAGCATGTTCGAGACATCCGCAGCCGGGCCGCGAGGCTCCTCGCTCGATCAGGAGCTTGCCCTTATGGATATGGGCATGCGCGCGCTAGACAAAGCCCAAGACGAAAAATCCGCGGATGTCGTCATCGGGTTCAGCAAGAGACAGGTCCGAATCGGCGTCAACCAGTGGACCCGGCTGGACATCGTGATAGACAAGTTCCCGGAATACGAAACCATGACCGGAATCGAGGTTACGATAAAATACGACCCCAGATATCTCATGCTGACAGACAGGCTGGGAAGGGAGACGACTTCCGTCGAGGTGCTCGAGCCGCTGGACGACATGACGCGCGCGCAGTTGCTCAAGATGATGGAGGAGATGGGGCTAGCCGCCCCGCCTGACGCGGACGCGGACACTCTCCGCTCGATAATAGACGGCGCGCGCAGGTGGGACTACCGCAGCATCTTCACCTTGCCTTTCTCAAACAGGGTGGACAAGGCGAAGGGCGAGATCAAGCTGGCCCTTCTGGCCAACCTGACGGCGGCGGCGGGAGAGACGAAAGCCCCTATGACTGTGGCCACTCTCCTGTTTAAAGGACTCCGCTCTGGACAGAACGTGCCCGTAGAGATGATCGACGCGATGGTCCCGGTGAGCAAAGGAACTCAGCACGTCCGCAACGCCTTGATCACCATAGACTCCTCTCAGAAGGGGTGCGACGAGTCCCTTCCTCCGTCGCTCTGTTCGGGCACTTTCAAGATAACCGGCAACATGCAGTTGACGCTCGACAGGGCGAGCATAGACAGGAAGTCGCTGGTCGGCTCCAGCAAAGAAGACCACACCACGGTGGACACCAAGGTCGAAAAGTTGAACCTTCAGCAGGCGTGGAACGTCTATCTCGACGGCAGCTTCCGAAACGGGATGACGGTGAACGGGAACATGAGCGACAGCCCCGGCCAGCCGGAACAGCATCTGGACGTCGAAGTGGCAAGCAAGTACGGAACTGTCAGGTTCGGAGACTTCAACACGAATTTCGAGAGCGGAACGATGGTCAGCATGGACCGGCAGAAGATAAACGGCATGCAATTCGACTACAAGTCCGGGGGAGTGGAGTTCGCGGCGCTGCTCGCCGAATCCAGATCCAGCACGAAGTTCTCCGCTCTCCCCGACGGCCAGAATATCACAGGCCCGTACAAATTCAACGCGGGAATGATAATCCCCGGAACCATCCACATATTCAAATCGGACGGAACCGAGATTGCGGCAACGCAGTACACCGTCAACTACAGGACGGGGGAGATATACTTCGTCGAGCCGGTTCCGTCCGGCGAAAAACGCTCGATAAGCTACGAAGAGACGTCGTTCCTGTTTTCCACAGGGAACCTGCGGGCGTACAGGCTGTCGTATAAAAAGACGGATGCGGCCGGAAGGAACGATAAATTTAAAGTGGGGGCGGTGTACCGCGTCGCGTCCGCTCCTAAAAGCACGTCGGTCATCCTCGACGGCGAGGAACTTGTGGATGTCTCTCACAGCTCCATCGAGCAGGTTCCCTGCCCATACAACACGAGCAAAACCTGCGCCGTGGTTAACCTGACTCAAGCCTATATTCTGAAAGGCTCGGTGACGGTCACGCACGGAGGCAAGGCATACAATCCGAGCGTTAGCGGCGGGCCTGTATACGCGGGACATCGAAGCTACCTCCACGGGCGGTTCCATGTCGAAAGGGGCGTAACCGGAAGCGGCATATACGGTCAGATATCAATAAAATACTCATACTACAATCCCGAACAGATATCCTCTCAAGGATACATGGTCTACAGGATACCCGACAACGGGTTCGACACGGCGGACAGTTCGACGATGGGAACGTACTGGTCGTGGCCGTCGAACGCTTTCCCCGGCAGCGAGACCGTTCTGTTGTCCGACACCGACTCATACGAGGAAAAGTGGGATGATGTGGCAATCTGCAACGGGCTGACTCAGGCGGTGACGGGAGGCGGAACGACCATCGTCAGGTCGGACGACACGACGTTCTGCCCGGGCGACTATGACAAAACCCTAGACAATATGTCCGTATTCTATCAGTTCTACGACGCCGGAACCGATTCGTTCCTCAAGTTTTCAAACTGGGTGAACCTGCCGAACACCGACCCCAGATACAAGGATTACAGATACCTCAAAATAAGATACTTCACAACGCCGATGGAGTCATCGGTGGGGTCGGAGTTCGAAAAGACGGCTCTGGGACTGACGGCGTCGGCCAACCTCGGCAGGCGCTTGACTGTCGAGGGAGAATACGCGCTCACCAACTCAGACCTAGCGGCCTCTTACGGCTCCGGAGAGGAGACGGTGACGATAGACGCCGACTCGTACACGCTCGGCGGCAAGGAAACGGGAAGCCTGTGCGTATACGACGGCACGAACGCCGCCGACAGGACGCTGACGTGCAACTTGCCGAACGGCAATATCGTAGGCTCTGTCAAGGTGACGGTTCGCCACTGCGAGCGCGTGGACGCCAACCCCATCAACTCCTGCCTATGCGACCAAGAGGGATTGGACCCCGGAAACGACTGCTACGACTCTCTGACGGGAACCAACAAGATAAAATATCAGGCCGAGACGTTCGAGATAAGCAGGCTTTACGTGAGGGAGGAGCGGGCGGACGGAAGGGTCGTTCTTGTCCGTCGCGCCGTCGGGCTTCTCCCCGGCGGTTTCACTTACGACCTTGGCTTCGCCGACAGCGGACACTACTTCCCCCGCAAGTTCGACCAGCTCGAAGTTAGCTACATCTACAACCGCGTGCTAGGCTCGATCGTCGAGGGAAGCAAACACAGCCTGAGAGCCAATTACAATGGAAAACTGGTCAAAGTCAGCCTGACCAAAGGCTTCACCGACCCGTTCTTCGACACCAGCGTGGGCGGCTCGAAATCGGCGCTGGCGAACACCGACTCGACTTTGTTGACATTGAACACAACAGTGAAGAAATGGCAGTTGACTTTTACCAGAAATGAAACTGAAACGGGCAGCATAAACGCGAGCACTCTAGAAACGTCCTCATTAAGCTCGTCTGTGACGAAAGGCGTGGACGCCTCATTCACCGGGCGAAAACACATTAGGGGCTTTACGATAAAGACCAGCGTCGTGGACAGAATGAACGCAAGCTCGATGGGCACGGCCTCGGAGACCGTGGCGGAGACCACCGAGAACTCGACGTCGGTGGCGATGACGAACAGCTTTATGAAAGACCTGCTGGCGATAACTTCGGGATTAAGCCTGCTGGACAAGAAGAACGCGGACAAAAGCGACCTCGACACGAGCGCCATCGGGAAATCGCTGAATATAAACTTCAAGCCCCGCAGAAACATCGGGCTGATTCTGGACTTCAAGGACAACCGCACAAGGTCTGAGCAGGCGTCCGTCAAGGATGTGGTGGGCCGAACGAACAACTACACCCTCAACTACAGGCCTCTGGAACTGATGGACATCAACGCGACTCTCGCAAGAAGCGCATCGGGAAGCGCCGGCAAGACCACCGTTCAGGAAACATCCAACTACAACTTCAAAGTTTTAAAGGATTGGCGAAGGTTCAGCGGGGTAAATCTGACATTCAGCAAAACCCGCACCCCCTCTGAAACCTACTCAAGCTCCAGCGACTCCCGAAACCTTACTATGAATATCCGCCTCCCGTGGAAAATGACTCTGATTCCAACTTTCACTAGAAACGTGTCCGGCTCCGGGACGGGATGGAACAAGTCCGACACCCGGAACCTTCGCCTCACATACGCGCCGACAAAAGGAAAAATCAAGAGCGCAAGCTGGATAAACAACAACCAGAGCAGCGAGCGTCCGGCTACGACGACATCCGCCGAAACCAAAACCAGAACGGCCACGGACACGCTGGCGATGACGGTGGCCCCATCGTCAAAGGGGACGGTCGCGGTGAGCTACAACAGGACGCCCGCCAGTTATAACCATAAGTTCTCAATGACCGGGAACTACTTGTGGCGCAACAACATAAACGTCGGCTTCAATATGAGCCAAGACCACAAAGGCGGAACCATTCCGTCTCGCACCACGTCGCTGGGCTTGAACACGTCGTACCAGCTCAACGCCTTGACAAGTTTCAGCCTCACGTTCAAAAGGGACTTGGTAAAGAGCGAAACGCCGGGGACCAAATCAACGACAAATCTAAGAGCCACGCTGAACACTAGGTTCGATTGACCGAGGGCCGCCGGGATTGATGGCGCGATTCGAACGGCGCAGGCGGCCGCGAGGGAGGAGGCGCAATGATTCTAACGGGAGAAAAAATAAACAGGCAGCTTCTCAAGCTCGCGGACAGGCCGCGTCCGGACTGGTCCCGCGAAAGCCTGCTTTTGCTGAACGGCGAATGGGAATATCGCGAGGACGGGCTGGGCATCGGGCGGCTCGGCCTCTGGAGCGACGCGCGCGCGTTCGACAAAACCATCGAAGTCCCTTTCTGCGTCGAGTCTGAGGCCTCCGGCGCGGCGGCAAAGAATCCTTCCCGCGTCGTCTGGATGAAAAAACGTTTCAGGGTAGACCCGGCTTTCAGGCGGGGGCGCTCTCTAATCCTTAACTTCGGCGCAGCCGACTACGAGGCTCGCGTGTGGCTTAACGGCAAATACCTCGGCTCTCACAAGGGGGGCTACTCCCCGTTCAGTTTCGACATAACCGAGACTGCGAGCGCGGGCGACAACGCGCTGGCAGTCAGGATCTCCGACTCGCGCGACCCGCGCATCCCGCGCGGAAAGCAGACTTTTTTCCACAAGCCTTTCTCGATTTTTTACTCCACCGTAACCGGGTTGTGGCAGCCTGTCTGGATAGAGGCCGCGGGAGAGACTCGCGCGGCTGGAGCTCGCGTCGACACGGATCCGGCGAACGGGCGCGTCAGATTATCCGTCGATCTGGAAGGCCACGAGCCGCCAGCGGCGCTCCGCGTCTCATCGACCCTCCCTTCCGGAAAGGCATTCTCGCGGACGTTCGCGGGAGGCGAGCTGCGGATGGAGGGAAAAAAGGCGCAAGTAGAGTTCATAGTTCCGGAGGTCGAGACATGGTCGCCTGATCGGCCCCGGCTTTATCCTCTGAAAATCGAGTTGCTGGACGCGCGTTCTCGGACCGTGGACGCCGTGGATTCGTACTTCGCCTTCAGAACCGTCGGGATATCCGACGGGCGCATATTGCTAAACGGCAAACCGCTCTATCAGAAGCTGCTGTTGGATCAGGGTTTTTTCCCGCGCGGTCACTACACGCCTGTCGATCCCGCGGAGTTCAGGCGCGATGTCGAACTGGCAAAGGCTATGGGATTCAACGGCGTGCGCAAACACCAGAAAATAGAGGATCCGAGGTCGCTTTTCTGGTGCGACGCGCTGGGGCTGCTCGTCTGGGAGGAGATGCCGTCGGCGTTTCTGTGGTCGGCGAAGATGCGCGGCGCGCTCGAATCTCAATGGCGCGAGATTGTCGCGCGAGACCGCAACCATCCCTGCATAATCGCATGGGTTCCCCTAAATGAAAGTTGGGGAGTGAACAACTTGATATTTTCATCCGCCGCCCGCGATTTCGTCGCGCGCATGTATGACATCACGAAAGAGATGGACCCGACGCGTCTCGTCGTGGACAACAGCGGGTTCGAGCATGTCAAGACGGACATCGTCGATCTGCACCACTACCTCGGCACGGCGCAAAAGGCGCGGGAGTGGCACGCGAAACTGCGCGACCCGAAAAACATGGAGTTCGACTACGCGAACCTTTTGCGCAGGCTGAACCCGGCGGAGAGCGCGGCGTGCCCGCTCGCTCCCGGAGTGAAATACGAAGGGCAACCGATGCTTGTCAGCGAGTACGGCGGATTCGGATTCTACAAGGCCGAGGACAAGTCTCTTATAGACAATTTCAGGGAGTACACGCTGGCAATAGCCGAAGAAGACATATTTCAGGGATACTGCTACACGCAGTTCTACGACACCGAACAGGAGCGCAACGGGCTTTTGAATTTCGACAGGACGCCGAAAATTCCGCTGGAAGAAATCAGGGTGGTGAACGAGGAGGCGGGCCGCCTCGCCGCCGAAAGGGACAAAGAACGCGGGAGAAATCGGAATGGATGAGCGCCCGCCGCGCACAGTCGCCGGTTTAGGACATCCCAGTCGCGAAGACGCGCCCGGAGGCCCGGAGCCTGAGATGTCTTCGTTCTCTTTCAGCTTCGGATCAGGCGCTCCGGGCAAGGCGTTTCTCCCGTTCGCGATAGTGTTGTTCCTTGTCAGTTGCGCGTCGATGGCGGCGATTGCCGTTCTCGGCTTGCTCGGCGCGGGCGCGGGAGCTCTGCTGGGTCTGGCGCGCGGCGCAAAACGCAAACCTTATTTCACCAATCGCTCTTTTAGTCGAGAAGAAACAAGCAATGACAACGACAACGTAATAGATATAGAAGCTGTCGAAATCAAACCCCGCAATTCGGCCGAGTTGCCTGAAAAAGCCGACGCTCCTTGATCAGGAGATATATCTGATTGAGCCGGGGGCGAAAGAGCTAAACATCGACGCCGAACGTTTTTTCGAGCGCGTAAAAAAGCGCGGACACCGGAAGCCCTACTACGTTCGAATAAAGCCCGTCGACCTTTTCCACGAACAGGGCGGCGCGCTCCTGAATGCCGTAAGCCCCGGCCTTGTCGAAAGGCTCTCCCGTCTCCACGTATGCGGCTATCAAATCGTCTTCGAGAGAGCGGAACGAGACGATTGTGGTGTCCACGAAGGAAGAGCCCCGGAGCGGGTCGTCGGACGCGGCGAACGCGACTCCGGTGTGAACCTTGTGCGCGCGACCGGAAAGGGCGCGGAGCATTCGGCGCGCGTCTGCGGCGTCTGCGGGTTTTCCGAGGGTCAGCCCGTCGGCGTCCACCACGGTGTCTGCGCAGACAACAACAAAGCCGGAGCGGCCCGCCGCCGATTCGAGAGCGCGGCCCAGTTTAGAGCGCGCTGATTCGAGCGCGAACTCCGCCGGGTCAGCTCCGTCAGGCGCGCCTGTCTCGATGTCCGAGTAATCCGCTCTGAGAACTTCGAAATCCACGCCCGCGCGCGTCAGCAGTTCAGCTCGTCTCGGCGACGCCGACGCGAGCAGTATTTTTCTTCCGCCGAAACTTTTGATCCACATTCCGCCTCCGGAGCCGCCGGGCCTTCGCGCGCTCCGTCTTATATGATAATCTCTCCGCGCCTCCGTTTTCTAGAGATTCGCTCCTGTTTCTGTTTCGGCCCGGTTTGTTGTATATTATCTCGTAGTCCCGCCGGAGGGAGCGACGATATGGAAAACGCAAAAATGGACTCCAGAACAATCGAGGCATTCGCGGGCGACCGCGTCCCCAAGTTCCTCGCCACAGCATCCCCGGACGGGGTTCCGAACATCGCTCCCGTCATATCCATTGAAGCTTGGGACGAGACGACTCTGATTTTCGGCGAACTGATGATCTGGAAGACCAAGGCCAACCTTCTTGCGAACCCCAAAGTCGGGGTCTCTGTCCTGACGGACGACATGAACTGCTGGACGGTTAGAGGAATTTTTCAGGGCTTCGAGCGGACGGGCGAGAGGTTCGAAAAGATAAGCATGAACGACATGTTCAGGTACAACGCGTACACCGGGGTGCGGAACGTGGGCGTGATAAAAGTCGAGTCCGTTCGCCGGGTGAAAGGGATGATGTCGCCCGCGCGGCTGATGGAGATGGGATACGGGGCGCTGAGAGCGCGCGGAGTGAAGTTCGAGCGCGTCGGCCCTATGCCGCCGCAGGTCACCGAGAAATTCTCCCGCGTGAAGGCCGCAAAACACATCTGCTATGTTGACTCCGACGGGTATCCTCTTTCCCTGCCTTCTATAACGATGTTTCCGACAGCGCACGGCGTTCTGGAGTTCGGCGCGGCGGAGATGAAGGATTTTACAGGGGCGTCGCCCGCGCTGCCGTTGCGCGCCGCGGCCGCCATCATCACTTCCGACCCGGTCGCTTATCAGATAAAAGGAACCGTCTCCGCCTCGAAAAGCGGCGTCGGCCTCCGGCTCGCGCGCCTCGACGTTGAAGACGTTTATTCCTCGTCTCCCCCCGTTCCCGGAAAACGCATCAACATAGAGAACGAAAGCTGAGCCAGAAAACCTCGCGTCGCTTTCAAAAACGCAACGATGAATATACTCGAAAGACATTTCGTCCGGCTTGCCGGCGAGCTTGCTGTTTATTTATCCCGCATTTTCTTGTGAAAAATCGGATTCGCGCGCGAACGCCGCTACGGAGAACAGGCGGAAAGGTGGAGGATTGAGGATGAGCTTGTGAGGGCGCAACCGAGGATGCGGGGCGACGACAGGAAAAGGCCGGAAGCTGAGGCGATCTCGAAGGAGGCTGAGCGGGCGAGCTTGATTCTTTTAAAGGCGTCGCGGGCCGAGTCAGTTCCGGGCGTTTTGGACGGGGGGACGTTGTGTCCTCGCTCGAGCCGGAGCAGAGCGTCGAAACAGTGTCCGCGAACTACGCCGCGAAAGTATTTGAGGAACAAGTCTCTGTTTGCAAAGATGTCTGCGAACCAGACATTTTTGTCGAGGAACGCGATGAGTCCCGTCTGGTTGTGAAAGGCGCTGAAACGAGCGCAGAAAGAGCGTATCGGGGCGTCCCAATGCTCGTAGAGGTCGTGTAAGTCGAGCGCGCGGGATGCCGCGCCGGATTCTCCGAAGAGCCTGACGATGTGTTCCCAGACATCTTTCTGATTCGGGGCGAAAAGGCCGCCTGAGTCGGCGGACTTGGCGGCGGAAGCCATACGGGCGCGCCGCAGACTTCCCATTGAGAAGTCGGCGCGTCGGAAGGTTTTTTTATCGTCTGGTATCGGGTCTGCGGCTCCGGGTCGGCAGTCCCAGCGGCGGACTTCGACGCAGCAGGAGGGCAGTTCCGCCTCGGCGCCCGGAGCGACGGCCGCCCCGGCGGAGATAAGCCTGCTCTGCGCGCCGCCTTCGAGCGTCTCTCCCTCAAGAGCGGCGAGCGGGCGCGGTCCCTTGTTGACAATCAGCATACGCTCCATTGAGCCGGTTTCGAGCGCGCGCGCCGTCCCTCTCGCGATGCCTTCTGACAACGGCGAGAACTCCGTCCCGTTTTTCTCAAATTCCGGAGAAATCAGGCAGACTGGAAAAATCCAAAGGCCCTGCCACGAGGAGCCGTTTTTTACTGTCAGCCCGTCAAGGAAAGCGGCGGCGGAAATCATGCGGACTCCTTCGGCGGCGGGATTCTTCAGGGCAGCAGTATCGAGAAGTTTTCAGGCGGGTCGGTTATCCTGATGAATCCGACGGGGTCTTCGGGAGTTTCGAACCTTGATATGTCGAGCGCGGGAACGGTTCTGTGCGGAGACATCCAGTGATACTTGAGGATAAGCTCGCCGCGCTCTGCGCGGGCGTTGCGCACATCGATGCGCCCGTATCCGGCAGAGACATCGCCGCCGCCGCGAATGAAGTATGAAGGCTCGAAACCGTAGACCTCGAATATGTCGAACCTTCCGACACGGTCGATAAGAGCATAGTAGCCGCTGAATTTCGAGAAGTATTCCTTGGCCGAGCCTGACCAGCAGACGATCCATTTCACGTTGTAAAGCTTGAGTCGGTTCAGCAACTCGTCAGGCCGGGAATCGGCGAGAGGCGAGCCGAACGCGCGGGCGTCGTAGAAACCGGCGCGCCTGTGTTTGAGGAACACGTAAGGGTAGGGGCCGCCGATGAATTCGCGTTCCGTCCAGACTCCGAAGAGCGCGGGGAGTTGCGATTTGCCGAATATCTGGCCTTCGCTTTCCTCGTCCATGGAGCCGGAGTCTTCGAGCATGACGCGGGCGCCGGGGGGCAGTTGTTTTAATACTTCGACGAGTTGCAGCGCGTCGGGCGGGGCGGGTTGGCGCAGGAGGTTGTCGTAGAAGAAATGGGCGCGGGCTGAGCCTATGACCATGAGAGCGGCGCAGACGAGCGCGGCGAGCAGGGCGGCGGCGCGGCCCGCGGAGCGGCGCGACCGGGATTCCGCCCATGAGGCGATGCCGACTCCGCCTGCCGCGGCCAGCGCGAACTGCGAGAGCGGGAAGTATCTGGACGGGTTGAGGGTCTGCCCGCCGGGGAGGAACGCGCCGTAGTAAGAGTAGAGCCAGAAGAAAGCGGCGAAGGCGGCGAGGAAGCCGGCGGAGCCGCGCGCCCCTCTGCGGCGCAGAGCGACAGCGCCCGCCGCGCCGGTTCCCAACAGCAGCCAGAGCGTGGCGGCGTGCGCCGCTCCGAACGCGCCGCCGAACTCGTGGTTGTTCATCGAGACCGACGCCGTGAAGTAGTCTTTAAATGGCCGCCAGATGTCGAGGTTCATCCAGAAACGAGCTTCGGGAACGCTCTCCATGTCGGGCATAAAGCGGAACATGACGGCCAGCCACTGGATGTTGGCGAGGAGCATGGCGGCGGGGATTGCGGCGACAAGGACCGCCCTGAGGAAGCGCCGCCGCAGGAGCGCCCATGCCGCCGCCGCGAGGAACGCGGGAGCGAGAGCGACGGCGGAAGTCTTGTGGACGAACAGCGCCAGAGCGCACGCCGCTACGGCTCCCGCCCACGACGCCGCGCGCCCTTCTTTTGCGAACCTGAACACGAACGACGCCGCGAGGACGGACAGACAGGTTCCCGCGCCGGCCGTCGGCATCCCGCCGAGGAAAAACAGCATGGGCATTCCCGCCATGAAATAAGCTCCGCCGAGGGCCATGCCGAACGCGGCCTCGCTCCGGGTCAGCCCGAAATTCCTCAGAGAGACCCACCAGACGGGGGCGAAAAGAAGCAGCCCGATGGAGATAAAGGCTTTTAGGACGGAATCGACGGAGGCGTCCGGGAAGAGAACGGCGAGGCGCTGAAGAGCGATGTTGCTGTTCCAGACGAAGCCCAGAGGGAAACCGGCCATGAAATGCGGGTCGTAGCCCCATATCGCGCCGGACGCCGCGTGGAACTCGCGCGCGGCTTCGCACTGGTATTTCAGCGCGGCGAAGTCGTTGAACAGCAGAGGGGCGTCCTTCATCCGGAAGCTGCGCTCTGCGTTGCCGGTAAGCAAAACAACCGCCAAGCCCCCGGCGAGAACATATATCCACGCTTTCGATATTTTTTTAATCATCGCGGCCCCTCGCGGCGACGAAGTATCTCCGCCTGAATTCTTTGTCGGAAGCCGCCTTGCGGACGAACCACGGGACTACGGCTCCGGAGAAGAAAACGGAAGGGTTGACGTCGCATTCGATCCAGCAACCGGGGCAGGTGAGGACTTTGCGGCGGACGGCGTCCGCGCGCGGGCCGCGCCACAGAGAGGAGAACGGCTCTGCGGCGGCGTTTCCGGCGGTTTCGCCGCGCAGGCCGCTGCAGGGGAACACATCGCCGCCGGGGGACATCCTGAAGTGGGCGAACATCGCCATGCACGGCGGGGCGGGCTCTGATTTGCCGCGCAGCAACCTGTTGGCCCCGCCCTCGTTCAGGTAGTCCTCGGAGACGTCTCGGAGGAAGGCCCCGGCGGAGCTTGCGCGGGCGCGCGCGGCGGCGGGAGAGCCTTTCGCGGCGGCGTGCGCGCGGTAGAAGCTCTCTATCTCCGCCCTCGTCATGTCCTCCTGCGTCTCGAACCCGCCGGGGGCGGCGTCCGTCTTGCCCTCGTGGTTCTTCGCGCCGAGGAAGACGCTGTGGCCGAGTCCGAGGCTTTCCGCCAGCCTGCCGACAGGCTCTATCTGGTCTAGGTTGCTTTTCAGCGCCGTCTGATTTATCCCCGCGTGGAATCCGAGGCGTTTTTTCAACTCGGACAGCCTGCGGAGCGTTTCCATAGCGCGCTCTGACGCTCCGGGGACGCCGCGCGCCTCGTCGTGGGCTGCGGTGAGCGCGTCGAGGCTGACCTGAATATGGAGCAGGCGGGCGAGACTGCCCGCGCTCTCGACCAGTTCCGCCGCCCTGTCCGGCAGTAGCCCGTTGGTGGTGACGTAGAAGAATCGCAGCGAAGGCGCTCGCTCCGCCGCCAGCCGGAAGAATTCGGGGAGGTCGTCCCTAAGGAACGGCTCGCCGCCCGTCACCCGGACGACTTCGAGTTTCGAGAGTGCGGGGTCGCGGACGATTTCGCCGAGCCGAGCCGCGGGCAGTTCATCGCCCGGAGGCCAGCCGTGAATGTCGCACATCTTGCAGCGGGCGTTGCAGCGGTTGGTGATGTTGAGGGTCATCAGGAACGGAGGGGATGGCCGCCCGAAGGCTCTGCGCGCGCGCGCCGCCGCTATGTCCGCCAGCGTTCTAATCATCCCTTGCCGCTCCCGCGCCCGGCTGCCGATATCTCTTTCCTGAAACGTTTGAGGTCTTGATAGAGGATTTTCAGGTTGGCGGAGCTGATGGAGCTTGAGCGGCCCGAGCGCCGGGGCGCGCAGGACACCGTGGACTCCTCCACCCGCCGACCCGCGAGGCTCATCCTTATCACAAGCTCGCCCTGCATGAAAATCCCGTCGGTCGACGGCGGGGCGACGCTTTGGAGCGCGTCTCTTTTCAGCGCCTTGATGCCGCAGCCGAGGTCGCGCGCCGGAGAGCGGAAGAGCGCGCGGGCCATCGCGTTGTACGCCCAAGACATGGCGGCCCGCGCCGGGCCGTTGGGGTATCTCGCGCGGCGACCCTGAACGACGTCCGCGCCCGCCAGCAGCATGTCCAGCATAGCCGGGAGGTCGCCGGGGTCGTACTGTCCGTCGCCGTCCATCACCGCGATGAGCTGGTGAGTCGCGTGGGCAAGCCCGGTGGAGATCGCCCCGCCGTGCCCCCTGTTCTTTTCGTGATGCAGAGCGGTCACTTCGGGATGCCGCGCCGCCAGAGCGTCCGCAGCAGCAGCCGTGCCGTCCGGGCTGCCGTCCTCGACGATGATGATTTCGAGCGCCCCGCACATCGGGCCTAGAACGTCCAGACACCGCAGAACCAGCGGCCCGATGTTCGCCTCGTCATGGTACGCCGGACATATCACGCTCACGGCCTCGTATCTCAATACTCTGCTCCGTTTGATTCTCTGTCTGCCATGAATAAATCTTAACACAAACGGATAAGCGCGCCACCCGCGCGGAGAAATAGGGTTGATGCGAATGCTTGAATGAAGTTCGAATAAGTTTGCGGGGAAACCATTTTTTGCAAAAACAGGTTTCCCCGCGCCCCTTNNCCGCGCCCCTTCCGAAAAAACTCTTGGCGCGCCGGTTTTGTTGAACTTCGTTCATTTCAAAACCGGTTTTTTTAGACGCAGAAGCGCCTGAAGTCGGCAAATTCAAATTAGCTTTGCTATAACGCGCCGGGCGACTTGCCGGATGATAAGCGCGCCACCCGCGCGGAGAAATAGGGTCGCCGCCTAACCCCCGCCATCCCCTTCCGCCGCGTTTGACTCAGTTTTTTTTTGCCGATATACTAATAACGTTCGCAGGAGGAGAGAGAGTCATGTATTTCAAGGAACCGGGACCGAAGAACACGGACGCCACGCTCGACATCGCGCTGAAGGAAGCGATGGCCCGCAAGATCAACCACATCGTCGTGGCGTCGACGAGCGGCGAGACGGGAGTGAAAGCGGCGCGAAAATTTCAGGACTGCCCGGCCCGCGTCGTGGTCGTCACCCACAACACAGGCTTCTCTCAGGAGGGCGTCAACGAGTGTTCCGAGGAGAACGCCGAGTTGATCCGGCGCATGGGCGGGCGCGTCCACACCGGGACCCACATCCTGCGCGGTCTCGGCAACGCCATCCGCCAGCGCTCCGGCAACTACAGCGAGGAACAGATCGTCGCCAACACCCTGCGCATCCTCGGCGAGGGGATAAAAGTCTGCGTCGAGATATGCGCTATGGCGTGCGATTCCGGGCTGATTGATTTCGAAGACGTCATCGCCATCGGGGGAACAGGCCGGGGCGCGGACACCTGCGCGATCATCGCCGCCAACTCGTCAAACAAGTTTTTCGACATAAGAGTCAGGGAGATACTCGCGAAACCCAGCGGGTTCTAATAACACACACACGGGGAAACCAAAGCCATGCCAAAAGCGGCGAAGGTGTTGATATCGTTCATAGACGGCTCATATCTGTACGCTCTGTTGTCGAAGAAGCTCGAGCCGCACGACGCGCTCCTGATGTGCCACACGATAATCGGGCTGCCGGAAGGTTCCCCGACGGACAAGCCGACCATCGCCGCCGCTATCGTCAGGCAGACCAAGGCCGCCCCCCCCGTCGATTTCGCCATCCCCATGTCCCGCATCAACGGCATCAGCGTCATCGAGGAATACCTCGGCAAAGACGTCCCCAGCGACATGCAGGACATGTGGAAATAAGCGCCCCGCGCCGACCCCGGACGCGGCTCTTTCGAGGCCTACGCAATGGAGCTTGATTCCCGGTTCGCCGGAACCGCGCTGAAGGACTTTTTCATGGATGTCGAATGGCGCGACACCATGAACTACGCGGCGTCCGTGGCGGACGACAACCCGGCGTATTTCGACGACACGCGCTCCGGCGGCGTTATCGCTCCGCCGATGTTCTGCGAGGCCGCCGCGTGGCGAATCTCCGAACGCATCCGGGACCACATCGATGTCCCCGGATTCCCCTTCCATCTGCTAATGACTCAGGTGCACTACAGCGAGCGCGCCGATTTTCACCGCCCGGTCGTACCCGGAGACAAACTCAAAATTTCAGGCCACATCGCCGCCATCCTTCCGCACAGGGCCGGAACTCACGTCGTTATCCGGTACGACGCGACGGACAAAAAAGGCGAGCTGGTGTTTACACTCCATTCCGGGGCGATGCTCAGGGGGGTCAAATGCGCCGGCGGCGGCGCGGGTCAGGATGCCCTGCCGGTCGTTCCGCCTGCGCCTCAGTCGGAATCTCCCGCTTGGGCTGTCCCGGTAGAGATAAACCGTCTGGCCCCGCACATCTACGACGGTTGCGCCCGAATATTTTTTCCCATCCACACTTCCGAACGGTTCGCGCGCGGCGTCGGCCTGCCCGGAACTATCCTTCAGGGAACCGCCACTCTCGCCATCGCCGCGCGGGAGATTGTGAACCGGGAGGCGGGGGGCGACCCGCGCCTTCTCAAATCTCTCGCCTGCCGCTTCAGCGGCATGGTCCTTCCCGGCACGACTATCTGCGTCCGCGCGTTCTCCCGCTCCGAAACCGACTCAGGAAAAGACATCCGCTTCGAAGTCCTCAACGCCGCCGGCGACAAAGCTGTCTCTCACGGCTTCGCCCGCATCGCAAAAAACTGTTAAGAATAATTTGAAGAAATGCGTTAAGGGAAAACTTTTGAAAAAGTTTTCCCTTAAAATCCCTTTCAAAACATTTCTATGCGCGCGTCGAAGCGGGCGCTTCCGCGCCTCCGCTCCGCCGCGCTTTGTAGGAAACAACGATACTGGTGCTTAATTGGTTTCACCCACAAGAACGTGAATCAATGCCATGTGCAGAGAATTCATTTATAAGGACGGGGCTCCGTGCCTATACGATATAACTCTTTGCAAAACTGCAATCCATCTCGTTGCCAATATATTATGAAACATGCTAGCGGGATATTCTAAATAATCATCGCTATAAAATGTGCTATTAAACGTCTTCTTTATATTCAAGAAACTTCTTTATTAACGACCATGAGCACAGTTCGGTGAGTTTTGCGCTATCATCTTTGCTCAAAAGGGTACAAATCCTAAGTCTATCCATAAGAATCGACTCAATTATATCATCAGATTGATGCCATTTACCGCTGTTGTTTCTGAAGCAGAAAGGGATAAACATCATATTTGCTGTAGGATGTTGAAAATATATTCGGTTACTCCAATTTCCATGATATGATTCGTTTTGTTTCCTTTTCCATTCGCTATTACTACATGCACACTGAGCAAAACATATCAATGATCCCGGGGCTGGATCATTTATCCATGGACGTCGCCACCCGACTATATCCAATCCCCCGTCGCCTGTGGTTGTCGATGCAAAATCTTCTTTTTTTATAATACAGCGTTCATTTATGTTTTCGGCTAACTGATTAACTGCGTCAAAAAGTTTCGACGGGTAATTTTCTCTCGCAGCTACTGATTTTCCAAAACATTGCACCTTAAAATCAGGCAAGTATCTTTCCATTGCGAAAGAACACAATTTCTCAAAGTCGGTTGTCAATTTATTTCTTTTTCCATCATTGTGAACTATTCTGAGGTTTGAACACAAAAGCAAAAATATGTATGTAAGCTGTGAAACATTAAATGTCTCTTCAGTTGTCAAAACGCTATCGCAAACACTAAACGGATAATATTCGCCGAAACAATTTTTGCGAAAACGCAAGTGCCTAAACCAGTCATATCCGTTTTTTCTTTGTTCATCATCTGCTTCGGGAGCCTCACGCTCTATACTATCCGTTTCTCGTTCCGCTTCTAATTCTGCGCTTTTATATACTCGACTTAACAGATCGTCCAACGATAGCATTTTATCTGGATTGCATAAGCATAATAATTCAGCATAATCGGCAACAATATGCGTTTCTCTACTGCTTGGCACAGATAATGGTAAAAAGCTCACTGACGCTTTAATCATCATTTTTTGCCACTTTTAATATTGTGTCTGAAAGATTTTTAATATCGTTGAGAGAATCTACTGTGTTTACATCTAACAAGGTACTTGTTCTAGTGTAATTGTGTGCCATTTTCAAACTATCGTGCGCTCTTTTCACGGCTGCTTTTATCATTTCCTCGACACCGGAGCTTAACAGAAAAGCAGCTTCAATATCCTTGGATTTTATCAAAAACCTCTTTGACTCTTCGTTTGCAACAATATAGGCTAATTGCCTAATCTGTCTAGATTCTTCTACTACAGATTGCCCATCAGATTTGTCGAACATCCATTTTGTAATTTGAGCTAGATTGTCCATCTTGATTTTATCTATGTTTATAGTGTCATCCTGCCTAAGTCCCATATACGTCCTGATGTTCTTATATCCTAGCGCAGTTGTTATAAGTGAAAATGAGATACCGCCATCTTCAAGTCCTCTGATTCCAAAAAAGTTTTTTTCTTCAACCTTGTCGTAAACTGCCAGAGCACAGAGTAGTTTTTTTACATAATCAGTACGAGTTCCAATTATTTTTGCCAACTCTTGATATTTCTTTTCTTGACTTTTAGCTTTTGATTTTTCAAAGAGTCCCTTCAGATACTTTGCCTTTTCTAATGAATTCCATTCTTTAATCCCGGTAATATGTCGATATCCCAGATAGTCAATGATATCGTCTCGTTTGGGGTACACCACTACCGGTATACTCGTTGGTGTGTGTTTTGAATTCTTTGATATGGCAATAACGGTTTCGGTTCTTTTTACAGCCAAATTCGGGTCTAATAAAAGCTTAACCGCGCTTAATCTTCTATTGCCTTCTACAACAATATAGTGTCCGCTGGCTTTTTCCTTTGGGATAACGAGTAGTGGTTCTCCCTGAAAGAATCCTTGTTCCGCAATAGACTCCATGAGATCTAAAACATTTCCATGCATAATCATGTATGCAAGAATGTCTTTGTCGCTTTTGCCAACAAGCATTCTGGGGAGCCTAGGATTATTATAATTATCTAGATGGAGAACTCTAGGAGAAACATGCTCTATGCTTTTTTGGGGCAAAGTTGGTTTTGCCATTAAATCACCATATTTCTGGCAGCGCTCCCGCGACAGCCTCAAATAATGGCGGCGGCACAGCGTTGCCTATGACTGTGTATTTTTGGATCAAACTTCCTTCGGGAAATTTGAATGACTTTTTAAATCCCTGCAATAAGGCGGCTTCTTTATATGAGAATCTTCGAGCAGGCCTATCGTCAACAAATTTCCAATCATTCTCTCCATGTTTCAACAAAGGAGGACTTGATGGGTGTAACGGCATATGTCGAGGGTTGCTTACAATTGTTGCAGATGGTTGATCCCAATCTCTTCTTCTGTTTCTCGATAAATAATACCAGTGAAAGCCACAATTGTAATAATCGCCAACTGGGTCTATCGGCATTCGCGATAAAACATCTTTTTGGCTAATATGTTTGGTGTCGGTGGTCGGGCCATGCGTAGGTTTCGGGTATTCATAGCGTACGCCCAAATCAGACCTAATACCCACAATAAATACCCGGCTTCTTGTTTGTGGCACACCATAATCACAAGCGTTTAGCACAGTAGGTTTTTCGACTTTATAACCTGCCATGCGGAATCGATAAACTTGATTCATCAACAAATGGTTAAAATTGGCTCTAACCATGCCCGATACATTTTCAACAATAAACGCTTTTGGTTTTATCTGTCGCAAAGCCCTGTCGAATTCCCGATACAAATAATTTATTTTTCTTGAAGGATCCCGCGCACCGCCTTGGCTAAAGCCTTGGCAAGGATAACAGCCTACAAGCAAGTCGGCCTCTGGAAATCGTTTTATTCTTGATACATCACCACAAATAACCTTTGTTTCAGGCATGTTTAATGAATATGTATCACATGCATATGGAAAAATATCGTTTGCAAATATCACATCGAATCCAGCATTATTTAATCCGACATCGGATCCCCCACATCCTGTGAATAATGATACTGCTTGTGCTTTTGACATGTTCAACCTTGATGAAAAGCAATATGCTTAATCTGTTTCACGCTGAACTTGTTACAAACCGATGAAATTCTATCTCTTATCATTTGTGTGGTGTTAATAATATAAATGTTCATAGAAACCAAAACGACTGTCAGTACATCTTCTTTTTTCGGAGGATGCGTTGTTTGTCGAAGATGTATTTGACGATTTTGTCCTGTTCGCCGGGGCGGATGATGTCGTATTTGACGCGGGTCTCGTATGAGACTTGCGCTCCGCTTTTGACTTCGTTGATGTCGGTGACTTTCCCGACAAGCGACACTTGAACGTCTTCGGGGAGCATATAGGTAAGCTCGACGTAGCTGTCGGGGTTTATCTTGGCGATGGTGGCGATGACGGCGTCGCTCTGGCTGATGGAGACGGTCTCGCCTTTCTTGACGTCTGAGATGGGGGTGACGGGGTCGCGAAGGATGCGGTAGGTGAGGGGCACTTTGTCTTTGAGTCCGTAGGAGCTTTCTTTGGAGGAAGCCCTGATCTGGTCTTCGACGGGCCGGTTCACCTGAATTGTGGGCGGGTTTCCGGGATGTATGGCGCTGACTTCGCCGACAAAGGATATGTAGCAGTCGTCCGCGTGTATGGTGATGTTGAGCGGGACACCGCGTTTGAGGGCCGCGCTAGAATGCTGCGAGCCGGGCATCGGGAAGTAAACGGAATTGTCATTTTTTCTGACAATCATGCTCCCGAAGTTGTAGTCCTGCTTCATCACGGACACGGACATTTCAATCCGTTGCTTTATATGTATCTGATCCCATACTGACATAACTTTCTCCCCAGTCTTATTGACCGCAACGGTTTTATGTAATAAAAAATAGCAATGCCTAGGCAAAAAGTCAAGGCGACAGCTTCAACAAGGAGGAAATGTCGTTATGGGCGTCATTCGCAGCGTGGGCCTTATCGCCCCTAAGGGAACGGGAAAAACATCACTGGCTGAAGCCATTCTTTTCAACGCCAAGGTTATAAAAAGGCTGGGCAGGGTGGAAGACGGCAACACGGCGATGGACTTCGATCAGGAGGAGATCGACCGGGGCATGACTCTTATGCCGTCGGTTTTCTCGTTCGACCTGAAGGGCGCGAAGATACACTTGATCGACACGGCGGGGTATCCGGACTTCATCAACGAGACCCGCATGATGACCGGGATTTTCGACAACGCGATATTCGTGTTGAACGGGGCGGAGGGCGTGAAGTCTCAGAGCCTGAAGCTGTGGAAGATGCTCAACGACCGGGGTATGCCCCGGATGATTTTCATAAGCAGCATGGACAAGGAGCTTGCCGATTACGGTTCGGTTCTGGATTCGATATCGTCGGTGTTCGGCATGCCGGCGGCTCCGGTGACTATGCCGGTGACGAAGGACAAGAAGCTGGTCGGGGTAGTCGATCTGGCGAAGATGAAGTATTACGCGGACAAAGGCGGCGGGGCGGTCGAGGAGTCGGATATCCCGGCGGATCTGGCCGACGAAGCCGCAGAGTACAGGGAAAAGCTGGTGGAGTCCGCCGCCGAGCAGAGCGACGAGCTGATGGAGAAGTATCTGGACAGCGGCGAGTTAACTCCAGACGAGGTTGAGAAGGGGTTGCGCGGCGGGGCGGCGGCGGGCAAGATTTGCCCGGTGTTCGCCGGTTCGTCCACCCTCAACATAGGCGTGTCGAACCTGATGAGCTATCTGGCCGAACTGACGGCAGGCCCGGAAAGCGCGGCGAGTTTCGAGGCGAAGGACACGGACGGAAACCCGGTGTCGGTCGTCGTCAGCCCGAAGGAGCAGTTCGCGGGGATAGTGTTCAAGACGATGGTGGATCAGTACGCGGGCAAGATAAGCGTGTTCAAGGTGCTGACGGGGACGCTGAAGCCGGAGACGCCGATAACGCTGCCGAGGGTGAACCGGAAGGCTCGCGTGGGCAACCTGTTCCTTGTGAACGGCAAGACGCAGACTCCGACGGACAAGGCGGAGCCGGGCGACATCGTGTGCGTTGTGAAAGTGGACGACCTTCTGACGGGGGAGACGCTGTGCGACCCCGCCAGACCTATCATATTCGAGCTTCCCGCGATTCCGGAGCCGGTCATCGCTCTGGCCGTCGTGCCGAAGGAGAGAGGCGAGGAAGACAAGCTGAGCCGCGGCCTCGGCAGCATTCTCGAAGAGGACCCGCTGTTGAAGACCCGCCGGGACGAGCAGACGAAGCAGCTTACCGTGTGCGGCTCCGGGCAGATACATCTGGACTCGGTGGTGAGCAGGCTGCGCAGGCGGTTCCAAGTGAACGTGGACGTGGCTCCGCCGGAGATTCCGTACAGGGAAACCGTCACGAAGCCGGCCAAATACGTCGAATACACGCACAAGAAGCAGACGGGCGGAGCGGGGCAGTTCGCCCGCGTGTTCATCGACCTAGAGCCGGTTCCGCGCGGCGAGGGCTACGAGTTTGCGGACAAGATTTTCGGCGGGGTGATAGACCAGAATTTCCGTCCGTCGGTGGACAAGGGCGTGAGGGCGAAGATGGCCGAGGGCATCCTCGCCGGGTATCCGGTGGTGGACGTCAGGGTGTCGCTGGTGGACGGCAAGACGCACCCGGTGGACAGCAAGGACATAGCGTTTCAGGTGGCGGGCCGCGAGGTGTTCAAGAAAGCGGCTATGATGTGCAACCCCATCCTGCTGGAGCCGGTGATGTCGGTTGAAATAGAAGCTCCCGACGAGTGCATGGGAGACGTGATAGGCGACATCAACAGCCGCAGGGGCCGTGTGAACAGCACCGAACAGGCCGCGGGAGCGACCATAATCAAGGCGCAGGTTCCGCTGGCCGAGATGCTCAGGTACGCGCCCGACCTCGACGCGATGACTTCGGGGCGCGGCACGTACACCATGGAGCTGGGCCACTACGAGGAAGTGCCGAAAAGGGTCGCGGACGAGATCGTCGCCAAGTATAATAAGCAGAGGCAGGACGCGGAATAAGCCCGCATCGAAAAATGCGGAATAATGATTTCTGTCGCGCCCGGAGATGTTTGGCTGTATAATGTAGCCGGACAATATGAAAACAAAAGTAGTTTTCCTGATAATGCTGATAGTGGCGGCTCTGACGCCGGGGGCGGCGCGCGCTCAGATTGCAGCCGCCGAACTGATGTCGCTCGCCGTCAAACAGAATCAAGACGTCCTCAAGATAAAAATGTCGCAGACGCGCACGCCGACCGTCAGCAGGTTCGGCGCGAGGAATAGAATCGCGTTCACATTCGAGGACTCCGCCGCGATGTCGTCCCTGAAATCTCTGTCGGGCAAATCGAGGGGAAGCTGCGTCGAGAAATACGAGATACAGATGTTTATGAGGGGGGCGGCGACGATTCCCGGAGGCGGAGTATTCGCTCCGGCGGCGCGCCCGACTCTGATACTCATCGCCTATGTCGAGAACGACGTGGACGCCGAAGTGTCCGTCGATTACGACGAGGTGACGATACAGTTTTTCCGAATCGGGGCGGAGCCGGCGCAGAACCGCCCGCTGCCGTTCATATCCATCGACGAGTTCGGATTTTCCAGAGAAGGCGCGCACGAGGTTATCTCCATCTTCACTTCCGCGCCCATCACGCCTTCGATATTCGAGGCGTTCAAGCCTCGCCGCCTCATGCTGACGTTCGACAGCGCGACCATGACAGACCGGGCTAGGAACCAGATGAAGAGCTACATGCAGACTCCGAAGCTGGCGCGCGCCGAGGCGTTCGACATCGCCGCGCTGCCGAAACCGTATGATTCGGCTGCTCCGGGCCGCGAGTTCCATTTCGTCGGATACCCGCCCCCGCTTCGCGCGGACGATTTCAGCATGTTCGAGGCCGGATATCAGTCCAACTCGGCGGCGGTTTCTTTCTTCCTCGAAAAAGACGTGGACTACGCGATAACCCGCAAGGGCGGGCGCGTGTTGGAGATAATATTCACCAAGCCGCCGAAGGTCGAGCCGGACGCCTGTCTCGCGGTTCCTTCCTCCGACAATGACTACGCCCGCCCCGGCGCCCTGCCGGAAATTTATCCGGTCGAAGACGAAGAGGGCCGCAAGTTCAACGTGCCTCTCGACTGACCGCTCCTTTTTTGACACCTCGAATCCTTTTTGTTAAACTTCACCGAATTCGCTGAAAGGAATAGCGCATGGTTAAAAATGACGAATGGATAATTAAGACGGCGACGGAAAAACGGATGATAGAGCCGTTCGAGCCGGGACAGGTTCGCGACGGCGTCATCTCATACGGCGTGTCGTCGTACGGCTACGACATGAGGCTGTCGGACGTGTTCATGGCTCCCGTGTTCGACGGTCGCTCGGAGCTTGACCCCAAGAACAGGGACAGCGTCAAATTCGAGGAAGTGACGACGAGTTGTTTCGCGTTGCAGCCGGGCTGTTACGTTCTGGGCCGCAGCGTGGAATATTTCCGCATCCCGCGAGACGTGCTCACGCTTTGCTCCGGCAAGTCCACGTACGCGAGGTGCGGCGTATTGATAAACGTCACGCCATTCGAGCCTGAGTGGGAGGGGCATGTGACCATCAGCGTGGCGAACACGGCTCCGGTTCCAGTGCGGCTGTACGCGGGGGAGGGCATCGCGCAGGTGGTGTTTCTGGGAGCGGAGAAGGAATGCCGGACGTCGTACGCGGACAGGCAGGGGAAATATCAGGCGCAGCAGGGAATCGAGCGGGCGAAACTGTGAGGCGCGCGGCGCGCGCGCCTTTATAATGAATGAATAGAGCACAAGGAGAGAATGGAATGAAAATCAAAGCCGTAGCGGGGGACATAGCGGGACACAAATGCGAGGCGCTGATTGTCAATTTATTTGAAGGGGTGAAAAAGCCGGGCGGGGCGACCGGGGCGGTCGATTCCGCGCTGGGCGGGGCGATATCAAAGCTGATCGCGCGCGGAGAATTCTCAGGCAGAAAAGGCGAGACCGCCGCGCTGCCCGGAGGAGGCAAGCTGGCGGCCGGGCGCGTGATAGTGGTCGGGCTGGGCAAAAAAGAGAAGTTCGACGCGGAAGCGGCGCGGGCGGCGGCGGCGGCGGGCATGGTCCGCGCGCGCTCGATGAAAGTCCGTAGCGTTGGAGCCGCGCTCACGGGAGCCGGGGCCGGAGGGCTTGACCCGGAGACGGCGGCCTGCTCGTTCGCCGAAGGCGCCATCCTCGGCCTCTACAAATTCGACAAATATAAAACCAAGGACGCAAAAGACAAAACCTCGGAGGTCGGGATTTCCGAGTTGGCGATAGTGACGAACGACGCGGCGGCGGCGCGCGCGGCGGGCAAAGGGATTAAACTGGGCGAGATTCTTGCGAACGCCGCGAACGCGGCGCGCGACCTCGTCAACGAGCCGCCGAATGTGATGAACCCGGCTGAGCTTGCCTCTCGCGCCCGCGCGATGGCGAGGAAGCGCGGACTCAAGATAACCGTGTTCGGCAAGAAGGAAATCGAAAGGATGAAGATGGGGGCGTTGCTGGCTGTCAACCAAGGCTCGGTCAACCCGCCCGCGTTCATCGTAATTGAATACAAAGGCGACCCGAAATCGAAAAAGACCGCCGCGTTTATCGGCAAGGGCATCACGTTCGACTCCGGCGGGCTGTCCCTCAAGCCGCCCAACTCGATGGAGGACATGAAGTCCGATATGTCGGGCGCGGCGGCGGCGATAGAGGCTATGGATGCCATATCGCAACTTGCCCCCAAGATTAATATAACCGCGATAATCCCGGCGACGGAAAACATGCCGGACGGCGGCGCGGTAAGGGTGGGCGACATCGTCCGCGCGATGAACGGGCGCGCCATCGAGATTCTCAACACGGACGCCGAGGGCAGGCTCATTCTGGCCGACGCGATATGCTACGCCGTGAGCAAGGGGATGTCGCCGATAGTGGATTTGGCGACGCTGACCGGGGCGTGCGTGGTCGCGCTGGGGAGCGTCAGGGCCGGACTGTTCTCGACCGACGACAAGCTGGCGGCCAGAGTGGAGGCCGCGGCGGAACTGGCGGGCGAGCGCGTCTGGCGCATGCCTACAGACGACGAATACAAAGAGTTCATCAAGAGCGACATAGCGGACATTAAGAACGTCGGCAACAGGTACGCCGGAGCGACCACCGGCTCGCTGTTCCTCGAATATTTCACGGACGGAACGCCGTGGGCGCACTTGGACATCGCCGGAACGGCGTACATGGACAAGAAGACGGGCTACTACGTCAAAGGCGGAACGGGGACGGGGGTCAGGACGCTGGTCCGGCTGGCGCTCGACATGGCGCGCGGATGACGGCGACCGGGGGAAAGACGGGGCGCGGAGGATGGGGCGCATGAAATCAGGCTCGCCCGGCGGCGCGGACCCGGCTCGCCCGCCCTTCCTCAAATGGTCTCTCAAGGACCGGCCCGACCCTCTGCGAAAAATTCTCATGGGCGCCTACATGGGCCGCGCCATCGACGTCATCGACTTCTACGAATTCCTCGCGCGAACCGTCAGAATACCGCTAATCGGCAAATATTTCTTCAAACCCATCATCAACCTTTACGGGGCGAAATATCACTCCGGCAGGGCGACGCCTCTAAAGGACGTTCTGCCGCTGCTGGCAGAGGCGAAATCGCTGGCGGTTTCCGAGTGCTCGTGCCGGGCGCGGATGGGGGCCTGTTCCCACTCGACCCGCACATGCCTGAAGATTAACACCGGCGCCGAGGTCGAGGAGCGCAAGGGGCAGCTCAAGAGCGAAAGAATCGACGCCGCAGAGGCCGCACGCATCGTCTCTAAGGCGTTCGACGACGGCCTCATGCTTCAGGTCGAGTGGTGCATCGAGCCTTACACCTACTGCGTTTGCTGCTGCTGCGAGTGTTGCTGCGTGACGCGGCGGCTGCGGTTCGACAGCGGTATCGAGAGCGGGGTGTCCCCCAGCGAGTATCTGGCCGAGATAGACGCGGCGGCCTGCTCGCGCTGCGGCGCGTGCGAGCGTCTGTGTCCGGGCCGCGCGATAACGATTCCGCAACTAGGGGCCGGCAACCCGTCCGTGCGCGAAAAGGATTGCGTCGGCTGCGGGCTGTGCGAACACCACTGCCCGACGGGGGCGATTTCTCTGCGCTCCGTCCGCCCGCCCGCCGTCGCTCGCGACCGCGGCTGGTTCCACCACTTCATCATTTACCTCTCGTGCTATCTCGTGCTGGCCCCGCACTTCTACGTCTACCTTTTCCTCAAAGGCGGCCCCGGCGACCGCTCCCGCCCTCTCGACTGGTGACGATCAAAAAGCGCGATCCAATGTTATGCAATAGCAACGAAGCAGCATTAACGATGTTTTCTGCAAGTTTGCGGGGAAACCATTTTTTGCAAAAATAGGTTTCCCCGCGCCCCTTCCAAAAAAACTCCCGGACGCCGATTTTGCCGAACTTCGTTCATTGCAAAATCGGCTCTTGTTTGCTTATCGGAAAATCACAGACAAGGTCGGTGGTCGTTTATTCGCAAAAACGCATATATACATGTTATACTGCCGCTTAATAGAAATTAGCCATCGCAACGCTCAATGAGGGTGTCGCCTTCAAGCGTTTTTTTGCTTGTGGGCGCTCATCATTTGCCATCACCCACAACATGGTTGTGGGTGGCACCCTGTGGTTAATTTCTATTAAGCGCTGCTCTATTAGATGATTCTACCCACTACTAAGTGTGCCATGCGCAAAACTTTTTCTTTTGCGCATGATGCTTTTCACCAAATAGTAAATGGGAGCTTTCATTTAGTTCTTCGTTCAAGAAGAAGATTCTCACAAAAAACCTTTCCCAATATCTTTTCACATGATATGCGCCGAACACGGAAGCGAAGCTCCGCGTTCGGCGCCAGCGTGAAAAATTTTGAAAGGGATTTTAAGGGAAAACTTTTTCAAAAGTTTTCCCTTAAAAACTCTTAATAATTAACAACCATCGCGATGAATTACTTCACAAGCGCGCGTTCGGCGGCTTTCATCAGGTCGATTATTTCCGACTGGCTGAGTTCGCGTTGAGCGGGAGCGGATGGGGAGGCGGCGGGAGCAGGCTGTATTTCAACCGTTTCGCGCTCGGTTGAGACGGCCTCGGTCTGAGGCTCGGAAGATTCGACGGCGGCAGGCTGAGAGGCCGGGGCGGGAACTTTCGCAACGGCGGGCCGGGGCTTGAGAGCCGGGGCTTTTTCAATCGAGTCCAGCGCGGGCACGACGACAACCGGCGCATCAGCCTGAGGCTCTGCGGCGCTTTCGACGACGGCGGCCGGCAACTGCGTCTCTACCGACGCTCCGGGTTCGGGAACATTGTTGTTTGTGAACCTTATCATAAAAAACGCGATAAGAAATCCGCTGGCGAGCATGCCGACAGACGTCATGGGTTTCCAATTCGCTTTCGCCTTGCTCGGAATGGTTTTGAAAATGCGGGTTTTAAGCTGCATGGCCTCTTCCCACGCGGCGGTGAGTTCCGCGCGCGCCAAGTTCAAGGTCACGCCGCCGTTGGCGAAGCTTTTTTCCTCGTAATTCTTGTTCGCCTTATCGAGCCAGTGTTTCGTGTACTCGATGTGTTTAAGAATTTTGTCGGTGTCGACGTCTTGGTGGTTCATTTCCGTTCCCCCGTTTACTGCTCTTCTAATAGTAGTTCTGCTTTTATAACTAATATCAAGCAAATAAATCAAAAATAACCATGCGGTTCGGGCGAATGCGGACGGTTGGCGGAATATGTGCCCATATTATTCCCGATATCTAGCGATATCCGCCTATTTCGCCTCATTTCATCTCTTTCATAACCCTTGTAAGCATGCCTCGCAAGCGGCGGATGCCTTTTTTCTGAAGCCTGCTCAGGTACGAATTGCTGATGCCGAGTTCTTTAGCCAGATCGGTGGCTTTTTTGTCTTCGATATAAATGCCGATGACCACTTGTTTTTCTTTCTCGGTGAGGCGAGAAAGGCTTTTGAGAACAACGTTGAGGAGCATCTCGTCTTCGGCGAGTTTTTCGACGTTTTTGACGGTGTTCGTGGGGTCGGCGAACATGCTGGCCATGCCGAGGAGTTCCTGCATTGCTTGGGCGCCGCTGTCGAGCGCGATGTCCTTGTTCTTGTTTTTGTCGAGGTAGTTGATGACGCGGCCCCGGATGCGGAAAGGCGCGTAGGTGGTGAACCTTATCTGCTTGTCAGGGTCGAACCGTTCGACGGCCTCGATGAGGCCGACCGTTCCCTCTTGCATAAGATCAAGCATGACATCCGGTCCGGCCTTGGCTCCGGAGACGATCTTATAGACTAGCGGCTGATAGCTTTCGATTATCTTTGCTCGGGCGGCGACGCTTCCGTGATTCTTGTACTGCTTCCAAAGTTCGGCTTCCTCGTTAGGCTCAAGACACCGAACCTTGGAGAGCTCGTTTAGATACGCTTCAATCATGGCTCTCCATCAAAACCTAAGTCGATACTCGACTTGGTAGTCGGTTTCGCTATCCTGATCTATCCCCCACTTCAGGAAGCTGCGTTTCCTGAATTCGTACCGCAGTTCTAATAGTTCTGTTTCGTCTTCTGAGAACAGTCTTTCATAACGGATAGAAACACTGTCCGTGAGACGTTTTTCCAATTTTACAAGCACATCTTTGTTAGGGTCAAGGTTAATTGTAAAGTTTTCAAGGTTTACGCCCCTCTCGATGACGGAGCCGACGAAGGGAGAGACTGCGCCGACGGCGAGAGTTTCAAGCGCGTCGGCGGCGGAGCGGTCGCCGGTTAGGGCGTCCACCATGCCGAGCCGCATCAGGATCTGCTCCTCGGTCAGCGGGCGGCCCGCGATGTCGTTGTCCTCATACGCCTCGAACCTCGCCCGCGGACACACCGGGACGACTATGTCGCCCGCGTCGCCCATTGCTATTGTCGGAGCGCCGATTGCGTCGGCGGCTCCGACCCCGGCGTCTCCTCCCGCGGTTCCGCACAGTTCCTGATACGCCGGATACAGCGCGATGTCCACCATCGGGCCGGAAACGCGCATCGTTATCTCCGTGCCCTGCGCGTTCGCCACCGCCTCTGTGTAGAATATCGGCACCACCCCGACGCCCTCGATTGTGTTGAACCCGATTATCGTCTCGGTCGTCCTGAAAGTTGTGGTGTAGAATCCGATGTGGCCGCGCGTGGCGGAGAGCCATCCTTTAAGTTGCGGATTATCAATGCTGCCGGACACTTGAATGCGCCCGGTCGGGGTGAGCCGCATGTTCCTCCACGCGCTCTGAACTTGGAAGCCGTCGCCGACGACGACGTTGAGCGGCTGAGGGCCGAAATGGACGGCTAGCGCGGGTTTAGTCGGAGCGCCGCCCGCGCTGAAACTCGGTATCATGAACGAGCCGTTGTGAGCCTTGAGAGTCGGCGTCGCTCCTTCCCTGCCGCCGACATCCAGCCTGCCGGGAGAGTACCTCAGCGCTATTCCGGTCAGGGTCGCGCGCCCTTTGTATATGTTCGAGTATTCCACGTTCAGATTTTCGATGTCTCCGATTTCGAGCGCGGCGGTCTCGACGGATACGCCTTTGAATTTGGCGCTGAGCGCGGCGGTCACAGCGCGGTCGCCCATCATTCCTCGCAAATCCTGCGAGCGCAGCGAGTCCTTCGAGAACACGAGCGAGCCGTTTATGGCCGTAAGCGCGGGTTTGAGAACCGAAGCCGACAGGCCCGCGTTAAGCAGCCTGACCGCGCCTGAGAAAGACGGGTTCTCAAGCCCGCCGGAGACGCGCACGCTCTCGACCGCCGCGCGGCCCGTCACCGTTATGTCCCCGCCCAGCAGCGGGTTCAGCGGCGAGAGGTCCATCCCCGCCGAGTCCAGCGACATCGAGAACATGTCGCCGTAGTCTTTGCTGACCGGCAACACTGCGAATATCGCCAGCAGGTCCGAGCCGCGCTGCGCCTGCAGGTTCTTCAGCGAAAGGGCCTTCCCGTCGAACTCGAACTGCCCCCTCATCCTGTCCATCCTTACGCCTAGCGCGGACGGGTCGGACACGTACAGCGAGCCTTCCATCTTCTGCCTGCCGGACTCCGAAACGATGTCTATGTCGAGGTCGAGCATCCCGCCGACTGGCGCTGACACCACGCCGGAGTCGGACAGCCGTTTAAGCTCGATGCCCGTGGCGCTCACTTTGAGCAGCGACGACTCCGCGCGTTCAAGGTTGAGCTTGCCGTTCGCCTCCACGAGAGCCAGCTCGTTCTGCGCTTCGAACTTCCGTATCTCTATGGATTTGCCGATGAAGCCGCCGGAGAATTCCATCTCGTCTATCGGATACGCGCCGAGAGCAAGCCCTTCGCCCGACAGGTCGATGGCCCCGGCGAGTCCTTCTGCGATGGAGAACACGCGGACGCTGCCGTCGATCGCGCCCGACATTCCGCCGGGCAGGTCGATGCGCAGAGTCGCGCTTTGTCCTCCGGAGTACGCCTCCAGCCGCGCCGCTCCCTCGAACATGTCCGCAAGCGTCCTCAACTCGGCTCCCGCCAGAGTCGCCGTCATGTCCAGCCCGCCTGTCTCGGATTCGTAAGTCGCGTCGATCCTGTACCTCTCCGAGCCGCGCGACAACTCCACTCCGTCTATCGTCACCCTGCTCGACTGCCTCAGTTCCACTCCCGCGCTCTCCAACTTGAACCGGGAGCCGAGTATGTCCAGCGCGGAGGATGAAAAACTCATCCTCGCCAGAGGCGACCTGAAAGAGCCTGTGACTGAACAGAAACCTTTTATCTTGCCCGAAACGCCGAAGTCCTTGCCCCGCGATATCTTATCAGCCTGAATCCCGGACGCCTCGAACATCAGGTCTATCGCGTCGGGGTCCAGCAGCCCCGAAACCTTCGTCTCGCCTCCGAACGCCGACACCGTGGAACCCTCGGCTATCCGCAGGAACCTGTCGTATTCCATCCAGATGGCCGCGCGTTCTATTTTCTCGCCGTACGCCACGATGTCCCGAGCGGACACCTTTACCGAAATCACCGGGTAGTCGAAAGAGCCGGCGACGAGCGCGTCGACGTCTATGAAGCCGTCTAGGTCCGCCGGCGGCTCGAAATCGGAGCGGAAGGCGTCCGCGGCCAGCCCGGCCAGCCCGGCGACGGACGCGTCGCGCATCCTCACTTCGAGGTTCGCCGTCCTTTGCGCCAAGTCCAAGCTGCCGTCAACCACCTGAACGTTCTTTCCTGTGTGGATTTTCAGTTCGGAAAGCCTGACCACGTCCGCCGAGTACGCCACGCCGCCCGTCACTCTGTCGGCGGCCATGTCGCTGACCATTATGTCGCGGCCCTCGACGGAGCCTCGGAATGTGGGCGCTGAAATGGAGCCTCCGACGGCTCCTGAAAGCTTGATCGCGCCGGCCCCGGGAATGTCCTCGCGTCTGGCTAGCGCCAGCGCCGTGGTCACTCTAGCCACCGCCGCGTCGACCGATATGTCCAGCGCGCCGTCCGCGCCTATTGTCCCGTCGGCAATCAGCAACTCGTCTTCCGCTTCCGCCACGAGGTTCTCGATTGTGAAAACGCCCGCCGAATGCCTGAAACTCAAAGTGGCGGACACCCCGCTCGCGTCCGCGATCCTCATGTCCGCGCCCCTCGCCGTGCCGAACGCGTCCGGCAGCCGCTTGGCGGAAATCCCGCCGCCTATGAACAGTTCGCCTTCCAGCAAACCGCTCGCGGCGACGCCGGGGTCGATTTCCGCCGCCGCCAGCGCTTCCGCCAGTTCAAATCCGGAGAACTCTATTGCTGCTTTCACCGTCGGAGCGCCGCCGGGAACTATGACCGCAGACCCTCGCGCCTCCAAAGAACCGCTTGGGCCTCCCGCCGAAAACCCGTATTCCGCCCTTTCGCCGTCGTACGCCAACTGGCCATCCAGACTATCGAATGTAAGGCCGCGATACTCGACGCCCGTCGCCGCCACCCACGCGGAGACCGCCGGAGCGCCGCCCCCAAGTTTGAGATAGGCAAACCCGTCCGCCCGCCCCGCCGGGATGTGGCCCGCCGGAACGGATAGCGCCGCAGCCGCCATCCCAAGCGACGCTCCTCTGAAACTCGTCCTGCCGTTGAACTGAAGGTTGCCGCCAAGCAACGCCGCGCCGGTCGCCCTGAACTCCCCTCCGTGCATCGAGAACTCGACTAGCTCGACCGCCGCCGCCGTCTCCGAATATGTAGCCCTGCCTCTTATGTCAGTGATTTCATGCGCGCCGTCCGCGGTGGTCAGCCACGCGTCCGACACCTCGATCTCTCCGCCCCAAGAGTAACGGGGCGGATGCCCGAATGTGGTGTATGTGGACGTCGCGCGGAACGTCAGGACATCCGCCTTGCCTCCTACCCGCGCGCCCTTCATCCCCGCGATTTCCGCGACCATCGCAAGCGGCGCTCCGGTCAGCTTCGTGTCCAGTCGCCACCCCGCACGCAGGTCGAATTCGAATTCCGCCTCCAGCGCGTCCGCAAGGCTCGCGTCGGAGGAACGTATCTTTATGGCGATAACCCGCTCGCCTCGCAGTTCCACGCTTCCCTCGAAGTCCCTGAACGCGGCGGCGCGCACGGGCAACGGAGCCTCGTCGAACGCGTCCGTAAACTCCAGAAATCCGTTTCTGATTATTATCGGGAAATCCGGCATGGCCGCTTCCGCGCCCCCGCCCCCGCCGGATATCAGCGCGTCGAAGTTGAATGTTCCGTCGTCGAGCCTCCGTATGCATATCCGGGGCGATTCGAGCGACACTTTTCGCACGATGTTGGCCGGGCTGCCCTTGTCCTTCAGCAGCCGCGCAAGGCTAAGCGACGCGGTTATCTTCTCAACGGAAACAATCGGGTCTTCTTCCGAACCCAGCCTCGCTTCGTCTATCACTATCTGCCCGAAATAATTTATCCTGACTTTGCCGATGACGAGCGGGGTCTTTAGGACGCCAGAAAGGCGCGTCTCGATCTCCTTCACCGCGCGGCCGGGAGCTTCCATCCGGCTCAACGCGTATATCCCGACAGTCCACATCAAAGCTAAAGCAAGCGCCGCATACGCGGCGAACGCGAATAGTTTCCTTTTAAGCGACTTTTTTTTCTTCATAGTCGAGCCGTCGCCCGCGCCGCGCGCCGTTATCCGCTCATGCGCGCGCGCAAACATCGACCGCGTTGCTTCGCGGCCTTCGCCACATTAATAGAAATATTATACCGGTCATGACACTTTTAAGTTAATATTGGAAAAATCAACATGGAGACACGCGGGAGCGGTTGCCGCGCGGATTCTCCCGGAGAGCGCCGCATGACGGACAAAACCTACAACGACCCTTCCGAGGTTTTCGACTTCTCAAAGTGCGAAACATGCGGAGAATGCCTGTCGAAATGCTCATACATGAGCCTGACGCCCAAGCGCGCGGCGGCGGAGATGCGCAACCTCAAGGAAGGCCGCGCTTCAGTTGTTCTCGATTTGTGCGCGGGCTGTTGGTCGTGCGACCCGGCATGCCCGAACGGCTGCAGACCCTATTCCCTAATCCGGACTCGCTGGGGCGAGAGGTACGCCGAAGAAGGGCTGCCGGAAAAAGCGCGCAACCTCATCCCCACCGAATTCCCAAATTTCAGGACGTCCGTCCCGCAATCGCGCGCGCAGAAATCCATCTTGGAAAAAATCAAGAATCCGCCAGACGCCGACGAAGTCCTGTTCACAGGCTGCAACACGCTCGTCATCGCCGAAACGCTCCAATCGCGCGTGTTCGACGGCCTGCCCGCTTTCGGCTCTTTCGATTACTGCTGCGGCGAGATGTTCTACCGCATGGGCCTGTTCGCCGCCGCGAAACAGTCGGCGCTCAAGATGCGCCGCGTCTTCAGCGGCCTCAACGCGCGCAGAATCGTCTTCCCCTGCGCCGCCTGCATGAACATGCTTTCGAACATCTATCCTAAGGAATTCGGCGTGAAGTTCGACTTCGAGGCCGTTCTCATAACCGACTGGCTCGCCGAGAAGTTCGACTCCGGAGAGCTGGAAGTCCGCGCGCCGCTCAACATGACGGTGTCAATTCAGGACTCGTGCCACCTGAAAACGATGGACGAGCGGATGTACGACTCGCCGCGCGCGCTGCTGAAAAGACTCGGCGCGAAGGTGGTCGAGATGAAGCTGACAAAAAAAGAGTCCGGCTGTTGCGGCGTGGCCGCCGGGTGTTCCAGATACGCGATGATAGACCTCGCCCGCGCCGGATTTCGAAGAACCCTAGAGTCCGCCGCGCCGCGCTCCGACGCCACCGTCTGCTACTGCAACGGATGCCTGCTGACGCTGGCCGGCATGCGGAACTTCGCCCCGTGGGCCCCTCCCCCGCTCCCACTGATACAACTCGTCCAGAAAGCCATAGGAGAAAACCCCGACCTCGGCCTGTCCGCAAAACGCGCCCGGCAGGTGTTCGCCGGAATCGCCGTCGCCGCCGCCCCCGCCATGCTCTCCCGCGACCGATTCTTCCTCCCGGAAATAAAATGAACGCGATGCGCGTTTTTGACGTGTAGCAATACGAGGAATGATGCGGCCGCCTGCGGCGGTTGGGGGAAACCCTTTGAAAAGGGTTGTCCCCAAATCCCTTTCCCAAATCTTTCACGCTTGTTGATTGATTATCAAAGAATGGTTTATTCCCGCCCGCTTATACGCGTTTTTGCAAATATATACGAAGAATTAAATGAAAGCTCCCATTTACCATTTGGTGAAAAGCATCATGCACAAAGGAAAAAACTTTGTGCATGGCACACTTGGTAGCGGGTAGAATCATCTAATAACATGTATAAACATTTTCACAGGAGCGTCGGAACGAGACGCGGTAGCGTCCGGATCCGACGCTCAAGGAAAAGTTTGAAGGATTTTCAAGGAAACTTTTCAAAGTTTCCTTGAACCGCCGGAGGCATCCTTAAAGGCGTGGCGATATTTGCGCGCCGCTGTCATTTGGACAGAGAGGCGGAAGAGAGGATTTCAAGGACAAGAGTGTCGTAGGAGCCGCCTTCGGCGGCGATTTCCTCCGGCAGGTCGCTGGTGGGGGTCATGCCGGGGATGGAGTTAAGTTCGAGAGCGAACATGTCGCCGTCGGGAGCCACAATGAAATCGACGCGGGAAACGCCGTGGCAGCCGAGCGCGCGGTGCGCCGCCACAGCCAGCTTCATCGCCCTCTCCGTTGTCGCCGCGTCCAGCCTCGCGGGGCAAATCAGTTCGGTCATCCCCTTGGTGTATTTTGCTTCGAAATCGTAGAATTCGTTTTTAGGGACAAGTTCGAGAACGGGAAGGGCGCGCAGAGATTCGCCGCATCCGAGGACGCCGACTGTTATCTCGCGGCCCGATACGAACCGTTCAACCATCGCGCGGCCGAACTTTTCAACAAGCCTCCCGACGACGTCCCTCAGGGCGCGCTCGTCGCGCGCGATTTCCACTCCGAGGCTTGAGCCTTCGGACAGCGGTTTGACGATCGCGGGCAGCCCGGTCGCCGCAATCGCCTCCGCGCAGCATTCGTCCAGTTTTTTCGACCTGTCCGGATATGAGTCTTCGAGGACGGGAACGCCCCTGTGCCTGAAGACGAGCTTGGTCAGTTCTTTGTCCATCGCCACCGCGCTCGCGGCCACTCCGGAGCCGGTGTACGGAACTCTCATTGTTTCGAGCAACCCTTGAATCGAGCCGTCCTCGCCGCCTTTTCCGTGCAGGGCGATATACGCGACTTCCACCTTCTCGGCCCGAAGTCTTTCGGCGACATCCGCTCCGACATCTATCCCCACGGCGTCGTAACCCTGCCTAGTCAGGGAGTCGAGAACCCCTTTCCCGGAGCGGAGAGACACCTCGCGCTCTCCCGAAGCCCCGCCCATCAATACGCCGACGCGATTTCCCTCGAATGGCTTAATCATGCTCTGGTCCTCTGCGATTCCGCGCTGCGTAGCGGCCATATCTCCCGCTCGCGCTGTATAGAATAGTTTCACTTTAAGAGAGAAAAAGTTGCGCCTTTTTTCGAGCGCGCGTAGGCGTGTTTTTTTTCCGACCGCCGGGACTGCTCTTTCTTTTGGGGTATAATCACAATTGAAACATGGTTTCATCCAACCGTTCGGCGGCGGAGACACGCTATGAGAGTCAACGAGTTTGAATACAGGGCGCGCGTTGTGGATCCCGAAAACGGCACTGTGGCGGTCGACCTCGTCGGCGGCGTCTTCATGTCGAACATGGAAGACTTCCGCCGCGCCGTGAAACCGCAACTGGACATGCCGGTGAAGAATCTTGTGCTCAACTTCAAAGATATGGACTTCATCAGCAGCAGCGGAATCGGGCTGCTCGTCGAGAGCAGCCAGTCGTTTAAAAAAGCCGGAAAGCAAATATGGGTGGTCGGCCTCGAAGGCGAACTTGCCAGAGTTTTCGATCAGTTTTCTCTGCGCCAGATACTGATGATTCTGCCCGACGAAAAAGACGCGCTCGAAAAAATCGCCTCCGCGCGCGGCTGATCGCCTCCTCAATAGAAAAAGGAAGAAGAAAAGCCGAAAATAAAAGGCTGACTGCGGTCGTCGGGCGAAAACCCTCGAAAAGGGTTGTCCTCCGAAGCCTTTCCCCAAGCTTTTCAACGTTATTGTATTGTTGCCGACGAGCAACAATGACGTTTGAAGCGCGTTTGCCTTTCGCCGCAGGCGAAATATCGCGACACAAATCCAGATCTCAATCGTTGAGCGTTGTCAGCGTAGCGCGCCGACGCCGCTGCGAAGAATTAAATAAAAGTTCCCATTAACTATTTGGTAAAAAGCATCATGCGCAAAGGAAAAAACTTTGTGCATGGCACACTTGGTAGTGGGTAGAATCATCTAATAACATGTATATATCCGTGGGTTTTCGGCGTTGCGTTGCGGAAATGCAAACGGCGCAAAACGCAGGAAAAACAAAGTTCCTTTTTGCGAAAATATTAGTTTTCGATGAAAGGCTGGTAGGGGTCGGAGGGGGCGGGTTGGCCGGGGTTGGTCGCCCTGTCTATAAGGATGTTGAACTGTTCCCGGTGGGTTGGGAATCTGCGGGCGGCGCCGCGCAGAGTGGAGATGGCTTGGTCGGGTTCATCGCAGTTGCCGTAGCTGATGGCAAGAGAGAGGTGAAGCTGCGGTTCGTCTGGCATTCTCTTAATCAGTTCGGACAACACGGTAACGGCTCTCTCGCAATCGAGAGATGAATAGAATTTCTGGAGCGGGAATTCGGGGTCGATGTCTCTGATTTCGCGGACGGCGCGGGCGAAGTTGTCGTGCTGGCCAACGTTGCGGAATAGGATGGCGAGGGCGTAGAGGAGTTCGAGGTTGCGGTCAAACTCGGCCATGATTTCCTCTACTTCGCGGGCGTAGAGGTGCTGAAGGCGGCAGTTGTAGTATTGTTCGGCGATCTCTATGCGGAGCCAGAGCATGTCGCGGCGTTTTTCTTTTGCGTGGTCGAGGACTTCGACGGCTTTCGAGCAGGCCCCCATCTGATTGTATATGCGGGCGAGGTTGATGTAAGGAGATGCGTAGTAGGGGTCGAGGTTGGAGGCTGCTTCGTAGTATTGAATGGCGGCGTCGCGTTGACCGAGGGCGACGAGAGCGCCTGCGATGTTGTGGAGGGCGCGGGAGTTGTAGGGGTCGAGGGCGAAGGCTGTAGTCCAGAGGGCGACGGCCTCGGAGATCGACTTCTGGGTCTGCTGGCGGAAAAGAACGGTGGCGAGGGCCTCGTGCAACTGGGGGTCGAGCGGGTCGAGCTTCAGGGCTTTGCGCATCAACTCAAGGCCTTTTTCCCTTTGCCCGAAGTAGAACTGGCAATGGCCTTTGTTTGAGAGGGCCTTCGAGTTGAGGGGGTCGTATTTGAGGGCGAGGTTGAATTCTTTGAGAGCGGTTCTGAAATATTTTTGGTCGCCTGTCTGAGCGCCGTAGTCGAGATAGATTTTTCCGCGTTCGTTGTGGATGGAGGAGATGTTGACGGCGCTGGAGTCGTCTAGGGAGATATAGCGCGGGCCGCCGCCGAAAGCTTTCCATTGGGGGGTGGCGTCGGCTTCGAACATGGAGTCAATCTCATCCGGGGAGATGTCGCCGGGGGCGATTCTGTATACCGCGCCTCTTGGGACGGTGCGGTAATCCATTTCGAGAGGTATGAAAAGGAAGTCGGAATAGAAGGCGCGGGACGGGTTTGCGCGCATGAGTTCGACGGCGTATCTGGCGCGGGCCGGATCGTCCACTCTGAAGACGGGTTTTTCTTCCTCGAACAGAAACGTGTCCGGGAATATCACGTCGGGGTAGTGTCGCCGCAGGCGGTCAAGCTCCCATTTGAAGGGGAGGAACGATACGGGGACGACGGTTATTTCGCGGCGTTTGAAGATGTCGCCCTCGCAGGCTCTGAAGTAGCCCATGATGCCGGGCGTCTGGGTTCCGATGAAGACGACGCTGTTTGATCTGACGTCGTCGATGATGGCCTCGCCGAGGATGCGGGCGCCGCCGGCGCGGTTCATGTGGCGGCGGTCCGCGCCGGTGAGGTTGACGCCGACGATGAAGAGGATGAGGGCGGCTGCGGCGAGCCTGAACGGGGCTTTCCACAGAGCGCCCCGGAGGGGCCGCCAGCCGACCACCGCCGCGGCTCCGGCTCCGGCGAACAGGCTCATGACGATGAACAACTGGACACGGAGGGCGTCGGGTTTTCCGTGGCTGATCAGCAAAGAACCTGCGAGCGCGCCCGCGCCGCAAAGGAACACGAACAGCGTGGAGCGCCAGTCTTTGCGGAACAGAAGGACGAGGCCGGGCAGTCCGAGCGCCATCATCGCCGGCGACATCTGTCCGAGGAACATCTTTATGTTCATACGCTTGAGCAGTTCCATTTTGTCGGCAGGGAGCGTGGATTCGTAGCCCTGAAGGAAAAGCAGGTTCAGGAAGTTGACGGGGTTTCTCGGTCCCCACCAGTCCGAGACGGGGCCGCGCGCGGAAGCCAGAGGGAGATAGGCGAAGACGAGAGAGACTGCGGCTGCGGCGGCTAGGATGGCGAGAGCGCCGCTGATAAAGCGGACGAGGCCTTTTCTTTTCAGTCCGATAAAAACGAGATATCCGGCGTACGCGGCTCCGATCGCGGCGAGCGCCCAGACGGCGTATTGAGTCAGCGCCGGAACGGCGTCAAAGGCGCGGAACAGGTTGATCATTGCCGCGCCGAAGAGGATGAGCAGAGGCCCTGCGAGCGCGCGCCATCTGTGTCCGGGCAGCAGAGCAAGATGGATGATTGCGGCTCCGAGCGCGAAAGCCATGAGCAAATGATGAGTGAAGCCGAGGAAGATGAGAAGGAGAGCGCCGGAGACCAGAGGGCGGGAGCCGCGCGAGCGGTCGATGGCCAGAAGGAGGATGACCCCCGCGAACAGAGCGGCGTGCGCCGCGTAGACCTCTGCTATGAGGCCGAAATGGACGAATGAGCGGCAGCCCGCCAGCGCGGCGAGCGTTACCAGTCCGGCAAAAACCGAGCGGGACATCCTGACGACGGCGATGTAGAGCATTGTGGCGGCAAGGGCGGTCAGCATCGCGCTCATCACGTTCGCCCTGAACGGGAACTCGTCGAACGGGAGAAGCGCGAACAGGCGCGACAACTGGGTGAACAGGGGGTAGCCGGGAGAGTGGGCGACGCCTAGATTGCAGGAGACGGAGACAAGCTCCGCGCTGTCGCCCCAGTAGAGCGTCGGGGCGGCGCAGTAGAGCAGCCAAGCGAAGGCGGCGAAGAACACTGTGGCGGGGGCCGCGCCTTTTCCGGCGCGCGCGGCGACTGCCGCCCTGAAGGAGTCCGCTTTGGCGGACAGTTCCGAGACCTTCAACTCAAGAGCGGAAGGCTCTTTCGCGGGGCGCGCGGGATGTTTTTTCTTCTTTGTTTTTTTGTCGCTCAAAATTGCCGTCCTCTGAAAACCACCCTAAAGAACTTCCTTATAAGATACAGCAGATGAGCCGGAGAGTGAATACGTCGGAACGCAAGAGTCAGCAGAGTGAGCGGCCTATAGAAGAACCGTCGGTTGGCCAGCCTGAACATTTTTTCCAGCGTCGCGGCGTCGAATTTGCCGGGCATTTCGTAGGCGGCCCTTCCGAAAAAGAAGCCCTGTTCGTACATGTTTCGGTCGTTGTGGAACAGGAAACGGCCTTCCTTTACGGCGATGTCGTGCAGGTCCGTGCCGGGGAAGGGGATGACGATGAAGAACATGGCCTGATGGAGAGGCAGGGAGCGCGCGTGCTCGATGTTGCGGCGCATGGACTCCTCGGTGTCGAAGGGGAGTCCGAGCATGAAGAAGCCGTTCATGAGTATGCCGGCGCGGCGCGCGGCTGAGATTGTTCCGCGCACTTTTGAGACATCCACTTTTTTGCCGAGTTTGGTCATGATTTCCTGATCGCCCGTCTCGACGGCGATGCAGAGGGCGTAGAATCCGGCGCGCCGCATCAGCTTGAAAAATTCATAGTCCCCGATGTCCGGCTTTATGCCGGAGGGTATCATGATGCTGACTTTTCTGTCTCTGCGCTTGATTAAGTTTTCGCAGATTTCTTCCGCGCGGTCTCGTTTGAGAGTGAAGTTGTCGTCCCAGAAGTGGACTTCCCGCGCTCCGTGTTTAAGAGTAAGCTCGTCGAACTCGTCCATGACGGTGTCGATTTTTTTATATCTGATGCGGTTCTGGAAGATGATGTCGGATGCGCAGAAGATGCAGTTGTAAGGGCAGCCTCGGCTGGTCATCATCGGGAGAACGGGGTTTCGTTTCGTGTGTTCGAGCCTGTATTTGTCGATGTCGCCCAGATGCCAAGCGGGGAACGGCAGAGCGCTGAGGTCTTCGATGAGGGGCCGTCGTCCGTTGGAGACGATGCCGGAGCCGTCGAAGAAAGCCAGCCCGGCGATTTCGCGCAGAGGTTTGCCGTCTTCGATTTCAGACACAGTTTCCTCGGCCTCGCCGATAGCGACAGCGTCCGCCCATTCAGGGATAAGCTCTTCGTATTTGACGGTCGGGTAAGGGCCGCCCATTATGATTTTCAGCGAAGGATATTTTTTGCGGACGTATTCGATGACGCGGATGGCGGGGCCGATTGAGAGAGTGTTGGCGGTGATGCCGAACCATTCGTGGTCGGGGACGGCGCGGTCGAGCGCTTCCTCCCATTTTTTTTCATAGTTTGCGTCGATGTATTCGACTTTGCGGCCCCTGCTTTCGAGGGTGGCGGCGATGGAAAGCATGCCCATAGAGGGGAATCTGTAGCCTTCGTAACAGTCTGGGTTAAAAAATATCATAGGCTTTCAGTTTCCAATCGGCGCAAAGAGCGCGGAATTTTTCGGCCTCGGCGGAGGCTCCCAGTTTGGCGTGGGCGTCTGCCAGTCCGCAGTGAATCGTCTCGTTCTCAGCGTATTGTAGGGCAAGAGACAGAGAGGAGACAACATCGGGATGTCTGCCGGCATCGGCGAAATGGCGCGCGCGCTCGGTGAGCATGTCCGCCGTCAGAGCGTCAAACACCGAGGAGAGGGAGCCGGCTGAGGCGAGCGCGGGCGGGCCTTCGTCGCGCGGAGTTCCTTCGCGGGCGTTTAGCGCGAACAGGGAGCCGGACGGCAGGGGAGTCATCGCCGATTCGAGAATCGGGTTATGGAACATGCGGGTGGTGTTTGCGAGGATGTCGCAGCGGCCCGCGTTGGCTTCCGCGATTTTCGCGGTCTGAATGTTGACGGAAGGCAAATTTATCGTGCGGCCCTCGCGCAGCCGGGCGAATTCCTCAGGGGTGAGAGGGTACTGTTTGCCGCTTTCGGCGGCGAGGTCGATTTCCGGGATGGCGGCGGGGTGGCCTTGTCCGCGAGCGCGCTCTCCCATGTACCCGGCGTACCATGGGAACGCCAGATACAGGCGATGGAACACGAAGGCGTCGCGGCGGACGTTCGGTATGAACTGATAGTGGAGCGGGGGGGCGACGGTGTCGTTTGCGACGTGGTCGATGAATATGATGGCGTCCCGGGGCGCGTCGCGGAGGATGGCTTCAGAGTAGGCGCGCGGAGAGTCGTCGAGGCGGACGGCGAAAAGGCGGTTGTTTCGATACAGCAGCCACGCCGGATGCGCTACGCACGCGGCGGCGATGACGGCTGCGGCCAGCTTCCGCGCCGGGGCGGGATTCGCTTTGCCCGCGAGCGCTCCAAGTCCCGCCGCTCCCAGCAGCAGGAACGCCGCGCACGCCGGGAGGAAGAACTCCTCTTTCTCGTGCGTGGGATACATCACAGGGAAAAACGCGCCGAGCGCGAACACTCCCGCGAGCAGCCATTTTCGGAACCCGGCGGCAGGGGAGATGAAAAACGCCGCCGCCGCGCCCGCAACCAATAAGATGGACGACTGGGAAAGCAGCGACCCGGCCAGAGATTTCGCTGCGGCAAGCATGACCGCCGCCTTGTATTCCCCGGCCACCCAGAAATCCCTGCCGCTCATCAGTACCGGAAGGTTCCCGGCGCGCTCGACCAAGTTCCAGTCGAACAGGTCGGAGCGGGCGGACATCAGGGGAAGAGAGGCGTAAGCGGAAAGCCCGGCGCAGATGATGAAAGCGCCGCAGAAAAGGACTAGCGGCAGGGAGCGGCGGTTGGCCCACAGGCCCGCCGCGCCGAGCAGAAGGGCGGGGAATGCGAGGGTTCCGTGGTTGCCGAGGCCGACGGCTCCCGCGAAGAATACGGCGGCCCACGCGCGCCCCGCGCCGCCTGACGGCAGCGCCAAGGCGAGCAGCGCGACGCAGAACAGCAGGTTCAAAGTGTAGACTTCGAGAGCGACGGCGGACGACCACAGGAAGGTTGACGCGCCAAGAACAAGGGCAGCGTAAACTCCTGCCGGAGCGCCGCCGAGCCGGGCAGCGACGCGGAAGAAGACCGCGAGCGCCGCCGCCGCCGACAAAACGCTGACAAGGCCGAACCTGAAACCAGCCTCTCCCGCGGGGACCGCCAAAGCAAGTTTGCCCAACAGGGTGACGAGCGGGTATCCGGTGGGGTGCGCGACTCCGAGGTAGTGCGCGGACAACACGAAGTCGGCGCTGTCGCCCCAAGCCATGTCCGGCCTTGCAGACCACAGGAAAAGGGCGGCTCCCGCAAGGTATATCGCCGCGGACAGCGCGCCCGCGCCGCGCGGCTTACTTAGCCACATAGTCGGCCACCACCGTGCGCGCCTGTTTAAGCAGTGAATACGCTTCCCGCGCGCTCCTTATCGAAAAAGCTTTTTTTATTATGTACCCCGGACGGAGATAAAACTTCGAGTAACCGCGCCTGAGCAGTTCCGCCAGCTCGGGGCGTTCGAGCCGCCGGGAGAGTAGGGGCATGTCGCGCGCGCCCGTCGCCATATCGTCCCACACCGAGCGGTCAATCTCGCCTGCGGCCAGCCGCCTTTCGTATTCGCGGGCGCCCGGAAACAGGGAGCCGATGTTGAACACGGCGAAATCGGGAGAAAGCTTGATTGCGCATTCGATGGTTCTTTCGATGTCCTCGCGCGATTCGTCCGGGCCGCCGATCATGAGGAAAGCGTTGATGGTCAGGCCCGCCGCGCGGCAGGCGGCGAAAGCCCTGTCGAGGGCGGCGTCTGAGACCGGTTTGTCGGCGGCAAGCCGCGCGCGCTCGTCGCCGAACTCGACGCCGAATGAGACATTGACGCAGCCCGCGCGCCTGAACTCGATTGCGGACTCCTCGTCGAGAAGGTCCGCGCGCGTCTGGCATGACCATTTCAGCCCGGCTCCGAGGCGCTTGATGCCGCGCGCGATTTCGATGGCGCGCTCTCGGTTGAACGTGAAAGTCTCGTCGATGACGGACACGAAGCCGTAGCCCTCGCGGGCGGCAAGCTCTATTTCGGCCATAGCGCGCTCGACGCTCGCCGGCCTGTGAGCGCCCATAGACAGGGTTCGGCAGCAGAAGGAACACTGAAATGGGCATCCGCGCGCCGACAGCAGAGTGGTGGTGCGCGTGTTTATGAACGGGTTGAAATAAGCCCCGGGATTGCGCAGCAGGGAGCGGGAGGGAAGAGGGATGGACTCTAAGTCCGCCATAGCGGGAGTCGGGGCGGCGGCGTCTCCGGGGGCGACTACGCCCGATTCCGGGCCGGGGACGCGTCCGCCGCGAAGAAGCGCGTCCGCGAGCGCGGAGAAGGCTTCCTCGCCGTCGCCGACAATGCCGTAGTCCGCGCCGAGCGCGCGCAGTATGCCGGGGTCGCATGAGACGTGCGGGCCGCCGACCACGATGGGCGCGTCCAACCTCTTCCTCAGCGCGGAGATGAGCTTGCGCGCCTCGCCGAGCGCCGGGGTCGTAACGCTCACTCCCGCCAGCCTCGGCCTGCGGGACGCTATCAGGTCGGCCAATTCCTCATCGCTTCCGGTGTCCACCTGCCCGTCGAATATCTCGACGCTGAAACCGCGCGCGGACAGCGACGCCGCTATCGAGCATAGCCCCAGAGGCGGGTAATAAAGATAGTAACCCGCCTGCTTTGCCCGCTTTCCGCCGGCGCTGTTCATCTCCGAAAAATCGTATCCCGGAACAGCCAAAGCCACGTCTGAAAACGCCATGAATTCATTATAGCAACATCTTCTATTAATGTATAACCCGGAGGATCGCAAATTTGAACCCGGATTCACAGATGGAGGATATGACTACGGAAAGACACCTCTGGGTTTTCAGCAATTATTATGGGGCGTTTGCATAAGCTTGTGTTATCGACTATATTGTTGATACTCGATTCGCAAATACGATTGGGCATATTTGAAACAGGGTGTATTATGCTAAACTTGATTTATTGACTTTTATTCTTATTAATCATATAAAAAGAAGTCAACAACCGGGGGTGAATGAGGGTGGAAAACAACGAAAATGAAACGATAAGTCTTTTATATTCAAATCGAATTAGAATACACTACGCATTTGGAGAATTCTTGCTGGATTTTGGCATGGAAACGCCAGAAAACGATGAGCCTGAATATGGTGTCAGAATAGTATTGACTCCATTCATTATGAAAACCCTTCGCGATCATTTGAGCAAGGTTATTGAAGACTACGAAAAAGATTTTGCTATAATTAAAGAACCGCCAGCCCCAAAAAGGGGCGTGAAGAAAGCGAAGAAATAGTTCAGGAGATACAAATGACTCCGATAGCGCAGCAAACATTCAAAAAAAGATCAGCAAACGTGACCGCTTATTATACAACCCCCGGGATTGTTTATCATCGTAAGAGAATAAGTTCAGAAAGCAGAAAGTATAAAAGGCTTGTCTCCCATATAATTCAAAACAAGGAAAAGCATGATTTATTAGAGCCAATTATTGTTGAAATCGAAAGTTTTTCTGATGGGGTTATCGTGTGTTTTAATAGCGTCAATATAGTTGGACAAGGAAGAGACGAGAAAGAAGCGCTACAGGATTTTTATAATGAATTGGTTGGCACATTCGCTTATCTTTCAAAATTCAAAGAAAGCGATTTGCAACCCGACGCGGCATTTCAAATGGATGAATTAGGAAAAATATTACCGACCTCTAGATTGAAAATTGAAAATTAAAACACAGCGCCATGCCAGCTATAAAAAACAAAGACGCTAAAAAGAATGTTGAAAAAAAGGGATTCGTCAATGTTCCCTGCGATGATCATCATAAACTGGTTTTTTATTTTAATGGAAAACCGACATCTCTGTACTTGAAAATATCACACAGCAACGAAGATGTGGCAAATATCGCTATTAGAACTATGTCTGCGACAACGAGATTGGAGCAAAGCAAGGTGAAAGATTTGCTAAGATGTCCTTTTTCTGAAAAAAACATGATTGATCATTATGAGCAGTTAGTTCGAGAACATCAAATCAATGTTAAGAAAAAATGAGTTTTTCGACAATGCAGTTAAATTAAATATCGCCTTGATTTCTTGTTTATCAAGGAATTCGACTGAAAAATTTGCGGCATTCGGCGATGTCGCCCCAAGCTGAAATCAATATCGAATAACAGTCTTTTCAAATTGACAGCTTGATGTATGCTCCCTCGTTCTCGCTCGATTCGCCTCGTATCTCATCTTTTTATCCCGTATTCGTCGATAGAGCCGACGAACCGGGGTGGTTTTCATAGCGGCGAACTGCTTCGTTGCCACATTTTTTGTTCATGAACTCTATGTTCTATTCTCTGCAAAAATGCGCCTTGCGCCTCGCATTTCATCCGCTCTGAACAATCGCTCCCGAATCTTAACGACGGATTCGGTTTTTTTCCGATTTCAGCCCGCGTTGGCGAAAAATGCAGGTTATACATTCTATTAGATGATTCTACCCTCTACCAAGTGTGCCATGCGCAAAACTTTTTCTTTTGCGCATGATGTTTTTACCAAAGTAGTTAATGGGAACTCTCATTTAATTCTTCGTATAAACCTTTTCAACAAAAACAGCTAATTTGATGTCGCAGGGTTTATTTGACACGCGCGCCGCGCGGCAATACAATGAAAAAATGAACGAAACATCGCAAAAAATCCAAATCCTCATAAGCAATATCGAGCGCGTTTTCGTCGGCGGGCGCGACACCGTAGAGCTTTCACTCATCGCCTTGTTCTGCGGCGGACATCTTCTCATAGTCGATCTGCCCGGCGTCGGGAAAACAACGCTTGCCAAGGCGATAGCCCGCTCGATTCAGGGCAAAACGAAACGCGCGCAGTTCACTCCCGACCTGCTTCCGGCGGACATAACGGGAGTGAATATCTACATCCATCAGAAAGGCTGTTTTGAGTTCCATCCCGGGCCGGTGTTCTGCAACATACTGCTGGCCGACGAGATAAACCGGGCCACCCCGCGCGCGCAGTCGAGCCTGCTTGAAGCGATGGAGGAGTTTCAGGTCTCCGTCGACGGCGTCACTCACAAGCTCGAACAGCCGTTCATGGTGATAGCGACGCAGAACCCGGTGGAGATACAGGGCACGTTCCCGCTTCCGGAAGCGCAGTTGGACAGGTTCCTAATTTCGGCGGCGATAGGGTATCCGTCGCGCGCGGATGAGGCGCGGATACTGGACGACAGGGCGGAGTCCGACCCGCTGGATTCGCTTGAGCCGGTGATGACTCTGGAAGATGTCGAGCGGGTGAAGAAAGCGGTGTCCGCCGTCCATCTGTCCGAGCCGGTGAAGAACTACGCGCTGGACATCGCCGCGGCGACGCGCGATAGCGATGAAATATTGCTCGGGGCGAGTCCGAGGGCGACGCTCGCGCTGGCGAGGGCGGCAAGATGCGAGGCTCTTTTCAGGGGCCGCGACTTCGTGGCTCCAGAAGACGTCAAGGCGGTGGCGGCTTCAACTCTTGCCCACAGGATAGCCCTGCGGTCGGCTTCCCGGCTCAACCTTGAACGCAACCGCGCCGCCGTCTCCGCCATCGTGGACAGGCTGCCCGCGCCTCGTCCGGGGTGAGAACGTGATCGAACGTCTCGCCGCATTCGGCAGGCTTATCTTTCTCGCTCTCTGGGCGGGACTGCTTTTTCTCATAGCCACGAACATTCAGTCGGGCTGGCTGTACGTCGTCATCTCCTTCATGCTGATTCTGGCGGCGGTGTCGGTGGCGGCCCCGAAATCGGCGCTGCGCGCGGTGTCCCTCGAAGCCGCTCTTCCCGACCTCTGCGAGCGCGGCTCTCCCGCGACCGCCGTTCTCACAATCAGAAACAACTCCCGAATCTCCCGGCACATGCTGAGGATAGAGTCTCTGTCATGTCCGGGAATAAAATTCGAGCCAGACCGAGTGTTCATAGTGTCGTTGCCCGCCCGCTCGTCCCTGACTGTTTCAGCGAAGTTCGCGCCGGAGAGCAGGGGGCGGCTGAAGATGGAGAGAGCGGCGGTCAGTTGCGGCGCTCCTCTTGGAATTTTTACCGCGCGGCGCGAGTTTCCGCTTAGGGCAGTCTCGCTTGCGCACCCCCGAGTGGACCGCGCGGAAGGGGAAGCCCTTGCCGAATACGGCGGACGCGCAGACCCGCGCGCCAACCCCGCGAGATTCGAGCTTCGCGACTCTTATAACTACAGACTTCGGGAATACGTCCCCGGCGACTCGCTCCGACAGATACACTGGAAGCTGACGGCTCGCGCGGGGGAGCCGATTGTCAAACAGAACGACGGCGCGGCGGTCGAGCACGCCGGGATATTCATAGACAACGACGCCGCGAACTACCCGCCGGGCGGCGGGGAACGGTTCGAACGGCTGCTCGAACAGGCGGCCTCGCTGGCTTATCACCTTGTGTTCGCGCGGGGCGCGGGCGTCTCCATCACGGCGTCCGCCGCTCCCGGCATCACCGTCGATTCGCCGGATTCATGGGAGCGCGCGCTGCGGTGGCTGGCCCTGATCGAGTTGCAGTCCGGGAATTATCCCCTTCAACCGCCCGGCCCGGATGCGGACTTCACGTTCTCCCCGCTCGAACGGACGGAGGCCTCGGGATGAGCGCCGCGCGCGGAGTCCTCTCCGCTCTCAACTCTCCATACCGGCGGCCCGAAGAGGTCGAGCACAACGTGCCCCTGCGCGCGTTCACATGGCTGGCCGTGGCCCTGAGCCTGTGCGTGGCGGCGCGCGACACCGGCCTAATGTCCCCTCTGGCTCTCGGCTTGTCGGCGGTGTCCGCAGGCTATGTCTTCAGCCACTTCAGGCGCATGTATTCCAACTGGTGGATGAAGATCGCGCTCGCCGCCGGAATGGTCGCCGCCGGGTTCATCTACGTCAACCAGATGCTTTTCACCCAACGCGACCACATCGTCGTTCTCACCGAGATGATGATATTCCTTCAGGCCCTTCACAGCTTCGACCTTCCGAGGCGCAAAGACCTTATATATTCCCTGCTGTCGGCGTTCATGCTGATGTGCGTCGGAGGCGTGCTGAGCCGCTCGCTGGACTTCGGGATTTATCTGGCGGTCTTCATCCTGCTCGCTCTGGCGATGCTCGCGATATTTCACTACAGGGAGACGTCCGAACGGGCGTTGATAATCGGCAACCCGCGCTCGATCGCGACTGTCGTGGCCCGGCTCGCCATCGCGCTCGCAGTCTGTTTCCCGCTGTTCTTTCCCCTTATCCCAAGATACCGCACATACGCGTTCGCGAACCTCCCGGTTTCAGGCCGCCTGAGGGAGGCGGCGCAGAAATTCTCCGGACAGTTGATGTATCCCGACCCTCCGTCTGCGGCAGTCGGGATTGACGCCGGTTTCGGACCGGACGCCCAAGTCGGCCCGGACTTCTCTGCGGAACGGTATCTGGCGGGCGGCGACGCCTATTTCGGTTTCGTCCCCGAACTCGACCTCAACAGCCGCGCGAGGCTATCGGACAAACTCCTCATGCGCGTCAAAAGCCCCTCCGCCGTCTATCATAGAGGCCTCGTGTTCGACACCTTTAAAAATAATTTGTGGATGATATCCGACGCCGAGGGCGAACAGTTGACCCGCAAGGAAGCCTCCCCGGTGTTCCGCCTCGACCGCTCCGGCGATACCGAATACCAGTCCGCGTTCATCGGCGCGTCCCTCACATATCACACCTATTATCTCGAACGCGACATGCCGAATATCATCTACGCTCCTTACCGGCCCGACACTCTTTATTTTCCCGTCGGGTTCATATTCATGGACGACAATCTGGCCATGAGGGTTCCAGCCGTTTTGCTCGAAGGGACAATCTACACCGCGATTTCGACTACGCCGTCCATAGACCCCGAGACGCTCAGAAAAGTGGCGTTCCCGCCGTGTCCGGATGTGGACGAAAAATACTGCTCCATCGGATTCATGACGCCGAAGATGCGCGCGCTTGCCCTCGAAATAACCGCAGGCTCAACCTCGGTTCTGGACAAGGTGGAGGCGATAGCGGCGTATCTTGAAAAGAATTATGAGTATGACATCGACGCGCCGCCCGCGCCGCCCGGCGCTCATCCCGTTCATCATTTCCTCTTCGAATCAAAGAGGGGATACTGCGAGCATTTCGCGTCCGCAATGGCGCTGCTGGCGCGCGCGGCGGGCATCCCTTCAAGGCTTGTCACCGGCTTTGTTCCCGGCGCGTATAATCCGCTGACAGGCTACTTTGAAGTGCGCGGGACGGACGCTCACGCATGGGTGGAAATCTATTTTCCCATAGTCGGCTGGTTGACTTTCGACCCCACCCCCTCCGGCCCCTCCGGGCCTGTGTTCGCCGAAGAAGTCACTCCGATGTCCTTTCTGTACGACCGATACTTCAAAGGAATCGCCGAAGGGGCGGTCGAGGTCGCGGCCCGGTTGTTCTATACTGCCGCCGTCGCCCCGGCATGGATTTCCGCCGCGCTCTCCGCGCTTGCAGTCGCCCTTTGCGCTGGCGCTTTCTTTTTGATATCAGCGCGCCGCAGTCGCAGAGTCGGGCGCTTCCCGCTGCCTCCGAACAATCGCTTGGTCGCCCGCTCTTTCCTTAGTCTTATGCGAGCAAGACCTGAACTAAGAAACGCTCCACGCTCGGCGACGGCGACCGACCTTTCAGTTTTTATCGCCCACGACGCGCGCGACTCATGGCTCGAACTGGCCGCCCTCTATAACCGCGCCGTTTTCAGTCCGCTGCCTCTCGACGCCCGCGACGCCGCCACCGCCAGCTCTCTCGCCGCCACCCTCAAGGCGGACGCAGAGCGATTTTGAATGTGAAGCTGGAAAGCCAAAGATAAAGCAAAAAAAACAAAGAGACATTTTAAAAGTTTTCCTTAAGGCCTGAAGCGCGCGACGCGTTTGACCTTTGCGCGAAGTTAATGTTAGAATCATAAAACTTTAAAAATGAGAGGGACAAGATGAGCGAACTTACCTGCGGAGAAATTCTGATAGAGAGTCTGGCCAATCAGGGGCCTGCCCCGGTGTTTTCGATACCGGACGGGACATACAACATTCTGTTCAAATGGGCGCACGACAACGCTGAAAAGAGAGGGATGACCTTTGTCACGCCGAGGCACGAGGCGGCGGGAGTCCACATGGCGGACGCGTTCGCGCGCGTGACAGGGAGACCGGCGATAACGGTGCTCGGCGCGGGGCCGGGAGCGGCCAACGGTCTGGCGGGCGTCATCTGCGCTCACTGCGAAGACATCCCGATGATCGTGGTGTCCACAACGAGGCGCACGGACCTAATCTATCCGCCGAGGGGCGGGATGCAGGTTTTCGACCAGAAAGCGGTGTTCGAATCGGTCTGCAAGTTCAACGCGCGCGTGACCAACGTCGAGCGGATTCCGGAACTGGTGGGGACGGCGTACCGCGAGGCTCTGACGGGGATACCGGGGCCTGTTCATATTGAGATACCCGAAGATATCATGAACAAGAAGATAGACACGAAGGGGATAGAGTTCACGCCGAAGGTTGACGCGGGGGCGTTGCAGAGCGCGGGAGACGCGGGAGCGGTGGAGGAAGCGGCGAAACTGTTGGTGGAGTCGGAAGAGCCGATGATACACGCCGGGGCGGCGGTTATCCGGAGCGGAGCTTGGGCGGAACTGATTGAGTTGGCCGAGTATCTGGGTTGTCCGGTGACGACGTCGCCGGGCGCGCGCGGCTCGATACCTGAGGATCATCCGAACAGCATCCACACGGCTTGCGGGATGGCGCGGGCGGCGCTCTCGCAGTCGAAGCTTGTGCTCGCGGTGGGCTGCAAATTCGGCGAACTGGACTTCTTCGGGAAGGCTCCGCTCTGGGGGCCGACCGCGAATCAGAAACTTATCCATATCCATATATCTCCGGAGCGCTTGGGCGTGAACAGGAAGGCGGACGTTGCGATAGTCGGCTCGGCTCCCGTCGTGCTCAGGCAGTTGATCGAGGCGGTGAAGGCGCTGACTCCGAAGCGCGAGCCGCACAAGAGGCTCAAACAGTACCGCGATATACAGAACATGTGGGAGCAGGGGCTGAGAGCGAAGGTGGAAAACACCGACGCGCCTATGGCCACCGGGCGGATGATTCTGGAAGCGCGCGGCTTCTTCCCGCGCGAGGCCATCGCGGTTATGGACGGCGGGAACACCAGCCTGTGGAGCACGCACTACAACAAGATACTTGGGCCGAGGCGTCTGATGTGGACGTCCGAGTTCGGCCACCTCGGAACGGGCGTGCCGTTCGCGATAGGGGCCAAACTGGCGTCGCCGGACAGCCCGGTGTACCTGATAAGCGGAGACGGGGCGTTCGGGTTCAACCTGATGGAGCTTGAGACGGCTCGCAGGATCGGGACGCCGTTCGTGGCGCTCGTGGCCGCCGATATCGCGTGGGGCATGGAGAAGACGGCTCAGCAGCGCTGCTTCGGTCACAGCGATTTCTATGTCAACTGCGACCATCATCCTGCCAGATACGACAAGATAGCGCAGGCGCTCGATTGTTTCGGCGCGTATGTGGAAACCGCGGATCAGTTGAAGACGGCGCTCAAGGAAGCGTCCGCCGCCAACGTGCCCGCCGTCATCCACGTTGCGGTCGACCCGGTTGCGAACGTGACTCCTCCGGGAGCAGAGCTTTGGGTCGGCTCGCACACGACGAAGTGACGAGACGCTAGACCGTCCGCCGCAAATTTGCGTATTTGCCCGCGCCCGCGCGCGGCGCTAGACTATTCCTCATGGTTCGCGATTTGATAAAAACAGCCGCGGCGATGGCGGTTGCCGCTTTGGTCTCGGCGGGGTCTTTGTGCCTCGCCGCCGATTTTGAATCAGACGATCTATCCGATTTGTTCAGCGACGAGGTCTGCCTGAACGTGTGTTTCCCGCGCGCGCGCGACGGGTTGCTGACCTGCCAGCAGGACTGCAAGCCGGGAGAGAATTTCAAGCTGCCGCCGGGGACGGACTATCTGGCAAGGATGAATAGGGAGAGGACGTCGCCGCTGGCTTTGAAAGAGATGACGACCGACCCGGCTCCTCCGCGCGCGGGGCAGCCTGTGACGTTCAAGCTGTCGCCAGTTTCGGACGACGCGGATGAAAACGCCGCGCTGTCAGTCAAGCTTGTTCATTCGTTCGACGCTCCGGGCGGCTGGAAGGCGGCGACGCCGGCGTTCGGAGCCGGGGCAGGCTATCAGGGATGGACGGCCGTTCTGGACGCTCCGCCGGGAGCGCGCTCAATCTTCGCCGCCGTCAGGATGGGCGATATCAGGGGAGACACTTACATAGAGGCTCCGTGCGCGGTCGCCGCGTCCGCGCCGGATTCGCCGTGCTGGTTTCCGCTGTCTGACTCGGACAGCTACGAGGGAGTCAAAGACGTCTTTGTGGACCCCTCTCTGGACCTGTTGGGCGGGTCGTTCGGGATGGACGAAGGGCGTTATTATTTCAAACTTAGGGCGAGAGCGGACATCTCGCCGGGGAAAGCGCAGCCGCGAAGCGCGTATTACTACATGCTGGGATTGTACGATTCCGGCCGCCCGGCGGGCGAGGACTTGTACCACCGAATGCTCCTCGTGTATTACTCTCCTTACATGCTGGACGTGGGCCGGACGGACTGCCGGCTGAAGATGAGGCTGGGGCCGCGATGGATAAGCGACGCGGGCGCGGTGTCATGTTCGACGGACGGCAAAGAACTGACAATCTCGTTGAAGCGGGGCGCGCTCGGAAAACCGGTGGCGGGAATGATAACGGCGTTTTTCGCCAGCGGCATTTACTTCGACGACGAGACAGGGATCATCTCCGATTTCACCCCGGCGACGACAATCCGAATCGACCGCGTCCCGTTCGAACTGGAATCGCGTTAATAACCGCGCGAACTGTCTCCAAAAAAATTCACCCCGTAAATAAGCTCTTGGTGGCAAACTGCGGGTCGCTGGTCATGCGCACGCCGAGACGCCGCAGGCCCGCTTCGTCTCCGGGGGTGGGTATGTGGGTCATGTGAACGTCGCACCCCCTTAGCCGCGTGAGCGTCTCCATCGCGTATTGCGCCGCCGGGTTCGATGTGGCCGATATGGAAAGAGCGATAAGAGTCTCTTCGAGGTCGAGGTTCATGGATTTCATGTTCATTACTTTGTGCTTTAGGGCGGCGATGGACTCGATGATGGCGGGCGGGAGAAGGGGCATGCGATCGGGTATCTCGGCCATGACTTTGATGGCGTTCATGACGAGGCTGGAGGCGGCATGCATGAGGGGCGAGTTCTTGCCGGTGACGATCCGGCCGTCGTCCAGCTCGATGGCGGAGCCGCAGTAGATGCCCATGTATCCTTTTCCGCAGGCTTCGGCGGCTTCGGCGGCGGCGCGGGCAGGCGCGACCACAAGCCTGTCCTCCGGCGAGGCCCCTATCTCCTTCATCAGCAACTCGGCCCGCTCGACTGTGTCGCGCGTAGCATATCCCACCGCGTATTCGCATGAATACTGAAAAAACCTCCTGATGATTTCCTGTTTTGCCGCGTCGCGCACCGCCTCGTCGTCGATGATGCCGAAGCCGACTCGGTTGACGCCCATGTCGGTCGGGGAAGAGTAGCACGAGCCGCCGTCCATAACTTTGTCGAGAATGCGTTTTAGCGCCGGGAACGCCTGAATGTCCCGGTTGTAGTTGACGGAAATCTCGTTGTGTGCTTCGAGGTGGAACTGGTCTATCTGATTGACATCCTTGAGGTCGGCGGTGGCGGCCTCGTAGGCGACGTTGACGGGGTGTTTGATGGGGATGTTCCAGACGGGGAATGTCTCGAACTTTGCGTATCCGGCGCGGACGCCTCGCTTGTGTTCGTGGTAAATCTGGCTGAGGCAGGTGGCGAGCTTGCCGCTGCCGGGGCCGGGGCCGGTGACGACCACGAGCGGCTTCTTCGTCTCGATGAACGCGTTCGCTCCGTAGCCTTCGTCGCTTACGATGACGTCCACGTTGGTCGGGTATCCTTTTGTGAACTTGTGGGTGTGGACGCGGATGCCCCGGCGTTCGAGCTTGTCCTTGAACTGAGCGGCGGAGGGTTGTTCCTCGTAACGGGTGATGACCACCGCGCTTACCTCGACTCCCCACTCGCGCAGGTCGTCGATGAGCTTCATGGCGTCGGAGTCATAAGTGATGCCGAAGTCCGCGCGCATCTTCTTCCGCTCGATGTCCCCCGCGTAGATGCAGAGAATCAGATCCGCGTTGTCCTTGAGTTTCTGCAGCAGGCGCATCTTCACGTTCGGGTCGAATCCGGGGAGCACGCGGGCGGCGTGATAGTCGTACAGGATTTTGCCCCCGAATTCAAGATAGAGCTTGTTGCCGAAACGCTCCATCCTCTTGAGAATCGACTCGCTCTGTTCCTTCAGATACTTCTCATTGTCAAATCCGACCTTTCTGTTCATTAGCGGCGACCGTCCTTAGTAGTAGTGAAAAACCAGATAATATAACGAGGCCGGAAATACGGCAACATGTTTCGGGGAATCGGGCCGGGACGGGCGGCGGCGCGCCGGAGGTCACACCGGGATGGTTTCCACGCCCATTGTGTATTTTTTCAGCGCGTCGGGGACGCGTATGCATTTGGCGTCCGGGTCGTAATGGTTTTCGGCGATGGCGCAGATTGTCCTCTGCACGGCGGCGGCCGTCGCGTATAGGTTGCGCGTCAGGATTTTCTTTTTCTTCTCCGTTTTGTAGCGGATCATCAATTTTTCGGATACCCAAGTGCCGACGGTGGCGATGGAGTGAGTTTCACGGAATCTGGCCTGTCCGGGCATCCAAGTCTCGATGTCGATTTGCTTGAGGGCGCGTTTGTCCATGTCGCCGGTGGCGAGCATGACCGACCTGTTCGGGAGGCCGAGGGAGTCGAGGAAGTCGCAGACGTCCACCGCCATTCTGTCCAGTTCGGCGAAATCTTCGCCCTCTTTTACGATGGAGTGAAGCTCGACTTTGTGGAACTGTTTGACGCGGAAGATGCCGAGGGTGTCCTTGCCGTGCGAGCCTGCCTCCCGCCTGAAGCACGGGGACCACGCGAGTATCCTCATCGGCAGGTTTTCCTCGTCCATGATGCTGTCTTCGTAGTACGCGACGATGGAGTGCTCTGAAGACGGGATGAGCAGAAGGTTGTCTTTCTCAACCTCGAATATGGTGTCTTGGAACGCCTCGAAGTATGTGATGCGCTCCTCGACATCTTTGCGCATCATGTAGGGGGTTATCATGATTTTGTCGGAGTAGCCCTTGTTCCTGAAGAACTCGACGGCGTACATTCCGAGGGCGAGGTCTAGGATGGCCAGCTCGTCGAACTCGTAGTAGAAGCGGGAGGAGGCGATTTTTCCTGCGGTCTCCTGATCGATGTATCTGCCGACGAGGTTGTAGTGATGGAAAGGCTCGTGGGCGACGGTCTTGGAGGGGGCGCCGGGATAGATCGAGGCGAACTCTGCGGCGTCCTTCTCGGACACTGCCGGAGTCCCTCTGTAGCCTATGACTTGAGCGTCCTGCTCTCCGCCGTCCGGCACGCCGTCGGCTATCATGTTCGGCAGCATGACTTCCATGCGGGCCACTTCGTCCGCAAGCTCCTTTTCGCGCTGTTCGCCCGCTTTGATTTTTTCTTTAATTTCCTGAGATTTCTCGATGAGGGATTTGTCGCGGGTCTTCTCAAACTCCTTGCTTATGGAGTTCACTTCGCGGCGCAGGTCTTCCATCTCGATGGAGCGCTGCTTCCACTGTTCGTACAGCTTGAGGCCGTCATCGAATTTTTCGATGATGGGGCCGGCGTTTTTGCGCCTCAATATCTCGCGGTAAGCGTCCGCGTTTTCAACAAGGTCTCTGATTTTCGGCATGGCGGTTCTCTCTTTTCAATAAAGTCACAACAAAAGGAATATACGAGCGGCAAAAAGCGTTGTCAACAGCCGGGGCGGTCGGGGGCGCGCCGCGAGCGAACGCGGAAAACGGGCGGGAGCGCGGAGCCGCGACGCGCGTGTTTGCCATACGGCAACTTTGCGCGTTTTTTCAGGCGTGCGGGAAACCTAGCTGTCGCAGCGCCTCGAAGACCGCTATGCCCGTGGCGGTGGCTAGGTTGAGGCTGCGGACGGCGGACGCGTCGATTGGGATTCTGAAACAGGATTCCGGCGCGGCGGCGGTGAGTTCGGGGGGCAGCCCTTTGGTTTCCGACCCGAACACGAGGAAGTCTCCTTCGGCGTATTCGGCCTCGGTGTATAGGCGCGACGCGGATTTGGAGAAGAAGAGAAATCTGGCGTTCGGGAACTCCGCGCGGAGGTCGTCGAAACTCTTGTGGCGGCGCGTGTCGACATGTTCCCAGTAGTCGAGTCCGGCGCGGCGCACAGCCCGGTCGTCTATCCTGAAGCCGAGCCTGCCGACCAGATGCAGCGTTATCCCGGTTGCTGCGCACAATCTGGCCGTGCTGCCCGTGTTCTGCGGTATCTCCGGGTTCACGTATACGATATTGAGCGGCGGCCTCGCGTTCTGCATGGCCATTATTCTACAACTTTTTCCGCAAATTGCGCGCAGGAATCCGGCGAATGTTTCATCAGCGGCGGCAACCGGCTCGTTCAGGCTTTTCTATCCGAGACCGTCCTAGTTGTTTCCCGATATTAAGAAATAAATTTGTAGTAGTAATCACGGGCGGAGATGCTTGTGAATCATTCCAGTGGCTCTATCTTATCCAGTTTCTGATGGTTCATAGCCTGATTCCAGACGTTTTCGAGATCCTTCCTATGTATACTGGCCCACTCAATAACCAGCCCTAATGATCTCGGCGGCAGAGAACCCGCAAGCGCTGAAAGTGTTTCAATGGAAATCAAAGCTTCGCGTCCGTCATAAATTGCGTGAAAATGCGGCGGCTGATGCTCGTTGTAATAAATGTAGATGCAATTCCATAGAATCTGCAAATTTCAGGCATGGTTCACTCAGCGGGCGGCGGCTTCGCTTTTTCCGAGAATGGCAAGCGGGTCTGCTCCGGCGATCTCCGCATAAAGCTTGTCGGGGCAAAGGTCAATTCCGCCCTCCCATGCAATGGTGCGCGTCTCGCTGTCTATGAAAACGGAATTAAAGAAGCTCGCGTCTTTCCATGCGCTGAAAACGCCTTTTCCCACAAGCTCGGAAAGATCCACGATCCCATCGGTTCCGTCCGAGAATCTGAGCCGAAGACGGTAGTTTTCCAGCGGGTTAACTTCAACAATTCTGTGCATTTAACCCCTCGCCCTTGCTTGCTTTCTATAGTATAGCATATCCGGAATCTTGCGACAATTTGCTGACACTTTGAGCGCGTCCTGTCATTATCCGGCGCTGGGATGTATAATTAAAAAAATGAGACCCGAAAAAATTGGGCGAGTTTTTATGGAGGAAACATGGGAACGATTAGAGACCTGAAAGACCTTGTGCAGGAATTCGTCGACAAGGGCGCAACATCCGTCGAAGAGATTCACCTGTCCATCGCCAAGCTTCCGCTCGAAGTCCTTGAAAGCATCGAAGGGCTGGAGGAGCCGGCGAAAGGGATAAAAGACATCCAGCAGAAAACAATCGGCGGCGTTTACGACATCATCCGAAAAGTCAACGCCAAAGCCGCTGAAATCGCCGAAGAAATCATAGCCAAAGTCGAAAAGAAAAAAGAAGACGAAGAGTAAGAGACGACCGGCCGGTTGTCTGACAGAGGCGTTCGCGTGAACGGGCGAAAGCGACGCGGGCCGCCGCATGTTGTTTTGCGCTCGACAAAACCCGCGCCGTTGTCATGCCCAGCTTCGAAAATGCAATCGTCAACACAGATTCATAATTTGATGTTGGGAATGTCGGATAAAATCATGTTTTTGTGACTATGACTCGATAATCGATAGCGATACCGCGCAGAGAGCCGTCTTTGAGGGCTATCGTTATTTCATTCTTTTTCACTTCACAGATCGCTCCTCGCATGATGTCTTTGCCGGGCAGCGTCACTTCCACGTTGTCGCCTTCCTTGAACAAAAGGGATGTTTGAATCAACCCGCTGTTTCCGTCCTCCGTGACGACGGGAGCGAAGTTTGCGTCGCTCCCGATATCGCAAATCGCGACCAGCGCTCCTGTGGGTATGTCCGCGCGGTTTGCGGAGGCCCGTCCGTCTTTGATGATAATGCAAGAATCGCCTTTTTGAAGGCTCATTTTAAATCTCCTTTTGTCGCAATTAAGAGCGCGACATGTTTCACAGCGCCGCCGTGGGTGACAACTCGCAAAATTGATTGGCGCCGCTGAATCGGCGAGCGCGCTAATCCCGCTTTGAGCGATCTCGTGGCAATCGACTTGCGCAAAACATTCAATGCTTATGTTGGCAACTGCCTGTAGCTAGATTGTAAGCATAATATTCTTAAACACAACAATGGACAATAAGTTGACGTTACGCCAATGCTGTTCAATCAAGCGACCT
>DIWT01000032.1 GCA_002435745.1 bacterium UBP15_UBA6099
TCCCGAATCCTAATGATGGATTCGGATTCAAAGAGAAACTTTTTCAAAAGTTTCTCTTTGGGTTTTAATCGTTTGTGGGGGGAGGGGTGAAATTGCTATTGGAAATTTCGGGTTCGTGATAGAATTCTGACGGCGGAGCGGCGGCGCGGAATGGAATGAGAGCGCCGGGCGGGAAAGGTCGGATTTTGAATTTTTTCATTATCGGATATTTCGGCAGCGGAAATGTGGGGGACGAGGCCATACTGGGGTCGTTTCTGAGTTGGAGCCGGAGGCGGTTGCCGGGGGCGGGGCACACGGTGTTGACGTCAAGGCCGGAGGAGACGTCGGCGAGGCACGATGTGGGGACGGTGACGAAGGGTGATTTTGCGGGGTTGGCGCGGGCGTTGCGTCGGGCGGACGCGGTGGTTCTTCCGGGGGGCGGGTTGCTGCAGGATGCGACGAGCGCGAGGAGCGCGGTTTACTACTGTCTGTTGATAATCGCGGCTGGGGCTATGGGCAAGCCGGTCTATATGATGTCGCAGGGGATGGGGCCGTTCAGGAGGAAGTGGACGAGGGCGTTGGCGGGGTGGGCGATGCGCAGGTTCGTCCGGCGGGCGTGGGCGAGGGACGAGCGAGCGCTGGGTCTGATGCGCGAAATGGGGTTGAGGGAGGATGTGGCGGAGTTGGGGGCGGACATGACGTTCGCGGCGGGAGCGGGGTCGAGGGAGGCGATGGAGTCGGCGGACGCGCCGATGAGGCTGGCGGTGTCGTTGAGGCCGGGCGAGGGGGTGGACGCTCTGACGGGGGCGCTGGTGGGATGTCTGATGAGGCTGAAGGAGACGGCGGCGGTGGCGGTGGACGCGATGGCGTTTGAGGCGGAAGCGGACGCGCCGGTGGTGGAGAGGTTCGTGTCGGAGATGCGCCGGTTGTGTCCGGGGATAGAGATAAGGGCGCACGGCGTGGACGGGAGGATGAGCGCGGAGCGGGCCGCGGAGGTGGTGGGGGGAGCGAGGGCGATGATAGGGATGCGGCTACACTCGCTGGCGTTCGCGGCGGCGCGCGGGGTTCCGTTCGTGGCGTTGAGCTATGACCCCAAAGTGAAGGCGTTTGCGGACGCGTGCGGACAGCCTGTGTTCGAGAAGCTGGAGGAGGTGTCCGCGTTCGAGTTGAGCCGGGCTGTGGAGTTTGTGGCGGGCGGCGGAGCGGCAGAGGCGCGAGAAAGGCTGGCGGGAGCGGCGGCTTCGTTTTCGGCGCTCGCCGCGAGGTCTCTGAGCATCCTCGAACGCGACATGCTTGAAGCCGAGGGCAGGCCGCTTGATGTGCTCGGAGTTCCTGTCTCGGCGATGACTCTGAACAGAACAGTGGAAAAAATCAGGCAGGCGGTTCTTAACCGGGAACGGCTGCACATTATAACGTTCAATCCTGAGATGGCGATGCTGGCGAGGCGGGACGCGGGGTTCGCGGCGCTGGCGCGCGCGGGGACGCTGAACACGGCGGACGGCGTGGGAATCCGGATCGCGCTTAGGCTGAAACACGGGGCGCGCGCGGAGGCCGTCACCGGGATCGACCTTGCTGAAAAGATATTTGAAATGTCCGCCGAGGAGAAGTTGCGCGTGTATCTGCTGGGGGCTAAGCCGGAAGTGATTGAGAAGTGCGCCGCCGAGCTGTCGGCCCGGACGACGCCGCCGCTGTTGGCTGGCTATCATCACGGTTATATCAGGGACGCTGATCCGGGGGCTTTGGCGGAGGAGATCGAGGCGGCGCGGCCTGACATCGTGCTGGCGGGCATGGGCGCGCCGATGCAGGAGTTCTGGATACGGGATAACGCGCCCAAACTGTCGGCGTCCGTCTTCATCGGAGTCGGCGGCTCGTTCGATGTGTTTGCCGGAGAGACGAAACGGGCTCCCGAGTTCTTCCGCAAGACGGGTCTGGAATGGGCGCACAGGCTGGCGACTGCTCCGTCCCGCGCTAAACGTATGACGGCTCTGCCGGCGTTCCTCGCCGCCGCCGTCTGGGACGCTTTCAAACACAGATTGAAAAAAGAAGAAAAGCGAAAAGGATAGAAGAAGAAAAGCGGGGAATGATGCTGCCGCCTGCGGCGGTTGGGGAAAACCCTTTGAAAAGGGTTGTTCCCCAAACCCCTTTCCTAAATTTTTCCTGCTAGCCCGGATTTTTTCACAAGAAAAATCCGGAAAATCGAATAAAGGGCGATCTACGTCGTTGAATCATCGACTCGAACTCGGTCACATACGAAACAGTATGCTCCCTCGTTCTCGCTCGATTCGCCTCGTATCTCATCCCTTTATTCGATTTCAGCTCGCATTGGTGAAAAATGCGAGCTAGCGCCAAAGTCGGGGGCTGCGCCTCCGACTTTGGCGCGTGTTATGGGAAAAGATGAAAAAACGGGGGGAAAAGATGGGAAAATGGGTTTCCGCTTTCGCGGGAATGACGGCACAAGGAGAGAAGAGGAATAACGGCGAAGAAGAGGAAGGAAAAATCTTGTTGCCGGGCGATTCGTGAATCGCCCCTACAGGCCGGATGCGAGATGTATGTTTGGCAACAATCGGAAGCGGCGCGTTGGATGCGGAATTATTTGCCGGCGGCGGGGATGAGGCCTTGAGAGGCGGCGTAGTCCCAGAGTGTTTTTTGAAGCAGTCGCCGCGCGCGGAACAGGCGCGACTTAACAGTTCCGAGGGTGGTTTCGGTCATGTCCGATATCTCGTCGTAGCTGAAGCCGTACATGTCGGACAGGACGAATGTCGCCCTGTAGTCTTCGGGCAGTTCGCGGATGGCGTCTGTGATGTTGGTCGGGATGAACTTCTCCATGAAAAGCTCTTCCGGGCTTGAGCCGACGCCGGTTTCGCGCCCGATGTCCATCACTTTGTCGTAGAGGTAGAAGTCGGGAGTGTCCTCGACGCTTATCCGGTTAGGCTCCCTGCGGTCCTTCTTGTATTTATTGATGAAGTTATTAGTCAGGATTTTAAAAATCCAAGCTTTGAAGTTGGTTCCGGTTTCGAACTGATGGAACGCCCTGAAGGCCTTGAGGTAGGTTTCCTGAATGAGGTCTTCGGCGTCGGCCTGATTTTGAGTCAAGCGGAGGGCGGCTCCGTAGAGCATGTCCATAAGAGGCATGGCGAGATTTTCAAAAGATTCTTCGGGCATATCAAGATGGCAAGCCGATATCAGTGTTTGAGAAGCGCCGGCCGCCGACGGGTTATTTTACCAGATTTCTGAAACGAGTGCGAAGGTTTTCAAAACCTTCGAGGGCCTCGTAGGGAGCGAGGCAGTGAAGAGCGGCGTTAATGGTGTTCACGCCGGCCTCGTGGGCGGCGGCCACGGGATTCAGGCCGCCGACGACGGCCATGCCGATCATGCCCTCGTCGACGGAGACGTTGAGCAGGGGCTGGTTCGGTTTGCCGACGGCAAGAATGCCTGAGAGGCCGAGCATGTCGAGTTTTCTGCGAACGGCTTCGAGTCTGCCGCCGGCGACGATGGGGATTTCCCTGAAGCTGGCGCCGACGACGCCGCTCTGGCCGCGAGCGGCTTTGCCCACGCTCGTCATGCCCGCGCGCAGGAACATTTCCAGCGGGTCGAGAGTGGTGCCGAGATAGTCCACAAGCTCGGTGAAGCAGACCGGCCGTCCGCCTTCCATCCGCAGCAGACTGCCGTATCTGGACGCCACCGGGATGCCTTCTTTGAGCAGCAAACCGTTGAGGGTCACGCTGCACACCGTGCCGAACCCGACCATGTTCGAGGGCACTATCATGTTGCCGATTTTTTCCCCCGGCCCGCGCAGGAGGGCCAGCCGGCCCATGCCAAGCCCGGCGCGGAAAGCCATCAGTATCTCTTCTAGCGCCGTCTCGAACTGCTCGACCGGGATAAGGGACACGTTGAGGACAATCAGCCCCTCCCGCTTCACCGGGTCGAACCCCATGTTGTACGACAAGCCGTCTATCTTAGAAACGATGAAGCCGAGCCTGCCGAGGATGTTCACGCCCTCCAGCTCGCTCAGCCCGGCGGGAGTTATCTCGCGGCCCACCCGCTTGGAAATTTTTCTCGTCATCCCGTCGTCGTCCAGCTTCTGCAGATGGAATCTGACCGTACGCTCGTTTGTTTCGATGCCGGAGACGGACAGCAGTTCGGTTATCTTGGTGCTGCCCAGAGGCTTGCCGCTGTCGCGCAGGATTTTGAGGATTTCCGTTCTGTACCGCTTGCTTTTGTCGTCCATTGTGCGAGCGCTCCGATACGGCAATTTTGCCGTTATGTTCTTGAAAGATAATTTTAACGCCGAAGTGGAAAAGTATCAAGGCGCGATGTAATATATTATTCGGACAGGGGCGGTGGATAAACGACACGGAATTGCCGACGGCGAGTCCAGCCGGATTCCCCCGCGCCCGCCCCACATTCATCTCGGAGACTGCCTGCCATGCCGGAGAAAAGAACATTGCGCGTAGCCCTCGCCCAGATCAACACGACGGTGGGGGCGATCGAAGAAAACGCGGCGCTGATCATCGAATACGCCGCGCTGGCGCGCAGGCAGCAGGCGGACATAGTGGCGTTTCCAGAGCTGGCCCTGTGCGGGTATCCGCCGGAAGACCTGCTGCTGCGCGGCTCGTTCATCGAGGACAACCAGTTGGCGATGCGGAAGCTGGCGCATTCGATAGAGGGCATCACAGCGGTGGTCGGATACGCGGAGGCGGACGCCGGGCGTGTGTTCAACTCCGCCGCGGTGGTCGACGACGGGCGCATAGTCGGCTCGTACAGGAAGATGGAGCTGCCCAACTACGGGGTGTTTGACGAAAAGCGATATTTTTCAGAGGGAGACAGGCCGTTCGTGTTCGAGATGAAAGGCGTGCGGACGGCGCTGACCATCTGCGAGGACTTGTGGGTGACGGGGGGCAGGGCGGAAACGGAAGCGCGCCGCGCGGGCGCGGAGCTTATCATCAACATGTCGGCCTCGCCGTTCCACGCGGGCAAGGCGCACGTGCGCGAGGAGCTTGTCGGCGGGCTGGCGACGCGCGCCGGGGCGTTCGTGCTGTACGTCAACCTCGTCGGCGGTCAGGACGAGCTTGTGTTCGACGGAGGCGCGATAGCGGCCGAGCCCGGCGGCTCGATATTCGCCCGCTCGCAGCGGTTCGTTGAAAATTTGCTTGTCGTCGACATCGACTCGGACGACCCCCGGCTCGCCAAGCGCGCGCCGCGCGGCTCTTCGCCGCAGCCCCGGCTCTCTCTCTCGTCGAAAGTCACCGCCTCTTGGGCCCCGGCCTCGCACACCATCGCCCCTCAGATGTCCGACATCGACGAAATTCTCGCCGCGCTCATCGCCGGAACCCGCGACTACGCCCGCAAAAACGGCTTCAAAAAAATCGTGCTCGGCCTCAGCGGCGGCATAGACTCCGCGCTCTCCGCCTGCGTGGCCGTCGAGGCTCTCGGCAGGCAGAACGTCGTGTGCGTCACCATGCCTTCGGAATACACGTCCGCCGAGACCCTCTCGGACGCCGAAATCCTCGCCTCCAACCTCGGCGTAAAACTCATAAAAATTCCCATCGGAAACGCGCTCGACGCCTACGGTTCGGAACTCAAGGACGCCTTCGGCCCCGGAGAGCCCGGCATAGAGCGGGAGAACCTGCAGGCGCGAATACGCGGCAACATCCTCATGGCCCTGTCGAACCGGTTCGGCTGGCTTGTGTTGACAACCGGCAACAAGAGCGAGGTCGCCGTCGGCTACTGCACTCTGTACGGCGACATGGCGGGCGGGTTCAACGCCATTAAGGACGTGCTGAAAACCACGGTTTACAGGCTGTCGGAGCACATCAACGCCGCCGCCGGGCGGGAGATAATCCCGCGCGCCACCATCGAGCGGCCTCCCACAGCGGAGCTGAAACCCGGACAAAAGGACGAGGATTCCCTGCCGCCGTATTCGGTACTCGACCCGATTCTCCACGCGTACGTGGAAGACGACCTGAGCATGGACGAGATAGTGGAGATGGGGCATGACCCCGCCGCCGTAGCTGACGTTATCAGGATGGTTGACGCCGCCGAGTACAAGCGCCGCCAGTCCGCGCCCGGAGTCAAAATCACCCCCAAAGCGTTCGGACGAGACCGCCGCCTTCCTATCACCAACAGCTACCGCCGATGACCCGCCGGGAATAATTCACATGCGGCAACTTAAACCGCATTTTTCACCAATGCGGGTTAAACATTAAGAACCGTTTGAAACGGTTATACCTGTTCTTAATTTTTTTTGCCCATCGCACACCCACAACAGGGTTGTGTGCGTCACCCGGCACAATGGGTAAAATCAATATATCGTTTGGGGTTATGGAAAAAGCGAATAGGCGGAGTGAAACCAATAATCCGACACAGGCAGCCGAAAGCCGCGCCGCCGCCCTCCCGCTTTTCCGTTGTTTGAGAGAAACAGGCATTTAAAGAGAAACTTAATAAAAGCCCGCATGAATCTTCGCTCTCTATCAAGCATTCTCTTTCGAAAAAGAAAAAGCGACTAGTCTAATCATTGATCTTTGCGGATATGGCAGATATTCCAGCCTTTGCGCGGGACATTAAACGGAAGTTGACAATCCCGAACAATGCCGTCAGCAACCCATTCACGAGGATATAAGAAGCTGGAAATCCCGTAAATGAAGAATCCAACGCGGCAAAAGCGGTAAGCGGAGTAAGATCAATAAAGCCAAAGAAATTCTGCCGCTCCCTGCCGACGCCGACATCGCGCATTTTGAAAAACAGTATTGTCGGAGCTATGAAAAGCAAAAGATAAACAATCGCGGCGCGTTGAAGCGCGCTCTTTTTGAGAATCAGTCCCGCGCCCTGAAAAAACAACGCGTCTCTAAGGGCCAACAACAAAAAGCCCGATATGAATAACAATGAATCCAAAGTGGAAACCCGAACAGAATAAACTGCGTGGAAAACAACAGAAGTTGCTATGAAAACAAGCAGAAGGAGGATGATTGTAAAAAACATCGGAGCGTCGTCCCTGAAAAAAAAGGCCGTCTTGTTTCTTTGCGAATCGAATTTGTAAAGCCAAGGCCTGATTTCAGCGATAGAGCGCGTGTGTTGCGACATTGCCAAATAAATAAAGACGAGATTGGCGAAAGTTAGAGTATAGAACACACCATCGTCTTGATCGACATTCAACCAGCAATTTTCGCAAGAGGGACTGTTCATAAGAAATCCAACAAAAAAGAGATTGAAAACAATCATCAGAACAGCCGTCGGCCAGCAACTAGTTGTTTCGCTTGCGAGCCTTTTCATTCTTGCCGCCGCCGCCTTGAAGAAAGCGAAAGCAAGGCCGATGTAAAACAAAAGAGCAAAAGGAATAAGCGGGAATTTCGTGGAATAAAAACAGATTTTATTTAACGGGCAGAGTTCCGGATAAAGCTTTGTAAAAATCACAAACACCGGACTCAAGAAGGTTATCGAGCAAAAGTTTCTACCGTATTCACCGTTGAAAACAGGAATCGAGCTATAGATTAAAATCAGAGGAATCAGAACGGCAAAAGCGATCCACGAGTTGCCATACTGCTTATTTTCTGAAAAAATCGACAATATCAGGAAGAAACAAAAGCAGGACAATAGAATGCTCAGGCAAATAAAAATTGAAAAAACAATAAAAACGTCAACAATCGGCATTCCGCACTTCAGAACGGAAAAAGCCAGAAAAGGAATGCCTGCGAATGACGCGACATACATATCGCCGCCCGCGCCCAATAATTTTCCAAGCAACAACTTGCTCGCGGGCTGCGGAGTCGTCTTCTGAAAAACCCATGTTCCCTGCGAAAACTCCTGCGACAGCGCGCCGGAAGCATAAACCGGAATCGCCACCACCCAGAGAATTAACTGATAAAAAAACATTCCCTTCGCTATTCTGGTATAAAACAGGACGGCGGGAAAATGCTGCTCTTTAGAGAATTCAATATTTACATAATTAAAAGCGATGATAAGAAAGCAGATGAAACAGGAAGCGACGGCCATCGCCGTCATTCTCGACGGACGAAGGCTTACGCGGAGCAACCGCCACGCCTCAGGAAGACCCATTGCGAAACGTAGTTTCATCATTGCACCTCGTGAGACGAAACCTTGAAATAAATGTCCTCAAGGTTCAGTCTTTCATCGCTGATAGAAACCACGCCGAAGCCGGACTGCACAAGAGCCTCGTTAATGAGAGCTATTCCGGAACGGTCGCCCTGAAGGTCGAAAACGATGGTGTTGCCCACAACGGCGCGCATCTCCGCGAACTCGAATCCTGAGATGATATTTGCAGCGGGCGCCGCGTTGGAAATCAGTTCTATCTCGACTTTTCCGGATCCGCGCGCGGCCTGCCTCACTTCGTCTATCGTTCCGGCAATTTTCATTTCGCCTTTTTCGATTATCCCGATGGATGTGCATAAAGCGGATAGTTCGGATAGTATGTGGGAACTGATGACGACGGTTTTGCCTGTTTTGCGCAACTCTCGAAGTATCTCAATCATTTCCGCGCGCGCTTTAGGGTCAAGCCCGGAGAGCGGTTCGTCAAGCAGCAACACGGGCGGGTCGTGGATAAGGGTTTTAGCAAACACCAACCGTTGCCTCATCCCGCGCGACAACTCGGATATGTTCGCTTTTCTCTTTTCCGTCAACTTGACGTCCGCAAGCAGTTTATCCACCAAGCCCGGAATCGATTCCCGGCTGACGCCGTAAGCAAGCGCGAAATACGTCAGAAAATCCTCGGCGACGACCTGTTCATACAGCGCGTAAAAATCGGGCATGAAGCCTACCTTTTTTCTCGCCTCAATCGGCTGCGTCTCGATGTTTGCGTCTTCCACCAGAGCGAATCCGAAATCTGGCTTTATGGCTGTGGCGAGAAGTTTTAGAAGCGTGCTTTTCCCCGCGCCGTTCGGCCCTATCAGCCCGTATGTTTCTCCCTCCGGGATTTCCATGTCGAGAGATTTGAGAGCCACCACGGAGTCGTATTCTTTCCGAAGCTTTTCGGTCTTAATCGCGCATCTCATCGGTTTGCCGTCTCCTTTTCCATAAACCAATAGGCCCTGACAAAAACTCGTCGCGAATAATTCGTGTTGTCGCAAGGTCATCTTCTGATGATTTATTGTAACATCCCGCACGGGGTAATGACAAGAAGCATTTTGGCGCAATTGTGTTAGAGTTGTTTGGGGGGCGCAAATTCTTATTTTAGCAAAACCGGGAAGGCGGGCCGGCAGATTTTGGCGCGCAAGGGACGCACTACCAGCGGTTGACGACGTGTTCGGCCCAGCCGAGGACGCCGTCGAGGGGGATTTCGCGGCCGTCGGCGCGGAAGGTTCCGTAGTAGCGCCCGAATGTCTGGTCGGCGCACATCTTGAGGATGACGGCGTCCGTGTGCCCGCGCCTGTTGAAGAACGGAACGAAGTTCAGGTCGAGGTCTTTTGAGAGCGGGGTCCGGATTTTCCACGGGGCGAGAAAGTTCTTGGTGTCGTATTCCCAGACGAGCTCCTCGCTGATTTTATACAGTCGGCCGTTGAGGCAGATGCCGTTTTCGGTGGAGCCTGTGCCGTCCGTCCATTTGCCGCCGAGGTTGAGTCCGATGATGTCCGCGCCGGAGCGGCCTGAGCAAGAGCCCCAGTTCCATGAGATAGAGTACGGCCAGATGCCGCGCCCGTAGTCAAGGCAGGCGAACGACTTGGCGGCGTCGAACTCGATTGTCATGCCGCCGAGCGTCGCTTTGCCGGAGGCGGGCATGGTGTTCTGTTTGGAGGTGAACTGGAAGCGCCTGTCGTCCCACGGGACGACTACGTTGAGGGTTTCGTGGCCCGCCGGTTTGGAGATGGTCAGGTCGCACGAGAAGTCGCCGAGTTTGTGTCCGGGCATGAAGGCTTTCATGCGGATGGAGGAGGGGTCGTGGACGAAAGAGGCGGAGGAGCGGCCCCAAGAGAAGCGGGCGGGAGAGTCGACGAGTTCGCCCTGTTCGACGCCCGCGCCGAACGGGGTGGCGACTGTCTTCTCATACATTTCTTTTTTCGCGCAGTCGATGATGTAGAACGAGCACAGGCCGACGTAGTCCACGTTCGCGATGGTGAGGGAAAAGATGAAGTCGTCCGAGGTTATGCACCAGTAGTCCCAGCGTTTTTTTCTAAGGAAAGCGCCTTTGAGGTTGCCCTTCTGGAGGGGGACTCTGGACCAGCCGACGGCGGCTCTGTTGAGCAGGCCTTGCTCGTCGCACAGGTTCACGGGCGAAACGATTTCTTTTTCTGTCGGGATGTTCATGGCATATTCTCCAATCAGCGACATGCTGCGCGCGCGGCGCGCGCCTTCATTCCGTTCCCAAAGTGACGGTTATCATTGGGAAGTGGGCGGAAACGTCGATGTCCTTAATAACGAAGTCCGAAGGCTCGCCGCCGTGGAAGTTGGAGTTGAGAGGATGGCGCGCGTCCGAGAGCGGGTTTTGGGCGGAGTAGTCGGATTTGAATACGGAGCCGTCTCTGAAGAGAGCGTCGTCGGACGATGCGGGAATGCCTTTTTGGAGAGGGTAAGAGGCGTCGGGCCATTTGTTCATGATGACGGGCCGCCAGACGGGGTCGCCATCCGGGGGTTCGGAGCCGGGAGGGGCGAGCCTTGTCTCGTCGATGTGGAATACGGCGAGGCCGGGGCCGGAAAGGGCGGTGTCGAAGCCGGAAGCGGGGCGGCGGTTTTCGACAAGGAAGAATTCGTGAGCGCCGCCGGTGATGTATATCTCGCCGGAGTCGAGGGCCGGGAGGAGAAAGAAGAGGCGGGGGGGGTCGGCGATAAGGACGGGTTTTGCCCAACCGGCGCGAAGGCGGCTGTAGCCGTCTATGAGAGGTATGCCTTTATCGGGCGCGCCCATGAGGGAAAGGACGATGCCGCCGCGGCCGTCCGGGCCGGTGGGTATGGGGGCGAATCCGAGCATTCGCGCGAAGGCGCGCAGGATTTCGAACTCGGAAGCGTCGGGGCCTGCGAGAGCGAACGGGCCGGGCGCGACCGCTCCGAACATCGCCCCGGGGAGAACTCCGCCGGGGAACGCGTGCGCGCCTTCCACTCCGTCCGCGATGATTATCAATCCGTCAAGGTATCCGTCCGGCAGTCCCTCCGCGCCGTTGATGTCGAACTCTGAGGGGATGAAGGAGCCGGAAGCGGCAAGGCGTTCTATGATGTCCATCGCAAAGCCGCGCCACGGACTGGCTTCGTTGAACGAAGGAAAGCCGGACGGAGCGCCGCCTTGCGGAGCGGCGACGAATACTATTTCCGGTTTGGGGTCATACTGCGAAATGGACGCGGCGCGGAAATAATCGCGCAGCGTGGGGCCGGGCGCGTCTAGGTTGAACAATTCCAGCAGGCGAGTCGGCGCTGACGACGGGTCCGACATCGCGAAAACAACTAGGATGCGGGAGGAGCCGAACCGGGGCGCCTTTTCAGAGCCGATGTCGTCTCCGACCAAAAAGAAGTCCGAGAAATCCGCCCGCGCGGCTCCCGGCGCAAAAAAGGCGGACAACAAAAACAGGAGCGCTGCGGCTCCTGTTATGATTTTTTCGCGGACTGAAACGGACATAGGCGCTCCGGTCAGTTCATCTTCATGCCGAGCGACTGTCTTTTTGCTATATAGCGCTCGGTGTCATACTCCAGTTCGACATCGACGAGGTTGAGGATTGTTTTCCCGTGGTTGTCTTTTCTTATGGCGTCCGTGAGAGGGACGAAAGAAATCAAGTTGTTGCGCAGGTTGACCATATTGCCGTATTTGCGCTGGATGACCAGTTCGGCGGCGGCGAGGCCGAAAGCGCGGCCCATGCGCACGTCCACCTGAGAAGGCTCTCCGCCTCTCTGGAGGTGGCTCAGCGAGACCGAGCGAACTTCGGCGAACTTCTCCTTGGCGATGCTGTTGGAGATGAACTTGGCGACTCCGCCGAGCGTGACGTGGCCGAAATCGACGTCGAGGTGCTTGTCCGTGTCCTTGAACTCGCCGCGCTTTTTCTCCAGCGCCCCTTCGGCGACGACCAGTATGTCGTATCTGGCTCCGTTCTTCTTCCTGTTCTCCATTATCTGGAGAACTCTGTTGATGTCGAAAACGACTTCGGGGATGAGGATCATGCAGGCTCCGCCGGCGATGCCGCCCTGAAGGGAGAGGTGTCCGGCGTGGCGGCCCATCGTTTCGACGACGAAAATGCGCTTGTGCGAGCCGGCTGTCGTCCGCAGGCGTCCTATCTCCTGCATTATGACTTCGACGGCTGTGGCGAAGCCGAGGCTGTAGTCGGTTCCCATCAGGTCTTTGTCGATGGTTTTCGGTATGCCCACCACCGGGATGCCGCGCTGCACGAGCGCGTGAGAGACGCTCTGAGTGTCTTCGCCGCCGATGGCGATGATGGCGTCCAGTTTTAGCTTCTCGATGTTCTCGATTGTTTTCTTCTCGCGTTCCGGGGTTTTAAGAGGATCGGTTCTGGAGGAATAAAGATTGGTTCCGCCGAGCCTGTCCCAAGTGCGGACCATGGCCGCGTCGAGAGGCTGGATGTTATCGAGGTCGGCTCCGCTCTTGCCGGGGTTATAGTTGAGCAGACCTCCCCAGCCGTTTCTGATGCCGACGACTTCGAACTTGCGCCCGCAACCTCTACAAAGCTCCTCGTCGAGAAGTCCTTTCGTGGCCCACTTGATCGCCGGGTTCAGCCCCGCGCAGTCTCCGCCTCCCGTAAGTATTCCCACTCTCTCTTTTTTCATCTCTTTCTTGCGCCGCCTTTCTCCGTTGAGTTTTCCGCGCCGGGGCGCGGAAAAAAATTAGTTGCAATTCCAAAACAAGTATAGTATATCTTGTTATCTTTCCGCCGCAATAGAAAGCGGAAAAACCGGGCGAAAGCCTGACACTCCGGAACGGAAAACGGAACGCGGAGCATGTTGTGATCGGGGCGCTTGCCCTAGAGCGTTTTCGCGGCGGAACTAATTTAAAAGAAATTTTGTTCAATAGGAAAGGGCGTTAGAAGGAACTAGCATGATTATCGAATTGACAAGCAAGGATTTTGATGAAAAGACTCGGGCCGGCTCTGTCGTGGTGCTGTTCTACTCGAGCAGCAACGGCAAGGATTCCGAAGGACTAATCAAGCTCGCCTCCGAAGGGAAGTATGCCGAAGAGGTTAAGTTTGCGATGGTAGACGTGGACAAAAGCCCGGAGTTGGCGAAGCGTTACGGGGCGGCGGTGTTTCCGGCGACCCTCGTCATGAGGAGCGGCATAGTCAAAAAGCTGTCGCAGATGGTTTACGACCCCGTCAAGGTCGCCGCGGAGGTGGCGGAGAACGCGTGCTACAGCCGCCGCGTTTCAATGGGCCGCTCTCAGGTCGTCCGCGCCAATAACAGAGTCAAACGCTAAGCAAGCCCCGTATAATCTGCCGTCAGGACTAACGCGCGAGAGGCAGACTACAATGCAGGAATGCGTCAACCATCCCGGAAGAGAAGCTTCTCTTGAATGCGCTAAGCGCGGCGTCCGCTTGTGCGACGAATGCGCCGTTTGCGCCGCTCCGAAAACCCACTGCGAAAACAGACCCCGATGTCTCATCTGGGCGCGCAGGTCTTTGCCCGACGCTTGGAAAAAAGACTCCGCTTGAATGATTGTTATTAAGGGAAAACTTTTGAAAAAGTTTTCCCTTAAAATCCCTTTCAAAACGTTTTCTTGCGCGCGGCGAAGCGGGCGCGTTCGCGCCTTCGCTCCGCCGCGCTCATGTGAAAATATGTTGGGAAAGGGTTTTCAGCGGAATCTGTTTCTAAATGATTTTTACATGGGGCGTCGGGAGAGAAGCGCGTCAGCGATTCGCTCCCGACGATCATTGAAATGTTTTGAAGAGATTCCAAAGAGAAACTTTTTCAAAAGTTTCTCTTTGGCCGCCGGAGGCTCCGCGCGCTTAGATTGCGGAGCGGACGGAGCGGACGAAGGCGGCGACTTTTGCGGGGTCTTTAATGCCGGGAGCGGATTCGACGCCGCCTGCGAGGTCGACGCCGAAAGGCCTAACGCGGCGGATGGCGTCCGCCACGTTGTCCGGGTTGAGGCCGCCCGCCATGAAGACCGGGCGAGGGGAGAGAGAGGCGATGCGGGCGGCGGCGTCCCAGTCATAGACTCGGCCCGTGCCGCCCATGCGCCGCATGCCGCCCTCTACGGACACGGTGTCAAGCAGCAACCTGTCCGCCCCGGCGGCGGCGTGGAGGCGCATCAGGTCGAGCGCGGCGCGCTCGTCGCAATCGCCGCTGCCTGCGGCGGGAAGATGTATCCCTTTCCAGATTTCGCAGTCGAGCAGAGGCCTGATGGAGGCGATGAATTCGGGCGTCTCGTCGCCCTGAATCTGGACGCCCGCGGCGCGGGCGGCGCGCGCCGTTTCAGCCACAAGCTCCGCCGGAGATCCCATGAACAGAAGAATCGCGGGGATGCCGGACAGCGCCGCAAGTTCGACCGCGCGCTCCGGGGTTAGCGTGCGCGCCGACGGCATGTTCACCAGCAGTCCGATATAGTCCGCTCCGGACGCCGAAACGAGCGCGACATCCTGCTCGCGCGTGACGCCGCAGATTTTTATTCTGCAATCCATGGTCGGAGTTCCCTTCAGGAGCTGGCGCGTCCCGTCGCCGCTACCGCGCGCGGTCGGGCGCGTCGTAACCGGCATACTCGTAGACGCCGGGAGAAAGCTTGCGGAATTTTCCGCTGTTGTTCATGGCGGTGGCGATGACGGAATAGAAGTTGCCGTCTGACGATTTGAATCGTTTGTCGCCGGAGAGAGCCTCCCGGATTTCTATCACTTTGAAGGGGCGGCCGAAACCCGACGCTATCGCTTCTAAGGCGTCCACGAGGCGTGTTCTCTTCGGCGCGGCAGGCTCGGCTGTCAACTCCGACACCTTCGTCCGCAGCGCGGCCACCTCTTTTTTCAGTTCTTTCACCTGCGCGGAAGTTTTCAGGTTTTCCTTCTCAAGCGCTTCCAGTTTTTTCACAAGCGAGTCGATTTCAACGAGTTCCCGGAAGTCTTTGCGGATTCTTTTGATTGAGATTGTCATGGTCGAAACAACTCCGGGATTCGCCGCCGCGCGACGGAAATGTGGACTGCCGGCGCGAAGGGCGGAAATTTCACGGACATTATACCCGCGTCGCCGATCGCGTACAACACTCCGCCGGAAGCTCAAAGCGGGAGTCTAAAAAGAAAAGCAACAGCAAACGGACAAAAAAGCCAAAAAAGAAAAAGCCGGCCTCTTGGGGCCGGCCGGACTAGCTGTTGATAGAAAACGAGATCACTCTTCGGGCAGGTCTTTTTTCTTGGTTCCGAGCTTTTCCTTGGCCTGAGAGATGACGGACGAAGTGCGGTCTACCGCGTCTTCGTACGCGTGGGTCATTTTCTCTTTGGCGTCCTCGATAGCCTCGCGGGACTGTTCGATGAGAGCGCCGGCCTTGTCGGAAACTTCGGAGACGCGTTCTTTGATCTTCTCGCGCGTTTCCTTGCCGGATTGCGGGGCGTACAACAGAGCCGTCACCGCGCCGACGACCGAACCGGCGGCGAATCCGATGACTGGAGCGACCCAGTTGCGACCCTTCTTCTTCTCTTTAACTTCCGGTCTTTCGACTTCTGCCATTTTTTTCTCCCCCTAAAACAATTTCCACTCGATTATTGTTAGGTGATTGTACTTTATGCAACGCCTCCTGTCAAGAGATGGGACGACGGAGGAAAGAGCAAGAAGCGCGGCAAAGGAGCGGCCGGTTCCATTGCGCGAAAGAGAAAATTTTTCGTGGAAACACTTTACTATGGATTATTTGTTATATAAAATGTCCGCATAATTACTCTGTGACAGACATGCGATAAAAAGCGAGGAAACGACCGCCATGAAAGATTTCTATACGACAACGGAAGTCGCGCGATTGCTCGGCTTGCACGCAAACACCATGAAGAACTGGGTGCGCGAGGGAAAGATTCCGTCTTTCCGCACCATCGGCGGCCACTATAGAATCAAGTCGGATGAGCTTGTAAGAGCGTTGCGCGATAGAAACATCCCCGTCCCTGAAGAGCTTGCGACGGCGAAAAAAATGATATTCATCGTCCACCCCGACGAAAAAGTGCGAGGGCGGATGTCCGAGGAAATATGCTCGCAGTGCAAGGTGGACGTCTGTCAGTTCGGATGCGGGGTGGACGCGCTTCTAGCGCTTCCGGAGAACCGTCCGTCGGCGATGATCTGGAACGCGGGCATCAATGGCATAAAAACTTCGCTGGTGTCCGAAGCCATTGAGCGGAACGAGAAAACCCGCGGGATTAATGTTCTGGCTTTTTTCACGTCGGACGAAACGATTGACATAGAGCAAATCGATCTTGAAAAATCAGCCCAGCTATACCGATATCCTCAGAACCTCGGAGAAATAACGGAGGCGGTGCGGCAGTTGAAAGACTGATCGCGCGCCCATCATCCGCAACTCGAACAATTCCGGGTCGAACACGTCGAGCAGGACGAGGCCGAAGAAGAGCCTCCGGAACCGCTTTTTTTCGCTGTGACAATGCTGTCGAACAGCCGCCTTGCCCCGCCGCCGCAGGCTTCGCAGCGCACGTCGTCGCGAGGATCGTTTATCCCGGCGAAAATCTCGAATTCTTTCCCGCATTTCTCGCAACAGTAATCGTAGTACGGCATACTCTTGGCCTCTTTCACTTCTATTAAAAAAGTATAACCGCGATACTGCGGATGCGAATTGCTGAGCGCCGGTTGCCGGGCGCGTTAAGAGCGAATCTTTATTCCCTCTACGATCATCCTGACGAAAGTTCCGATGGAGGCTCCTTTTTCCGCTTTCGCGGCTGGATCGAAGTCTTTGTTTCCGTGTTCGAGGAAATCGGAATATTTCCATCCCGCGCAGGAGTCAAGATCGTGTTCGGCGCGATACGGGGCGATGTCGGCTTCGATGTCGGCGTCCTGAAGCGAGGGCCTGCCCTGCGAGTCGCGGACGATGACAGCGGGGGGCATGCTGAAGAGGTCGGCCTCCGCGCGCAGCGCGGCGGGCGGCGAGTCCCCTTCGTAGGGCGCCAGCATAAGGCTCATCCTTACTTTGCCGCCGTTGAACGACGGGGCGGTCGGGCGGTGCTGCGCGCCGATCATCATCGTCATCTCGTACGCCAGATTGAACCCTTCGTTCAGATGCGAGAATTGTTTGCCGAAGTATGTGCCGAACGGGTTGAGAGACGCCCTCTGCCTGCCGCCGGATTCGCGGACGCGCATCGGGCAGTAGGCCGGCGAGGAGTTGATCCCGGCGTCCGCGCTTATGAGCAGGCCGCGCGAGGAATCCGAGAGCGCGAGCCATCCGTCCGTCACTTGATTGTTGCAGGCGTCCGGCGCTCGGTTCGCCTTGTCTATCGAGCCGTAGTCGAAATCGTAGCTGTTCGTCACATTCTTATAGTTGTGTTTCCACACGCGCAGGAATCCGCCGGGCGGGCTGAACAGCGCTGGCCGTATCTCTGCGGGCATGACCTCGTACCATCTCGTGTCGAATTTCTTTCCGGTGTGCGAGGACGAGCTTATGTCGTCAGATTCCGAGGGGGTTTGAGGAAAAGAGACGTCGGCGTCGACGAACAGGCGGGGGAAGCCTTCGAACACGCGAAGCTCGTGCCTGCCTTCGACAGTGTAGTTTTTTCCTTTGCAGAAGATGACTGTTTTTGAGGAAAGGGAGATCGAGCCGAGGCGTCCGGCGGGGCCGACGCGGGCGGATTCCGCTTTGTAGGAGCGAGGCGTGTAATGTTTCCTGTTCGAGTCGGCCCTGTATGTGGCGCCGAGGGAGATGAGTTGCCCGTCGGAGAATTCTCCGGCGGATGACGCGAACGAGGCGATCCTTCCGCGAGGGTCGAGCCTGACGGACACGAGGCCGTTGTCGAGAAGCTCTGAGGAGGCTTTGACCGATTCCGCCGGCGCGACAGGCTCGGATGTTTCCACGAGGGCGTATCCCTGAGAGAGCGAGCCGTCTGCTGCGTGCGCGAACCACAGGACGGCGGAGACGACTTTTCCTTCGGCGTCCGTCTTCGCGTCGTCGAGGTCGAACGGGACGTCGGCTCCCGACGAGTCCTTGAGGGCGAGCCGGGCGGGGTCTGCCGGGCGCACCGGCATGAACGGAACCCGCATGATGACGCGCGCGCCGCGCTCCACCGCCGCCTGCTCTCCGTACTTTGTTTGATTGACGACGGAGAAGCAGAACAGTTCCGAGCCGTCCTCTTTGCAGAGAGGCTCGACGCCGGACTGCGCCGCCGCCAGTTCCGCCGCGCGGGAGGATGTTTCCAGCATGTTCCTCGCCAGATGAAACGCCACCCTCGCCCTGTCCGGGTGCACCACCGGGGAGTTCATGCCGAAATGCGTAGTGCTTAACAGCAACAGCTTGTTTTCAAAGCAGGAGTCGCCGGGGCCGCGCAGGAGGCGCTCGATTTCCGCGCGCGCGTCCGGGGCCGCGGCGGCTGAAAGGAAGTCGGCGGTCCGTTCGAGCTTTCTTGCTTTCTCGGACAGCCGCCACAGGCCCTGATTGACCAGCTTCTCCGTCCAACTGTTGAAGCCGCAGTAAGAGCCGTCAGCGAGGTCCTGCCGCACGGTGATGTCGCCGACGGGCGGGTTGTTCTTGATGTAGTCGCCTAGAGAGCCGAACTCCAGATAATCGAGGCTGTTGACCGTCTCGATGAACTCCGCAAGCCCGCGCGTGTTCGGCAGCCGGTCGAAGATTTTCGGCAGACCGATCCCCGTCCAAAGTTCCGCGTCGGCGTCCATGTTGATGTACAGCAACGCGTTGCCGGGTATCTCTCCGCTCTTCTGTTTTTTTCGTATCGCCGCCGCCCACTTGCGAAGCGACCCGGCGGTCATGATGTCGCCCTGATTGTACATCGGGATCATAAGCATGGCCGCGTCCGATTCCGTCGAGTGGAACCTGAGCGGGTTGTGCGCCTCGTTCGGGGTCAGACGGGGAATGAAGTTGCGAACCGAGTCGAAAGGCACGGCGCTGTAGTACAGGGCGATGGCTTTGACGCCCTGTTCGAGGTAAAGCTCGACGCCGCCGTGCGTGAACATCGTTTCTTGAGTGCGGACGACCGGGGAATATTCGCCGAAGAGGTCCGCGAGGCCGGAGCCGGCGGAGTTGGAGATCGTCCGTTTTAGGCTTTCCCTGAACTCCTCGACGGTGGAGGCGGCGAGGTCGCCGTTGTTCCAGCATCCGAGGATGGCCTCGTCTTTTCCCTGCTTGACTCTTCTTACAAGGCCTTCGATTATGTCCGGCGCGAAACGCGGGATTATGTTCTCGAGCGACCAGTAGTGGTCGAAGTCCCAAGTCCCCCGCGCGTCCAGTCCGCGCTCGTTCGCTTCGTCGAGTATCCGTATTATCTCCCGGATTATCTTCAAATCCGTTCCGAATCCTGTCTTGTCGTTGCGGTCTCCCCTCCATGAATGGTTGCAGTTCACATGGAATCCGCACACGAGATATATTTTTTTATCGGACATGGAAAGCTCCTTTCGACGCGTGGAAATTTTAACACATAAAGTTTCGCGCAGGAAGCTGGGAGCGGCGCGCGGGCGCGCCGGACGGATTTGTTTTCAGTGTTCGAGCCTCGGCGCTCCTCATTCGTTCAGCGGCAGTATCCGGGGTTTCAGGTCGCTCTTCTTCAACATCTCGTCGAGGTCCTGAATGGTCAGCGGGTTCTTTCTGTTTCTGCCGAGGATGGTCGAGTAAACGCCTTCCATGACGTTTGTGCCGAAGGAGCGTCCGCCGAAGTCCGGCGTGGTGGTGATTAGCGTGGCGACCCCCATCTTCTTCATCTCCTCGACATCCGAGGCCGTAACCGTGTTGGTGATTATCGTCTTGCCCGCCATGTCGTCGGGCATGTATCTGTTTATGTAGTTGAAATCCCCGGCTATTACTTCTGCGCGGCGGAAGTAGTCCTCGAACTTCGGCGTCCTTTTCTCCTGTTTTTTTCCTGTCGGATAGAGCAGTTCGAAGGGGACGTTCGACACTATGGGAACAAGTATGGAGGCGACGATCTTGAGGGCCGGCAGCGTCCTCAGCGGAATGGGCAGGTTCAGAGTGAACATCAGGTCGCCGAGCGTGACGTCGCAGCCGGAATTGAAGAGAGCCTCGGCCATGCCGAACCTGTCCGCCGAGCTGATGACGAGAACCTTTGAGCCTTTGCGGAGATATTTCCCTTCCTTCGCCAACTGCATGATGAAACCGCGCTCGATGGTGTGTTTCAGCATGCTGCCGTCGTAAGTCGGAGAGATTTTGGCGCAGTCGGCCAGTTTCTTGCCGTCTTTCAGCGTGTATCGTTTCTTGCCGATAATCAGGTATAGGTCGATGCCGCCCAGCCCGATGGCGTCCACTTTGCCGTCATAGTCGCGGATCATCTGTTTGGCTTTTTCCATGTCGCCGTCCGTGCCGACGCGCTCGATCAAGAAAGGAACCCCCATCACGTCCGTCTCGACGCTGTGGTCTCTTTTAGAGGAGCCGATGCTTACGCTCACGACATGTTTTCTTTCTTGCGAGGAAGTCATGTAAAGAACCCGCCTTTCGCGCGGAATTCACTGCCATAGCAATCATATAAGAGCGAAAATGAAAAGTAAAGAAGATGCCGCCTGAGCGCATTTTAGGCGACACGGCGGCACGGCTTTTTCGCTCGAAGGACGCGGGCCAACCCGAATTTTCACCATAGCGATTTATCACCGAAGATACATGTGATATGAAGCGAAAGGTTTAGAAAAAGGCTAAAAAAACACCCTTTTCAAAGGATTTTCCCCAATCGCCGAAGGCGAAAACAGATTAAAGGTTTTTTATGCTATTCGATTTTTCATTTTTTCGACGCGGACAGGCCTCGCAGCCAGTCCAGCCATTCGCCGACGCCTTCGCCTGTTTTCGCGGACAGCTTCATCACGCGCAGGCCGGGGTTTGCCGCCCTGATGTTTCTTTCAAGCAATTCCATGTCGAAATCCAGCGCGGGAAGCAGGTCGATCTTAGTCGCCACGCACAGGTCGCACGACCTGAACATGATGGGATATTTGTCGGGTTTGTCCTCGCCCTCCGTCACGCTTATCAGGACGACGTTGGCGTCGACGCCGAGGTTGAACTCCGCCGGGCAGACGAGGTTGCCCACGTTCTCGACGAACAGCAGATCGACGAGCGAGAGGTCAAGTTGTTCGGCGGCGCTCCGCACCCAAGCGGCCTCCAGATGGCAGTCGCCTCCGAACGGGCCGGTGTTTATCTGCGCGGTCTGAATTCCGAACCGGGCTAGGCGCTCGGCGTCCAGAGTAGTGAGAATGTCGCCCTCGACCACCGCCGCGCCAAGTTCCCCGCCAAGAGCCTCCAGCGTCTTCTCAAGAAGAGCCGTTTTGCCGGACCCCGGAGAACTCATCATGTTCACCGCCGCAACATTCATGTCGGAGAAAAACTTCCTGTTGATTTCAGCGTCGGCTTCCTGCGCCGCCATCAACTTTTTCAAAACTTTGATTTCCATTCGAGCCTCTCTAGCCGCCATCGGCGCCGCGTTTTTCCCGCCCCGCATTTCTCACAATAGAAATCCGGATGCCGTTTTCTAAGCTTCACATATTATCGTTTCTTTGTCCACCAAGAAAAGATGCTGAATCCGAAAAGGGGAGTTCTGGTTCATGCGCTCTGCGTCGTGACTGAGGTTTGATAAAGCGGCGCGTCGTCTGCGAATCAGGGTTTTTTCGAGCGGGACAGGAAAACGAAGTCTTTGTGAGAGACGGATGCGTGGCATGAGGCGCATTTTTCCACTTTGCCGAGCGTCGTCTCGGAGAATCCGGGGACGGTCTGAATGTACGCCCAGTCGCCGCCTTCAGGGTGGTATCCGGCGTTCATCTTCACCATAGCGGTGAGCGCCATTAACGCGCCTTTTTCTCCGCCGGAAAGCGGCTTGAAGTTCTCTTTGACGATAACCGAGCCTGCGGGAAACGGCATCTCGCCCGACCTGAAAGAGGCGATTCCCCGGTCGTTCACATACACGTCCTTGATGGCGCTCATGTGAGCGTCCGTGTTGACGTTTGCGACGGCGCGCTGCCAGTCGCGGTATTCTTTTATCAACTCGAGGCTGACTTCGGCGGGGGCTTCGGGGACGGACTGCGCGGATTTGCCTGCGGTTTTGTCTCCGCTGCATCCGGAAACAAAACAAGCTAAGGAGAAAAACAAAGCGATAGCGGCCGATGATTTGACGCTCATAAACCCGCCCTCCGGATTTTGCGGACGACGCTTTAACAACGGCATCCGCTAATCTGCGACGCGGAGGCCGGCCACCCTCGCGCGTCCCGATTGCTATTTTCTGATCACACTTACAATGTTACGCGCCTTTTGCAAGAAGGTCAACTGCCGCGATGTAGATAAACTTTTCGCAACATTGGTTTTGTCGCATGCGTCCGAAATGGGCGAAGCGCTCTTTTCCGGCGGCGTATTTCGGAATGATATGCATAACCGCAGCCGGAGCGTTATTTTCGCCGTTTTTTGCGGCGCTATTGCGCTCGCGAGACAAACAGGATGAAAAAAGGTATAATCTATTGAAAATCAAAGAATGGCGGAGCCTGCCGGGGGACGGATGGCGAGCGAAGAACTGATAGTGGGGCTTGACCTTGGGGGAACGAAGCTGGCGGCGGCTCTTTTTGCGCGCCGGGACGGCGGGGCGATAGAGTTCCTGCGCGCTTTGGAAGATATCCACTACGACGGCATATTTGGAAACGGCGGACGGAAGCTTAGCGCGGAGGCGAAATCGGAACTGATAGCCGACGCGATGGGAAGGGCTGCCGCGGAACTGACCGCCGGAAAAGGCCGTCCGGCGGCGGTCGGCGTAGCCAGCGCGGGCTTCGTCGAGCGCGGATTTATTGTCGAGGCGTGGAACACCGGAATGAAGAATTTTCCGCTCCGCTCCGAGGTGGAAAAACGGACGGGCGCGCCGGCTTTTCTATTTAAAGATTCTTGGGCCCCGGCGTTCGCTGTGAACCCGGACCAGCCGGCGATTATATTCAGCATCGGCACGGGCTTCGGCGGCGTGTCGTGCGAACCCGGTCCGTCCATTAAAATCCTCAGCTACTCAGCCCGGAAACGCATCCTATGGATTCCGATGCTGTTCTGCAACGACGATCCGGGATACGCGATATCTTTTTCAGTCGAGCAGTCGGCGGAGATGATAAAGCGGGGGGTTGAGAAGGCGGCGGCGGCGGGCGCGCGGATTTCGTCTGAGCCGGGGGAACGGGATTTCGAAAAATGGGCGGCGGCCCTCAGGGACGCCGCAAAGGCCCGCAAACGGCTTTCCCCTTCATGGCTTGAACTCTCCGTGGCCAAAAGCCTCGCGCGCGAGGCCGCCGGACGCATCAGACCGGGCGAGGTGTTCGCTGACGTTCCCGGAGCCGCCATCATGCCCGGCATCGCCTTCTATTGGTTGACCGGAGAAGAGCTTCCTCCTGAAAAAATCGACGCCATGCTCAAGGCCGGAGACCCGGCGGCGCGGACCGCGTTCTTCATTCAGGCTGAGTTCATCGGACACATTCTTTTCCGAATGCAGAAGGAGCGGTTGGAGTTCAGGCTGCCGCGCGCGCGTCTCGTGTTCGGAACAGGCTCCGGCTATAACGCGGCGACGCACGACGCGCTTAGCCGCCCAGTCATCGAATCGATGTCGCGCCAGTGCGAGGAAAACGACGTGCCCTGCTCCGGCGTCGAGGATGTCCGGCTTCTATGCAAACCGGACGGGGCCGCCACCACTCTCTCCTGCTACGGCGCCGCCAGAGGGGCCGCCCTCGGCGTCGCTATGGACTAGAGTAAATAAAGATAAGGCAAAGAAAAAGAATAAGAATAAAGAAATAACAAACGCCTGCCGCCTTCGGCGGTTGGGGAAAACCTTTTGAAAAGGGTTTTTCCCCAAACCCCATTCCCAAACTTTTTAATTCTGTTTATTGATAGTTAATACGCAACTGGCGCGCCGCTTAAAATCGTCTCCGCGCGTTCATTTGATTTTTAAGTAGATGCGGGTTTTGCGTTTTTTATGGCCGATGAAGACGGTGGCGGTGGATTTGCGCATGACTGTGCCGAGGCTCTCGAACTTGTCGAGCGCGGATGTTTCGCCGTCCGTCAATCCGAGCAGGACGACTCCGTGAACGCACGCTCCCGGTTTAACGGACATGGCGAAAAAGTCGGGCGTGCGCCGTCGGGCAAAGCCGACCGCGGTGGCCGGGGCGAAACTCGGCGTCCTGCCGATAATGCCTTTGACGAACTCGTGGCTCATAAGCTCGCCCCATACGAAAACGGCGTCGGGATCGTCCAGTATTTCGGGGGCGACTTTTTTTCCGGCGGGGTGAAATACTGTGGCAAGATCGTTTTTGAAAAATGTGGCGTCAAGCATATTGTTCCTCCCGTTTATCGTTTCAGCAGATCGTTGGAAAGCGCTTTTTTAAGCTCCGCTCGGCCTCCTGAGATGTATGAAAAATAAGTTTCGGCCATAGCTGAAGCGGCGTCCGTTTCCGGGCGGTAGCCGAGAACCCGTTTGGCTTTGTCGATGGAATAGTCGCAGTCGGATAGGGAGAACTGGAAGTGTTCGCGGGCGACGGGGGAGAGGCCGAGCGACTGAAGGGCTTCCTCTACCGGGGCCGCGATTGCGGAAGGAATGGAGAACACGCGCGACTTCGACCCCGTCTTTTCTATGACATCTTCGAGAAAGCTTCTGTGAGTGAACGCGTCGTCGGCGCAGATGTTGAAAGCTTCGCGGCACACTCCGGTGGTTTGCGCGCAGAGGATAAGTCCGGCGACGGCGTCCCGCGCTGCCACCATTCGGCCTTTCCTCGCGCCGTCGTCCAGAACGAACACCGGGAGGTTTCGCGATATCGCCTCGAAGAACCATAGCACCAGCTTGAAATGATAGAAGCCCGCGCCGAGTATCATCGGAAATCTGGGGAAGACGGTTTCGACGCCTGTTCTCAGGGAGAAGTCCGCGAGCATCCGCTCTCCCTGAAGTTTGTGGGAGGGGTATCCGGGCGGCGGGTTTTTCGGGCTGTCCTCGCGGCAAGGGACTTCCGGTTTCACGCCGTAAAGCTCAATGGTGGAGGCGAACACGACGCGGCGCGCGCCGGATTTTTCGACGCAGCCCATGAGATTTTGCAGGCCGCCGATGTTTACGCTGCGGGCTAGAGCGGGCGAGCCGCCGCCGACATGCATGAGAGCGGCGAGGTGGTAGACAGTGTCGATTCCGTCGAGCGCCGCGCGGACGTCCCTCTCGTTTCTGATGTCGCCGCCGACGAACTCCGCGCCGTCCGGGACGCGTTCGGGCGTCCGGAAGTCGAAGAGCCTCGCGGGGATGCCGTCGCTGATCAGCGTCCGCGCCAGATGTTCGCCCAGCAATCCCGCTCCGCCTGTTATCAGATCCATAATCGCCCCTCCTCCGCCGTTCCGCCCGCGCCGTCGAAATATGCGGGTTAGCGCCAGTTTATCACGAACCCGCTCGCGGCGGCAAACCTCGCCGGGATGTTTCGGCATCGCGCCCGCTGCTGTATAATTGCGGAGGGGAGCGACGGGCGATTCCAGTCCGTTCTTCCGCCGCCCCGGCGGCAAAACGGCGCGCGAAGCGCGAGAGGCCGGAGACACGGAGAGCGCAACCATGATAAGAGACCTGAAACGGCTTGGAGCGGAGAAGTTCGACCTGTTGGTGATAGGGGGAGGGATAACGGGGGCGTGCGTCGCGTGGGACGCGTCGATGCGCGGGCTGTCCGTCGCCCTTATCGACAAAGGAGACTTCGGAGCGGCGACATCCTCGGCCACGTCGAAACTGATACACGGCGGACTGAGATACCTGAAGAACTTCGAGCTTGGAATAGTGCGCGAGAGCCTCAAGGAGCGGCGCATAATGGAGTTCATCGCCCCGCACCTCGTCTCTCCATTGCCTTTTGTCATCCCAAACTACGGTATGAAGGACACGCTGATGCTGAAGGCGGGCATGACGCTTTACGATCTGCTCGGATACGACAAGGGGCGGCTGGCGGACCCCGACAAGAGGATTCCGAGCCACCGGGGCATGTCTAAGGTCGAGTTGACGAAGATGTTCCCGCGAGTTCCCGGCGAGGGACTTTCCGGAGGGTTCCATTACTACGACTGCCAGATGATATCGTCCGAGCGGCTGACGCTGAGCTTCGTGAAGGCGGCGGCGGCGGCGGGGACGACGCTCGCCAACTGGCTGGCTGTCGAGTCCTTCAAGATGAGCGGCGGGACGATTCAGGCGGCGGTCGCGCGCGACGAGATAGGCGGCGAAACAGTGGAAATACGGGCGGCATGCGTTCTTAACGCGACCGGCTGCTGGGCGGACAGGCTGCTCGGCATGGTGTCCGGCGACGGCTCGAAGACCCGCATCGCCCGCTCGAAAGGCATACACATTGTCATTCCGCAACTGCATCCATCGGCGGCGATCGCGATGATAACCAAGACGCGGCGGCACGTTTTCATGATGCCGTGGCGAGGCCTCACAATCGCCGGAACCACCGACACTCCTTTCAAAGGCGACCCGGACAAGCTGACGGTGACGATGAAGGACATCGAGGATTTCACGGCGGAGATAAACGGCTGCATGCCGTCTCTGAAGCTGACGCCGGACGACGTCGTAATGACCTACGGGGGCCTGCGCCCTCTGGCTGACCCAGACGGAGCGGTGGAGGACAGCTACGACGCTTCCCGCAAACATGAGGTGATAGACCACGCCCGCGAGGGCCTCGCAAACAACCTGCTGTCCGCGCTCGGCGGAAAGTACACCACATCCCGGTTCCTTGCCGCGCAGGTGACGGACGCCGTTTTCGGCAAGCTGGGGAAGGCCGCCGCGCCTTGCAAGACGTCTGTCACGCGGCTGGCCACCGCGCCGGACACGAACATAGCCGACTTCAAGAAGGACGCCCTCGCGCGCCATCCCGAACTCCCGGCGGAGCTTGTGTCGCATCTCTCCACGCAGTACGGGACTGAATGGGAAAAGGTGGCGGCGCTGCTCGATGGCGCGGGGATGAAGGAGAAACTCGTCCCCGGCTCGGAGGACGTGGCGGCGCAATTGAAGTTCGCCGCGGAATCCGAATGCGCCGCGCATCTCGACGACGCGTTGCTTCGGCGCACGGACGCGTTGCTGTTCGGAAAACGCAGTCGCGCCGAGCTTGTCGCTCTGGCGAAGATTATGGCTCCCTCGCTAGGCTGGGACGACGCGCGTTGCGACGCCGAGGCTTCGCGGGTGGAAAACATAATAAAATCCAAATTCGCGGAGTGAGCGCGCCTAGCCCTGCGGCGTCCGGTTGCGCGTTTTTGCCGCCCGCGTGTTTGTTTTGTTTTGAAGTTTTCATATATATTAGAAGCGGTTTGAACCTGAAAGGAAAATGACATCATGGCGATGAAGAAACTGGCGGCGGTTGCGGCGCTGGCGGTAGCGCTGTTCGGGGCGGGGTCGGCCCTCTCTCAGGAGAACAAAGACGGATTCGTGATTATCCCTATATGGTCTCACACTCACACCAACCTCGAAGGCGACGACGGAAGCCACGCTCCGAGCGAAACGAAGGAATACCTTCAGGCGAACAAATACGGAGGAGTAATCTTCACGCCCCACACGAGCGCGCGGCTTCCCTTCCCTGAAATCAGGCGGCTAGCCGACATGTTGACGGAGACCGACTTCTTGGCTGTGGGCGGCCGCGAAGTCTCCGCCCGAGTTGTCAGAGAAGAAGATCAGGAAGGCAAGCTGATGTGCCATCTGAACGCCGTCGGCGACATTGACGACATACTCGTCCGGGACGGACAGTTCGACTCGAAGGAGCTTGACGCCCTGCTCGCGAAACTCGACGAGGAGGGAGCCTATTACTGGTGGAACCACCCGTGGACGTGTCCGCAGTGGTCGCCGCTTGCGAATAAATTCTACGGCATTGAGATGTTCAACAACATCGGGACGGGATACGCAGACGGCTCTTCATACGCGATGACGAGAGACGCTTATCTGGCCGCGCTTAAAGGCGGCAAGAAGCTGTTCGTCACTTCCGGGATAGACATGCACATGCTGGCGCAGACGCATTTCGCGGATTTTTACACCCACGTTCTCGCGGACGAGTTCGCGCGTGAATCCCTCAAAGCGGGGATGCTCGCCGGACACACCATAGCGGGGTTCAACGCGAAGCTGTTGTTCATCAGCGCGAGGCCGTCGTTCAAGCCTGCCGCCGCGCCCGGCGCGACGTTCTCCGTCAAAGGCGGCGTGGCGATAAAGACGGTGGCCGGCGTCCCGCCTTCGCTGGTCGTATACAAGAACGGCGAGGAGGCCGCCATCTCCGCGCCGCCGGTTCTGGAAAAGCGCGGCAAAGCCGCGAAAGGCTACTTGAGTTTCGAATTGTCATTCGGCGACACGCTTCGGCCCGGAGAGACCGCCTGCTACGTGTTCGAGATTCCCAGATACATGATTTCATCGCCGTACTGCTACGAGGCGGAAAAATAAGAGGTCGGCCGCCGGAGAGCGAGCGCCGGCGGATGCCGCTATGAAAATTCTGGCAGCAAGCTATTCGTTTCCGCCCGACGCGTCCCCGCGAGCGTCGCAGGTGTCGCGCGTTCTGTCGGAGCTTCCTGCGGAAACGACGGTTGTGTGCGCGGACAATCTGGAGGGGGCGCCCGACCCGACGGTGGCCCCCGGAATAGACTCGCGGCTCGCCGAAATCGTCAGGCTACCCCATGGCAGGCCGCTGCTCGCCAGAAGGCTCGACTACGCCGGATACCGGCTCAAAATCTCGTGGGCGCACGCGCCCGACCCTCAACGCCCGTGGGCGGACAAAGCCCGCGACTACATCCTCGACCGGCTCTCGCGCGGAACTCTCAATCCGGATATCCTCATCACCTACGGCGCGCCGATGTCCGGACACCTCATCGGCCCGCCCGTGAAAAAATACGCCCGCATCCCGTGGATAGCCCATTTCAGCGACCCGTGGGCGGACAACCCTTACAGGCGCGACAACCCAGCCACCGCATTCATCAACAGACGCCTCGAACGCCGCGTCGTCGAACTCGCGGACGCAGTCGTTTTCACATCCCCCGAAACCGTAGACCTCGTCATGAAAAAATACCCGAAGGAGCTGAGGCGCAAAGCCTCTTACATACCGCACTGCTTCGACCCCGCCGCCTATCCCCCCGGAGAGCCGCCGGGCGGAGAATACGTCATGCGGATGCTGGGCGGGCTGTACACTCTTCGGACGCCGGAGCCGTTTTACAAAGCGGTCGAGCGAGCCGCCGCGTCCGACCCCGCCGCTCTCTCCGGCGTCCGCTTCGAATTCTACGGCTACATCGAATCGCGACTGAAAAATCTCATCGACAAATATCCCGCCGCCAAGCGCGCCATCTCTTTTCACGGCAACGTCTCATACTCTGAAAGTCTCCGCCTCATGACGACGGCGCATTGCCTTCTGGCAATTGACGCCCCGGCGAGATTCTCCGTGTTTTTTCCGTCGAAGATAGTGGACTACCTCGGAAGCGGGCGGCACATATTCGCCGTCACCCCGCCGGGCGCGTGCGCGCGAGTGACAAGCGAGCTGGGCGGAACTGTGGCCGACCCGTCGGACGACGAAGCGGTCTACCGCGCCCTGCTCGGAATACTCCGCGCCCGCCCGGCATCTTCGCCGCCCTCCCGCAGTTCCGCATACCTCTGTTCCAACGTCGCCGCAGAAACCATGTCGCTGCTCTCTTCGGTTGTGGCAGGAAAAATATCTTAACGAACAGTCTATAGAAGCGGCAAGCGGCAGGTCGACGGCGCCGCGCTAAGCGCAGCGGGCCAATTTATATACGAAGAATTAAATGAAAGCTCCCATTAACTATTTGGGAGGATACATCATGCATAAAGGAAAAAGCTTTATGCATGGCACGCTTGGTAGTGGGTTGAATCAACTAATAACATGTATATTTGGTAAAAAGCATCATGCACAAAAGAAAGAATTTTGCGCATGGCACACAAACTGGCGGGTAAAATCAATTAAGAACCGGTATATATTTTGCGATATGCGCAAGCGGATGAAATCAGTCCGGGGGTGGCAGAGAGCACGGCCCCGCGACTGCGGAGCCAGACGCGCAATATGCTTCTTCGCGTTTTTTCATGCGGGTTTTCCACGAGCCTTTGCGGTAAATGTGAAGGAGAATCAGCATGTTGGCGAAAGAAGCGATGGGGATGCTGGCCCAGACGGCCGTAAGTCCGAATGGAGTGACAGCGGGCAGAAGGAACGCAAGCCCGACGCTGAAGAAGGAGCGGACGGAAGCGCCTATCATGGAGGGCACGTTGTCGCCCGCGCCGCCGAAGGCGCTGTTGAGCACTATGACCACGCCGAGCACAACGCCGTTGAAAGCCATCGCGCGCATCACCTCTCGTCCGAGCGCGACGACCTCGCTCGAAGCGGAAAAGAACCCAATGAAGAAATCCGGGAACGCCGCGAACGTGACGGAGATGACGCCCGCGCACAACACGGAAGCAAAAACGCCTTTTTTCACCGAAGAAGAGGCGCGGGAAACCTTTTCGACGCCCAAGTTTTGTCCGACTAGGGTGGCGACGGCGGTTCCTATGCCGATGACGGGAGCCAGAGACATGTGCATCAGCCGCCAGCCTATGCCCGCCGCCGCAACCGGCCCGGCCCCCTTGTCGGCCACTATCCAGATTATCACCATGAAGCTGAAGCTCAACAGCATGAACTGCGCTCCGGACGGAGCGCCTATCTTGAACACTTCCTTAATCAGCGGCCAGTCCGGCTTAAAACTGATCGAAAGCGGCACATGCAGATTTGATTTTCCGGCGGAAATCACCGCCACGACGTAGACCGCCGAAAACAGCGTCGAGATCATGGTCGCCAGCCCGGCCCCCGCGACTCCCATCGCCGGTATCGGTCCCCAGCCGAATATCAGCAGCGGGTCCAAGACAATGTTTATCAGCGTGGCGATCATTAACGAGTAAGTGGGAGCCTTCATGTCCCCGCTGCCGCGCAGAGCGAAGCCGAGAACGAGGGAGATTATCTGAAAAGCGAACCCGAAAGCGTAAGGGCGCAGATAGGCGGCTCCAAGATCGACCACCTCGCCTCTGCCACCGAGGGCTGTAATTATGGGTTCGGCGAAGAGAAAAGACGCGCCGCCGAAAAAAAGCCCAACTGCCGCGCCCACAAACAGCGTGTTGCGCACAGTATGCGCGGCATGCTCGAAGTTGCGGCGACCGAACGCCCGCGACACAATCGCCAGCGATCCTGTTCCTATTGCCTGACCGAGCGAAAAGAAGAAGAAGAACAGCGTGCCGGCTATCGTGATCGCCGCGACCGCTCCCATCCCAAGCCTGCCGACCCAGAAAAGGTCCACCACCGTGTACAGGTTCTGCAAACCCATGCCCAGCATCACCGGCAGGCTCATCGTTACGATGTGCCTCCAGATGCCGCCGCTTGTGACATCTCCTTTTATCGCCGCCATGTCCGCCGCTCCGCCCGGAATACGTCCCGCCTTCCGGACATCCCGAATAGTATAATCTCCAAACTTTTTCAATAAAACCCGAAAACGACATAAGAAATTTTTGCGGCAGTCCGCGAGATATGACGAGCAAGGTTTCAGCCTGCGACGATGAAAATGCGGAAAACTGATTTGTCGTTTGAGCTATAAGGAATGAGAGGATGCGGAGCCGAGGTTGATGGAGACGGCGGAGTCGGCGAGACGGCGGGCCTGCTCGACGTTGTGAGTTGAGAAAACGATGGTCGCCCCCTTAGATTTCGAGGCATCTAGGATGAGGGCTTCAATCATTTCCGTGTTTGCCGCATCCACATTGCCTGTCGGCTCGTCGAGGAGAATGGCTTCCGGGTTGATGATGAGGGCGCGGACGAGGGCGGTAAGCTGAGCCTCGCCGCCGGAGAGAGAGCGGGCGTTGCGGCGGGCCAGTTTCGAAAGTCCGGCGCGTTCGAGCAGGGCGTCCGCGCGTTCGAGCGCCTCGCGCGCCGGAACGCCTCTCGCCCTCAGCCCGTAGGCCACGTTCGCTCTGGCCGAGCAGTTGAACAGGAATGGCGTCTGGGAGATGTATGTCATCCGTCTGCGGGCCGCGCTCACCGCCGACGGAGAGTCCATAGGAGCGTCGTCGAAGAAGACGCGGCCCCGGATGGGTTTGACAAACCCGTTGAGAGCGCGAAGCAGAGTAGTCTTGCCAGCGCCGTTCGCGCCGAGCAGGGCGACCCGGCCCCCTTGCGGGATGGCCAGAGAGTCAATCTCGACGACCGGGCGGCCGTCGTACCCGGCGGCGAAGTTTTCGAGTCGGAAAGCGGGGCGCGTTAGAGTCATCCTGCCGCCTCCCCCGCGCGCGCCTGCAGCGCGCGAATGGCTATGTTCGCGGCGAGGGCCACAGCCATCAGAACCACTCCGAGCGCCAGAGCCACGGCGAACTCGCCCTTGCTTGTTTCGAGGGCTATCGCGGTGGTCATAGTGCGGGTGGCTCCGCGAATGTTGCCGCCGAGCATCATCGCCACGCCGACCTCGCCGACAGCGCGCCCGAAAGCGGCGGCTACCGCGGTCATGAAAGCGAACCGGCCTTCGAGGACGACCGTTGCGGCGGCGCGCGCGCGCGTCGCTCCAAGCGTCAGAGCCGTCTCCGCCGCGCGGCGGCCCATGCTGCGCGCCGCAGACATCGACAGCGTGACCGTCAGCGGAAGCACGAGAACAAACTGTCCCAATATCATTGCCGAGGGGGTGTACAGCAGCTCGTAAACGCCCATCGGTCCGTTGCGCGTCAGCAACGCATAGCCTAGCAGCCCGATCACCACCGTGGGCATCGCCATCAGAGTGTTCAGGAGGGTTGTCGCGACCCCGCGGCCGGGGAATTTGTATGAGGCCACCGCAAGCCCGGCGGGGATCCCGACGACCGTCGCCATCGCTGTCGCCGCGAACGACGTGTACAGCGATGTCCACACCGCCGACATCACTTCGGGGTCCGCCGACGCTATCAGATTGACCGCCTCGGAAAGCGAGTCGCCCATGTATCCCATCAGTCGCTTTTCTCCACTTCGCCGGGGAAAAACATGCTCTCTCCGCCCGCCTTGAAATTCGCTATCGCCGCTTTGCCCTCTTCTCCGGACATCCAGCGGATAAGCTCCATCGCCAGATTATAATTCACGCTGGGATATTTTTCAGGGTTCACCGCTATAAGGCTGTACGGATTGAGAAGCGTTTCGTCGGACTCCATCACGGGAACCAGCGAAATTTTCTCTTTATACGCCAGATATGTTCCTCGGTCAGTCAGTATATAGGCGCGCTTTTCATCTGCTATCTGAAGCGAAGGCCCCATGCCTTGTCCGGTCTCCATCAGCCATGCCGCCTTGGGAACCGAGCCTGCGGCCTCCGCCCATATTTCCTTTTCTTTCTGATGGGTTCCCGATTCGTCGCCCCGGCTGACCAGCGAGGCTTGCGCGGCGGCTATCCTGCGGTACGCTTCCGAAGCCGTCCCCGCGCCTCTGACCTCCGCAGGGTCTTCATCCGGCCCCAGCAATATGAAATAATTATACATTATCGGAGTCCTGTTCACTCCGTAGCCGGACGCCGTGAAGGCCTCTTCCAACTCAGGCGCGTGCGCGAACACTATATCAACGTCCCCGTTCTCCCCAAGCTTTATCGCTTTGCCGGAGCCTGTGGCTATCACCGCCACCTTCGCGTTGTGCGCCTTCTCGAACGCTGGAAGAATCGCGCCTAAAAGCCCCGAATTGTCAGTGCTCGTGGTGGTCGCCATCTTCAGAACCGCCGGAGCCTCCCTCTTCGCTTCCTGACGCGAACAGCCCGGCAGCATTGCCGCGCAAACAACCACGGCCAACGCCGCGAACGCCTTGACCGACCGCAACTTCAAAGCAGTATTTCTCATGGTTCAACCCCCCCGGACAATCCGTTGTGTCGCAAAGAACATAACAATGCGGAAATTATATCCGCCCGCAATCCCGCCGGTCAACACGCCGCGCTAACCTGAATTGGTGAAAAACATGGGTTGGGATTCGGGTTGATAGTTTTCGGCGCTTAAGAAACAGCGGAGGCGAAAAGCAAGCCGGATGGCGGCGACTGATTATTTCGAACGGATGGAGGGATTCTCCGGCTGCGGGGAGTCGCCGTTTTTATCCAGAGCTTTTTTCATCTGTTCAAGTTCGCGAACGCAGTCGCCCAGTTCCCGCTCGATGCCGGAAAGCTCGCCGGCGTTTATCAACTCGGAAATTCTGCCGGTTTCAGTTTTGAGGTTTTTCTTTTTCACAGCGCGCTCCGCGCGGCGCGACGCCGCGTCTGGCAATTATAGCAAAGCGCAATACAAATTCGCCACACTATCGTCAACGAAACAAATGGAAAAGAGATAGCGCGCAGAAACGCCCCGGCCGGGCATCGGGCCGGAAATGGCGCTTGCGGCGGAATTTTGTGATATAATCGTGTCGCTCAAAAAAAAACGGGAGCGGGCAAATGGATATCAAAAATGAAAAGATAAACAACGTCGCCGTGATAAGGCTGAGCGGCGAACTTGATTACAACACATACAAGGATTTCAGCAGAGCGGCGGCGGCGACCATCGAGAAGAAGCTGGCGGACAAGATAGCGGTCGTAATGTCGGATGTCAGCCACATAGACAGCATGGGGCTGGGGACGATAACAAAACTGTGGAAATCCGCGGACGCATCCGGGATGGAGTTCTCTCTGGTGGACGTCCCTAAAAATATCGCCGGAATGATAAAGCTGGTAAATCTGGACAAGCGCATAAAAGTGTACGGCAGCGTCGAAGAAGCCGCCGGCTGACGGCGCGCCGGAATCATCCTTCCACATAATGCGAAAAATTTAGGAAAAGGCGAAAACTTCTTCTATTGGTTTTTTCCCGCTTGTTCTTCGCGCGAACGCGAATCACTCTTCCGAGGATTCCCGTTCGTCGAGGGATACGGTGGCGGCGCATTTTTCATTTATGCATTTGCCGATGTTTTCGCCGGCTGATTTGGCGTGGACTAGAAGGCCGCCGCATTCGGGGCAGGCTTTTCCCTCGACGGGTTTGGACCATGTGACGAAGTCGCATTCCGGATATTTCGAACAGCCGTAGAACGAGCGTTTGTTGCGGGATCGGCGCTGCACTATCTTGCCGTCGCACCCCTCGCGCGGGCAATTGACGTTGCCCGTGTTCTTTCTGATGTTCTTGCAGGCCGGGTATCCGGAGCAGGCGATGAACTTGCCGTATCTGCCTGTGCGCATCACCATAGGCGAGCCGCATTTTTCGCATTTGTCCTCGACTGCGGGAGTCTGCGCGGCGGAGCCTGAGTCGGCTTTCGGGTCAGGATCTCCGTACGGCCGCTTGTATGTGCATTCGGGGTACTTCGCGCATCCGATGAACACTCCGTAGCGTCCCGTCTTCACGGCGAGGTCGGAGCCGCATTCGGGGCATTTGTCTTCCACCTTCTCCTCAAACTTCATGCTCTTGGAGGCCTTGACGATGTCTTTGCTGAACGGGCCGTAGAATTCGCCGATGAGTTTGGTCCAGTCCTTGCTTCCGTTTTCGACCTTGTCCAACTCGTCTTCCATCCGGGCGGTGAACCCGTAATCGACGATGTCGGCGAAGTTCTCTTTGAGGAGCTTGCAGACTATTACGCCCCATTTGGTGGGTTTGAAAGATTTCTTTTCGAGGCGGGCGTAGTCGCGTTTTTTCAGAGTCTCGATGATGGGCACGTAGGTGCTGGGGCGGCCGATGCCCCGCTCTTCAAGCTCTCGCACGAGAGAGGCTTCGGAGTATCTTGAAGGAGGTTTTGTAAAGTGTTGTTTCGGGTCGATCTTGAGCAGGTCGAGCGGTTCTTTGGCGCGCAAGTCGGGCAGGGGGCTGCCGTTTTCGTCGCCTCCCTCCTTCTCTTCCTTGCTCTTGATTCCGTACACGCGCAGATAGCCGTCGAAGCTTGTGACGGTGGCGGTCGCGCGGAACATGTGTTTATCGTCGCCCGCGATGTCGCAGCGCGTGACGTCCACCACCGCCGGAGCCATCTGCGAAGCGATGAACCTAGCCCAGATCAGTTGGTATAGCTTGTGCTGGTCTCTGGAGAGATATTTTGCGATATTTTTCGGGTCGAGCGATGCGGATGTCGGCCTGATGGCTTCGTGAGCGTCCTGAACGCCCGCTTTGGATTTGTATGTGTTCGGCTGGTCGGGAAGATAGTCCGGGCCGAGGTTTTGTTTAATATATTCTGCGGCGTCCGCGCGGGCGTCTTCCGACACGCGCACAGAGTCCGTCCTCATGTAAGTGATGAGGCCGACGCTGCCCGCTTCGCCGAGGCCGACGCCTTCGTATAGCTGCTGGGCGAGCATCATTGTTTTCGACGCGCTGAAGTTCAGCCGCCTCGAGGATTCCTGCTGGAGTGTGCTGGTCGTGAACGGGGCCGACGGCCTGCGTTTCTCTGAGCGCTTCTTGATATCTTTCACCGCGTAGGAGCAGGCTTTCAGCGTTTCCACAAGCCCCGCCGCCTGCGTCTCGTTGTCTATCTTTGTTTCCTCTTCCTTCGATTCCGCGCCGTCCGACGAACCGAAGTACACGGCCTCGAATTCCTGAGCGCCGGCGTCCCGGCCCTTGAACGTCCCGGTTATCTTCCAGTACTCGTCCGGTTTGAACTTTTCCACTTCTTCCTCGCGCTCGCAGATGAGGCGGAGGGCGACGGACTGGACTCTGCCCGCGCTCAGGCGGCTGTTGTTCAGCGCGCGCCAAAGCAGCGGGCTGACCTTGTAGCCCACCAGTCTGTCCATTACCCTGCGCGCCTGCTGCGCGTCCACCAGATTCATGTCTATGGTTCTCAAGTTGCCGAGCGCTTCTTTAACCGCCTTCGGCGTTATCTCGTTGAACGACATTCTGGTTATGCTCTTGTTAGGGAACAGGCGCGCCAGATGCCACGCGATGGATTCCCCTTCGCGGTCAGGGTCGGTCGCCAGTATGACTTCTTCGACGTCTTTGGCGTCCGCCTGCAACTGTTTGATGAGCTTCCCGCGTCCCGGAGCTATCTGATAGCTGGGTTTGAACCCGTTGTCCACGTCTATTCCAAGCTCTTTGGCAGGAAGGTCGTATATGTGGCCGAGGCAGGAAGTCACCTCGTATTGTTTGCCGACGATTTTGCCGATGGACTGTGTCTTCGCTCTGGATTCGACAACGATTAATTTCTTTGCCATTATTGTGCCTTCTCCTCTATATCGAACAGATAACCTTATTATGCCGCGATTTTTCCGCCGCGCAATTTTCTAATTATGAGCGCCCGCAAACAAATAGTCACGCTTTCCGGGCAAAAAAAGGTCAGCGCCCGGCGCGGGCCGCCATATACGTCTGGCCCGGCAACTGGCGCGCCGCTCCCTTCATTTCAAGCATCATCAGGGCGGTGGACGCCTCGCCCGCCGAGCATGACAGCCGCGCGCAGATGTCGTCGAACCGCGTCGGCCCTTCCTCTTTCATCAGGTCGTAAACCCGCTTCTGAAGGCCGTCCAGCGCCGGCTGCGCGCCGAGGCTCAACTCCGGCTGCCCGTCCGGCTCTCCGAGCGCCTCCAGAATCTGGCTCGCGTTCTCCGCCAGATGCGCTCCGTTCCTTATCAGCCAGTGGCATCCCCCGCTCGACGGATGATTGACGTCCCCCGGAACGGCGAACACTTCGCGCCCGTGCTCGGCGGCGTGGCCGGCGGTTATCATCGAGCCGCCTTTGACTGCCGACTGCGCCACCACAACGCCCCGCGACAATCCGCTTATTATCCTGTTGCGCCTGTGGAACTGGAACTTGTTCGACGCGTTCATTCCGAGAGGGAATTCCGAAATGACCGCGCCGCAAGCTGCGATCTCGTCGGCCAGTTCGACATGGTTGGATGGATAGGGGTGGTCTACGCCGACGGCTTTGACGGCGAAGGTGCGGCCGCCGGCGTCTAGGGCCGCTCGGTGCGCCGCCGCGTCTATCCCGTGCGCCAGCCCGCTGACGACCGTCCATCCCGCGCCGGCCAGCCCCGCCGAGATGTCCTCCGCCGCGCGCCTGCCATAGCCGTTGCAGCGCCTCGTGCCGACAATCGCCACCGCTCTGTCGTCTCTTTCAAGGATATTCCCGCGCGCGTAAAGAACCGGCGGAGGGTCGGGGATGTCCCGCAACCGCCGGGGATAATCGTCGTCCAGCAGAGTGAAAATTTTTACTCCCGCCTCTTGCGCCCGCTTCAGCTCCTGAGAGCCGTCCTCGCGGCGGCGAAGGTCGAGCAGCTTGTCCAGAACGTAAACAGGTTTTTCCGGCGAGTCCTCGCCGAGGTTCAGCTCGGCGTTCCTCAAGTAGGAGCGACCGAACGCTCCGCAGCCTCGCAAATCCTTCTCGGATGCCCGCCAAACCTCTCCCGCCCCGCCGAATATCTCCGTCAGCCGGATGAACAACCCCGGCTCCATGCCCTCCACCTGATTGAGGGCTATCCAGCTCAGGCGGTCCGTTTCACGAACGCCCTGTCTGTCCGCGCCTTCAGTCAATGCCCCGTTCCGTTCCGGATGATGCGCTCTTTGACCGGATTCTTAAAAAGATCCGGTTCATTCACATCCTGTCATTTTTTTGAATCGGCTACCGAGCAGGAAGAGCCGGAGTCGCACGACCCGCACCCTCCGCCGATGCCGCTCTTCTTCTTGCTGTCCGTGCAATAAAACCCGCTGCCTTTAAACAAGACTCCGACAGCGCTGAACACTTTATTAACCTTGCCCCTGCACTCAGGGCATCTCTGTTTCGGCGGGTCGTTCACGCCCTGCTCGACCTCAAAAGCATGGCCGCATTTCTGACATTCATACGCGTACACCGGCATAACCGTTTACCTCCTGTGGCTCCCACAAGTTGATTAGTCTGCATTTGCCTACAATGCTGGTTCCCGGAAATCTCCGGGGATAAAACCGAATCAGGCGCGCTCAATCGCGCCAGACTACTTATATACATTAATAACCCAAGGAAATCAAAAAAGTTTCCGGAAGTCCGATACAGGGCCGCGCTACCGGCTTGGAGCCGGGGCCGCCGGGGCGGCAGGTTCGGCGCTCGCGCTCTTGCTCTGCCCGCCTCCGGTCGTCAGCGCGATGACTCCTATCACTATCATCCCGGCTCCAGCGTACTGCATCGGCGTTAGCGTTGTGCCGAATATGAATATCTCGAACACCATCGGGCTGATTATCAGGAACGAGTTGACGGTGGGCACGATGACAATGCCCGTCCCGTGGAAAAAGGCGAGGTTGGTCATCACGAAACCGATGTTGCCGAGGATGAGGAAGGCGACCCACGGGTAGGCGGTCTTGAACTGGGCCATCGCCGAGCCGTCGGCCACGATGGGGCCGATGTGGTAGAAGATGTTCATGAAACCGAGACCCATCCCGGCTATGGCCGCGTATAAGAACGCTCTGCCCCGGTTAAGTATTTTCGTAAAAAGCAGGGCTGCGCCCGCGAACACCGCGAACCCGCCCAAACACCAGTACATCGGCCCGGCGTAGAAGACTCTTTCAGCCGACGGCACGTTGAAATACGATATCACCGACGTTCCCGCGCCGATAAGCAGAACCGACGCCCATTCGCGCGGCCCCACTCTTTCCTTCAGCACGAACAGCGAGAACAGAGCAAGCCCCACCAGCCCAACTCCGCTCATCGACGTCACAAGCGACGTCTTGTCCGACAGGTTCTGCGCCACAAGCACTAGAACGCCCGCCACGAACGTCAGCGACATGCCGAACAACCAGATAAGGAAGTCGCGCCGGAGCGGAGGCTTGAGCATCGCCTTGCCTTTCTTCAGCACTTCCACCTTCATCTTCTGAACGGCCTTGCCGATGTTTAGAGAGATCGAAGCCGCCGCCGCCACGCTCAACGCAAGCGCCAGCGTTGACGCCGCTTCCTGTGTGCCCATTGAATCCATCGCTGAACATCCTCCGTCAAATTTCGATAAGTATACAGCGCCCGCCGCGTTTTCCGGCTGTTGATATATGAAATTGTTCGTTCGACTGTTGCCGGCCTTGCGCGCGCCGCAATTATAGGACATGAATAGCCTTTGGTTTTCAGGCGCGTATAATTGTTGAAAAAGACGGCGGCTCGGAGGGCGGAATGGCGGGAAAAAGGAACAGGATAGGAATCCTCGATATATTCGGGCTGAAGCCGCTGGACGCGGCTCTGGCGCAGGCGGGCAGGGCGGTGTTCGGCAATAACGATATCCCGCCGACGAACTGGGACCTTTCTTCAGTCAAGGTTTTCAAGCCTCATATTTCCATTCCGACTTGGCTCGGCGTGAAAATCCACGGCGACAAGGCTCCGGTCTACAACCTATTCAATCGCAATATGCGCGGGCCGGAGGAGCCGTTCTCGGTGAGAGTGACGGACTGCAAGGATTTCCGGGGCGGGCAGTGGACGTACGACAGCCACCTCGGAACGGATTTCGCCATCCCGGTCGGAACTCCCGTGGCGACATGCGCGCCGGGGCTTGTGATGACGGTGAAAAGGCAGTTCGACCACGGCGGGCTTAAGGTGTTCGTGGACCACGGAGACGGATTGCTGACCACATACGCGCATCTGTCCCGCGCGCTGGTCGGGGCGGGGGACGTCGTGCGAAGGGGGCAGGCCGTCGGACTGTCCGGCGCGGCGGGCATGGAACTTCTCATGTTCTTTCCGTGGGTGGCTCCGCACGTTCACCTTAATGTGGTTCTGAACGGCAATCCGGCGGACCCGTTCGGGGCGGGCGGCGGAGAGGTTCCTCTGTGGAGGACGGGAAACGATCCCACGCCATTCAAAGAGTCAGGCGCGCGGGCGGATGAGCGTTTTGAACCGACGGCGTGGAACCCGGCCCTGCTGGACGCCGCCATCGACGACTGCTCGGACGCCGCCGAGCGCGACTATCTTCGCGGTTTTTCAGACATCGTCGAGCGCGCCGCCGAAGTCCTGAACCACCGCATGTTCTTCGCGCCGGTTTTCAGGGACTTTCCGCCTCTGTACGAAAAAGAGCATCCGCGCCGACCCGCGCTCGACCTGCCTTTTCTCGAATCGGACTACTCAGGCGCGAAGTTGCCTGACTGACGCGAGTCCGCCGTTAATATCATTCAGCCCAAAATGAATCCGCTTTCAGCGAGTAGCGCGGGATTGCCGTTTCGCGCCACGCCGCGAGGCGCGCGCGATTTTGCTTGCCCTGCCGCGCGAACGCGTGTAAGATACTTTATCCCGCGACCCTCTCAAAGGGCGCGAAGATCACATCAATAGGCGCGGGCCGGGGAAACTGCGCAAACTTCTCCGGCAGGCTCCCGGACAAAAGGCGGCTGTCATGGACGAAACTCTCATCATCGGCATTCTCGTGGGGTGTCTGGCTTCAATCACCATGAACCTCGGCAAGGGCATCCAGAAAATGAAAGTTCAGGTGCTCAAGACCGGCAAGGCGATGCTGAAGCCGCCTCTCCGGCGCGACTTCATCATCTGGCTGATCGGCATGCTGATGACGGGAGCCGCCGGGCTGCTGTTCACCGCCGCTCTCAAAATGACTGACAAGCCGTCCGTCGTTTCTTCTCTGAACGGCATCGGGCTGATCGCGCTCGCGGTGTTCTCGGCGGTCGTGCTCAAGGAAAAAGTCGGCGCCCGCGAGGCCGGGGCCGTCGCCCTCATAATCATCGGCACGGGCTTCTTCCAATACTTCAACGTGGCTTCTGACAAATCCGCGTCGTTCAACCTTTCCTCGCTTCTGCTGAGTCTGGCGGTCTGCGCCGCTATTTACGCCGCGATGGTGGTCATGGCCCGCAAAACGAAGAAGGGACAAGCGTTCGTGTACGCCGCAATCGCGGGCACTTTCCTTGCCTACATGGTTATCTTCTTCGATATCTCCGGTGTGAAAAACGCCGGTCGCCCGTTCATTTACACGATAATATCCCTCTATTTTCTCATCGGGTTCTTCCTCGGCAACGGGGCGTTCGTATTCACCAATATCGCCTTCTTCCACGGCAGCGGCATTGTCATTGTGCCGACCGTCAACTCTTTCATGATTGTCATGCCTATGGTTCTGGAATTCGTGATCTATCGGGTGTCGATCTCGCCGATCCAGCTCCTGTGCGTACTGCTGATTGTGGCCGGCGTCATCATCCTGACCACCAGCAAAGGCCACGAGGTCAAGGAATCCGCCCAACCCGCCGCGGCTTAAAACGCCGTTTGGGCGGGTTGAAAAACTGAGTTAAGGGAAAACTTTTGAAAAAGTTTTCCCTTAAAATCCCTTTCAAAATCTTTCATGCCAGCGCCGAAGGCGGGGCTACGCCTCCGCCTTTGGCGCGTGTCATGCGAAAAGATATTGGGAAAGGATTATCAGAGGAATCTTATTTATAAATGATTTCACAGGAGCGACGGGACGCGACGCGCCAGCGTCGCGTCCCGTCGCGCATTGAAACGTTTTGAAGAGATTCAAAGAGAAACTTTTTCAAAAGTTTCTCTTTGGCTTTTTTCTTTCTTTCCCCTTTTTCCCCTTTTTCAGCCTTGTTTAGACTGGTTGTGTTCGAGCGCGCTTTTGACGAAGGAAGCGAAAAGCGGATGCGGGCGCGTGGGCCGGGATTTGAATTCGGGATGGAACTGCGCGGCGACGAAGTATCGCAGGGCGGGCAGTTCGATTATCTCCACTAGGTTGCCGTCCGGCGACAGGCCGGAGAAAGACATCCCTTTGGCTTGCATCTGTTTGCGGTATTTGTTGTTGAACTCGTACCGGTGGCGGTGGCGCTCGTCGACGGTTTTTTTCTTATAAGCCGCGGCCGCGGCGGTCTTGGGTTCGAGATGGCAGGGATAGGCGCCAAGCCGCATTGTTCCACCCTTGTCGGCGACGTTTTTCTGATCGAGCATGAGGTCGATCACCGGGTGCGGCGTTTCGGGGTCGAACTCGGAGCTGTTGGCTTTTTTCAATCCGCAGACGTTGCGCGCGAACTCGATGACGGCGCTCTGCATGCCGAGGCAGATGCCGAGGAAGGGAATATTGTTTTCGCGGGCGTAGGTTATGGCGCGTATTTTTCCCTCTATGCCCCTATAGCCGAAGCCGCCGGGGACGAGTATGCCGTCGAGTTTTTCAAGCGCGCGTTTGCCGCGTCCCTTTTCAAGTTCGGAGGCGTCTATGAGTTGTGAGTTGACGGTGGCTCCGGCGGCGATGCCCCCGTGTTTGATGGCTTCGAGGATGCTCATGTAGGAGTCGCGCACCTCGATGTACTTGCCGATGACGCCGATGCGAACTTCGCCGACAGGGTTCTTGAGGCGTTTAAGCATGGACGTCCATTCGGAGAGGTCGGGGGCGGGGGCCACAAGACCAAGCCTGCTTATTATCAGGTCGGCGACGCCGGCGCTTTCGAACGTCATCGGGATGTCGTAGATTTCCGGCGTGTCGGGAGCCGGGATGACGCATTCTTTCGGCACGTCGCAGAAAAGGGATATTTTCGCCTTGACGTCGTCTTTGATGGGCTGTTTAGTGCGGCACACGATGAGGTCGGGCTGGATGCCGACGGCGCGAAGCTCCTTGACGGTGTGCTGGGTCAGCTTGGTCTTCAGCTCTCCGGCGGCCCCGAGGTAGGGCACGAGAGTCAGGTGGACGTTGATGCAGTTGTCGCGACCGGCCTCGTTGCGGAACTGCCTGATGGCTTCGAGATAGGGCTGGCTTTCGATGTCGCCGACCGTGCCGCCAATCTCGACGATGAGGATTTCGCATCGCGACTCCCGCGCCGCGATCTTTATCCGGTTCTTAATCTCATTGGTGATGTGGGGGATGACCTGAACGCAGCCGCCGAGAAATTCTCCGGCGCGTTCTTTCCGTATGACGGCGTCGTATATCTGGCCCGTGGTCACGTTGTTGTGTTTGGCAAGGTCGATGTCGATGAACCTTTCGTAGTGGCCGAGGTCGAGATCGGTTTCGGCCCCGTCGTCGGTGACGTACACCTCGCCGTGCTGGTATGGATTCATCGTGCCCGCGTCGACGTTCAGGTAGGGGTCGATCTTGATTACGCTCACTTTGATGTCGCGGCTTTTGAGCAGCCTACCGATTGAAGATGATGTGATGCCTTTTCCGAGGGAGGAGACGTTTCCTCCCGTGATGAAGATGTAGCGTGTCATAGCTGTTCGCCTCTTTCTGTGGGATTTGGATGGAATGAAAAGCGGTTGTCCGCGCGCAGGCTCAGGGCCGGGCCGGCTGCGGTTGTTTTTTTCGAAGGGTTATTTTTGCGGAGGGGGTGGCTGGACAGTCCGGCTGCGACTGACGCCGGATGCCTGTGGAATGAAAGCTCAGCTTTCTTTTCCCGCCTCATGTTTCTCCCGCGAAAGCGCCGCTCCGCCGTCTTTCAGGCAGTCGAGCGACGCAAGCTCTCTCAAGTCGTTGATGATGAAGTCAGGCTTTAAATCGTCCGGCAGGGCTAGAGCCTGCGCCGGGGAGGCGACGCCTGTCAGGACAAGGCACGAAAGCGTCCCCGCGTTTCGGGCGGTCGCCATGTCCGTCGAAGGTCTGTCGCCGATAAGCAATGTCTCTTCCGGGGCGGCCCCGGCGTCGGTCATTAGAGCCATTATCCCGGCCGGGTTCGGCTTGCCTGTAACGGCAGGCTCCCGCCCGGCCGCGGCCGCCAGCGCCGCCACTATGCTCCCGCCTCCCGGCAGCAGCTTTCCTCCCGGCATCGGGTACGTCGCGTCCAGATTCGTCGCGATGAATTCCGCTCCCGCCAGCAGCGCTTCAAGCCCATAGGCGAGTTTCTCGTAGTTGAATTCCCTGTCGAAGCCGACGACGACATAGTCGGCTGTTTCAAGTTCGTCCGTGCCGACGATGCGGAATTCCGGGCCAAGCTCCTCGAAAAGCCCTTCTTCGCCGATGACGAACGCCCGCGCGCCTTCCGGCGAACGTTCGAGCAGCAGACGCCGCGCTGCGGACGCGGACGACATTATCTCGTCCTCCGACGCCTGAAATCCCATGTCTTGAAGCTTGTCCGCGTAGAAAGCCCGCGTTCGGGATGAGTTGTTGGTGAGGAACCTTACCGTGAAGCCCCGGCTCCGGAACGCGTTGACGGACTCGACGGCGAAGGGGACGGGTTCGTCGCCCGTGTACAGGACGCCGTCGAGATCGAATATTAGCAGTTTCACCATATAAGCCCGGCGCGCTCGTCGCGCGCCCCTTGCCCCGGTTCCTTCAGATTATCTTCCCGAGGTTCGCCGAGTTCCAGTCTTTCATGAATGAATCTATCCCTTTGTCCGTCAGCGGATGCTTGAACAGCGACATCAGCGTCGAGTACGGCACGGTGGCGATGTGCGCGCGGCATCGGATGGACTCGATGACGTGCGGAAAGCCCCGGATGCTTGCCGCGATTATCTCGCTGTCGAACATGAAGTTGTCCACCATGCTGACGCAGTCGGCGACGAGTTCCATGCCGTCCTGCCCGATGTCGTCGATCCTGCCGATGAACGGGCTGATGAAGGCCGCTCCGGCTTTGGCGGCGATGAGCGCCTGCGGAAGCGAGAATATGAGCGTGGCGTTAACGCTTATGCCTTCCTGCGCCAGCGCCTTCGTGGCTTTCATCCCGGCGGGCGTCATCGGTATCTTTACCACCACATTCTCCGCCCACGAAGCCACTTCCCGCGCCTCTTTCATCATGCCCTCGTAGTCCAGCGCGACGACCTCCGCGCTCACAGGGCCTTTTACCACGGCGCAGATTTCCTCGATCCTCTGCCTGAACCCCACCTTCTCTCTTGCTATGAGCGTCGGGTTGGTCGTCACCCCGTCGAGTTGCCCGAGGTCGTTGATTTCCTTTATCTGGTCTAGGTTTGCCGTGTCAATGAAAAATTTCATGTGTCCTCCCGTCCGGAAAAATGTCCGGCTTCAGCCTGTTGTTTTCGGATAACAGAAAAGTTTCCGCGCAAATGAAAAGTCCCCTCTGCGGGGACTGTGTCCGACCGGATTTTTCTGTGTTCAAATCTCCCGGTTTCTTCTTATTATATCATCGCGAACCCGGAAGTCAATCGCGCCGCAGGCATAATCCGCGTTTCTCGCCGGCGCGGCGCGGTCTGTCGAGTCATATTGAACACAATTGTTATGGACTATATACTACAAAGCATATTGTAGCGGTCACAGAGCCGCGCGCGGGCGGAGACACGCAAGGGATGTTGGAAAGTTTCGCGGATGGTTTTTTCCGGCACGTGACGGACGCGCCGTTGCTCGCGTTCGCGGCGGCGTTCGCGGCGGGCCTGCTGACAAGCCTGACGCCGTGCGTCTATCCGATGATACCCATAACGGCGGCGTATCTGGGCGGCAGAGGCGCGCGCGGGTCGTTCCGGCGCAGCGTCGGGCTTTCCGCGTGCTACATCCTCGGCCTCGCCCTGATGTATTCTGCGCTGGGCGCGGCGGCGGCCTTGTCCGGCGTCATCTTCGGAAGCTGGGCGGGCAATCCATATCTTAATCTGTTCATAGCGGTCTTTTTCGTCCTGCTCGGATTGAGCATGCTGGACGTGTTCTCGCTGCCCATGCCGGGATTTATGGCGAAGCTTTCGGCGGGCGGGGGCGCGGGGGGATACGCCGGGGCGTTTATGGTTGGCGTGGTGTCCAGCCTTGTGTCGACGCCCTGCACGGCCCCCGTCGTGATGGCGATTCTTACTCTGGTGGCCACGACCGGCAATGTCGCGTACGGGGCGTCTCTGCTGTTCGTGTTCGCGCTGGGGATGGGCCTGCTGCTGGCGGTTGTCGGGGCTAGCGCCGGAGCCCTTGCAGCGCTTCCCAAGTCGGGCCGCTGGATGCTCGCCGTCAAATGGCTCTTCGGCGTCGCTCTTATCGCCGCCGGAATCTGGTTCGGATACAAGGCTGCTGTCATGCTTTTTTGAGGCCGCGCTCGGGCGCGGACATATTGTTCTTCGGGGGAGATTTATGAAATTGCGCGCAAGGGAGTTGAAGGCCGCCGGGGCGCTCGCTCTGGCCGTCTGTCTATGCGGCGGCTGTCCGGCCAAGCTCGACAGCCAAGGCGTTTCGAAGCTGGACACCTCCGCCGTTTTTCTCGACCTCGAAGGCAACAAGGTCTCTCTGTCGGAATTCTCCGCGGGCGCGCCGATGCTGGTCACTTTCTTCGCGAGCTGGTGCTACGTCTGCGCCACCGAGGTTCCCGAAATCAATCGAATTTATTCCGAATACGAGGACGAGGGGTTGGCTGTCTTCGGCGTGAACGTCGGCGACTCCAAAGGAGCTCTCGACAAGTTTCTGGACAAATACGGAGCCGACTATCCCATTCTCCACGACCCCGACGGCTCCACCGCCCACAAGATAGCCAAACTGTACGGACTTCCCCTGAACATACTCGCCGACGCGGATGGAAACGTGATTTATTACGACCCCGCTCCGCCGCCGGACGTAGTGATTCAGAACATGCTGAAAAACCACTATAAGAGGTGATTCGTGACCGCAGGAAAAAAAACAGCCGCCTTCGCCGTGTACGCCTGCGTCGCGGCGCTGCTCGTCGCCGCTCCGATGTTCGCCGGCAAAAAACCCGCTGACGCCGCGCAGGCTCCCGCCGCTCCCGACCAGTTTGAGTTGCCTGAGCTTGACGGCAGACCTGTGTTTCTGAACTTCTATTCTGAAGACTGCAAAATCTGCGCGATAATCAAGCCCGACTTGGAAAAACTCGAAGCTGAGTTCGGAGACAGGATACAGTTCGCGCACATCGACGCCGACGACCCCCGCGCAGAGGCTCTCGTCGAGTTCTTCGACGTCGCCGCGCTCCCGGCGCTGTTCTGGGTCACCGAAAACGGCGAGCCTTTCGACGCGCAGACGGGTATGATAAACGCGCAGGCGCTCCGCAACGCTTTCGAGGGTGTTCTGTTCCAGCGCGGCAAATCGCCGCAGGGAATGCCTCAGATGCCGCCCGCCGGCATGTCTCCGGGCGACATGCCGCCTGCCGGGATGCCTCAGATGCCCCCGCAGGGAATGCCTCCGGCGTCGGACTGAACGCCCGCTGCTCCGTTTTTGAAAATCGCTAATCGGCATTTATCGAATAAGGAGCATGGAAGCCGGCTCGCATTCAGCCCGCGACAATGAAAAACACAACTGAGTTTTCAAGGAGACAAGAATGAATCCGAATTCTCCGATAGAGAATACGACTTCAAACGGTTTTTTCGGCATGAAGCCCTTATTCGGAATCATCGCCATAGCGATTCTGGCGTTTTCCACCGCGCTGCTTTTCGCGGGATGCCGGAACGGAGGGTCGGATTTTCCGCCTACCGAAAGGCCTTTGCCGAACGCGCCCGCCGCCGCAGTCGCTGACGCGTGCGGGATCGCCGTGCCGGAGGTTTACAGCGAGCTTTCTTACGAAACGCTCGAATACCGCAAAGGAAAGAAAGACGACGTTTTGAGGTCGATGGAAGAGTTGACGGCTCTCGTAGAGCGGCGGACGGATTCCGAGTGGGGCGGGGTATTCGACTTTGCCGACGCCACAGGCGCGTCGAAGAGAAAAATGCTGATTGAAAGCGCGCTTGCCGCCAAGGTTCTGGCCGACGCTTCGGCGGCGGCAGGAAGCCCGGAGCGGGCGGCGGCGGCCGCGGCGGCGGACTATGCCGTCGCTTTTCTTGCCGAGCCGCAAGGCGGGTTCTACTCCGCTCAGGAATCCGGCCTGATGGGGCCGGACGGCGAGATGTCGGGGGCGGAGTTCTACAAGCTCCCGGACGCCGCCCGGAGGAAAATCGGGATGCCCGCGCGGGACAAAACGATGCGCGTCGCGGACAACGCGGCAGCAGCAGCAGCGCTGCTCCGCGCGTCCGATGTTCTGTCCCGCCCTGCGGTCGAGACCGCCGCGCTCGCCGCCGTGGAGAGGATTCTCAGCGACGCGTGGAGCGACGACGCCGGGGCCGCGCGCGTCATCCCTCCCAAAGGCGAAAAACCGGATTTCTCCGAAACGCGGCTTGCAGACAACGCGCTGCTCGCCCGCGCTCTCATCGAGGCCTATCAAACCACAGGCGAGACGAGGTTCCTCGACAAGGCCGAGGCTGTCGCCGCGCTTATCCATAAAAACTTCAGGCGCGCGGACGCTCCCGCCTTTGCTCTGTATGAGGGCGCGGCCTCAAGCGGAGGCGCGACCGCGTGTTCCTCAGATTCGTTCTCGAATCTCGTTGTCGTTTCCGTCCTCTCGGACTTATATCTGCTGACGGACAATGAAGACTACAAGACGCGCGCCGACGCGTTGGTCGCAACTATGAAAGCAATGTCTTCCACCGAACTTTTTTCGGCGCTCGGCAGGGAGACTCTATTCAGGATGGAGCACAAGCCTTTGATGATGGTGGTGGTAGGCTCGAAGAAAGACCCCGCCACCGCCGCGATGCGCTCGTCCGCTCTAAAATTCTTCGAGCTTCTCAAGCTCGTCATGACGGTGGACCCGGAGCTTGACGCCGCGATTCTGGAGCGGCTCCCTTATTCCGCGCGCCCGAAACCGACTCTTTTCGCCTGCGTGGATACCGCTTGCTCGTTCCCGGTGGACGACCCGGAGGAGACGGAGCCTAAAATGCGCGTTTTCGTAGACCGGCACATGTTCGCCGAACCGCAACCCGGAAAGCTCGCCTTCTGACCGTCCGCTCCGGCGGCTCCGGTTTTGTGCTATAATGTCTCTCTTGAAGCGTAACGGAGGTGGCGGATGACATCGCCGGCGAATACTGACGGAATAAGAAAAGAACTTGCGGCCATTCTCGGGCCGCTCGCGGAGCAGACAATCGAGGCCGCGCGCTCGGCGGGAAAGATCCTAGACGCGGCGGTCCTCTTCGGCAGCGCCGCCGGGCCTTCATACGTCCCCGGCAAATCAGACGTGAACATTTTTATGGTCTTCGACGCAGTGGATGTCGCGCTTCTCAACGCGCTCCGCCCGGTGTTTGACCGCTGGATGAAAAAACTCCGCGCCCGACCGGTCGTGACCGACCGCGCTTTTATCTCCGACTCGGCGGACGTCTTCCCTATGGAATTCCTTGAATGGAAAGAGCGGAGCGTCGCGTTCTACGGCGAGAATCCAGCGGGAAAAATCCCCATCTCGCTCGAAAACCTGCGCTTGCAGATCGAGGAAAATCTGCGCGGCAAAAGGCTTCGACTTATTCAGGCGTCTCTGGAAATCGGTTCGAAACCCGCGAAATTCCAGCCGTTCCTTGAAAGCACGCTCTCCACGTTCGCCGCAGTGTTCAGAAACATTCTGCGGTTGGCAGGCTCTCCGGCGGCGGGCGCGGGGGATCCGGACTCGGTCATCGCTGGCGTCGAGAGCCTCGCCGGATTCAAGCTCTCTGCCTTCCGCGAGCTTTCGGCCATGAAAAAATCAAAAACAAAGGCTCCCGCAGGAAAACTTGAGACCGTGTTTCAGTCTTACCTGACGGAGCTGGACTCTCTGACGGAATTCGTCGATAAAATGGAAGTGGGCGGATGAAGGCCGTGAGAATGCAACGAGCCGCCGCGACGGCGGTTTTGGCGATCGCGCTGATGGTTCTGTGCGCCGCCGCGCTCGCGCAGGACAGCCCGTCCGGCTATGTGAACGATTTCGCGGGCGTGATGGACCCCGCCGCTCGTTCCCGCCTCGAAAACATGCTCGCCGCCCTCGACGAAAGGACTTCCGCCCAGATCGCGGTCGCCGTGGTGGACACCATAGGCGATTCCTACATCGAGGAATACGCGGTCAAGATGTTCGAGCGGTGGGGCGTCGGGCAAAAGGGCGAAGACAACGGCGCGCTGCTTGTCGTCGCAATGAGCGAGAGAAAAATCAGAATTGAAGTCGGCTACGGGCTGGAAGGCGCGGTGACGGACGCCGAATCGAAATTCATAATTGACGAGATAATCGCGCCGCCGTTCAAGCAGGGAGACTATTCAGGCGGGATAAGCGCCGGAGTCGAGGCGCTCGCAGCCATCGTTCTGGAAGAATACGGCATTGCGCCGGAGGAGTTCGACCTGAACGCGGCTCCCGCGAGCGGGCAGGGCAGCCCGCTGCCTAAGCGCTTCAGCCTCGTTCAGATGATTTTCATGGGCGTGGTGGGCGTTTTTCTCCTGATATTGTTCATCACCAATCCGAGCCTGTTCTTAATGCTGCTGTTGTCCGGAGCAGGCAGGGGCGGCGGAGGATGGTCGGGCGGCGGGGGCGGTTTCGGGGGCGGCTTCGGCGGTTTCGGGGGCGGCATGAGCGGAGGCGGCGGAGCCTCCGGCGGCTGGTAGCCCGCGCGGCTCTCTCTCCATTCCTTGCGGCATTCTCCATGCGTCCGTTATAATGTCCCCGCGCGGGGCGGCCCGCGATACGCTGCTGACTACTACTAAAACAAGGATGACGATATGAACAAAGAGAAAATTTCCGACCTGAGAACGAGAATCGACCAGTTGAAGGTGGCCCGCGAAGACCTACGGGAGCCGCTGGATTTCTACTCGAAGATACTGGACGCCTATGAAGGTTTCGACGCGACGCTCTGCGGCGAGCCGTTCGCGCCCCCCTCAGCCGCCGCAAAAGGGCCTTATCCCTTCATCGCTCTCGGCGCGGCCGAGCTTGACTGGACCGCCGCGGCGCCTCTCTTCCGCGCCCTCTGCAAAACTTTCATTGACAACGTCGAAGCGGAAGAGGACGTAGAGCGCGCGGCGGAAGCTTCCGACGAGGATGCCGCCGGAATCATCAGAAACGCGTTCCGCGTGTTCATCTCCGCCGGAGCCGGCGTCTCCGCAGAACCGACCGAAGAAGTCACTCCGCAACTCGCCTTCATCTCTTTTCTGGCAATGAGGCCGTTTGTGGACGTCTATGTCGCGGGAGCGCGCGCGCTGCTCGACAACGAGGACGGCGCGTACGAAGCCGTGTGCCCGGTGTGCGGAGGAATCGCCGCCATGTCGGCGCTCGTCCGCGAGGAAGGCCACAGGCATCTCGTCTGCTCCGCGTGCGAGACCTCTTGGCTGTACAAACGCACCAGATGCCACCTGTGCGGAAACGAAGAGCCTCGGACGCTCGGTTACATAATGGCCGAAGGCCCCGGCGTGGAGGACTGTTACACGGCCGCCACCTGCGAAAAATGCAAACAGTACCACAGGATGCTGGACACCCGCAAAAATAAGTTCGAGATAGACATAGCGCTTGAAGCCATCGCCGCCGCGCACCTTGAAATACTCGCCCAGCGCGAAGGCTACTCCCCGGCCCCCGGCTGGCGCGGCCTCGACAACTCGAACTGACCCGCCCGCGCCCGCAATCCCGGCGGCGCGCGATTTCCTATGCTTGATGTCGGTTGAAGCTGGGGCGGGTTTTTTAGACGGAGAGTTGTCGGATTAAACGCCAGATATGATATCTGTCGGTTTACGGCAAAGAAAGAGCGATCGAATTGAGCGAAACAGACGAACAACAGGCGTTTTCGGCAAAATATAGAATTTTTCGGTTTCTGGCGAGGACAGCGCTGCTGTTTGTCTATCTCCTGATACGCGTCCTTCCGCTTAGAGTCCATAAAACGCTCGCAAACGCGGCAGGCCTCGCGCTCCACAAGCTTGTTCCCCGCAACCGCAAACTGGTGGTCAAGCACCTCGAAATGGCTTACGGCGACGAACTGTCCCCGGACGAGATTCAAGATATCGCTTTGCGTTGCAACCGGCACATGGCGATGAATATTTTTGAATTCATCCGTTTTCCGTCCATGAGTTCTAAGCAGATACTGAGGCGGGTGACTTTCGAGGGCGAGGAAAACATCAAAGAAGCTCTTGCGCTGAACAAAGGCGTGATCGCGCTTTCAGGACATTACGGAAACTGGGAGCTTTTGGGCGCGGCGCTTGTCGCGCGCGGCTACTCGTTGACGGTCGTGCGGCGCGACCAGAACGACGGCCTAATCAACGATGTGATTCAAAAGCAAAGAGAGAAGAAAGGCATCAAAACCGTGCCGAGAGACAAGCCGATATTCAAGCAAATCATATCGCTGCTGAACAGCAACGAAGTAGTCGCCCTTATAGCCGACCAGAACGCGGCGGAAGGCGTTTTCGTGGAATTTTTCGGACGCCCCGCCTCGACCTTCAAAGGCCCGGCGCTGTTCGGCTCCATAACCGGCGCTCCGATAATCCCCGTCTTCATCGTTAGGGAAGACTATATGAAACACCGCGTCGTTTTCAGGCCCGCCATCGGGATTCAACCCACAGGAGACAGAGACCGCGACGCCGTGGCGGTCACACAGGCATGCGCAATGGAAATCGAGCGCATCATACGGCTTTGCCCGGAACAGTGGATGTGGCAGCACAAACGCTGGAAAACACAGCAACAACCGACATAACCCCGAATCCGAGACCTCTGAAAACATTTTCCCTAGCGACACCCCAAGCTGCGCTCGCGGCGACGCGCGTCCCCCGTTTCCCAATCACAGAAGACCCCCGGCGATGTTATGCTGTTGCTGTAGGATGGAACGCCGATTCACGCTCCCGCAAAGGCCGCCCGCCTCGACATCTCGAACTGCGCATCGACCCGCAATCTTGGCGGCAAAAACCAATCATTGCGTTTAAGAACGAACTATCTTCAGCGCGCACTGTTTTTAATGGCTGTACGTAACATCGCGGGAATTTGAGGCAAAAGTGGCGCTGTCGGCGCCGATATTATGCTTCGATCTACTTTTAGAGAAACGTTCAGTTCCAGATTCAATCATGAAGCAACGCCGATTCCCTCAAAAACAACCTGTCTTAGGGCGTCCCTATCGCCGAATCTTTTTAGAGCATTAAGGATTTCAATTCCGGCAAGACGGCCTTCAGAATCCAACTCGACAGCTATCCCTTCGCCAAGTTCCTTCGTGGTAACCGTCGTTTCGGTGAAGATTATGCTCAAAGCGTCAGCTTGTTTATCATACAATATCTTCATACTCCACCTCTTATTAATAATAATACGTATATACCGTTATTACAACAATTTCGTTTGGTTCGTCAACAAAAATAGGGCGAACAAGTTTAGTGGCATAAAAGCTCTCGTTCCATTCGTCGTTGAAAGCAAATTCCTTCCGGCATTCAAGCCTTCCGAAATCCGCCGCTTGCCATTCTTCCAAGCGTATCGCAGCCTCAACTTCTTTTGTTGTAAAACCTCTCCTCTCAAGGTATCTGTAAGCGTGTTTTGTAAAAGCAATCGGTTTCAATTTATTCGGCTTCTTTTTTTCTCTGGCTACAATTGCTCTATCGAAACATGACTTCAGAATGACGAATCTGCTGATACCGATACAGAAACAAAACGAGAAAGCGAAAAAGCAAAGGATGTCGTTGATCAGGAATCCTTCAGTAAAAAAAGGGCAACGCGTCATTTTGCATGACGCGATAAACAATAGGCAGATAAAGAACGCAAGGATAGTAATGGAGATGGTTTTCATAAAAAGATTCAGTTTGTTGATAAAGTGATCGACCGCCGAAACAATACAAAAGAAAAACAAAACAGCGGCAAAAAAAAAGACAAATATAGATGTCGTTGAAAAGAAGTCAAACACATCCCAGTAGGCCATCATTCTATTAATGACGTGATATCCGATATGCAGAGACATTCCTGTAGCAATCAATAGAGATATCATAGTCGCATCAGGAACTATGATTTTGATTGCTTTGTTTTTCGTTTTTGAAAGGCTTTTTCCAATTATTCTTCGCAATTCAAAATATATCATCACTCCGGTCATCATCAATATTTCATAGAAACTCATCACAAAAAACAACTCGGGAGGCTCAGGCTTGAATATATAGGTGGTTGCTGATGATAGCGCAAAAAGCAAAAGTCCGAAAACAAGCAACAACAAAACGCTCGCTTTTATCGGAAAAGAACACGATTTTCGCAATTCTGTTTTCATAGCCAGTATTTACCTCGAACAGTGTTGAACAAGAAAGCTTACTAATAAGTTCATTAGTAAGT
>DIWT01000056.1:0-148880 GCA_002435745.1 bacterium UBP15_UBA6099
GTCGCTTGATTGAACAGCATTGGATTATTATGCAGTATTACAATTATTTAGCCATGACAATAATTCACACAATGGCAAACTCAATAATGTTGACAATGCTTATGTACATAATAGCTTTGAAAGTAAAACAACTGAGAATGAATGGTGATCTGGGGTCAGGCGATCTGGGGTCATGATCTGGGGTCAGGCCGAGACAGCCTGTTGAAAAACTAAATTTGCGCCACAAGTTGTCAATAAGCGACTTATATGATAATATAATGGAAAACTAGCGGAGATGCGGCGATGATGGGAAGAAAAGAATGCGACACGGAGGCTGTGCACTGCTTCGTGAAGCGCCACATGATCCCCGCCGCCAACCCTTACGCCTACACCGACAACGACCCCGTCAACTTCACCGACCCGCTGGGGTTGAAAAAACGCGAGGTCAAATGTTGGACATACACAAGAGTATCAAACCGCCAGTATTGCGTTCACGATGCGTGTTATCCTTGCGATGTTAAATGTAAAAAGCATATGAGAAAGGTATGCGAATCGGCCGGGAGATCATTCAGATCAACGCAAGCTCCAAGCGGTGTGTGCACCCATTGCCAGCCATTGGACAGGGTAGAATCCTGCGAAAAACTTTGTTCTAAAGACGTTTATCCCGCCACATGTCTAAAACAATGCAAAGATCATCTGCCACCTCCCGCCCAAGATAATCCCAACGGCGATGGTAAAAATGACGATGCGCCTATTGATGATGTTAGCAATGACGACGTCGGTGCTGAGCCAAATGATTCATCGCCTAAAGACGGGCCAAATAGATGTAGGAAAAAGGATTTCGAAAAAGACCCTTATGTTGATTATCATTGGGGCGGGAATAGAATATTGCAAGAATGTGTTCACGAATGTATGCGCAGTAGTAACAATAGAGATATTGGACGTGCTTATTCTGCTGTAAATTCTATTTGGAATGATATCAGCGACACTCGAACTGGCGATACTATAATTATGCCATCAGTGTTTGGCACCGATGATTGGCATCTTTTTGGGCTATATACTGTTGAGAAACAAAGGAATGCATGCGTGGATTGGTGTTTACGACATCCTGACAAACCGAAAGGACCAGATGCAGTGTCTGATTTCTGTGATGAAAACAAATGAAGAGTAGATTGTTCTTTGCTACGGTAACAGTAGCTATTATTTTAGCGGCTTTGCTATCATATTATTTGATATCATTTAATAGTAAGTCTTCAGAAGAGTCTATAAAAAGTTCAGAGTCTTACGATGATATATACTTCAAAAATAGAAACGCGGAAGAGTCGGTGATAATAAAAGAGATTCTTGATTTTATGTCAGCAGAACTATTTTCCAAAGCACAATGGGAAATCTATTGTTCAGTGTTAAATGATAAAAACACCATGAGCAAAGAAGACTATCAGAGAAAAATTGATAAATTGATATCAATATCAAATACGCTCTATAATGATCCCAAGTTGATAACAAAGCCACAGATGCCGTCTGTTGCATCGCTGATTGAGGACATCACGACATTGAAGATAGTGTTCGAAAATGACAATAAAGCTTTTGTATTTGAAAAGAACGGCGAACACTACGACCATTACAATCTTTACGAATGGATTAAGAAGAATGACACATGGTGTTGTAATGATTTTGGTAAAAGCAAATAACTTAACTTTACGTTTTAAATACTAGAAACACTCACCTAATAGGAAGAGTGATTATGGTAGTCGGTGAAGAAGAAAAAGAAGTCACTGAATAATAGGGACAGCCACCAATTTGGAAGAGTGATTATGCTCGTTACTGAAAAGGCAAGTATAAACACTATCCGCATCGTGCTGCAACAGGGCGCGCTGCCGAACGCTTTCACTTACACCGGGCGGCACTGGGACCCCGTCGCGCGTCTCTATCACTACCGCGCCCGCGCTTACGACCCCGACACCGGCTCCTTCCTCCAGCACGACCCCATCCCCGCCGCCAACCCCTACGCCTACACCGACAACGACCCCGTCAACTTCACCGACCCGCTGGGATTGAGCAAGAAAGGCTGCGAATGGCAAAAGTACGTGTACGTAAATAGAAATGTTTGCTATGGCGTAAAAAGCGACCGTTGCGGACCGAAATGCTATAAAGAGCTAAAAAGCTCTTGCGCCACATCGGAAGCGCCGGACGGATTCAAGCTTTGGAAAGACGCATGGTATTCGCGTTGCGGATGCACAAAATGCGTAAAAATAGCAAACACCCCCTCTTGCGAAGAAATCTGCAACGGCATGCCCGACACAAACACCTGCATTGCCCAATGCAAAGAAAACAAATCCCGCGCCCAAGACAACCAAGGCGCAGGAAAGAATGACGGCGAACCGGGTGAGGATGTGAAAACTGCGCCAGATGATAAAGGGTGTCAGGATAGCTCATCGAATAAAGAAACAAACAAATTTGTCGGCACAAAATCCAATATGAACCATGATACGAGAGCTATCGTTTATGGCTCAAGACAAGGTTGTATTAATCATCTAGCCGAATTAAGAGCTGAATACTATTATAAGAAAGCAAGGAAATTGGCTTATAGGGCAACGGATGATGTGTTAGATAATTTGCAAGGCGCAGGTGGAACACCTCCTAGCGGAAACCCTGCAACATTTGCTACTCAATTAGGAATGAATGTTATTGGTGCGGTTGCTTCAGAAGTCTACCAAATGGATCCACATGGTTGGCTTGATATTGCGACAGATGAAGAGTTAGCTAGTTTAAAAAGACGTATCGAATTCTTTAGATCATATTGTGCATCATTGCCGAAAAAGAGCTAACGATTATGAACATTAATTGTATTCATCGATATCATTCTTTATGTCATGATATATTATTTTATGCAGCAATATTAATTGCATATTCTTTGATAGGAGCATTTATACTTATTATTATATTACAACTGTTGGATGTAATGAATGTTCAGTCGTTGTCGTCAGCTTTATCTGACAAATACCATCCACGCTTTATGCTGCCATCTTATATTGCAAGTTTATTATCAAACATATTTATTGGCTATTTGATCGCAAGGAAACGAGTGAACAAAGAATTTATTTATGTAACTATATTCGCATGCATAGTTATATTAGTATATATTATATCGATGTTGGTGACGTATTGTTATTATCAGCAAACATATATTACTACATATGGCACAATCACTACTTTTAGATTGTTTGGAGGCCATTTGTTTAATATTGTAACGATGCTTATTGGCTGTCATGTAGGAATACTAAAGAATCGCAAGATGAAAATAAAAAATAATATTTCAAGAAGTATCGCACATAAAGCAGTAATAATTCAGAAAAAGAGAAAGAATAAACGGACAAAACGCAATGATAAAACAACAATAGAGTCCAGCGGAGACTGTTGAGAACTCAAACGAATAAAACCGTTATCGTCGCCCTCGAGGACGCGCTGCCGCCGCCGTCGGACCCCGCCGCGCCGCCTATCATGTCCGAACTCTCCGAATTCTCTTATGACGACATGGGCCGCCTGACTGCCGCAACGCATCCGGAACGGTTCGCAACAGCGCTGCCGCTCGAAAAGAAGAAATACAGTGACGGCGGATGAATCAATAGAATGATGGGAACGAGAATGACGGCGTCAGGATGTAATAGCGCGGATGAAGTCTTCGCCTTCTTTGAGTCCGGCGTCTAGGGTGTCCGCGAAATTCTGTGGAAAATCCATTTCGAGTCTGAGAATGCGCCGCGCCTGTTCGTCGATGTGGAACGAGCGGTAGTGCTCTTCGTCGCCGACCGAACCGAGGCCGAGCATCTTGACGCCGACGTTGGCGGCGTGGATGGTGGACACTATCGGGAAATAATCTTTCGCCGGGTTCGGCTCGTGGTGGCTGCTGATGGAGTACAGCAGAGGGTCCGGCAGGTTCCATTTGATGGCGAGCAACCGTCCGACGTCGCAGTGGGTGACGCCCAGTTCTTCTTTCTCGGCTCTGAAAAGCGGGATGCGCTGGGTCTTCATTCTTTTGTATGCCAACTCGAATTCATCCGGCAGAAACTGGTCGAGTATCAGCAACCCGATGTCGTGAAGCAGGCCGGACACGAAGGCTTCCTCCGCCATCGCGGGAAACACCTTTTTTGCGATTGCGCGGGAAAGTATGGAAACGCTGATGGAGTGTTTCCAGTACCCGGCGTAGTTGAGTTGGTGTTTGCGCCCGCGCCCGCTGAAAAAGTCTAGCATGGATATGGACAGGGCGAGGCTGCGGACGGTGTTGAATCCGAGGATGATAATCGCCTGCTGGAGGGTTTCGATTTTCTTGGGGAATCCGTAGAAGGCCGAGTTCACGAGTTTGAGGACTTTGGCCGATAGGGCCTGATCCAGAGAGATGGCTTTGTTAAGGTCGGAAGCGGAAGTGTGCGGGCTGTCGACAATCTCGATGATTTTCTGAACCACCGCCGGGAGGGTCGGGATGTCCTTGAGGCGGTCGACCACTTTCTGGGCTGTCTGGTTATCCACGCCTCGAGACCTCGTCGTCGATGTAAGAGCTTTCGAGTTGGGCGCGGACAACGCGGGCTTCATCGATTCCGGCGGCGACTGAGGCGAAGAGCCGGTCGATCTGGAATCTGGCGTTGGAGGCGGTTTCGCCGGCTCTGGCTGCCTGAGCGACCGCTCCGGCGTAAGCCGAAGAGACTCTGGCAACGAGTTGTTTGCGTGTGGACTCGCCTTTTGCGGGGGCCAAAAGCAGGGCCGCCGCGGCTCCCGCCGCGAGTCCGGCGATGAACGCTGCGAAAAACGCGCGCCCGCCTCCGCCGTTGCCGCCTTCAGTCCCGCTCATCTGAGCCTTTCCGGGCGGTTCCGGGGGCTGCGTCGCAGCCCTCCCTCCGCTCGCCCATATCGTTCCACGTCTCCACCGCTTTTCTCAGCCCGGCGGAAATGCTTTTCATGTTCGACACGATAGGCACGACCGTCTCGTCCGTCGCGTGGAGGATGGAGCGGGCGTCGCCTGCGGCGTGCCTCACGTCCTTGACGATCTCCTCCACCCGCTCCATCTGCCCGCCGGCTTTCTCGGTCATCTCGTTGATGTCTTCGATGGATTTCCTAAGCTCGGCGACGGTCCGCTCCACATTTTCATTCACCGTTTCGAGAAGTTTCTTCAGCGACGCGGAGCCGTCGATGAGGCTTCTAGCCACCCAGAACAGAATCGCGGTCGTCAGAACCGCGCAGATGGCAATCAGGATGACGGCAATGTTAAACAATGTGACCATGGCATTCTATTGTAGACGGTCGGCGACGATTTTGCAAACGCGCGCGGGAAACGCGCGCGGGCGCGCTATCCCGCATTTTTCACCAATGCGGGATGAAATCGAAGAAAGGAATGAGATACGAGGCGAATCGAGCGAAAATGAGGGAGCATACTGTTTCGTATGTGACCGAGTTCGAGTCGATGATTCAACCCGGATTCGTCGATTGAGCCGACGACCCGGGGCGATTTTCATAGCGGCGAACTGCTTCTCACCCCCAAACGAGTTTGGGGGTGGCACCCTATTGTTCATGAACCCTATATTCTATTCACTGCAAAAATGTGCCTTGCGCCTCGCATTTCATCCGCACTGAACAATCGCTCCCGAATCCTAATGACGGATTCGGATTCAACGACGTAGATCGCCCTTTATTCGATTTCTCGGATTTTATCGTGAAAAATTCGCGCTATAATATAATTCGGAGGGGACGGAATGCCTGTTTACGAATACGAATGCGTCAGGTGCGGCGCGCGCAACGAGTTCGTCGAGTTCCTCGGTTCGGGCCGGATAGTGGCGAGGAAGTGCCGGGAGTGCGGCGGGACTAGACTGCGCAAGCTTGCGTCGCGGGCGGTATTCCATCCCGAAGTGACGCTTGAAGACCTCGGAGTAAACGTGATCCGGCAGCCGGCGCCGCCTGCGGGGACCGTCCCGCAAGGGCCTCCCGGCGGCAAATGCCCGTACTGCGATCCCGACCCCGAGCCGTCCGCTCCGGGCGGCGCAGGCGGCGGTCCGCAGAAACCCTGAGAGCCGTCCAGCCCCGCCTCGGCTCACATCTCCAGAAACCCGAAAGCCCTGCTCCACAACGCGACCGCGCCGCGTTTGAACGCGTCCCAAACGACCGGGTAATAGCTCAGCCCATCCCGCAGAAATCCGGGGACGTCCTCGCCCACCGCCGCCGAAAATATCAGCCCCAGCCCCAAGAAATTCATCATCAGTATGAACGACAGGGAAAACAAAGCTCCCGCCCTCGCCAGATCAGGCTGGCCGAGCCTTATCGTGTAAACCGTCAGCATGATGTGGAACGCGATGGAAGCGCCCAGCAGGCCGTCGATATATGGCCGGAACGCCGGGGCCACTATCAGATGCAGTATCAGGAAAAACACGGCGTACAGCGGGAAAAAATACGGCGCGAGGGTGACGATGAAGTTGCCTTTCGTGTACGCCGCGAAGCCGCCGTTGCGCCTCGACACGTACAGTTCCTCGACCTTGCCGCCGAACAGCATCGACCACAGCGCGTGGGTCAGCTCATGTCCGAAAACGTGAAGGACGATGAGCCGCCTGAAGATAATATGAATCGGAAAATATAAGACGAAGCCGACGGCCAGCCAGAGGCGGACATCCGAAGTCCACACCGCCCACGGAGCGTCGAGCAGTTTCCACAGCGCCGTCGCATAGCCCGCCGCGCCTGTGGCGAAGGCCGCGAAAAACACGCTTTTAATTAATAATCTCGCTACTTTCAAAACAATGTTAATGTATATTATTACAGACGTCGGCGCAAGGGCGGCGGGAGCGAATCCGGGAACCGGGCGCGCGGAGGATTTTCGGCATAATGCGGGTTTATTTCTACGTCATCATCAGTTGGATAATCGGGCTTGACCCCTACGCGCCCATAGAAAAATCCCTTGAAAAGCGGCTCATGGACGCCGTCCCCGGCATCGAGTCCGCGCACATCCGCATCAGCGCTTCGAGATTCATGTTCCTCATATTCGGAAAATGCAAAGGCATAACGGTGGAGCTTCGCGCCGCCCGCGTCTCAGGGCTTCGCCTAGACTTCTTTTCATTCGTCTCCACCGGGTTCCGGTTCAACCCCTTCTCCACATTCTTCCTGAACCGCCCGGTCATCCTCGACGCCGGAGACACAGAGTGGACAATCAGGGTGCTTGAAGAGGACTTGGAGGACTTCTTAGACACAAAAGGACCGCTGTTGAAAGGCGCAGAAGTGAGCATAACGCCGGAGCGAATCACGCTTTGCCGGCCCTCCAGCCTCGCCGCCCTGCTCCACCTTAAAGAGCCTCTTTCCCTCTCAGGCCGCATCGCGATAGACGAGAAAAAATGCGTCGTGCTCGACCTATCGTTCGTCCAGTCTTTCGGCATATCGCCCGCCCGCCCGCTCCTCAAAACCATTCTCAACATCGTCAACCCCATACTCACCCCCGGAGACGTCAACCGGCTGCTAAACAAGGTCGAGTCCGGCCCGCTTTCGTCAGTAAAACTCAAAGCCCTGTTCGAGGAAATCATCATGCTCCAGAACCACATCCTCATCAGCGGCAGGCTGCTCTCCGAGCGCGTCCCGAAAAAGAAACCCGCACCCAAACCCGCCGAGAAACCGACCCGGAAACCCCGCGAAGATAAACAGGAAAACAAAAAAGAACCGACTGTGCAGAATAAGGGTTAATACAAACCCGCCGGTTACAATCAACGATATATAAATTGAAATATGAATCGCGACGCGGAAAAATCAGCGGAGAGTGTCGCCCGCGCGCAGCGCGCGGAACGTCTCGACTATGAACGCCGGAGCGAAAGCCCCGATGAGCAATTGCTTGGCCGCGTCGAACGGTATCTTCATAAAAGTTTCGAGCATCTTTTTCCGGTCTTCGTTCAGCAGGTGAGCGATCTGCGACTCGTGCGCGAGCATCGCGTCGCATTTGCGCCTGAACATCGAGCCGACCGGAGCGAACGTGTCCGGGTTGCGAAAAACGTCGAACAGAAGAATTAGCGGGCACTGAAACGGTTCTGCGCCGCCCTCCACCTGCTCGGAAAAATACTGGAACAGGGGGCTGAAGGAATTGGCGCGGATGGCCGCGACGGCGCACGCGCGGTGATCCGGGTGCTGGCGGTGTTCGGGCCACTCCGGGTCGAACGCCAGCATCAGTTCCGGACGAAGTTCCCTAATTAGCGCCGTCAGCCGCCCCTGCAACTCGAAATCCGCCTTGAGTTCCCCGTCGGGATAGTCGAAATGAATTGTTTCTGACACTCCGAGTATGCGGTTTGCCGCGTCCTGTTCGTCGCGGCGAGTCCGCACAAGCTCGTCGGCGGAAAGCCCTCTGTCCATCGTTCCCTTTTCGCCTTTGGTGCATACGACGTAAACGACGCGCGCGCCCGCGTCAGACAGCCTTGCGACCGCCGCCCCGCAGTTGTAGTCCGCGTCGTCCGTGTGCGCGGTTATCACAAGAACCGTTTTACCCGCATATTTCCTGTAATTGATGAACATGGAAAAGCCTTTCTATGGAAACGCGCGCGCGGGCGTCGCGCTGACATCCGGCGCGGATGCTTCGCTATCGCGAGCTAGACGAGGTTTCTAATGGCGCGTATGGACCACCCCAGAGGTTTTTGCTCGACCGGCTTGCCGCTTCTGGCCTGCTCGTACAAGTCCACCGCGAGGTCGGCGTGGTAGTCGAGCATGGCGTCGCCCGCCTCCGCGCGCGCCTTCGACGGGTCGCCCTGATACGGCGACATCTCCGGGTCGCTCACCCAAGTGAGCGCGTGCGCGAGAAAGTCGAAGTCCAGCGCCGCGTCCCTAGCGCCGAGCGCGGACAACAGCTTTGACGCCGCCGACAGCGCGTGGTACTGGAATTTTTTATCTGATACTTTGCCCGGCCCCATCGACTTCCACAAGTCGGACATCTTGTCGGCGAACGCGGCGAGGCAAAGCGAAGTCTCGTTCGTCCCGCCGTGCGCGTCGTCGGAATCGCCGCACGTCCCCGGTCTCAGCCCGGTTTTTTCGAGCAGCCCGGAGTCGTGTCCCACCATGCGCCTGAAAAGAGAGTGGAACGGAGCGATGAGGTTGAACCCCATCCCGGCCAGTTTCCGCGCGGACAACTCTATGGCCATCTGATGGTGCGGCCCTCCGTGGTTGTCCGTCAGTATCCAGTATTTGAATCCGAGGTCGGACAACGATTTCCCGATGTCGAACACAATCGACTGGATGCCCTGATGCCTGATGCTGATAGAGCCTTTTACCGGGATCGGGTCCGAGCCGAGCGCGAGGGTGGGCAGATAAATGATTTTCGTTTCCGGCCTCGCGGCGACCAGCCTTTCGGATATCCTGTCCCGGAGATTTTCCGCCACGAAAATGTCCGTTCCGAGCGGAAGATGAGGGCCGTGCGCCTCAATGGGCGATATCGCCGAAAGGAAAACCGTGTCCGCCCGGCTCAGCCCCTCTACTTCCACATTCGTCAGTTCTATATAGTTTATCGGTTTCATGCCCGCTATTATCGCACGAATCCTTCAAATCGACAACAATTCAGGCTCTTTCGGATCTGCGACATAAAAGTGGGAAGACGAAAAGCAGGCGCGTTCTCCACAAAAAAGCCGCGTTGACAGCCCCTGTTTTTCGGGCGAGCTTTCAGTGGATTTTATCTGTAAATATCTCGTCTGTGTCCGATATGGAGGATAATGACAGTTCTGTTTGAGTCGTCAATCTCGTAGATAACCCTATAATTGCCGACTCTGATACGCCACCCGTTGCGTCCGGCGAGTTTCCGGCATCCTTCAGGCCTTGGTTCAGCGGAAAGCTCCCGAATCGCATTCTTCATCTTGTCATAGAATCCGGATTGCAAATCCGCAAGTTCCTTCTGCGCCGAACGTTGTATGAAAATCTTATAATTCACGCGCGGCGATTCTCAATTTCCTCGACTGCGCGCTCGAATGGAACAACCTCGTCCGCAGACGATTTTGCGGCGTCATAAGCGCGTATGGATTCGAGTTCCTCCACATCCTCAAGCATCTTGTCATAATCCTTGATGTCGAGGATCACGCCCACTTTTTCGCCCCTGTCATTTGTTATGTATTGATGTTCTTTTGTTTTCATCATTGATACCTCGCATATCTATTATATAACGCGGCATAAAAACAGTGAAGAGCGCATATCAGCCTGCGGCGGGACCACTGCCGTGGAACAGAAACCCGATATCCTCATATTGCGCGGCGGGCGCGTCCGCTTAAAGAGTTATCGGCAAATGAATCCGAGAAAACGTCGGCTTGTTCAATCTGTAGAAAGCACGTTTTGCAGGTCTGAGCCGCCCGACCGCGCTCGCCTCATTGATTAGGTTGAACTACTTTGTTATTATACGTGAAGCTCCCGGCGAGACCGGGACCTGACCGGAAGGAGATTTTAGATTGAAACTGAAACCATATCTGGCGGCGCTTTGCGCGGCGGCGATTCTTGCGACTGGCGCGGCGTTTCCAGCCTCGGCTTTCGCGGCGGCTTTTCCCGAACTTGTCTGGACTTACAGGGTTAAACCCGACATCGGCCGGAAAAACCTCATTTTCGACGGCGAGATACTCGCTCTGTCAAGCTCCGAGAACACCGTTCACTTCATATCCGCCGTCACCGGCAAGAAGATATGGAGCTACGGTCTGGGCGCTCCCGCCGCGCTTTATCCCGCCGGCAGGGGAGTCGCCCTCGCGGCGTCCGGAAGGCTGCTTCATTGCCTAAGCGCCGTCGAGAGCCGCAGAATGTGGTCAGCCCCTATGAAAAGCTCCGATTTTAAAGAATTATATTTTTCTGAGGAAACAGGCGCGGCGGCGGTCGTTTACAAAGACGGCTCGGCTGAAAAAATCAGTTCCGACGGCTCCGTCTCCTCAATAAAAATCGCCGACATAATTTCCATCTCCGCAGACATCGCTAAACTGTCGCGCTCCGGCAACATGAAGTTCAACCCGGAGATTCTCGGCCCCGGCTCCGAACTTATCATAAGGAACGGCTGCGTTTCTTTCGCCATGGCCGACCTTCTGGAAAAAGGCTGGCACAGGTGTTTCGACACGGACATAACGGAAGCGGCCGCGATAGTCGGCTCCCGACTGTTCGTCGTGGACGCGAAAGGCGGATGGACCGCGCTCAACCCGTCGAACGGCGCGACTATCAGAACCGGCTCGCTTTCGGAAATAATCGATATGAGGTTCTGGGACGAGAAACCGGCGGCGATCGACAACTATGCCGAGGCCGCGTTGTTTTCCGGGGGAGGACATCTCTTCGTGGTCGGCCCGTCGGCAATCTCGCGCATCAACTTGAAAACATTCCCGGGAGAGCTAACCATTGCGGGAGAGACGAAAACAAAGCGACCCGAAAACACGATGGAACAGGCGCTAGAGCGGGCCATCGGCGAGTGGGACGGAAAAAATTTCTCCAAGGCCGCTCAATTGCTTAGGGAGATAGCCGTCGGATGGCCCGATTCTGCCCTATCGCGGCTGTTCCTCGGCATGGCCTTCTCCTCCGGCGGCTATTTCGACGAGGCCGTCGCCGAACTCGAACATGCTATTGAAATCGAGCCTGACAATCCGGATATCGCCTACAACCTCGTAGGCAACTACATGATTAAACTGTACTCGCTCGACCCTGACAAGGACAAAGAGAGAATTGTCGAGCTTTACAATCTGGCGATTGCGGCGAGGCCGGATTTCCAGATGCCGTACATCGGGCTGGCGGAGCTTTACATGAACGGCAGACAACCTGAAATGGCGGTGAAGACGCTTATGGCAGCGTACCGCGGAGCGTTCTTCGGTCGCGGCCTGCACGACCTCCTGCTCGGCGCTTATTTCATGTCCGGCAGACGCGAAGACACGCTGGCTTTCGCAGACCGGGTTATTAAGATGTTTCCCGACTCGGATGTCGCGTTCCAACTCAAAGGCAAAATCCTCAGCGCGGAAGGCAAATACAAAGAAGCCGCCGCCACTTTCAAAAAAGCTCCCGCCCCTTCCCGCTCCGGCGACGCCTCCGTCTATCCCCGGCTTCTGGCCGCAGGCTCGGACTTCTTCCACGGCAACGCTTCCGGCTTCGCGGGAAACTACGCCTCTGCGGCTGAAATTCTGCTGGCGTACGCAGACGCCCTTCCCTCTCTGGAACAGGTCCAAAAACTTATCGAGATTCAGGAAAAGTTGGAGTCCGACCGCTCTGCGGCTCAAGACAAACCCGACATCTACAAAGACGCCGGAATACACCCGAAATTCGCCGGAAGACACGTCGCGGAGATTAAGGCCGTATCAGAGTTCAAGATTCCGGCGCTGCTTTCCGCAGCCCACTTCCTGAACCGCGCGGGAAAATACGCCGACAGTTTCAAAGTCGTCGACCGCGTTGTGAAAATCGGCCGGGCCGACCCGGATTCGATGTCGCAGATCGGCTACCTCTACGCCCTCAACAACAGCAAACCCCGCGAAGCGGACGCTTACACCGCCAAAGCGCTTGAGATGGACCCGACCGACCCGGTGTACATGCGCAACCGCGCCGTCGTTCTTTCGAGATCGAAACGGAACCGCGAGGCGTTGGAACTGTTCCAAAAAGCTATCGCCGCCGCCCCCGAAACGGAGCTTCTCCGATTCGAATACGGGCAGGCGCTTCTCAAAGCGGGAAAGAAAAAGGAAGCCGCCGAACAGTTCAAGCTCGAACTGAAACGCAGCCCGGACCTCGCGATTGCCGCCGAAGCCCTGAAAAAAACCGGCGTTAAATAACCGTTCCGCAACATATCGCGCCTCAGGAGGCCGCTCAGTGGACTACCGCAGGATGCCCATCGAAATCGAATCCCCCGAACAGTTGGGCTACGATAAAATAAAATGCAACCTCACCGAAAGCTCTATGCCGGACATGAAGTTCGACGCGCTCGGCGTGGATTTCTCCGACCTGACTCTGGCTTACACCGACCACGCGGGAGACCCGGAACTGCGGCAGATGATCGCCGCGGAGGGCGAAGGACTGCGCGCCGAAGATGTCCTCGCCACCCCCGGAGCCGCCGCCGCCCTGTTCATCATCGCCACCACTCTCCTGAGCGCGCGCGACAGGATTCTCGTCGTCCATCCCAACTACGCGACCAACATTGAAACCCCGCGCGCCATCGGTTGCGGCGTAGATCTCCTCGAACTGCGATTCGAGGACGGCTTCCGCCTCGACACCGGCAGGCTCCGCTCGATGGTGACTCCGCAAACGAAGCTTATCAGCCTCACGACCCCGCATAACCCCACCGGAACAGCGCTGAGCGAAGCTGAGATAAAAGAAGCCGCCGATATCGCCGAGCAGGCAGGCTGCCCCCTGCTCGTCGACGAAACGTACAGAGACATGGCGTTCGACGGCCCCGCCCCGCTCGCGGCCTCCATCTCGCCTTCCGCCATCAGCGTTTCCTCTCTTTCAAAAACCTACGGCCTGCCCGGCATCCGCGTCGGCTGGATAATCTCGAAAAATGCCGCCCTAATGGAAACGTTCCTCGCCGCAAAAGAACAGATTGTCATCTGCGGTTCCGCGCTCGACGAAAGAGCCGCCGTCGCGCTGATGCGCCGCAAAAAAGAATTTCAGGCCGTAGCCCTCGCTGATATCAGGCGCGCCTTCGAAGCTACCCGCGACTGGATGGCCTCGCAGAACGACCTCGAATGGGTGGAGCCGCGCGGCGGCGTGGTCTGCTTCCCCAGAATCAAGCCCGCGCTCGACATCGACATCGACGAGTTCTACAGGATTCTCAACGAAGAATACGGAACATACGTCGGCCCCGGACACTGGTTCGGAATGGACCGCCGACACATGAGAATCGGCTACGGCTGGCCCAAGCCCGACGAACTCGCCGCCGGCCTTCAAAACATAACACGCGCCGCGGCCCGCGCCCGCCGCAAATCAACCTGACCCCTCCCCCCTTCGCCGCCTTAACTCGAACAACACAAGCTGTTGATTGCTGTAACAAACCATGAGTTTGGATATGGCTGGATTTGCTGCAGGTTACTCGAAGAATATGCAGTAATTCAGTTACGACCTAAAGAAGAAACTTATCTACCAGACCACTGAGAACAAGCAGTATAATTGATACCACAGCAAGCATACGTGACCATCTTACGTCGAGTATTCGATTTCCTTTGCCGAATACCCACCTCTGAAACAGGCCTACCAAACAGAGAAGAAGACATATGAATGATGAGTTCATTAAAGATTCAATTATCATTCCAACCGCAGAATATTCATTTCCGCTTCCAACCATAACACAAACCGAAAACAAGAAGATGAGAATAATTATCGACAGTGAGGCAATCAAGCCCTTTTTATTTGTGTATTGAATAACCTTGTGACTAGGTAAAGGTTTTCCGAGAAGGTCTATTGTGTAGTCAGCAGATACGTTTTGTTTTTTGCCATTATTCTGCGCTTCTTCACTCAGATAGTTTAGTGGTATTCCTTTGGATTCGAGCATTTCTATAAACTCTTCTCTTTCATCTATATCATGCCTAAGCATATAGCTATTCCCAAAACAATGTTTGAATTCGAAGACTTTTACAGTCTTCTTTCCAACAATCGAATCTATTTTTGCATCTTTAACCACAACTTCATTGATATTGCTGATGCTTACTTTTACATCGTAGGTTTCCGTCCGTTTCTTTTTAAGAATCCCAAAAACAAGGGATTCTGCAGAAACATCAACACAGTTGAAAACCATTCCTGCTTTTTCTTGTCTTATCTTATATGAGTTTCTAATAAACCAAATGAAAAGAACACCAATAACAATGACAATCAGGCCGTCGTATTCAACAAACATGGATGTAAACATCATAATCGCAATGATTGAGAGAATAATCAAAGACGGAGAGTTCCTTACAAGGTGTCGGTTAGGCGATGTAAATATTTTGAGCGCCGTTATTTTCAACAGCAATCTCCCGGTAACTGATGAAGGCTCAATGCTAAATTATACACGAAATGACATAACTGCATATTTCATTATCTTTTTTTCATCGTTACCAAGGCCCCCTTGGTAACGCGATAACTGAAAGCTCCGCTTTCACCACTTTTCTTTCAAGTTCATTTTCTCAGAGTTCCCGACGTCCAGTCGTTATAATGATTCGCGCATGAGCGATAATACACGGAAGCAGAGCTTCCTGAACTTTCCGTTACCAAGGAGACCTTGGTAACGATGAAAGAATCGTCAAGTACAAATATATCATTCTGAAGGTTTCCTCTCCTTTTCGCAGAAATCACAGGTTTGCCCCAACTGCATCTTACCATTAACAACCATCATCGGCTGATGGATCGATATTGTGATTCGGATGTGGATGGAGGATCGCGACGCGGAGCTGGCACAACATTGTATTTTCGATAGCGCCGATTTCCAGATGTCGTTGCGCGCCGCTCCTCCGCTCTGTCTATCTCCTCGCTGTTTAGTTTTCATTCCGGAGCGAATATAATGTTTCTGAATATCCGATATTGCGTCATTTGTGAATTCTATTCTCCCCGGAGGCGTCGAATGTCAGACAACAAAAACGGAATCGGCGACATCTACCAGAAAGAAACGAAATACGACAGGGAGACGCTGGGAGGGGGACTGGACTGGGCGTCGCGCGCGGAGACCTATAAGATTTACGAGGGCGCTCCCCGGTTCACGCTGCCCGAGCCTGAGGTCTCCGAAGGGGGTTCTCTGTGGCGCGCGCTGAACAACCGCCGCTCCGTCCGCAATTTCCGCCGCTCCCCCGCCACCCCGACCCAGCTTTCTCAACTGCTGTGGGCGGTGAACGGCGTCACGCTCGATGTCGGCGAATGGCAGTTCCGCGCGACGCCCTCCGCTGGCGGTCTCTATCCAATCGAAACCTACGTTGCGGTCAACCGTGGAGAAGGCATCGCTCCGGGAGTATACCACCACGCGGTCAGGGCGCACGCGCTCGAACTGTTGAAGGAAGGCGATTTCGGGCCACAAATTTCGAGCGCCTGCCTCGGTCAGAGCATGTGCTCGGCCGCCTCCGCTGTCTTCATTTTTACCGCCATCCCCGCGCGTTCTAAATGGAAATACAAGGAACGCGCGTACAGATATATCTATCTGGACGCGGGGCACGCGGGCGCCGGACTGCATCTTGCCGCCGAGACGCTGGGCCTCGGCTGTTGCATGATCGGCGCGTTTTTCGACGACGAATTGAACTCCATCCTCGGTGTCGACGGCGTGGAAGAAACCGCTGTTTACGCCGCCGCCGTCGGAGCCAGATAAACGGCTCTTCAGAAATATAAAGTTTTGGAAGAGCCTCCGGCGGTTCAAGGAAACTTTGAAAAGTTTCCTTGAAAATCCTTCAAACGTTTCCTTGCGCGTCGGGATGGGACGCTTCCGCGTCCCATCCCGACGCTCCTGTGGAAATGTTTAAGAAGAGTATTATCATGAAAACTCTTTCCAATATCTTTTCACTTGATACGCGCCGATGGGGAGAGCGAAGCCTTCCCATCGGCGCTAGCGTGAAAGATTTTGAAAGGGATTTTAAGGGAAAACTTTTTCAAAAGTTTTCCCTTAACGCCCCCCTCATTTTCAGAATGCCGGAGAAGGGTCTCCTTTGCCTTCGCGGATGATGACAGGCTCGTCTCCCTGAGTGAAATCTATTATCGTGGAAAGTTCATAGGGAATGATTCCGGCGTCTATGACGAAGTCGAGAGCGTGGCCTATGCTGCGATTGATGTCTGAAGGATCGTCCATATATTCTCGTCCGCTGTTCATGGCGGTGGTTCCGATTATGGGGTTGCCCAGTTCGCTGATGATGGCTTGGCTGACGACGTTGTCGGGGACGCGGATGCCGACGGTTTTGCGGGGCGTCATAACGAGGCGGGGCACTTCGCGCGTGGCCTGCAGGATGAACGTGAACGGGCCGGGAGTAAGTTTTCTCATAATTCTGTACGCGCCGTCCGGCACGAGCGCGTAGCGGCTGATGTCCTTGAGGTCCGAGCAAAGAAAAGTGAGCGGTTTCTTCTTTTTGTGCGGTTTCAGTGTATAGATGCGCTCGATGGCTTTTTTGCTCATCAGCGACGCGCCTATGCCGTATGTGGTGTCCGTAGGGTAAGCGACGAGTCCGTCGTCCCTGAGAGCGGAGACCGCGAACGACACCAGCCTCGGCTGCGGATGATCGGGGCTTACTTCAATGATTCTAGCCATGCCTTGAGATGCCTCCCCCGCCGCGCGGAGTTCATTTCCCCTGCTCGGCGCCTTCCGCCGGTTTGGCGGACAGTTCTTCGACGCGCTTGAGAAGAAGGTCTCGCTCTTCCTCGGCGGACTTGAGCTGCGAGCGCAGGCCGCGAAGGTTTTTGCCGGCGCGGAACCTGCCCGGCAGGTCGAGAAGAGCCATAGCCGCCATGCCGATGACGAGCGCGAAGAGCGCGATGTGCGCCACCGACGTTTCAGGCCGCGCCATCCAGAAGACGTTCACCTCGGCCCTTTCAGGGTTGCTCAGCACGAAAAGGAGAGTCAGCGCCAGAATAGCCACAAGCCCGGCCAGTTTTATTTTGCTCATGTTTCACCCCTCGATGAATTCTTCGACGAGAGCGTTGAAGTTCCCCGGAGTCTCGATATTCGGCGAATGCCCGCAGAAAGGAAATATGTGAAGTTTGGAGCCGGGGACTTTTATCGCGGAGGTCAAAGAAGATATGGCGTAAATGCCCGGATCGAGCGCGCCGTGGACGACGAGCGTGGGCGACTTTATACGCCCGATTCTCTCTCTCGCGTCGAATTGCGCTATTTCGTCCATATACGTCGCGGTGGTTTCGAAAAACTTGTTCGTGAACATGAACGGGTTTTCGCGGAGATAGTATCTCATGACGTCTGGGGAACTGCGCATTCCGAACGCGCCGATGTTGAACGCGAAAACTCCGCCTACGAGTCTGCGCTGCCTGTCGTTCATGAATCTGCCGAGGGTGGGCATGAGTTTCAGGCCGATGTAAGTGCCGCTGCTCTCTTTTATAGAGGATGTTCCGGAGACGATTATCAGCTTGTCCACCATTTCGCCGAATCTGGCGGCGAAGTCGAACCCGATCATAGTCCCGAGCGAATGGCCCATGAGGATGAATTTGCGAATGCCGAGCGCTTCGGCGAGCGCTTTGACGTCGAGCACTGAGCGGTCGATGGACATATTGGCTGTGGCCGGGCTGTGGCCGAACCCGCGCAGGTCGAAAGTGACGCACCTGTAGCGGTTGCTGAAATATCGCACCTGATGGATAAACTCGTAGTGGTCGGCTCCGAGTCCGTGTATGAAAAGAATAGCTTGGTCGCCCTCGCCCTTTTCCACGACATGCAAACCCGTGGCCCCGGACGGCAATTCGGGGTCGGGAATCATTATCGTGCTGCTTTTCAGCATGGTCGAGCTTTGCATGGCTCTACTCCGACCGGAAAACCCCGCGAGGCGGCGGAAGCGCGTTCGTCCGCCGGGCTTCATCCAGTCAGCTTAATAATATAGCCCATCGCGGAAAAAGTTGAAACATCCGCCGGCGAAGCGGCCGCCGCGCCGCACTGACGGAACGCGGACGGTTGAGCGCTTCGCGTTTTCCGCGCCGGAATTTTCGCTTCTTATCCGCGCCATTATTCGCCCCGAACCCGGTTGCATTTTAATTTTCGTTTTGATAGAATGTGATTCTCTTGAAAGCGGCGGGACCGTCTTTTTTTATGTCCCGCGACAAATAGAAGAGAGACCATGCCAAAAACGAACGGCGACAGTTGTATACAGGTGAACGGTTCCGCGCGGCTCAAGGGCGAAGTGAAAATCAGCGGGAACAAGAACGCGGCTTTGCCGATTCTCGCCGCCGCGCTGCTGACCGAAGGCGATATAACCCTGAACAACATGCCCGACCTCAGCGACATCCGGCTGATGAGAACGGTGTTGGACGAACTTGGAGCGAAAACGACGTTCGACAACGGGGTCATGACGATAAACGCCCGGGACGTGAACAAGTACGAGACGCGGTTCGAGCTGATGAACAGGATGAGGGCGTCGATATACGTGATAGGGCCGTTGTTGGCGCGGTTCGGAGTGGCGAGAGCGCCGCTGCCGGGCGGATGCGCGATAGGCTCGCGCCCGGTCGATTTCCACATCAACGCGCTGGTTCGCATGGGCGCGACTCTGACGTTCGACCACGGCTCCATGGAGCTTCGTTGCGGCAAGCTGCGCGGGCAGAGAATATATCTTGATTTCCCTTCCGTCGGAGCAACAGCCAATATAATGATGGCCGCCGCGCTGGCCGAAGGAACCACCGTAATCGAGAACGCCGCCGAGGAGCCTCACATTCAGGACCTCGCTTGGTTCATCAAATCCATCGGCGGCAGGGTCAACGGCGCCGGCACGAAAACTATCTCTATTGAGGGAGTCGCCAAGTTGCACGGAGCCTCCCATACCATGATACCTGACAACATTGAAGCGGGCACTTTCATGGCCGCCGCCGCGATCACCCGCGGAAACATCTCCGTCGAAGGCGTGCAGATAAAAGACCTGCGCCCGATAATCGTAAAACTCATGGAATGCGGCGTCTCGATTAAAGAGCACAAGAACGCTCTTAAAGTGGTCGGCAGAAAAAAGCTCGACCCGCTGAAAATAACGACCCTGCCCCACCCCGGATTCCCGACGGACATGCAGCCGCAGATGATGGCGCTGCTGTCCACCGCCGAAGGGGTGAGCATAATAAAGGAAACAGTGTGGGAAAACAGGTTCATGCACGTCGCGGAGTTGGCGCGGATGGGAGCGAACGTGAACGTGCAGGGAAACACCTGCGTGATAATAGGGACGCAGCAGTTGAACGGGTCGAAGGTGGTGGCGACCGACTTGAGGGCGGGGGCTGCGCTTGTTCTGGCGGGGCTGGCAGCAGAAGGCCCGACCACTGTTTACCGAGCCGACCACATAGACAGGGGATACGAAAGATTCGAAGAAAAACTTCGCGGGCTTGGAGCGGATGTGACGCGGCCCGAATGACGAGCGTCCCGGCGAACGGTCGAGGCGCTATAAATATGGTTATGAGCGCGAAACTCAAGAACGGCTGTTGCAAAAAAAACCGCGATGATATATATTTTGCGGGGCAGGTTTGTGAAATCAATCACAAATCCTCCCGCGTAGCGCGCGCGTACGACTGACAACCCCGGACATTCTGCCACGAAACGCGGCTCCGGGATGAAACTTGGAAACAAGACAGGGCGGAAAATGGAATCGGCCCGGCCACGCACGGAGACCCCGCGTCCGCAACGCGGCGGCCACACTACTATAAGTTCTCCGGCGTCAAAGTCGGTCTATTATAGATTTAATCTATAGAAATATCATACATAGGAGGTATGAGAAGAATGGATCTTGGTCAATACAAACAGATTGCGATCATCGGCGTTCCGTTTTTCGGCGTGCTGGCCCTTCTATTCGCCGCGTACAAAGCGGCATGGGTCTCAAAGAAAGACGCCGGAACAGCCGAGATGCAACAGATCAGCGGTTACATACAAGAAGGAGCAATGGCGTTTCTGAAACGCGAGTACTCGACGCTGAGCATATTCGTGGTGTGCGTCGCGGCGCTGTTGCTTGCGCTCGGAATCAGGCAGGATGCGCCGTTTACGGCGGCAGCCTTCCTGTACGGAGCTTTCTCGTCGGCTCTCGCGGGCTACTTCGGAATGAAAATAGCCACTAAAGCCAACGTAAGGACGGCGCAGGGAGCCAGAACGGACCTGACGACCGCCCTCGGAATCGCCTTCTCAGGCGGCTCCGTTATGGGCATGTGCGTGGTCGGCCTCGGAGTGCTCGGCCTCGGAATTCTATACCTCATTTTCGGAGGGATGGAACATCCGATGGAGACCATCAGCGGATTCGGCCTCGGAGCCAGCTCGATAGCTCTCTTCGCCCGCGTTGGCGGCGGAATCTACACCAAGGCCGCCGATGTCGGCGCCGACCTCGTCGGCAAAGTCGAAGCCGGAATTCCCGAAGACGACGCCCGCAACCCCGCAGTCGTTGCCGACCTCGTCGGCGACAACGTGGGCGACGTGGCCGGAATGGGCGCAGACCTCTTCGAGTCCTACTGCGGCTCCATAATCGCCGCCATGGTTCTCGGATACACCATCACCAACGCCGGAGTGCGCGGCATCATGCTGCCCCTCATTCTCGCCTGCGTCGGCATCGTAGCATCGATTCTCGGAACCTTCATCGTCAAGACCAAGGAAGGCGGAAACCCGCAGTCAGCCCTTAACAACGGCTCCTTCCTCGCCGGGATACTGATGATCGTCGGCTCTTACTTCACAATTAATCTTATCGTCGGCCCCGAAGGATTCGTGTTCGCCAGCGGCGCGAAATTTTCGAGCCTTCAGTTGTTCTTAGCCTGCATCAGCGGCCTTGTCGCCGGAACAGCCATCGGACTTCTCACCGAGTACTACACGGCCGAGTCCAAAGGCCCGGCTCAGGGCATCGCCCAGCAGTCGAAAGTGGGAACGGCCACTAACATCATCAGCGGCCTCTCCGTCGGCATGATGAGCACCGCCCTGCCGGTTGTCGTTCTGGCCATCGCCGTCATTCTGGCGTATGCGTTCGGCGGGATGTTCGGAATCGCGCTCGCCGGCCTCGGCATGCTGAGCACCACAGGCATCGTGCTCGCCGTCGATGCTTACGGCCCGATCGCGGACAACTCAGGCGGCATCGCGGAGATGACTCTCTCCGACCACCCCGAAGTCCGCAAACGCACTGACAAACTGGACGCTGTGGGCAACACCACTGCGGCCATCGGAAAAGGATTCGCCATCGGCTCGGCCGCTCTCACCGCTCTGGCCCTGTTCGGCGCCTTCACAGAAGTCGCCACCAAGGCCTCCGGCATCAAGACCTCAATCGACATCATGAATCCTTACGTCACCGCCGGACTGCTCCTCGGAGCCATGCTCCCCTTCCTGTTCTCCTCCATGGCCATGAAGGCCGTGGGCGACGCCGCGTTCGATATGATCGAGGAAGTCCGCAGACAGTTCAAATCCATTCCCGAACTCGCCGCCGTTCTGGTCATCTTCAAGAAAGAGGCCGCAGGCGAGAAAGTGTCCGACGCTGAAAAGAACAAAGCGTTCGACGCTGCGAAAGGCAAACCCGAATATGGCAAATGCGTGGCCATCAGCACCTCGGCCGCCATCAAGAGAATGGTCGTCCCCGGCCTCATCGCCGTGGCGTCCCCGCTCATCATCGGCGTCATCGGAAAACTAATCGACCCGAATCAACCCGCAGCTATGCTCGGCGGACTCCTCGCCGGCGTCACCTCCTCAGGCGTCCTCATGGCTATCTTCATGGCCAACACAGGCGGCGCTTGGGACAACGCCAAGAAGTTCATCGAGGCCGGCGGCGGCAACCTCGGCGGCAAAGGCTCCGACGCTCACAAAGCGGCGGTTGTCGGCGACACAGTCGGCGACCCCTTCAAAGACACGGCCGGCCCCTCCCTCAACATCCTCATCAAACTCATGGCTATCGTGTCCCTCGTGTTCGCTCCGTTCCTCTTCGGTTAAGAACCGGCGAACTCTGACATCGAAACAAAAAGCCTCCCCCGTTGCGGGGAGGCTTTTTTTTATCCCGGATTCTTCGATAGAGCCGACGAACCGGGGCGATTTTCATAGCGGCGAACTGCTTCGTTGCCGCCACATTTTTTTGTTCATGAACCCTATGTTCTATTCACTGCAAAAATGCGCCTTGCGCCTCGCATTTCATCCGCTCTGAACAATCGCTCCCGAATCCTAATGAAGGATTCGGGTTTATTCTCGCCTCCTCGCCCGCGACTCCCTCTTGAAGGCCCCTCATCCCTTGACTTATGCGCGCGGTGAATCTAATATCAGACTGACAAATAAATTTTGCCGAGACGGAGCGAATATTTGGACGGCGCGGAAGAAATGAAATGTCCGGTTTGCGGACGTAAACTGTATCCGGACAGGCCGTCATGTTTATACTGCGACTACGAGCGACCGCTGGACGACAATGTAAAAACCCTGCTAAAAAAACGTCTTGTCGCAAGAAGCCTCGGCATGGAAGACAGCGAGGAAGAAGCGGCTGAGCAGCTTGCCGCCTGCCCGTCCTGCGGCAAGCGGATGAAAACTGACGCGAAATTCTGCGCCGGCTGCGGAGCGCGCGCGGACGCCGCGAATCAGCCGCGCCCCGCCGCACCCCCGCCAATCGCTGACCGCAAATCTGCTCCAGCCATCGACCGCATTGACTGGAAATGGTCTTCCTCCGCTCTGTTCAACCGACCGGCGGAAGTCAAATTGTCTATCGGCAACATCCTCTGGGCCGCCGGAATATTTCTCGCCCTCGCCTCCACCCAGCTACCGTTTGGAGTCGTCCCGGAAGAGAGAACCATGCTCGGATTGAAACCCGAATGGCCCGTCCCCTTCCCCGCCGAACTTCTCATTCCGCTCTTCGCAATCGGCGCGCTCATGCCTCTTTCCATCCTGAATTTTATTTTTCCCGGCGGCATTCAGGGCAAACCGTTCAGGCGCGGGTTCGTCATCTTCTGGCTGCTGTTCATATTCCTATTTCTCAGAGGCATATACACCGGCTCTTCGGGAATGATTTTCGCCGTTATCGCAGTTTTAGCCGTATCGTTCGCAAGCAAACGGATGCGAGCGCGGCTGGATGTTTACGAGCCTTATTCCGCGGCGGCGCTGCTGATGTGTTCCGTAACTCTGCTGATAACGCTGTCGCTGCGCAACGAACTTCTGGCAAAGGCCGGAGCGGGGACTTTTTCCGGCGCGGGATTCCCCGCCCTGTTTGTCGCTCTCGCCGCAATAATCGCGGGCAGCGTATTCAAAGCGGCGGAACTGCAGGAAGCCGGGACGGGTCGCGCCCGCTGAGGCCCGCATTTGTCCCGGCGCGCTTTTTAATTATGATATAGATGAAAACTGGGAGGCCGCAATGTCCGAATACAAAATGGGATACATCGATATATACAAATCCGGCGCGGGCGAGTTCATGGGCGGCGCTCTGATAACTGACAGGCTGGGAATCCCCGTCGAGTTCAGGCACACCGAACCGGTGTCGCCCACCAAAGTACAGCAGATACTCTACGGCCGCGCGCTCGAAAGGTTCGTCAAGACGGAGACGCTCGCCAAATGCCTGCTCGGCGACCTCAAAAACAAGCCCGACCTTCTGGTGGTCGCGGACGCGGACTACTACCCACTGACCCGCATGTTCAATTTCCCGTTCGTCCAACTCGGCAAGGCCGCAAGGGAGCCGATGGAAAAACACGGCGACTACGCCGAGATCAGCGAAAACGAGATACATTTTCAGGCGCTTTCTCTCCGAGAGCCTCTGCGCGTTCGGGTGGACCGCAAGAACGCCCCGACGATGCCCGCCATAAAATCCATCCTGACCGACGTCACCCGCACGATGGACGTTCTCGAGCCGATGTCGCGCGTGCAGGAGGCTCTGAAAGCTCTTGTGGCGGAAAAAATCTGACATGGCAAAAGACATCGACACGTTCGAGATCGAGCTGTCGCCCGGCGCGGAATCGTTCGAGGCTGACATAGCGATGCCCGCCCCCGCAGTCTCGGAGCCGGAAGCCGCCGCTCTGCCCGCCGCAACCTCTTTCGACTACCCCGTCAAACCCGACCTTGCGGCCACCGCTTCTCTGGAGTTTCCCGGCGACATCCCGACGAGCGCCGTTGACCTGATTTCGGGCGTCGTGAAAAAAATCGCCTCGAAAAACGTCGCCTTCAGCGCGGCGACCCTCATCAAAACCAAACCGCTGAAAGTCGATCTGCCCCGCATATCCGAAAAGACGCACAGCATACCCTGCGTCCCGCCGGACGGCATCAAGACCTTATCCAGCCCGTATCTGGACAACGCCCCGCAGAGCCGCGAGATGCTCAACATGAAACGCATCCCCTTCCCCGTCCTTTCAGAATTCATGAGCGAACTGGCAAAAAAGAACGGAACATCGTACACTAATATTGTTTTCATCGGGGCGTTCGACCCTGTGCCGACCCATCTGGCGGAAAAGCTCACCCTTGACACGGTGATGGGCGTTCTGAAATTCTATGTAAGGAAGGAGCCTCGGGGAGAAAGGCGTTTCGCCCGCGTCGTTTACGGACGACGGCGGGATAACAGCGAAATCATATCGGCCTTGTTCCCGGTGACTTGATATGGTGGCGATTCTTGTCGTTCTGATTATATTTAACGTGATTCTGGCGTCTGTGCTGATTAAGAAATGGATCGACAACGCGCCGGCGGCGGAGCCTCGCCCGAAACAGTTGCGGGGCCGTGAAAAACCCATAAACGAATTCTTCTCCAACAACGAACCCGCCGCAACAGATGTCGAGGTGCGCGAAATCGCAGAACAGTTGCTGGACAGAATAGACAGAAAAATCGACGTTCTCAAAGAGCTTATCCGGCAAGCGGACTCAAGGATAGCGACGATGGGCGGCGCGGCAAGAGAGCTTCCCGCAGCGACCCGTTCAAGGGATGACGCTCCCGACGCGGACGTCTCCGGCAGGCGCGGCGCGCCGCGCCGCGGCTCTTCCAGAGACGACTCTCAGGGCGGCGTCGACAAACGCTCACGCATCGTACAGCTTCACAGAAAAGGATTTTCTTCCACACAGATCGCTCAGGAAGTCCAGATGGGCCGCGGAGAAGTGGACCTCATTCTCAACGTAGAAGGCTTCGACCGCTAACCCCGCCCTGCGCCCATGCCGACCGTCCCGTTTTTAAAATCTATCCAATTTGCGCGCAAAACCGGCTCAGCAAAATATTCCTTGTTCGCAACTGGCTTCACACCGCTTTTATGTTATAATATTGTTAGTACGATATTGTAACGCTAATAAGAGAGGCTCCGCTGATGAAAAAGAAATTGTCCACTGTGGGAAACAGCCTTGCCCTGATAATCGACCGCCCGATACTTGACCTTCTCGGCATTGACGCGGAGACCGAACTTGACATTAAAACAGATGGCAAAGGACTTACCATAAAACCAGTTCGCAAAAGCCACAAAGAACGCGTGGAAGAATCCGCAAAGAAAATGATGAAGGCGCACGAAAAGACGCTGCGCAAACTTGCCGAATGAACATTGATCCCGAATTTCTCGCGCTTGAGGATGTTCTTGCCATCCACGAGCAGCAGATCGCCCGCTTCGGCGGCATGAACGGAATCCGCGAAAGCGGACTTCTGGAATCAGCCATTGCAGTTCCGCAGGCAGCTTTCGGAGGCGAGTGGCTGCATGACGGACTCTTTGAAATGGCCGCCGCGTACGCTTTTCACATTGCGGAAAACCAGCCGTTCATTGATGGCAACAAAAGAACTGGTCTGCTCGCCGCAATCATCTTCCTTGACATAAACGGCATATCAATCGACTTTCCCGACGACCGCCTCTATCAAGCCATGATTGACATCTCTGGAAAGAAACTAGACAAGAAATCCTTCGGCGCCCTGCTTCGCGACATATTTCTTGAAAAGCAATAACTCACGCCCGCCACCGTCCATTCTTTCCAAGCCAGACACCCCACACCCTCTATAGCTCCTCCTGAACAACCTTTGCTAGAGCCTCGTTTTCCCTTTGTGTCTTTGTGCCTTTGTGGTTCAATATTATCTGCCTCTTTTGCGCCTTTTTGAACAATCTGAGGAAAAACTCAGAATTGGCGCATATGGGCGGGGATGATTGGCGTGTTGGGTGAAAATGGGTTCCTTCTTACGAGGGAATGACGGCGCTAAAACAAAGTGAAATATCAGAATGAAGTGGCATTGTAGCGGAAAGTAATTGCAATGGCGGCGCAAAGATAATTCTTCCGGCAGCCGCCTTCTAGTTCCTTTTTGGGGTGTAACTCGTTTTGCCGCTATGAAGTCCGCCCGGAATCTCATTCTCTATCAGCAAATCCGGCGGAAAAATGTTCGCTCCCAAATCCCAACGACGGATTCTGATTACACTATTATGTTTGCTTTCTGATTCCCTCAAGCGCTTTCAACAATTCAGGAACCTTGTTTCCAATCGCGTCCCATAAGGTTTCTTCTTCAAGCCCGAAATAGAAATGAGCGAGCACATCTCTCAGCCCGGCGATTTTTCGCCATTCGATCTCGGGATGCCGGATCCTGACCTCTTCCGGAGCCTTTTTCGCCGCCTCGCCGAGAACTTCCAGATTCCGCAACACTGCGTCGTAAACAATCCCGCCGGAGAAAAAAGTCTTTCTATCTACATTTTTTGTGTGCTCAATAATGTTGCGGCAGCAGGCCATCATGTCGTCGAGCCACATAGACCAGTCACGCGACATAAACAGCCTCCTTCTCCACATAGGGCCTGACGCGGTCTCTTAATCCGCGACGAGTTACAAGATCGACGCGACCGCCCAGCAAATCCTCAAGGTGAAACTTCAACTCCATATACTGATCGAAAGTCGGTGGTTCCTTGAAGTCCACAAGGACGTCGATGTCGCTATCTTGACGCGCCTCATCACGCGCTGCGGAGCCGAACAGCGCAAGCGCCACAATCCCGTGGCGTTCTTTCAGTTCAGCGTAGTTTTCTTCTAAATGCTTCAGTATCTCCGCCCTGCTCATGGCGCGCCTCCTATCAACTCCGATGATATTATAACACACATCCAGCGACACGGTCTTCGCCTCCTGTCTCAGTCCGCCATTCTGCCGCGCGGAAAGCCCGCAATAAGGTCGCCTTTTTTGAACAAATACGCGATTGTTCAAAATTCGCCATTAGGCTTCGGACGCTATAGTTCAGAACGGATGAAACGCGAGGCGCAAGGCGCGTCAGCGCCCGCCCTCCCTGTTATTTTGATTCCGGGTATTCCGTCGCCAGCAAACGAAGAGGCGGCTCGTCTTCCTCAATGTCAGGGAAACGTCCTATCTGCTCGACAAACACGTTGTCCGCATGGTCATCGTTCACCGACGACACTTCTCCGATTAGTATTTTCCCCGTTCCCTTTTCGCAATAGAACCTGTGATAAAGGCCGCGATGGATAGTGACGCTTTCGCCGGGAACCAGCCGCAGGGCGGTTCCGGCGGGCACGGTCTGTCTGACGCCGTCGAGGCTGACCGTCACATCAGTGTCGGCGGGCGCTCCGTCGGGAGCGGAGTTGCGGACTTCCATCAGCAGGACGCCGCCTGCGCGGTTGATAATGTCTTCCATCTTCGAGCGGTGGAAGTGCATGGGAGTCATCTGGCCTTCTTCTAGGATGAGTATTTTCTCCGCGTAAGGTTTTTCGGCGGCGGCTCCGCTCAGGCTGCCGTTTCGCAACGTAAAAAGAACGAGTCCGAAGTTTGCGAAGTCGCCCCGTCCGAAGTCAGTGACATCCCATCCGAGTTGACCGGAGCGAATCTCGTCCGCCTCATGCCCCGCCCTCGCCCAATCCGCGGGCGTCCACCGGGAGAACGGCGGCAGCGCAAACCGTTTCTCTTCGAGAATTCTTTCCGACTCAGCGATAAGCCTGTTTATCTCCGACCTCTTCATAATTAGTCTCCAAACTGAGCCTTTCGTGTGATTATACCATATCGTTTAGCGAACACGCTTGATACTAGCAGCCTTGTTTTATTACCTTTGCAACCGTTGATTCTATATCAAATACATCAACGCGCCTGTTCTGTGATCTGATAATTTTTTTATTACAATATGGAGACCCTCCATATCATTCCGTCCAGCTAAAAGTTTTCATGCAGTCTTTTATACGCGACTCTTTCCAAGTAGAATACCGGGCATATGTTATCGATATTATTTCTATTCCATCTCATGTCGCAATAGAGGCATCTCGCGCTATGGAGTAGAATGGCATTATTTGGTTAATATTGGTTATTATGCTTTAGTCAGCATTTTAATTTAAACAGGAATGGTGCGATGACGGATCTGTGCGGCTTTCTGATTTCTCAAACTGCATTTTTATTTTACATGTTGCTCCTTCTTCTAGTTCTTGTCATATTCTCCTTGGCCCTTAATAGCAAACATATATTATCCGAACTATTTCCCAATAAAATAGTTTTTGTCTTTGCGTTTGCCGCAATAGCATACGGGGTTTTGCTTCGTGAGTGTCTTTCGGAACAAGGACACAAAGTTTTTTTCGACGAATATGATAGGTTTGATGTTGTTTTAATGTGGATGAAAGACGTTTTTAATCAACCGTCTTTTACGCATTTTCCCGGCATAATGATGGCATATTACCCAATTTATAAAATACTAGGAATCGCAACGTCTGAAGCCGGATATCAAATATCGATATTCTTCTTCGCAGTTTCCGCAGTCCTTGTTTATATCATTGCGAATAAACTCTGGAATGACGCTTCTTTATCGCTTTTAGCATTGTTGCTTTTTTCCACATATCCGGTGAGCCTTCTTTTTGCCGGCTCACAAACTGTAGAAATTGCAAATACTCTGTTTTCCCTCGCCACATTTCTCGCTTTTCTAATTCACTGTGAGAAAAGAAGCTTTGCGTCAAAGCTTTTTTTTGCTTCATCTCTTTCTTTTACGATATTTGTGAGGCCGTACAACATAGTTTTCGTATGCTATTTGCTGACAGCATGGCTCTTTTGTGTTAAAAAAGCGAGTATGATTGATAATGTTTCTTCGGAGCCAAGACTATCCCATCAGCGTCGTCTTTATACAACGATCACATCACTTGTTTTTATCTCCATTATTGGTTTATCATATATATTAACTCTATATTATTATGGCATTGATGGAACATTTGCTTTTCATTACGATGATAACTTCCTAATAGTCCGATTTAAAAATCTTACCGCAAACATGCTTTATTTCGTCGACAACAATGCGCACCCATTGCCATTGACGATAGTTATTGTCATTGGTTTATTAATGTTAAAAAAAGGTTATTTTAAGGCTAAAGATAAAACATCGGTTGTTTTGCTTGTCGGCTGGATCGCCTGTTACTTTTCCTCTCACATTGCGAGCATATACAATTATGCTCTTGTCAAACAGGGCGATGCCGCAAGGTACACTCTTGATTTTTATGCGCCACTGCTGATGCTCACGGCTTTCTTTTTAAAAAAGATGGTTGATTTGTCAGGCCGTTTTAATAAAGCCTTGATAATCGTCATTGCTATATACATAGCGACAATTCCATTTCAATATGCCCGCGTCGTCAAATATGAGACCAGTTTTTCAGGTTCAGTGAACTATCTGTCAGGAATTATAAATGGAATTAATCCTGATTCTACATTCGCAACGAACAGCGCGCTTATCAACACTGCGCTGAGAATTGACAAAAACATCAATTCAAGAATGATAAGGCATCGTAACGATATTCAGTCAGCAGACTGCGCGCCATCGAAATGCGTGTTTTTCATATTACAGCCTAACCAAATAGTTGATGCTGCCGGACGCGGCAAGCTTTGCGGCAGCGCATACAGATCCGAGCTTTTCACTTTGCTTGTTTGCGATTTAACAGAAGTGAATGCTTTGCCTGATTACCTGACAAAACAATATTAGCTCTAAGCCGAGTATTATGATGACGTTTAGCTTCTGTTTACATTTACATGTTTTAACAATTGCTTTTATTCGCCGGGAACCACTATTTTGCGCGATAGGCGAAACAGTTTCAGGTTGTGCGCTCGAGAACTAAGTCATGATATAATGAGATTTGGAACCGAAACGGAACGCGGATTGATATCGCTCGCAAATCTTTTCAGGAGGAACCGTCATGCCGCAAGCGACTGAATTGGACAAGGCGAACAGGATGAGATGGGACGGAGGCAAGGGCCACTACGAGGTTTACTACCTGACGTTCAACCATCTGGAGAGCGGATGCGGATTCTGGATACGGCACACGATGAACGCGCCGCTGGACGACGAGCGGGGAGCGTACGCTCAGATGTGGTTCTCGATGTTCGACTCAAAATCGCCGGACGCCAACTTCGGGATTAAGAAAAAGTTCGACGCGTCGGCGATGGAGCGGACGGACGCTCCGTTCAAGTTGTCGCTGGGCGGCTGCTCGCTCGAAAACGGCAGGCTGCGCGGCTCAATGTCAGGCGGCGGGAAAGAGGCGGAGTGGGATCTCGAATACTCCGTCGGAGCCAAACCGCACCTCCACCTTCCGGATATGTTCTACAAAAAAGATATCGCCGACACGACGGTGCTAAGCCCGGCGGTGGCGACGAAGTTCAACGGCACAATCACAGTGAACGGCAGGCGGTTCGAGTTCAAAGGCGACCCCGGATGCCAGACGCACCTTTGGGGCCGCAAGCACGCGCGGCGCTGGGCGTGGGGACACTGCAACGCGTTCGACGGCCATCCGGACAGCGTGTTCGAGGGGCTGACGGTTCATCTCAAAAAAGCTGGCGTCTCTCTGCCCCCTATCTCCGTGCTTTATTTCAAACACGCTGGCGAGGAGTACCGGTTCACCGAGCTGGCGACTGCGATTCTCGGATGCAAAGGCGAATTCGAGACAGGCCGCTGGACATTCTCCGCAAAGGACGCGGTCCGCATGGTGAAAGGCGAGATAACCTGCGGGGATGCGGACATGATACGGGCGGACTATTCCGACCCGGACGGAGAGCCGAGCTTCTGCCACAACACAGAAATCGCGCGCGCGCGGCTCACCTTCTATAAGCGCAAACACATCTTCGACGGATGGTCGGAAATCGACACGATAGAGAGCGGGAACGCAGCGCACGTGGAGTTCGCGGGCCGCTCCGCCGCCCCGAAAGTTAAAAACGTCATTCAGGATATCACCTGAAGCGCTGGCGGCGCTTAATGTTGGAATAAACCCGGAAAAACCAATGAAAGAGATTTTCGTCTTCGACGATTGGGGAAAAACCCTTTGAAAAGGGTTCTTTCCCCAAACCCCATTTCCCAAACTTTTTGAATATTGGCGAAAAGCGGGCACAGGCAGCCGCACAAGACGCGTTGCCAATCCCCGTTTTTCGCTTATGTCGCGTAGCCCTCAATAGAATTTACAAAACCGTGTTCATTATTGACGAATCCGGGATAATGCAAAATCGACAAGCATTATCGGCTGTTCCGAGACACAGCGAAAAAGAGCGGAAAACGCACGCCGGTTTATTCTTCTTCGAGGAAGCGTTCGAGGTTTTTGGCGTGGCAGAACTGTTTGAGTTTGCGCAGGGCCTTGGCCTCGATCTGGCGGATGCGCTCGCGGGTGACGCCGAACTCGTTGCCGACGACTTCAAGGGTGCGGGGGTGTCCGTCGATAAGGCCGAAGCGAAGCTCCAGCACGCGGCGCTCGCGGAACCCTATGTTGCTGAGCATGTCCTTGATTTCCTCGCGGAGCGCGGTGTAGGACGCGGTTTCCTCGGTGCGCGGGTTGCGCTTGTCTTCTATGAAGTCGATCAGATGGCTGTCGTCGTCGTCGCCGACGGAGGTGTCGAGAGAGATGGGGACTTTGGAAATCTTTATCATCTCGCGAATCTTGCTCTCGGACATGGAGACTTTTTCGGAGAGTTCGGCGCCTGTGGCTTCGCGTCCAAGCTCTTGGCTGAGTTGGCGGGAAGTCTTGATGAGGCGGCGGATGGCGTCTGCCATGTGAATGGGTTTGCGGATTGTGGCGCCTTGGTCTGCGATGCCCCGGATGATGCTCTGGCGGATCCACCACGTGGCGTATGTGCTGAAGCGGGTTCCCTTGCGGTAGTCGAACTTTTCGACCGCGCGCATGAGTCCGAGGTTTCCTTCCTGAATCAGGTCGAGGAAGGACATATCGACGTGGCCGACGTATTTTTTCGCGATGGAAACGACCAAGCGGAGGTTGGCTTCGATGAGTTTGGCCTGAGCCTCTTCGTCGCCGACTTCGATGCGTTTGGCAAGCTCGATTTCTTCTTCGTGCGTCAGAAGCGGGACGCGCCCGACATCTTTCATATAAAGCTGTATGGAGTCATCTATGGGAGCGTCGCCTTCGCTTGCCGGACGAGCCTCGTCTTCAAATATGTCCCGACTATCGAAATCCTCGCCCTGCACAATCGGGTCGCCGCGCTCATCGACGATAGTAACGCCCCGCGCGTTGAAGCGCTCCATGACCTCTTCGATGTCTTTTTCCTCAAGTTCCTCGTCGAGGCAAAGGACGTCTATGATATCGTCATAAAGGACCGAGCCTTTTACCTCGGACTCTTTGAGAAGTCTTTCGAGTTCTTTTCCTACAACTTTAGTGGTTCTTTCCATCGTTCTCCACCGGACGCGCGCCGCGTCCGTCGCCGCTATTATAATGTTCTAAAAAAAAGTGTCCGTATTTCGGGAAAAAATGTTTCCCGGACGCCCGGAGCGGGTTATGATATCATGACGGCAGGCGGCGCACAATAGATAAAAGAAAAAACATCTGATATAATGACGCGGATTTCATAGCGCCGCGCGCCGGGCCACATTCAAAACACGCTCGAACCGTGCCGCCCCGCTCTGCTGAAAGGAACGACACATGAAGCTCCTCTCGCACTTCTCTCTATCTATTCTACTATCCGCCCTGACACTTGTTTTTTTGCCCTTTTTCGGCGAATGCGCGGAAATAGAGGTGCGGGAATATGCGCCGGCGGCGGACCTGCTTCGAAGCGAAGCGGCGGCTTTTCTGTCCGAAATAGAAGTTTCGAAGGCTGCGGCCCCGATGTTCAGGGAGAAAATCCGCGCCGCGCTCGACGGCCCCGGCTCGGCCTGCCCGGTGGATTTCGCCGCGCTCGTAGCCTCGCTGGACGCCACGGCCTCCGAAGTTTCCGTCGCGATGGCCGAACTGAAGAAACTCCGCCCGGAGCGCGACAGGATCGCGCTTCGGCTCGCGGAGGCTGAAAGCAAGTCGCAAACCGACTACGCCTTCCGCCTGAAATTGAGACTTGAGAATATCGACGCGAGGATTTCCGAAGCGGACGCGATGGCGGCGGAAATTCTTCCGGAATCGCTGGCGAAGTTCGTCTCCCTGTTCGAAAAGCACAAAGGCATGGCATGTCCCGAGGGCATGGTTTTCATAGACGGGACATTCTGCGTGGATGTCTATGAGACGCACAACAAGGAGGGAGAGAAGCCTGCGGCAGGGCTGAGTTGGGCTGCGGCGGCGAATATTTGCAAAGACGCCGGGAAAAGGCTCTGCGAGGGCGGGGAATGGACACGCGCGTGCGCCGGCCCGGCCTGCGCCCCAAACAAAACCAATATGCCGGCATTCAGCGCGACGGCCTGCAACGCCGCCCTGAATATGACTCCCGCAGTTGGAGTCTATCCATCTGGCTCGCGCCCCGAATGCGTTTCGCCAGAAGGCGTGGCGGACATATTCGGCAACGCGTGGGAATGGACTGACGAGAATTATAAAGAGAGATATAAGACGCTCAGAGGCGGCTCCGGGAATACCGACACGGCTCCCACCTGCGAAAATAACGGGTGGGGTCTGCCGGGAACTTCCAGAAGTTACTCCGGGGCAAGGTGTTGCGCCGACCCGGCGATACCCCCAGCTCCGCCCTCCCCTGAAGTCGCGGATGGCGGCGACGCGTCAGTCCCGGATACGGAAACGCCTGTGGAAAAAGAAAATGCCGAGCCTGCCTCCGACCGAATATCCGAATAATTCCACCGTCCGCCCTCGGCGAGCCTTGAGGGATACGGGGCGCATCAGCATCATCCTCTTTTTGTGAAAGGCAATCAAAATAATGTACGGTTTTAATCTCAGCGAAAAATTTCCGTGTTCGCCGGACGAGTTGTTTGACCGAACGCTGTACAATTTCGACGAGTATGAGAAGTTCGCGCCAAACGTGACCCGCGTAGAAGTGATGTCGCGGGAGCCGCTGGCGGACGGCAGGGAATTCATCACCGTTCAGATATTCGCGCGCGCGGCCATTCCGGCTCCGATAAGAGCGGTTTTCAATATGTCTCCGGAGATGAGTTGGAAGGAGTATTACACCGCTGACACCGCAAACAAAACCGTCGACTGGCGGGTGGAAACGCCCATGTTTACAGAACACGTGAACTGCGGGGGAACGTCGTCCGTGACCGAATCGCCCGGAGGTTGCCGACTGCTCATCACTGGCTCGATGAAGATAAATATCGACGGCGTCCGTGGGATTCCGCCTTCGGTTGCGCGCGCGGTGTGCGGCATGGTCGAGCCTTTCATCGGCAACATGGTGACGCTGAACCTGAAAAAGTATTTCGGCGCTGTGCGGGCGGCTATGGAAAAAGAAGCGGCGCAAAAGCTCAAGCAGTAGTAATCCGCTTTGGCGCTTGCGCAAATTTGAGGGCTGTTTTGAACAACCAAGCAGAGTACACTCCAAAAGGAATAGCGTTCGCGCCGAGCTACGAATGTCCCGGCGGCTGCGATCACTGCAATATCCCGTTCGACAGCATAGACGCGACCGCGGAATTGGACTCGGCGGCGGCGGCGCGCGCGTTGCGCGAGGCCAAGTCGCTTGGGTTGCATTCGTTCCAGTTCGTGGGCGGAGAGCCGACATTGCGCGGGGACTTCATGGTCGAGCTGGTGAAGGAGGGCCGGCGGCTGAGCATGAAACCGCACAGGCCGCCGACGAATTGCGCGGCGGCCGCCCGCACGGACTATCTGCGGGACCTGTTCGCGCGGCTGAAGCAAGCCGGGTTCACTGCCGGGTTTCGCGTCAGTTGCGACGAGTTCCACAAGCGGGTTCCGCCGGAGAGCGTCGCGGCGTTCATAGTGAACGCGACGGACTTCTTCGACCTGACGCGGTTTGCAATCGGCTGTTGCGACAAAGACGAGGGACGCTCGCGCGCGCGGCTCGAACGCGTCGCGCTTCTGATGTCCGGAATGGGGCTTGAGTCCCGCGTCGCCGGGGGCAAACTCGCGACCGCGCGCGGCGACATCAAGCTCGGCTTCTGGGCTCCCACGCGGCCCACATGGAAGTCTCTGCCCGACTCAGAGTTTGTTTTCAGGGACGTCGCCGATGAGGATGCCGGAGCAGGCGCCCCCCGCGACGGCTCCCCCGCGCCCATAACCCGCTTCGGCTGCCTCGGCCAGCTCGGCGTCGGGTATGTATGGATCGACCCCGACGGGGCCGCCCGCGCCTGCTGCGGCAACGCCAACCTGTTCTCGAATAAATTGATTATCGGCAACATACACGCCGAGCCGCTCGCCGCGATAATCGACCGCGCGCGCCGCGACCCCGCCATAAGCGCCCTTGCGGACGGCGGCCCGGTCGCCCTCGCCGCACAAATGGGACTTAGCGCCCTGCTCGACAGGAAATACACCCACCGCTGCGAGCTGTGCGCCGCCGTCCTGAACGCCTGATTCATGTTTTTTGGGATATTCGCGAGCGAGGCTTCAATGAAATCTCTCAGCGCGACAAAACAGCGGGATTCAGATACTATTCCCTATCCAATAATTCTATGAATTCATCTGTCGTAAGAACTGCTTTGGCTATCAGTTTTCTAAGCAGGCCGCGCTTGACATCCTTGTTGCCGTGAACCGGCACGGTCAAATTGCATGCCATGCCGTCTTTCTTCAGCGTCACATGGCTGCCTTCAACGCTTGCTACGCGCCACCCGTTTTTCTGGAACGCTTTTATCGCTTCTTTGCCCGATATGACCGGCAGTTTGCCCATGTCACAGAGCTACCTCAAGAACTTGTTGCTTGATATTTAGTTTTTCTGGAATGGAACCGTATTCGGCTTTCAGCCAGCCGCGTATCGCTTCTTTGATATTCTCCACGGCCTCTTCAACCGTATCCCCCTGCGAGGCGCAACCCGGAAGAGCCGGACATTCAATCACATATCCGCCGTCCTCTTGGTCTTCTTCAATAAACACATTAAACTTCAACATGGCTCCACCTCGATTGTCGATCCGGCCTTTACAATAATATTGTAAGCCTATCTGGCGTTTCTTTCCAGCGAGAAGCCTCTGCGAGCTGTGCGCCGCCGTCCTGAACGCCTGACGCGCCGCGCTTTGGAGGATAGTTCGCGCGTTCTTGTGCGGGAGGCCGCCTTTCTCTATAATCTTTCCAACATTTATTTTGCGAGGTTTTTATGAAACCGACATTCACATTCGACGAATCCATTCTGAACAACGACGACAAGTTCGCGGACAAGTTTTTCAAGCGCTTCAAACTGCGCCACGCGCCGGAGCCGATTCTGCTCAAAGACGGCATCAGGAAGAACTACAGGTTCCCGACATTCTACAGCGACGTCACATGCGCGATGGCTATCTTCATGTGCGACTACGAGAAAGCGAAGAAAATCATGCCGCACCCGAAAGTGAAGCCTGTGAAGATGACGCTGGGCCGCTCGATCGTCGCGTTCTCGTGCTACGAATACAAGAACGTCATGGGCGTTCCTCCTTACAACGAAATCGCCATGACCATCCCCGTTCTGGTCGATCCGCAGGCGGACATCCCGGTTCTGCCGATGGTGATGTCCAACCTGTTCAAGGAGTTCGGCTACTACGTGTTCTCTATGCCCGTGACATCCTACGAAAACCAGTTGAGAGGCAACAACATCTGGGGGCTTCCGAAGGTGACGCAGGAGATCGAGATATACGAAGAGGACGGGGACTGCGTGACGATCGCCAAAGAGGAGTCGGGCAAGGAGTACCTGCGGGTGCGAGTCCCCATTGAAGGAAACGCGGAGGACTTCGACGTGAAGTCCAACCTGTACACTCGTCTGGGAGACAGGTTCCTGCAGAGCGAGACGAACTTCAAGGCGACATTCCGGGTGAACAAAAACATGGGACTTCTGCTGAAAAAGGGCGCGGAGCCTGACAGAGAATATCTGTGGTTCGGCGACAGCCCTTCGGCGAAAATCCTCAACGAACTGGACATCGAACGGCAGCCGTTCCAGTTGAGGTTCGCTAGAGGCATGAACAGTTGTTTTGATTTGCCCAACACAAAATACAAATCGCCAATTCAGTTTTAGCCTGAGCGCGCGGAGGATAACGACAATGATGAAGCTGGTATTTTTCGGAGCGGGAGCCGTCGGGGCGTCCGTCGGCGGCTGGATAGCTGAAAAACACGAAGAAGTGTATTTCGTGGACAAGCCGGAGATTGTCGACAGACTCCGCGAGGATGGCGTCACATTCTACCAGCAAGGAGAAGAGAAGCGGGCCGTGAACGTGAAGGTGAAAGCGGCTTGCGACATCTCAGAAATCGAAGACCCGGACGTCATAGTGGTGTCTGTGAAAAACTACAGCCTCGACCCTGTAGCGCGCATGTTGAAGGATAAGGTCGGAGACCTGCCGATAATCGTCGCCCTGCAAAACGGCGTTGAGAACCAGAAGATTCTTCCTAAATATTTTTCCCGCGTTCTGTACGGCGTGATATGTTACAACGCGTGGCTGGACAAGCCGGGGACTGTGGGCTTCCAGAAGCGCGGGCCGATCGTGCTAGGCGCGCTCGACGACGAAATGAAGTTCGAGTCAAAAATGGTCGCGCGCGTCTTCAACAAAGGCGTCGAAACGATTGTCACGCCGCACATTCAGGACGCCGCCCACTCGAAAATAATCATCAACCTGACCAACTCGCTGACCACTCTCGTGGGACATAAGTTCCGCGAGATATCCGACCCCGCCCTTTTCCAGAAGCTGCTGACCAACCTCACATTCGAAGGCGTGCGCGTTGTGAAAGCCGCCGGATACGGAGAATGCAAACTCGGCGGCATGCCCTCTTGGATGGTGATGGAGATGGCCACTAAGCTTCCGCCTTTTATCTCCAAGCCTATCTTCGACAAGAACGTCAAGAAGATGGTCGTCAGCAGCATGGCGCAGGACATCATCCAGCGCGGCGGCGGAGATTCCGAACTCGACACCATCAACGGCCGCATAATAGAGTTGGCGGATCAATTCGGCGTGGACATCCCATACAACCGGGCGGTGTACGAACTGTGCAAAGCCGAGTTCGCCAAACCCAAGTTCGAGCCGCTCGACGTGCGGGACGTCTGGGCTGAAGTCAGCAAAAACATACGTTAGAAACAGCGACCCGTCGGGGCCGTCCGCAGACGCGGGCGTTTCGATATATCGCAAACATCATATTGTCCGGTCGATTCTGCGAATCGTCCCGGCGAACGCGCAAGCAACGCGTCTTATTCAATCTAAAGTCAGAGTGTGTGAACGGAGAATGTGTAATCCACGCCCATCGGCGCGCCGAACATGTCGCGGATGGAGTCTTTGACTGTCACATCGAAGCGCGAATCTGCGGGAAGGTCGGCGGCGGGACGGAACTGCAACATGTTGTGCCCGTACGACCAGTGAAACGCGCCTTCTATGCGCGCGCCGTTCGGCCCTGTCACGAACACTGTCTCCGGAGTTATTGAACTCTGGTCGTATTTCTCGGAGAAGAAAATATTGATTGATGAATCGACTGTTCCGGCGCGGCGGGATATGAGCGCGCCGCCGTTTTCGGGATATGTCGCGAACACTAGATCAACCGGAATATCGTTTAGTTTTTTCCATCGCGCTTCCCAGTAAAGAGCGGTGAGCTTGCCGAGATGGTCCACTCCGCCGGGGGCTCGCATGTAGTTTGCCGCGCCCCACGGTATCTTCCGCCTGACCATTTCCGCCTCGGAGACATGCAGTATCTTCGTGGCCTCGTACGCGAGATAGAGGAACCGCAATCCAGAAACCATCTGCCTGCGGATGTCAGGCCACGGCGTCCCAAGTTTGGCGTAAACTTTTTCGAGATGAGACACGGGGGTAAGGCGGGCCGGGTTGCCCTTGAGGCGTTCGGCGGCGGACAGCGCGTTCCTGCCGTGTTCGCCCATGCACACCATATCCAGTCCACGGTCAACGTCGTCCTGCGTCCCGCCGTCTGCCTCCGTCACTTTCTCTATGAAAAGGTGGTCGAAAACCTGATCCTCGAACCCGTGCGCCATCGCTCCCAGCAGATGCGCTATCAAACGCTCGTATTCGGGATGCGAAGGCCCGACATCGTTCCTTATATAATCTATGTACCCGTTGTGGAACTCCGACCAGTGGGAGTATTCGCCGTACTTGTTTCCGCCCGCGTAACCGCTGTCGGGATACCATGATGCCCAGAGGGCTATATCTATGTTTCTTTCCAGCAACCGCTTTAGTTCCGGATCCGAGACGTTCGCGACGGCTTTCTCAGACATGAATATATGAAGCGTTCCGCCTGCGGCCATAGCCGCCGAGCCTGCCGCGAACGCAGCCGCCGCGACTACTATGGCGCAGATGATTTTCTTCATTCAGCCTGACTCCCGCTCGGGCGGGCGCGCAGCCTGCCTCGCTCCGTTTCATTGATTATACGAAGCGTGCGTATATCCCGCCAACATGTTTTTCAGAAACGCGCCGCTCCGCGCGTCGGCGGGGCTGCGCGGCTTCTCTATCGGTTTTTTCTCGTTTAATATAAAATCTAGTGGTGATAGACGAGGCGCAAGGTCGCCCGCGGAGCGGTATGAAACTGAAATCCACCGAAAGGCTCAACGTTGCGGTTGTCGGAGCGACGCACGGCGAGGCGGGCGTCGCCGGTGAATCGCCGTTTCCCGCCGGGGCCGCGCCCGCAGCGCGGTTGTCAGTCTGTCTGACTGGCCTCGGCTGCCGGGTGTTTCATCTTTCATGCGCGGGTCTTGATTCGTCCGGAGCGGCGCTTCTCAACGAGCTTGCGAGGCGCGGGGTAAACGTGGATTTCATTGAGCGGGCCGAACCGGCGGCTCCCGGCTCCCGTCCGGTAATGACCAACACCGCCCTGCTGTCCGCCCGCGCGATGATCTCCTCGTGCCATCTGATGGCGCTCTCGCCGGACATCCCGGAGGACACCTTCGATTTCGCGCTAAGGGTCGCCCGGCATTTCGACATCCCCGTCCTCTGCGCCGCCGCTCCCGGATGCGATTACATAAGCTCTCGCATGTGTATGCTGGACGTGCTGGTCGCCGGGGACGAAGCGGCGCTTGAGTTGTCGCGCATACGCCCCACGGACATGGAGACCGCCGAGGAAACCGCCGATTACTTTTTAAAAAAGGGGGCCGGGGCCGCCGTGATATACCACGGCGCGCGCGGGGCGACAGCCGCCTGCGAAGTGCGCGAAGCGGCCCACTATCCCGCGCCGGTCTGCGAAGGGCCGTTCGGGGAGCAGTCGGAAGACATGTTCGCCGCCGCGCTCTGTTGCGCTCTGACGCTAAGGCGTCCGCTGCCGGACGCAGTGACTTACGCGATAGCGGCGGCAGCCGCGGCAGCAGGGGCGACCCCCGAAGCGCAACCGCCCGGACACCGCGCAATCGCTCAAAAACTCGTTCCATCGAGACAGTCGAGGTAGAAGACATGGGAAAAATGATTTCAGAAATAAAAGAACAGCCCGCCGCGCTGGAGAGGTTGCTGAAAGGCGAAAGCCGCAACGTCTTTAAGATAGCCGCCCGGATACGGCGGCTCGACCCGGCATTCTTCTCTTTGGCCGCGAGAGGAAGCTCGGATAACGCGGCGACTTTCGGCAAATATCTCATCGAGTGCGAGAACGGAGTGACATGCTCGCTGGCAGCCCCTTCCGTGCATACGGTCTATAAGCGCAAAATCGACATGCGGCGCGGCGTCGTCATCGGCGTATCGCAGTCCGGCGAAGGCGACGACATCAACGAGACGCTCAGGCTCGCGCGGGCTTCCGGCGCGTACACAATCGGAATCACCAACACCTCCGGCTCCGCTATGGCGGCGGTCGCGGACGATGTGATACTGCTTCGCGCGGGAGTCGAAAAAGGACTGGCCGCCACGAAGACCTACACCTGCCAGCTCATGGCCATGATGATGCTTTCCGCCTCGCTTGCCGAAGACGGCGGACTGCTCGCCTCTCTTGAACGCGTACCGGACGCAGTGAATGAAACCCTTGCGGTGGAGAGCCGCGTGCGCGAAATAACCGAGCGCTACAGATACATGGAGCGATGCGTCATCATCGGGCGCGGCTTCAACTACGCCACTGTGAAAGAGGCGGCCCTGAAACTGATGGAGACGAGCTACGTGGTGGCTCAGCCGTTCTCCACCGCCGACTTCATGCACGGCCCGATAGCGATGACCGGCGCGGGCTTTCCGGCGTTTGTCTGCGCGCCGTCAGGCCGCATGGCCGCTCCCATCCGCAAACTGTGCGGCGAACTTCGGGACAAACAACTCGAAACGGTCATCGCGTCGAGCAACCCGGCCACTCTCAAACTCGCGTCCAAGTCGATTCGGATGCCCGTCGACTGCGCCGAGCTTGTCAGCCCCATTCTCTATATAGTTCCCTTCCAGTTCTTCGCGAACTTCCTTTCGGTCGCCAGAGGACTTGACCCCGACAATCCGAGGTTCCTCAAAAAGGTGACTAAAACGCTCTGACACGGGAGACACATTTTGAAAACGATAGTATTCAACGGCAGGGTCGTCGCGCCCGGAACCGCGCCCGAGACCGGATACGTCTTGGCTGCGGACGGGAGGATTGAGAAGGTCGGAACCGGGGCGCCGCAGGAGACGCCCGGCGCGGAGATGATAGACGCGCGCGGCGGCTGGATCGCGCCGGGACTCGTCGATATCCACACGCACGGGTTCGGCGGGCACTGGGGATTCTTCAAGGCGGGCGAACTGCTGGACATGGCGAGCGCGTTGCCCGCGCGGGGAGTGACCGCGTTCGTGCCGACCACCGTGTCCCTGCCCCACCCCGCAGTGCTCGGCGCGGTCAAAGCGGTCAAAAGCGCGATGGCAAGTCAGGCGGAAAACGCGTCGGAAGCGCCCGCCGGAGCGCGCGTCCTCGGCGTCAATATCGAAGGCCCATACATCAACCCCGCAAAAGGCGGCGCGCATATCCCCAGCGCCATACGGACTGCCCCCGCAAAAGAAGTCGCCGAAATTTTGAGCGAGGCAGGCCCAGCGCTTCTGATGATGACGCTCGCGCCCGAAATCGAAGGCGGGATGGAACTGATAGACAAGCTTGTCTCCGCCGGCGTCCTCCCCGTTGTCGGCCACAGCGACGCCACAGCCGCGCAGACCCACGAGGCCGCCCGGCGAGGCGCAACCCATTTCACGCACCTCTTCAACGCCGTCCGCGCTTTCCACCAGCGCGAACCCGGCTGCGCGTTCGCCGCTCTCGCCGATCCGGCAATGACCGTCGAACTGATACTCGACGGCAAACACGTCCACATCGACGCGGCGAAAATTGCGTTCGCCCTTAAATCCGCAGACCGCATGGCCCTAGTCACCGACTCCATTCACGCCGCAGGCATGCCTGACGGGGAATACAACGTCTGGGGATTCAAAGTGAACGTGAAAGACGGGGTGTGCTCCATCCCGGACGGCACAATGGCGGGTAGCGTGCTGACGCTGGATGTGGCGGTGAAAAACGCCGTCGAACTGCTCGGCGCGACGCCCGAAGAAGCGTTCCGCATGGCGTCCCAGACACCCGCGCGGATTATCGGGCGCTCAGACGCGCTCGGCTCCCTCGAACCCGGCAAAGCGGCGGACATCGCAGTCTTCGACGAGGCCTTCAACTGCTCCGCGACCATCATCTCCGGCCGCATTGTTTACCGGGCGGTGTGAACGACTACAAGACGTTTTTTGAGCAACTATTGAAGTTTAACTAAAATAATCATAATATATGCATATACGTCGCATATATTGCCATTATTTTATGACATAGTGGCAATATGACACAAGCTTGATGGATTAGGAGTTGATTCCGATGCTTGTAGATTTTAGCGTAAAAAACTATTTGTCTTTCAAAGAAAGTGTCACGTTCAGCATGATCGCGTCGCCGGACAAGACATTATGGGACACAAATGTCATAGAAAACGCGCAGGGAACAGGACTCAACCTCCTGAAGTCAGCAATAATCTACGGACACAACGCCTCCGGCAAATCCAATCTGATAAAAGCCATGAATTTCATGTCTGGTTTTATCCAATCATCAACTAATCATCTACCAGACCGCCCTATAGAAACAAAACCTTTTAAAATGGATGCATCGTGTTTGGACAAGCCAAGCGAATTCGACATCAGGTTCATTGTCGATGGAACTATATATAACTACGGTTTTTCAGTCGATAAACATAGAGTTCATCAAGAATGGCTATATGGTTTTCCAAAGACACAGAAAAGGATTCTTTTTGAAAGAAATAATAATAAAAAAGATGCATTCTATTTCGGCCCACATTTCAAAGGAGAAAAAAACACAATAGCAAAACTTACTCGGGATGATTCTCTATTTCTTACTGTCGCGGCACAATACAACCATGAACTATCAAAGACAATTAGTAGAAAAGTTATAAATTTAAGGTATTTCCCCAGTCTTGTTGGAGATTCGGAAGAACAAATAAAATGGCAGATAAGTAGTGCTTTGATTCTGTGTCACTTAATGCCTGAGTTTGTTCCAAAATTAAAGCGTTTGCTAAGTTTAGCCGACACAGGCATATCTGACTTTTCATACAATGTTGTCGAGTTTGACATAATAAGAAGCAAGGAAAACAGCGATTCTAACTCAAAAGTCAAAATGCCTGATCCAGAAACAGTAAAAACATATCACAAGACTACGAGCGATAAAGGAGAGCTTTCTAGCATTGAGTTTGATATCAACGAAGAATCCGACGGCACAGTAAAATGGTTCAGCGCTGCCGTGATTACAGTTTTCCAATTGTCGCGCGGCGATTCTTTAATTCTAGACGAATTCGACTTGAGACTGCATCCGATGTTGAGTCGGGAGCTTGTTTCGATGTTTCACAATGAGAAAGTTAATCCTAAGAACGCTCAATTCGTGGGAACGACTCACAACACGGATTTGCTTGACAAAGATTTGTTGAGACGGGATCAGATATGGTTCACTGAAAAGAAACATGACACAGGCGCTACGGACCTTTATTCTTTATGGGATTTCAAAAAGAAGCCGAGGAAGGAAGAGGATTACAGAAAGAACTATCTGTCGGGCAGATACGGCGCTATTCCGATTCTGGAGAAGTTTGAATTATGAAGAATCCGCCGTCGCAGGGGTCGAAGAAGCAGAGGAAAGCCACGCGGCGCGACAGAAGCCTGCAAAGAAAGCCTCCGAGCAGAGATGAACGGCCTCGTTTCTTGATTGTGTGCGAAGGCGAGAAAAGAGAGAAATATTATTTTGAGAAGATGAGGAGCTATTATAGATATCCGGAACCGGCTGTCGAAGTGGTCGGAAAAGATGGCTCCGGCACAAATCCTAAGAGCCTTGTCAAATACGCAAAAGTAAGAAAACATGAGTTTGACGCTGTGTGGTGCGTCTTCGACAGGGACGAACATGAATATTTCAACGAAGCCATCCAACAGGCGAAAGACAACGGCATAAATACAGCCATTTCAAATCCATGCGTTGAGCTATGGTTCCTGCTTCATTTCAAAGACCAAAGAAGGCACATCGAAAGAGACGCCGCAAAAAGCGCCTTGAAGAAGCGCATCAAGGATTACGACGATGATTATGAAGGGGTTTTTCAGAGAATACACGGCGATGTGGAAGCCGCAAAGAAACGCGCTAAAGACTTGAGAGCCACCCACGAAAGAAACGGCAACGCTGAAACGGAGAATCCTTCAAGTAGCGTCGATTTGCTAGTGGATTTTCTTGAAATCCACAAACCACAATAGTTATCCTTGTATAGCTTAAATTTAACGCCCATCATGATAGAGCCGATTTTGACTTGAACGAAGTTCAACGAAATCGGCACATCAAGAGTTTTTTTGGAAGGGGCGCGGGGAAACCTATTTTTGCAAAAAATGGTTTCATCGCTGATGATATTATTTTTTCAAATATTTTTCTAGAAAAGCGGCGGAGCGGGAGCGGGCTTCGGCGGCTTGTTCGCTGTCGGGGGACATGATGACGAAGCCGTGGTCCATGCCTTCTCCGGTGACTTCCAGCACATCGACTGTTTTCCCGGCGGCTTTTAGCGCGGCGGCCATCTCCCGCGACTGGTCGGGCGGAACCGTCCGGTCGGGGTCGCTGTAACTGATAAACAGCGGCGGCGCGTTCTTCACGTAGTTTATCGGCGAATATATTTTCTTGAACGCCATCAGTTCCTTTTTTGATTTTATCTTCGCCAGCCGCTGCATTTCTGCTTCGAGCAGGCGCGAAAACGGATTCTCGAAGTTCACGAAATTCAGGGGCGCGTAGTACAGGACGGCGGCGACGACGGAGGTGTCGGCGTCCGCGTATTCGGGCAGGTATGGCTGGAATTCGGGCATGTTTGCGGTGAGGGCGACCATCGCGGCAAGATACGCTCCTGCGGATTCGCCGAGCGCGGCGATTCTAGTCGGGTCGATGTTGTAAGCGGCGGAGTTCGCGCGCATCCACGCCAGCGCGCATTTGACGTCTTTGATGTTGTTGGGAAAAATCCCGCCCTCGCCCAGAAGCCGGTAATCCACGTTGAACACGACGTAGCCGAGAGAAGCGTAGTATCTCATAAAGGGTGGCAGACTTGACCAGTTTTTTGAGCCGCCGACGAAGCCGCCGCCGTGGATGGAGAGGATGCCGGGAAAAGGCCCCTCGCCTTCCGGGGCGTAGATATCGCCGGCCAGTTTCAGGCCGTCTACTTCGGCGAACACGATGTCGCTGTGTTCGACCACATTGAAAGGAACCGCCGACGCCGAAACCGAAAACAGCGCCGCGAGCGCCGCCAGAACGAGAGCCGCCGCGATCTTCCTTGCCGCCGCCATTGCCGTTGTTGTCATCGCAAGTGTCCGCCTTCCATGAATCTTTTTGTTTACGGCCTTACATTGTATGCGGAGCCGCCGCTCGGTTCAAGCGGAATTGAGTCGGCGCGCCTGAAGCCGCGCGTGGCTATTTCGTCGCATCGGCGCGGCGGACTTTTTTATTTTGTCTGCTATAATATGTTGCGGCGACGCGGGAAGTTTACACATGCGCCGAAATGAGCGATGACTAGGTCGATTAGAATATCAGCATTGAGAAGCGCGCGGCGCGCAGCGGCGATTGTGATTGTCGCGGTCGTGTCCGTCGCTACCGCTTTCGCCTCGGACGAGGCTGTGCCCGGCGACGCTGCGGCGATCCCCGCTCCCGAAGCGGCATCTGAGCCTGCGGCGGCGAGAAAACTGTTTGTCGTCCGCTCTTCTCCGATTCTTACTGATAAAGAATACGAGCGCCGCGCGGCGCTGCTTTCCATAGAGGGATATCATCCTGTCAAACGCGAGGAAACAGCATCAAACGGAGACAAGTATTTAACAATCGAAATGGGAATGTTTTCCGAAATGACGGCGGCGACGGATCTGCTGATGAGAATCAAGCAAATCGATTCGGACTTTTACGTTGTCGGCACACAGTTGACACGCGCGGCTACAGGCGGGCTGCTGGATGATATGGAGCATATATTTCCGGGAGCCGGGCGAGCGCGGGCGGTTCTTCCGTCGGGTTCCTCAGAGGATTCCCTAAGCCTTTTGCTTGCGCAGGCGGCAGGGCCTAAGACAGGCTCGGTTGCGGTTAAAACGTCCGGCGACGGCGTGGAAAAACTTGTCGTGCGGCGTCTTATAAGGCCCGGCGACATGGGCATGGCCACAGGAGCGACGATTGAGCCTTCTTTTGCGGCTGCGGCTATACCGCGAGGCGGCTCCGCGCGCGGCGCGGAAGGCGGCTTGGCCATGATGCGCGCCGGCCCGCGCCCGGCGACGGCGGATTCTAGGATATCCCGCTCGCCATCCCCCGAACCGATCTCCGAAAAACTTCGCAAGATAGCATGGTCCATGCGCGCGGAAGGCGTGGACGTTTATCTGGAAGACGAAAGCTTCAAAGGCCCGGAAGGCGTGCTGGTGGGAATGTTCGACAGGCAGAACGAAGCCGCGGAACTCGGCAGGGAGCTTCAGGAGTACGGCTACGCGGTGAATATAATCATGGAAACCGGATTGAAAGACATGTACTACGTGTACGCCGACCCGGATAGCGCAGCGACGGATATGATGATTGTGACGCCGGAGGCGACGGACCCCTACCGGGCGAGCGACGCTTTCGCTCCGCCGCTGGACCCCGGAGTCGAGGCGCTGTTGAGGATGTCGAAACCCTGAAGGCTGGAAACAATATGAAAGCGGTAGCGCAGAGAGTGAAGAGCGCGGCAGTGTCGGTTGATGGAGTGGAGACCGGGCGAATCGGGCCGGGACTGCTGGTTTTTCTGGGGGTCGCCCACGGCGACACTGAGGCGGACGTCGATTTCATGGTTCGCAAAATAGTCAACCTGCGAGTGTTCGAGGACGGCGAAGGCAAGATGAACTTGTCCGCGTTGGATTTGAGCTACGGGCTGCTGGCTATCTCCCAGTTCACGCTGTTAGGCGACTGCCGGAAAGGCAACCGCCCGAACTTCACCGGGGCCGCGCCTCCGGAAGAAGCCGAAAAACTATACGAGCTTTTCAAGAAGAAGGCGGCGGAGCATCTCCAAGTCGGCTGCGGCGTTTTCGGGGCGATGATGGAGATTGAGGCTATGAATCACGGCCCTGTTACGATAATAATTGAAAGCCCCAAGAGCGCGGGATCGGACGGCGTCTGAAAATGAAAAAAACGATAAGAAAGATAACAGGAAGAATTCTCAGTTCCGCCGGGATCATGCCGAAATACAAAATGGTCTCGACGCTGCTCAAACACAGGTCGCTGAGGCGGGAAATCATAGCTTGCCTGTACGTCAAAGGGGACGGAATAGAGATTGGGCCGTTCGCGAACCCGCTGGAGACATACGGGCTTGCCAACGTGAAATATGTGGACAGGATGCCGTTGTCCGAACTGAGAACGCTCTACCCGGAAATGAAAGACGTCGAACTGGCGAACATAGACATAGTGGACGACGGGGAAAAGCTGGGGACACTCGGCGACGGCACTCAGGATTTTGTGATAGCCAACCATTTTATCGAACACACGATCAACCCGATAGGGGCGCTCGAAAACATGCTGAGGGTTTTGAAACCGGGAGGGATATTGTTCTTCGCCGTTCCGGACATGAGAAAGACGTTCGACAACCGCCGGACGCCGACGCCGGCCGAGCATCTTGTGAGAGACTTCGCCGACGGGGACGCGGCTGCCGTCGAGCCGCATTTTCTGGATTTCGCAGAAAAAGTCGAAGGCTTGTCCTGCGAGGAAGAAATCCGCAGGCGCGCCCGCGAGCTGATGGACAACGAGCACGGCGTCCATTTCCATTTCCACTGCTGGAGACCCGTAGATATGATGGGGCTTCTGCACAAGCTCAACATCGAGCTGAAATTCCCGTTCGATGTCGAGCATTTCGGCGCAAGCGGACAGGAAATGATTATCGTGCTTAGGAAAACTTCTAACTGAAAAGATTAATGATGTCGCGCGTGGAACGGACGGAGAGTTTTTTCTGATCGCGCCTGAACGCGGCAACCGGCCCGGCGAAGCGCGCGGCTCCCGACACCGATTTGAGATAGTCGAACCTGAAGGCAAGACATCCGGAGAGAACCTTCAGCGCGACAAAGAAAACGTGTCCCGCCCACATACGGGGGCAATCCACATTCTTCCAGAAAAACGCGAGTTGATTTCTGCGGGATATGACGTTCACCTCGCGGGCGCGGCGCGACGATGAAATAACGCCGTGAGATGGATGTAGAACGAGGCAGGCCGGATCGTAAACGATGTTCCATCCTCGCCTGAGCGCGCGGAACGAAAGATCGACGTCTTCCCAATAGAAGGGATTCATGTTTTCGTCGAAGCCGCCGAGAGCGCGGAGTTTATCGGCGTCGAAAGCGGCTCCGCCGCCGGAGGCAAAAAAAGTCGGCTTCGCCTCCATGTCCCGCAAAGTCTCGCGCTCGTCGGGCGCTCCCTTGAGAAATCCTTTTTTATAAGAAGGCAGGGTGCGTCCGATCCTGAGTTGTCCGTTTTCGTCCAACGCCCTGAAGCTGACGGCGAAGACATCCGGGGTCTCCAGCCGCGCAAGCGCGATGTCGATTATGTCCGGATATACGCTGACATCGTTGTTGATGAGAAGAATAGCGCGTCCGCGAGCGGCGGAAATGCCGGCGTTGCAGGCGGATGAGAACCCGCGGTTCTTTTCCAGTCTGACAAGTTTAACGCGATCCGAATATGAGCCGATGATATCCGCGCTGCGGTCGGAGCTTGCGTCGTCGACGATGATTATTTCGCCGGGAAAATGCGAGCGGGCGGCCGCGGCGAGCATGGCGTCCGCGCATGCGGCAATCACTGTCTCGCCGTTATAGTTCGGAACGACGAAACTCCATGCGGGGGCGCTCTCGTCGGCTCTCATTTGCTCCTCAATTTTCTCAGGCGCTTAAACAGGAAGAAAGCGACGTCCGGCTGCCATCTGTATTTGAGAGCCTCGCGGATAGTCTTTTCCGCCTCCTCGAAGCGTCCGGCGCGGAAGTGAGATTTGCCGAGGCCGTAAAGCACCTTGCCGCGTTTCCAGTCGTAAGCCTTCATGTTTCCGCGAAGTTTTTCAAAACGCTCCGGGCAGCCGTCGATGTATTCGAGATAGTGAAGATAGTTGGCGGTGTCGTCCGCTTCGTCGCGCTCGCTCATCCTGTAGACCGAGCTGGTCTCGCCGACCCGCCCGAAGGGATACCTCTCTGCGAGCCGCAGGAAGAAATCGTAGTCCTCTAGAGTTTTGAAGCCTTCCGGAAATCCGCCCACCGCGTCGACGCATTCCTTCCTTATCAGGATGGTGTTCACGTTCACGAAACTGCCTTTGAACATCTCGATAAAAAGGTCGCCCTCCCCCATGTCGCAGGGATGATATTTCTCGGCGCCTTTGTGGATTTCGATATATGGGGAGTAAGCGCACATGATATCGGGCCGGGCGCGCAGGAAGGCGACCTGAGACTCGAGCTTTTTGGGAAGATAGATGTCGTCAGAATCAAGGAAAGCGACATAGCGGCCCTTCATGAGGGCGAGCGCGGCGTTGCGGGCGCGGGAGACGCCGCCGTGTTCCGTGCGGATGACGACGATTCGCTCGTCGCCGAAGCTTCTCGCGACGTCCGCCGTCCCGTCCGTCGAGCCGTCGTCCACCACAATCAGTTCAAAATGAGGGTATGTCTGGCCTAGCGCGCTGCGGATGGATTCGCCTATCGAGCTTTCGCGGTTGCGCGCCGGCAACGCTATTGAAACCAGTTCGTTTGCGTCGGATTCGCCCATATTCCGTCGACGGCCTCCTTCGCGCCGTGTCAACGCTTAATGCTTCTTACGGCTTTGTACACTTCGTCGACGGATATCGACGTCAGGCAGTAATATTTCTCGAAGTCGAGCTTGCATTCGGGAGAAGAGCACGGAGAACAGTCCACGGCGCGGAATATGGCGATGTTGCCCTCGCGGCACGGGCGGTGATAAGCCGGGTTGGTGCTGCCGAAGATTCCGACGGTCGGGACGTCCTGAATCGCCGCTATGTGCATAAGCCCGCTGTCGTTGCTGACAAAGGCGGAACATTTCGAAATGACGAACGCCGCCTCTCTGATCGAGGATTCGCCGGAATTCACGAACACGCCCTCTCCGGCGAGCGTTTTAATCCGTTCAGCGCGGTTTCTTTCTTCTGCGGAGCCGAAAACGACGACTTTCATGCCGTCCTTGTCTATGAGCCGCCTCGAAAGCTCGGCGTATTTCTCGACCGGCCACTGTTTGGATTTCCATCCCGCGCCGGGGTTGACGCCCGCGATTTTATCCGACTCAGACAGCCCGTTGCGGGCGAGGAAGTTGCCGGCGCGCTCGCGGTCCTCGTCGGTAAACCAGAACTCGTAATGCCGTCTTTTCGGATCGATGCCCGCAGTGGCGAGAACTTTAAAAACGCCTTCCACGCCGTCTACCGGGCGGTCCAGATTGACGATTTTCGTGGTGTGGCTCGCGCCGGACAGCTTGGCGATGATGTCGTATCTTTTCGTGTTCTGAAGGTTGAGAACCATGTCGAAACCGCGCGCGCGGATGCCCATAGCGAACTTCAGGAATTCCGGCAGTCCTTCTAGGTTGCGCCGTTTTTTGTAAGGTATTATTTCGCTGATATAGGGGCAAGGCTCGACAAGTTCAGCGTATTGCTCGGAGACCATGAAGGAAATCCGGGCGTCCGGAAACATCTTGGCGACCGAGACGACGGCCGGGAACGCGCGGACGATGTCGCCTATGGCGCTTATCTTTATTATCAGTATCTTTTTTATTTCGCTTTTGTCTATCGCCATACTCGTGTCAGTTGCGTTTTGACTTATTCTTGGCCTTGAATATCTCTGAAGCCAACTCGCGGTAAGCGCGCCTCCGGGAAACCGTCTTGTAGTCTCTCCTTCCCATGCGGACGCGCGCCTCGTTGAGAACCCATTTGTACAATATTTCCGAGTAAATCAGCAGGGACCACACGGCCACAAGAGGAGCGGCGTAGTGCTTGCGGTAGAGATAGAGCGCGCTTCTGCGGGAGCTGGTTATAGTGATGTAAGGCTCTTGATCGGTGCTCGCGCAGCCGTGATGGATAACGTTGTGGCAGGTGAGAGCATAGTTTTCCCAGCCCGCGCGGCTGGCCCGGATGCACCAGTCGATGTCGTCGGCGTATAGGAAAGAGTTTTCGTCGAGCAGGCCGATGCGGTTGACGGTCTCGCGGCGAATCATCAGGCAAGCGCCCTTGACGATGTCAACCCTGAGAGTCCCTTCGCCGGATATCTCCGGGCCTGCGTCGCGGTGGCCGAGCAGCGCGCGCGCGAGCTTGGGATAGAACGGCTTCTTCTCAATGTATCTTGAGAACGGGAGCGGAAAACTGAACCAAGATTCCTGCGGGGTCATATCGCTGTTAAGCAACTGGCACCCCGCGATTCCGACTTTCGGGTGAGCGTCCATGAAATCTAGCATAGCCTCAAGCGCGCCCGGCAGCAGCTCGGTGTCCGGATTGAGCAACAGTATGTGGCGCGACTCCGTCTTGCGGATGCCTTGGTTGTTGGCAGCCGAGAAGCCGACGTTTTCGCTGTTCTTCACTATCAGGGCGTCGGGATATTTGGCGATGACCATCTCGGCGGAGCCGTCGTCGGACGCGTTGTCCACCACCACTACCCTGTATGAGAAAGGGTATTCGGCGGAAAAGACGGAAGCCAAGCACTTGTCGAGAAGCTCGCGCGTCTTATAACTGACAATTATTATGGCAAGGTCATACATCTTATCTGTTTAGAACGTCCTTTGCCGCATCCGCGACGCTTTCCGGAGGAATGTCGCCTATGCAAGAATCGCGCCCGCATTCAGGCGTTTTGCAGGGATTGCACTTTTCGCGATGCCACACGATGCGGTGCAGCGGGCCGCGCGGGCCGTATCGCTCCGCGTTAGTCGGGCCGAACACGGCCACGGTGGGAACGCCCACTGCGGCGCCGATGTGCATCGGGCCGCTGTCGTTCGCGATAAGGGCGTCGCAGCGGCGCAGAAACGCGGCGAGTTCGAGGATGTCGAGTTGTCCTGCGACGCTTGCGGCGCGCGGCCCGACCGCCCGGACCAGCGGATCGCAGAACATGGAATCCGCCTCGGAGCCGATTGCGACGAATCTGTAGTCTCCTCCGTTATTTAATATCTCAAGCGCGGCGGCGTATTTTTCCACCGGATACAATTTGTAGGCGCTGCCCGCGCCGGGGCTGACCGCGATCAGTCCGGGACCGGATAGGTTCCGCTTGCTCATGAACGCCGCCACTTTCGCGTCCACGTCGCCGGGGATGGTGATTTTCATGTCTCGCCCGGTCACTGTCATTCCCGCCGATTCGAGCACGTCGAGATGCCTGTCTATAGCGTGCCGGGACAAGTTGTTCTGATTTTTGAGATGCGCCTTGTGGGAAGTTATTCTGCGTCGAGCGCGGACGAGGTAGGGAATCATCGAGTTTCGAAGATCAACGACTATGTCGTATTTGTGGGCGCGCAGTTCGAGGGCGAGGCGGGCGGCCCCTTTCGCGCCCTTATGCTTTCCCTTGTTTTCGAAGATGACCAGTCTGTCAACCCACTCATGCCTGCTGAGAATCGGGGCCGCCGTCGGGCCTGCCGCCACCGTAAGTTTCGCCGCCGGATATGTCTCTTTCAGCACGCGCATCACAGGCGTGGTCAACACGACGTCGCCGATGCACGACAGAGTTATCAGGAGGATGGAAGAAACGCTGTGGTCGTGGGATATGCTCATCTGGCGGCCGCCTTGCTCCGCGCGGACTTTACTGCGAGATAAACCTCATCCATCTGGGCGACGGTATTGTTGACATCGAACTCGCGGCGGACGAACTCGCGGGCGGCCACAGCGCGGGAGCGCGCGGCGGCGGGGTCGCGGAGCGCGTCCAGAAGCGCTTCCGCCAGCGCGGGAGCGTCTCCGGGAGAGGCCAGCAGCCCGGTCTCTCCGTGCCTGACCACCTCGCGTATCCCAGCCACGTCCGTCATCACCGCCGGGACGCCCATCAGCGCCGATTCGACGAGTATCACTGGCAACCCTTCTTTTTCAAGCGAGGCCAGAACGGAGATATCGATAGTTCTCAGCACACGGGGCAGGTCGTCCCGCGCGCCCGCAAATACCGTCTTGGGCGCGACGCCCAACTCGGCGGCCTGCTGTTCGAGTTTCGGGCGAAGCTCGCCGTCTCCGACAATCAGCAGGCGCGCGGAAGGCGCCTCGCGCGACACGCGAGCGAAAGCGTCGAGCAACACGCTGTGGCCCTTCATCGGAGCCAGCCTTGCGACGGAGCCTATCACGGCGTCTTCCGGAGCGAACCCGAATTCGGCTCTTGCGTTCTCGCCGGCGCGGGCGGAATCATCGTAGCGGGCAAGGTCGATGCCGGTATACACCCGGCGCATCATATCCGGCGGGACGCCCTGTTCGAGGAGGCTGTCGCGGACGGCGTCCGAGCATGGCAGGAGCGCGTCGCACTTCATATACCGGCGTTTCTTCGTCATCTTGAGCACGGAGGCGACGCAAGGAACGCCGGCCCATCCTGCGGCCGCCGAGCCGAGCAACGCGCTGCTTGTAAGATGCGTGTGAAGGATGTCTATTTTTTTCTCGCGGAGAATGCCCGCGAGTTTCCACGCGGCGAGATAGTCGAACTTGCTGCTTCTGACCGGGAGCGGGACGCAGCGGGGCCTGAGCGCGCTTATCCTTTTGAAATTGACGCCGCCGGGCGGGAAAACCACCCATGTCTCGTGCCCGCGCCGCTCCTGCGCGTTCAACGTGTCCATCAGCATCTTGTGCCAACTCAGGTCTATGTTGTTGATGAAGTGAAGTATTCTCATATCACGCAAGGAGTTTCCGGTACGTCTCCTCAGTTTTGTCCACCATGCGGCTGACGGTGAAGGAATTAATGACGGTCTGTCGGGCTGCGGCGGCGATCCTTCCCGCCAGCGCCTCGTCCGCCAACAGTCTGTTGATTCCGCCGGCGAGCTGGGCGACGTCGCCGGGTTTCACGAGCAAACCGTTGTTTTCGTGTTCTAGCGCTTCGGGTATCCCCCCCACGTCAGTTGTCACTATCGCCCTCTTCATGCACATGGCTTCGAGGATGACATACGGCAACCCTTCGCTCGCGGACGCCAGCGTGAATATGTCGAACAGGCACAACAGGTCGCGGACGTCGTTGCGGACGCCGAGGAACCTGAAGCGTTCGGAGACGCCGAGTTCGCGCGCCTGTTTTTCAAGCTCGTCGAGCTGCGGGCCGCCGCCGACTCCGAGGAAGACTGTGTCCGGGTTCTCCCTGAGAACCGCCGCGGACGCGCTCACTAGGTGGTGGTATCCTTTTCGGGGGGTGAGCGAGGCTACCATGCCGACCACTTTCGAAGACGGAGAAATCCCTAGTTCGGCGCGGTAGCGGTTCCTTATCTCCTCCTCCCGGCTTTCGTCGTAAATGTCGGGAGAGACGCCGTTGTGCACCGTCCGGATGTCGTCCGGGTTAGGGCCGAAATGTTCGAGCATGTGCCTGCGCACGTACTCGCTGACGGCCAGCATTCCGTCCGAGCCGACCATGACGCGGCTTCCGGCGTGAACGCTGTAGGTGCTGTGGCATGTGGTGACGAAGGGGATTCGGCGGCTGCCGCTTCCGCGCAGCGCCAAGCTGCATATCCACGCGGGAACGCGGGAATGAGCGTGAACCAGTTCGATCCGCCTGTCCTCGATTATCTGCCGCATCGGCCCGACCATCTTGAAGATTGGGATGGGCGATTTCACGTGCACCGGCATTTTGACATGCTCGATTCCGGCGGCCTCCAGTTTTTCCACAAGTTTTCCGCCGAATGAAACGACGAGCGGGATGTATCCTTTTTCCTTGAGGCCGACGGCAAGATCGATAACGTGAGTCTCGACGCCGCCGACTCGCAGTTCGGGCAGAGTGAGAAGCGCTCGCGGTTTGTCCGCAGTCGGCGCTCCGGCCACAGGGCCGACATAGCCGCGCTTCTGCCGCAGCGCTTCGCAGTATATTCCTAGCGTGTCGTCGAGCATCTTCCGCTGTGAAAATTTGCGTTCGAGATCCTCGCGAGCCTCCGCGGCGACGCCGGCAGCGAACCGTCTGTCTTCAAGCAGCCTGCGCGCGGCCTCCGCCAGAGCTTCCGGATTTTTCGGCTCGACCAACAGCGCGGCGCGACCGTCTTCCAGCATCTCAGGTATCCCGCCCACGTTGGTTGCGGCTATCGGAACCCGCGCCGCCATAGCTTCAAGGCATCCCATAGGGAACCCCTCAAAAACCGAGGATACCACGTAAGCGTCCATCGCGCCCAAGAGATCGTATATGTCCGTTCTCACGCCGGTAAAAACAACCCTGTCGGCCACGCCGAGTTCCGCGGCCAGTTGGGAGAGTTCTTTGTTCATGGGGCCATCGCCGACAATAAGCGCGCGCGCCTCCGGCATTCTCTCCCTCAGCCGCCTGAAAGCTTCGAGCAGAAACCTGAAGCCTTTCGCGACTGTGAGCCTGCCGACGGAGCCTATGACAGGGGCCGATTCCGGGACGCCCAGTTCGGCGCGCACCTCGGCGCCGGGGCGGCGGTCCGCCACGCTCCGCTCCGCCGCCTCTATGTCTATCCCGTTGTACACCACCCGCATTTTGGCGGGGTCCGCGCCGAGCCTTTCCCGCATGTGTTCGCGGATAACTTCGCTGACGCATATTATTCTATCGCCTTTTGTCATCACCGAGCTGCCGAGATGTGGCGCGTACTGCCCGTGCGCGGTGATGATAAAAGCGGAGCGGAGGCCTTTCGATGCGAAATGCGCCACCCATGCCGGGACGCGGGAATGCGCGTGGACGATGTCAACGCCCTCTTCGAGCGCTATCGCCCGCACCGCGCCTGCCATCTTCCTGACCGCCGAGGGGGATTTCCTGTGAATCGGAAGCGTTATATGCCTGACGCCGGACGCTTCGAGCCGGGGCAGCAACGCGCCGCCGTTGGACACCACAATCGCTTCGTGTCCGGCCTTGCGCATGCCCTCGGACATCGCCAGCACGTGCGTCTCCACTCCGCCGACGTTCAACTCGGGCAGCAGATACATTATTTTCAGGGAGCGCGCTTTATCTCGCATCGTTCAATCTCCGGGGAAGACCGGGGCGGCTCAGAACTTGAAAGTCCAGCCGGTCAGGCCCATAGCCCACAGAGCGCCGAGCGTCACAATCACGGCAACCAGCGCCTCGTACTCTTTGTTTTTCATCGCCAACGAGAAGCTGAACCCGCCGCCCGCCTCCGCGCCCTTCGCAGGCTTCAGCCTCGGAAGGAACCTCGGAACCGCCGCCTTGAACGCCTCGTATTCCGCGCCGAACTTACCCGCGAGAAATTTCTCTTCTCTGTATATCGTCGCGTAATAGACCGCGAAAAAGAACGGGAAATACGCGGCGGTCACCCAGATGTTGTTGGCGGCCAAGCACAGTCCGAGGTACATCAGAAAACTCCCGAAATACAGAGGGTTGCGCGTGCGCGCGTATGGCCCGGAGATGGACAGCTTCCTGTCTTTCATTATGCTTCCCGCCGAAACCACTCTTATGGCCTCGCCCGCCAGCGACACCGCCGCGCCGACAATCAGCCATTTGATCTCGGGCCGGGCGAATATGATTATCAGCAACCCGAAGACGTGCCCCAGCCGCACCCGCCACTTCTGCAGAAATATCGTAGTCTTTTCCAGTTTCACATGCTTACCGTATAGGATATGAAATGCCCGTCCTGAAACTCTTTTACGTCCTCGTTGCCGGTTACTTTCGGCAGCAGGTTTTTAACGGTCGCAAAGTCGAGCCTGACCGAACCCGCCTCCGCGCCCGCTCCGTAAGTCGGCAGACCGTTCATAGACCCCGCCCTTATGAAATATCTTCCGTCGAACTCGCGCTCCGCGCCCGCGAACCATCTTGTCCGCAAATCGTCTTTCCAGCACAGCTCAAAGTCGGCCGCCAGAAGCGTGGACGCTTTTTCGTCGGGCCGGTAGGCGACGCCGAACGTCGCCGTCGCCTTGCGCTTTCTGCCATCGCCTTTCCCTTTTATCCTCTCGACAAGCCCGCGCAGGGACACCCCGTACCTCATCCCGTCGTCCGCTTCGTAGTAGAATGAGAACATGCCGCCAGTCTCGAAACTCCTGTTTGAAGCGGAGGCGTCGTCGATGTCGTCGTATCTGAACCAGTTGGAATCGGCTGAAAATGCGGCGTTGCCGCGCGAGCCGCCAAGTTCGCTGTAAGAAATTCGCCGCTCGCGCCCTCGCAATTTTTCTCTGTCCGTCAATAATCCATTCGTGTCCGCGTGGTCTATCCCCCATTCGCCGGGGATAGTGAAAGACACCCCGACCGCGCCTTCGCCCTGAACGGGGATCACCACGCCGACGGTGTCGGAATCAAACTGATCCAAGTTGCGCTTGTCGCCGGGAAAATGCCTGAGGCTGTGGTTGCGGGAGAAAGAAAAGCGGTCTGAGCGCAGCGCCGCCGATGGGTTCCATACCAGCCCGATGGGATCGCCGCCGACCGCAGTGAAAGCTCCGCCCATGCCCGCCGGCCTCGGAGCGGTCTTGCCGAGGTAGTCTATCGCTCTGTCGGAAACCGCGCGCGCCGCTCCGGAGAAAACAATCAGAGCCGCAATTAAAACCGCCGCCGATGTCGATATGTCAAACCTCATCTCGCCTCGCTTCAGCCGCGCCGCGCCCGGTTGTCATCTCATCGCGCCCATGCTCGACCCGCCCCCGAAAAATCTGCGCTCAATCTCCTGCGCCACCCGCTTCGATTCATCCAGCGGCCTGAATCCCTGCCTCTTGCGGTTCAGCACGTCGCCTATGGCGCGGTTGATTCCATCTATCGAGGTGTATGTTATGTACTGCTCGTCCGTCAGGTCCTGCAGCATCTTGTCGAACTTATTTCTTTTCTTCTTTCTTCCTATCTTCACGACCACGGCGTACTTGCCGCCGGTGATTATCTCGGACACCATCGACACGCTGTCTTCCGTGACGATGACCGCCTCGCAGAGGCCGATTATTCCGGGAACCGGGTTGTCCGGACTTTCTGAAGCCAGAAGCAGATAAGCGTTGCGGGGATGCTCCTTGAGTTCGTCTCGCACAACGGCCTCGGCCGCCGGGGACGTGCGCCGCGACGTGGTGGTCAGCAGCGACAGATCGTACTCCTCGCAGGCCAGCAGAACTTCGTTCATCAATTCCCCGGCCATCTCCGCGTCGAGGCGCGCGTGCGCGCTTTCCCCCCCGATTAGCAGCCCGACCGGGCGATGAAGGTCTCCCTTTATCTTCTGATGCAGCGCGACAGATTCGGCGAATATGAACCCTTCGGATATGTGGCTTGCGGCCCCCATCGTGTATATAACGTTCTCGCCCTTGCACTTTTCCTGATCGTGCCTCGGAGCCACCACCAGATTGAAGTCCGTCGCCGACAACAGCGACGGCCTCATGCATACCACCGTCTTGGCGTTCCATATCTTCCCAAGCAGGAACGTCACAGGATGCGTGAACGAGCCGGCGGATATTATCAGGTCGGGCGCGAACTTCACCAAGCTTTCAATCGACACGTTCGTGACTTTCTGTATCCAGAAGAGAATCAGAGGAGACGAAAACTTGAAACGCCTCGCCATAAAAGACATCGCCACGAGGAAAAGATAGTAAGGCTTGCTCATCTTGATTTCGAGCTTTTTGCCGATAATTCCTTTGAGCTTGCGCGCCACGCCCTCCGTCTGATGGACGTGACCGCGCTTGCCGTCGCTGATTATCAGCACGCGCCTTTTTTTCTTCCCTTTTCCGCTCAATTCTTCCATAGCAAGAAATAACTCAATTTCGTTTACATATTCTATTATTGAGAAGATGAAAAATCAAATGTCGTGGAGACTGATTACCTGATCTCTTCGAGTATGAAAAGAGCGTCGTCGGGCCGGGTTCCCGCGAGGGCCAATGCGCGGCCGGGGCAAGGAACCTCGCCCGCCGCAATGCGCGCCTCGGAAACCCTGTCTCCTGATCCGAAAAGCACGACTTTTGAGCCGAGGTTCACCGCCGCCGCCTCCGCCGCGACAGATCCTTCGGCCTTGCCGCCGAACATCGCGTGCGATATTAACATCTCCGGGTCGAGACTCTGCCGCGAGCCGAACTCGCTTAGAGCATCCGCCGCGCCCGGCGTCATGAAAGGCCCCGACCCCCACATGATGGAAGCCGCCGCATATGAACCATTCGGCAGGGCCCGCAGAAACCCTTCCATCCTCTCGCTTTCCTCCGGCCCTATGAACATGTTGAAGCCGCCCGACGCCGTCACCTTTCCGCTTTTTCCGTCGAACGCCACGATGTTGTATCCCGGCAACCCCGGAGACCTGTCCGCTCCGTCCACATATATGCCGTCCATCCCGGCGCCGTACGCCGAAGAGAATATGAAGACGGTGCGGGGAAAATCGGATATTGAATCTAGCGCGGCGGGCGAATCAAGGAGGAGCATCCTCGCGCCGGATGCCCTTATCGCCATGTACGCTTCATGAAGCGGCCTGCCGAGTATGTATGGCGCGTCGCCAGAGAGGATCGCTTTTCGCACGGTCGTCTTGCGCCACCTAAGCGCCGAGGGCGAACTGTCCGCCGCCCCTCCGCGCGCGAACAGCCTTATGTTTTCAGCCGCCGCGCCATGCGCCGTCAGCCACGCAAATAATTGCCTGTTAGCAATCGGCGGAATGGCCTCCAGTCCGAGCAGAGACCGGAGTTCTTCCACCAGCTCCGGGGAGCCGTCCACGAGCGCAAGCCCGTCGGATGTCCGCAGGGTCAGCGTCGCAAGCCCGCCATCCGCGCCTTCGAAGGAAGAGGAAGCGTCCGCAAGCGCGGCGCAAGCCGCGATGGACGCAGCCAAGACAAGCGTTAAAAGAGCCGCCTTCAGCCTCACAGATATCTCCTTATGCTTATGCCCGCGCCCGGTCTGTACACACGGCTCTTCACCGTCTCGAAATAGAACTCCATTGGAAAATCGTATTTGTATATGATCACGTTTCTTGAAAAACCGTATCTGATGCGCCTGCCGTAATTCGCCCCTTTTCCCTGCCGCGAGTAATCCAGATCCACGAAAATCGAGTCTAGTCCGAACTTGGCCAGCCTGTCGTCGCGGTTGAAATAGTCCCTGTTTCGCATGAAAGAAATAAAGAGAGATTCCCAGAGAGGATTCTCCGCGCGGCCCGTTATGCGGGCGAAGTCGTTGTTGAACCGCAGAATCGCCGCCCAGTCTCTTTTGTAGGTGGCGTCCAACCTGAACTCTCCTTCGAGCCAAGAGGAACTGCCGCGCCCCCAGAACCTCATCGAGGCGTCTCCGGACACAAGCCATTTCTTGCGCGGACGCCATCTCTTCGCGTCCCCGCCGAGCGCCGTAGTGTATGTGAAGTCGAAATTAAAATAATCGTCTATCTCCCCCTCGTCGTCGAAGTCCTGCACCTTGAGCGTGCCGAACCTTCCCTCGAAGAACCTGCGGTCGTCCCCCCCGCTCGTCCTCAACTGGAACCCCTCTTTCTCAACCTTCATCGCCGCGCCCAGCCGCGAGGAAGGATTCACCACCTCAAGCCCCTCCAGCCTGCCAACCAGCATCAGCCGCTCGTCCCCGTATCCCATCTCGAAGTGAGTCCTGTCCTTCACCTTCCTGTCCACGTTGCCGATCTGCGCGTACCCGAAGCGGCCCTCCCGCCTTATGTTCGCCCCATATTTCGTTTTGTTCATATTGTTCAGTTGGTCAACGCGCCACAGGCTCTTCAACCCCGAGCCGATGATCTGGTTCTTCTGAACCCCCACGTTCCTTTCGTCGAACCTCTCGAAAAGGTTCTCCGTGATGAAAGTCCACCTGTTGTCGCGCTCCTTGCCGACGAAGAACGTGCCGTCCATGTCCCGCCTGTTGGTGCGGTTGAGGATGTCTTTAAGCTTCAGGTACGCTATTCCCTCGTACTTGATGTCCGCCACTATCCCGTCTGCGGCGGTGTTGTCCACGTCCACCTGAGCCTTCTTGGTTATCTTCGGAACTATCTGAAGGATGATGTTCCTGTCCCTGTCGCCGAAATCAGGATGCACAGCCTCGGTGACGGGAATGATGAAAGGAATGGAAATAAAAACCTTTCTCGGCGGGATTGGTATGGAAGCCGAGCCGCCTTCGGGAGTTGTCAGATGAAGAGTGACGCCTCGCGCGAGGGCCTTGTCCTCAATGAGGATGGGAAGGATAATCGCTCGCGCCTCCTCCCTCTCGTCTCCGGTCGCCGCTCTCGGCGGGACCTGAACCACTTTCAGTTTCTGCCCGCCGCCGGGCACTGGCACTACAAGGGATTCCCACGAGGGCGGCGTCCGTTCGGCCTTCACATAGACCGGCATCCCCCCCGCTTCGATCACGAACCCGGCCTCCAATTGTTCCGTAGTCGCCATCGCCACGAACACGTCACGTTCAGGCTCGCCGTCGGCGAACGCGCGCGGCGCGCACGCCAGACACGCCAGAACGGCGGCGAGCGCCGCGAAGGCCTTCAATGACAATTTTATTTTTTTCATGTTTATCTATTCGGCAACTTTGCCGGCATTCTCCCCGTCAGCCTCCCGCATGAGATGGATGACTACCGCGTCGAACGCGTCCGACCCGTGGATGACCGCCACCCGGCCGCTACGCGCTCCGGCCAACAGTCTTATCCTGCCCTGCTCCGTCAGAGATTCGAACTCTTCGGCTGTCACCGACATGAACCCGAACATGACCAGCACGGACTTTGCCCGTTCCGCCGAAAGCCCCTCGAGTGGAGGTATCAGCCCGCCCATCGCGCCCGCCCTCAACGTGGTTCTAATCGTCTTAACGCCGGCAGCGTCCGCCGCCCGGCCAGTCTCGAAAACTTCCACATCGACGCCGTCCCCGAACTCGGCCCGTATCAAATCCTCTACCCGGCCCCTCGCCTCGTCAGGCTCCAGTTCCGCCGCCCACCGACTTATCTTTTCCAGTAACGCGCGGTCCGCCGACACCACCACCGCCCGGTCATCGAACTCTATAGTGGCCTTTTCCGGCGATGGCGTCTCGGCTAGCGCGGGCAGACACAGCGCCGCCGCGACAATGAAAAACGCGAGCGCCTTCCTCATCTTCCGCCCTCCCCGCGCTCCGCCGCTATCCCGGCGAAAAGCTCCGCGTACGCTTCCGCCAACTCTTTTAGATTTTTTTCCATCTCGAAAACATCGCGCGCGGGCGGCCATCGGCCCGCAAGCTCTTCCAACTTGGCAGCCACGCTCTCCGGCGGGTCGCCGTCGAACGCCTCGGACGCCCAGACAGCCGCGTTCGCCGCCATCGCCGCCCGCGCAGGCAGCGCCTCCATCGCGCCCTTCGACTCCTCCACCGCCTGCCATATATCATACAGCGTCTCGCATTTTTCCAGCGCAGGCTCCAGATCGTAAATCCTCAGCAACTCCTTCATGCGAGATTCCATGGACGCGGAGCCGTCCGCCCGCCTCGCTTCCGGCCCGCTCTCTGCGTAAAACTTCCCCATCCTCGCCATCGCGTTGCCGAAATAGTCCGTGTGCTCTTTAATTATCAGGTCGTGATTCTGCAGAACGTGCTGATAAATCCCGTGCCGGGAAAACACGACCGGGTTGGGGCGCATTCTGCCCCGGCTCACTCTAAAAAGCTCGGAGCGCTGGACCTCGCGCGTCCGGCGCGCAAGCGCCATCTTGTTGCTTTCCGTCATATTGCGAGCGGTCGCCGACGCGCTGTCCGCCGACGCCGCGAGAGCCGCAACCGCCAGAACCGCAACCGCCAACGCCTTAGCAGCCTTCAGAATCATCTGCCCTCCGGCCCTCTTATGCTCATGCTCATGTTTATCATTTTTCTCTTCGCTCGCCACGCCAGTTCAAACTCGACGCATTTATACTGCCTGAATCCTCCCAGCACGACCTCGTCGAACTTTTTCAGATCGTCGTCGTACTGCATGTCGACCATCAGGCTCGTCCTCTTGCTTATCTTGTGGTCCGCGTACACGAAGAGCTTGTTGTTCGTGTTCACCCTGTCGGTGTCGAACGGCGTGTCTCCGTTATGGTTGAACATCAGATATTGAACCCTTAAGTTCCGCCTCTCTCCGAACGCGAATGACGTCTCAAGCCCGGAGCCTATCACGCGGTATCTCTCCCATCCTTTATAAAGCCCCAGCCTCAAGTCCGAGATTAAAGCGTGCTGAATCTTTTTCTTGGGGTTGAGGATATATTTGGCGTTGACGTTCGCGTGCGCTCGGCCTTGGGCCTTGTCGAGATGGTCTTCCTTGAGCATGCCCGCCTCCAAGCCGCCGTCCACCAGCAACCGCGCCCCGCGATACGCTTTCTGCGGCATCTTCAACTCCGCCGTCGGCGAGTTCCACACCGTCTCAGGGCTGTAATATTTGAAATACCCTCTGTTTTCTTTAAATTGTTTGCCGAAGCGCAGGGTCGCGTTAAAATCCCCTATCGGCTTTTGCCATCTTGCCTCTGTGAAAAAGCCTTCCCTGAAATAATAGTTGGTGTAAAGCCCCACCGTGTCGCCTTTAGCGCGGGCGCGCGCCACTCCGGACCTGATTTCCGCGCCCCCGACATCCGAGTATCCGAGAGAAGGCGGAGAAAAAATCCAGCTTCCGTACTCGACGCCCGAACCGGCGCCCGCGTCCCTTCGGCCTCCCGGCCTCATCGTGTACGACGGCCAGCTCATCACCCGCCTGTCTTTGAAATGAAACGATATTTTGTTGAACTTCGCCCGCCCGTCCTGCGAAAGCTCCACCCTCTTCGCCTTTATGGTATAATCGCTCGCGTCCAGAGGGCAGGTGGACGCGGACACGTCGCTCATCGCCACGCTATCGTTGGCGATCGCCACGTTTCCGCTGAAGAAATACATGCCCTCCATCCGAGCGGACGCCGCCTTCAGCGAGCCTTCCCCCGTCTTGTAGTTGTATTTGAATCCGCATCCCTTGAACTCCAGCCCTTCCCGCGTAACCGAGATGTCTCCATCGGCGGAAACATCTCCGGTCTCTCTGTTCAAATCCATCGCGCCGGATTCCATCAGCATCCCGCCGTATTCGATTCTTACGTTGCCGCGAAGCGACATGGCTCCCTGTTCGGCGTCGCCCTCGAAGTTGTCCGCCGATATGTTGAGCAGGCGCTCGGCGACCGCTGTTTCCTGAGCCGCCGCCGAGACGCCTGACACGGCAAGCGCTGTCGCAATGAGCGCCAATGAGCATATCCGCGCGGCTCTCCCGGCGCGTTTTTCTTTGTCCGATGCTTTGTTCACTGTTGTCTCTCCGTTTCTGGGCGCACATATGATTTTAGAATGAAACCGGATGAAAAAAAACCCCCGGAGAACATCTGTCCTCCGGGGGTAGGTGTCACAGAGTGAAAAAATTAGAAGTTGATGAGCAGCTCGCCTCTGACGCGATTGAGGATATAGTCGGAAGCTCCCTGCTGCATGTACTCGACTTTGAACTGCGAGTCTTTGTTGATCGGCTTTGTCACGGAAACAGCGCCGAAGCCCGGATACTTCCTGCCGTCGAGATCGATGGCTCCGAGAGCTCCGCCGGCATAGTTGCCCATGACGGCCTTTCCGCCGAGTTCAACATCGCCGAGAACCGTGTATGTGCCTTCGACGCCGAAGCCTTCAAAACCGGCGGGAAGAATCAGGTTGCCGGAGTTGTAGGAAATGCAGTTGGCGGCCGAAACGTCAAGCCCTCTCGGGCAGACGGTGTCATACTCGGTGAACGGGTTGGAGACAGCGCTCGTGAGACCTGTCACGGCGGGGATGTCCCCGTATGTGACGCTGATGCCGGCCTTTTTGCTCTTGTAAAGGTCGAGGCCGACCACGAAGCTGTAATCCGTGTCCCCGGCCGCCGGGCTGGCGCCCGTGGTCAGGTCCACAACCTTCATGTACTCGCCGCGCAGTTCCTTCAGGAACATCGAGTCCTTCAGGAGCGGAGCGACCATATCCACGCCCCATGCCTTCTCTTTGTCGAAGCCGGAGGCGAGGTAGTTGACGCCGAGGTCAACGAACGGCAGGTCGAGTCCGAGGCGGGCGGCGGCGTAAAGATCTCTCTCTCCTCCGCCGAGGCCTTCCGGCATCCCGACGCCCAACGCGTCCATATCGAGCGCGCCGGCAAATCCCGTCAGGGCCACGACGCTCTTGGCCACATCAAGCTTCATAGCGGCCATCGAGTTCGCGCCTGTCGTGTCAACCATCATCCCGTACGGGCCGAACGCTAGGTCCTGATAACCTGAGCGCAACTTGAGAACATCGAGTTCAGACACGTTGTCCGAGAAGTTCAAATCTACGAAAGCGTGCACGAGCTTCAGATCGTCATCGATCGGAGCAACGGAGCCTTCGCCTATCGACGCTCTATTCAGAAGCGTCTTTTCGAGACCCAGCGAGAACGTGACGTTCTTGCCGGCTTCGCCGTCGAACGTCAGGTTGGCTAGCATTTCGTATCCGGCGTTCAGATCGCCGTTGGCGATAGCCGTCCCGTACAGGCTGTTGTACGTCGACACGAATGTCGCGTCAGCCAGATCCGTGCCGGGAGCGTCGATCCTCTGGCGGATGCTTCCGCCGACCTGCAGTTTGCCGAGGAAAGCGTTGTCGACTTTCTTCTCCAACTTGTCGATGCGGCTGGAGTTCTCGTCAACTTTCACTTTCAGGGCAGCCAGTTCGTCTTTGAACTCCGCGGCAAGCTTCTTCACTATGTCGCGAATTTCATCGAGCTGAGCCGGGCTGATTCCCGGAGCCGCAGGGGCTCCCGGAGCCGCGGGGGCTGCCTTGCATTCGCTCTTCATGCAGTACGTCTTGTCCAGAATATCCATCATTCTGGCAACAACCATCGCGTACTCGTACCTCGTGAGAGGCCTGTCCCCCTTGAACGTCCCGTCGGGGTAGCCTTCGATCAGGCCGCTGTCGACGAGCTTCTGCACCGCGTCCGCAGCCCAGTGGCCGCTATGAACGTCCACAAGCGTCGCGGAATACGATTTCACGGAGATTCCTACCGTGAGTGTTAATGCCAATGCTGCTAGTACTAGTTTCTTCATTTACAACCTCCCTGGAAATTTCCTGTTTTTCGGGACTTTCAGGTCGCCTTCCAGACAAGTTTCCACGTTTCCTTGCCTTCGGTTTCCCTTCCGTCCCTTTCCCTGCTTATTGCATTCGATGCGATGATGATTCCAGAGATTTCACCTCCTTTCTTCCATCATCACACCAATAAAAAATACAATACAATGCCGCTGTTCATAGTATCTTTACATTTAAAAAAATAATTGTCAACTTTGTACGGCTAAAAAAACGCTTAATTGACAATTATCCGTTTTCGCCGCCGAATAGCCCTTTGTTTTCCGCCGCGAAGCGCTTTTTTCTCAAAATCTCTCGATATCGCGGCATCCGGAGCAAAATTAATGCTTGAAATGCCTCATTCCGGTTAGGCACAGGGCCACGTTGTGCTCGTCGCAGGCCATAACGATTTCGTCGTCTCTGCGCGCGCCGCCCGGTTGGATTATCGCCGATATCCCCGATTGCGCCGCCTCGTCTATCACATTCCTGAACGGGAAATAAGCGTCCGACGCCATCACCGCCCCAACGACTTCCTCTCCGGCCTTCTCGATGGCTATCTTCATCGCGTCCAGCCTGCTCATTTGGCCCGCGCCTATCCCCAGCGTCCTGCCGTCTTTCACTATCACTATCGCGTTTGATCTTACGTACTTGCACACTTTCCACGCCAGCACCAGATCCGCCAACTGCTTGCGCGTCGGTTTTCTCTTCGACGCCATTTTTATCTGTCCGTCTTCGGGGACGAGCAGGTTGTCGTTCTCCTGAACTATGACGCCTCCGAGCACGCTTTTGACGCATATCGTCTTTGCGGGCTTCGCCCATTTTTTGCTGTTTATCTTGAGTATTTTCATGTTCGCGGTCTTCTTCGACGCGCGCAGAACTTCCAACGCCCCGTCCGTGAATTTCACCGCCATCAGCACTTCCGTGTACGCCGTCTCTATCTCTTTGGCCGTCTTTTTGTCCACCTGACAGTTGAACGCCACCACCGCGCCGAACGACGATATCCTGTCCGACTCCTTCGCCTTGACGAACGAAGTGTGCGCGTCCTTCTCCATTGCGACGCTCACAGGGTTGCCGTGTTTGACGATGACCGCCATGTCGTGGTCGAATTCGAGCGCGATTTCGAGCGCAGTGTTCAGGTCGTTCAGGTTGTTGTATGACAATTCGGGGCCGTTGATCTGTTCGAGGTCGCACAGAGAGACGCCTTCGAATTCCGGCCTGCGGAAGAAAGCCGCTTTCTGATGCGGGTTTTCCCCGTATTTGAGCGGCAGTTGTTTCTTATATCTCAGGAAAAGCGTGTCAGCTAGGAATTCGCCGCCGCCGGCGAGGTTGTTGAAATGCTGATAGATGCCGATGTCGTATTCAGCCAGAAGTTCGGCGGCCTGAAGCGCCAGTTTGTTGCGCAGGCTCTCGGTTATCGAGCCGTTGCCGTCTGCGAAAGCCGCCATGAATCCCTCATACTGGGCCGGGTTGCTCAGGATGACGACATTGTCGGCGTTGCGAAGCGCCGCCCGGATGAGGTTGAGAGCGCCGATGTCCATCGAGTCGAACGCCTTAGCCCCCTTGCCGCGAGGAGCGTTTTCCGGCGACTCAATCGGAAGCGGGTTGACCACCAGAAGGTCAATAGGTTCGCCGCCCATGTTCTTCAACTGATCGAGAGCCGCCGAGTCGCCCGGTTTGACCATCAGCGACGCGAGTATCGCCGGGTGCATCGTCCTTATCGCGCCCGCGAAGAGGTCTCCGGCTCCGCCCGCCGAGCCTATGTCAGCCGTCTTTATTCCGTTCTTGTCGAGCAGCTTCTGCGTGCCGGTCGTGCATATCGCCGACACCCCTTTTTTTGCCAGAAGCGCGGCCAGTTCAATAATGCCCGTCTTGTCGTACACACTGATTAGAGCGCGAGAGATTGTGCCCATCTTATCCTCCGGCGGCATGCCGCCATGGCGTTGATTAAAAACCCGGTCGCCTCCGGGACATGATCCTTTTTTTCGTTTCCTCGTCGAGCGCGAACTCGAACCAGTCTCCGTTCACAAGCTTGTCTTCCCACATTGCCGACAGCGGCAGTCCGAGGAAGGCGCACCGGGCGACGCCGCTTATCACCTGATGGGTGACGAGGGCGATGTTTCCCTCGGCGGAGTTAAACAGTTCCCGCAAACCCTCGAGCGCCCGTCCTTCCACATCGGAGAGCGTCTCTCCGCAGGGGAATGCCGCTTCGTGCGGCCGCTCCAGCCAAACGCTCATCAGTCCGGGATGCGCCGCGTCCGCCTCCGCTCTGTTCAATCCTTCTAGAGCGCCATGGTCTATCTCGTTGAGCCAGTCAAGCGCTGCGGTTTTCATTCCGCGAGGCTCCGCCACGATTTCCGCGCTCTCCACCGCCCGCCTCAGCGGGCTTGAATATATGACGTCGAGCCTGACCCTCGCCAGTCTTTCAGCGGTCCGTCTCATTTGCTCGCGGCCTGTTTCGTTGAGAGAAATGTCCTGCCTTCCTTGGCATCTTTGCTGAAGATTCAGGTCGGTCTCGCCGTGCCTGATGAAATAAATATTCTCCAACTTCATTTCACGCTGCCCATTATGACCGGGGCCGCGCAGCCTGCGGCGCGCGCGGCGGCCATCGTCTTTTCCGCGTCCTGCGGCGACACCACAGCCACCATGCCGACGCCCAAGTTGAACACGCGCCGCATCTCGCTTTCCTCGATGCCGCCCAGCCTCTGTATCATGTCGAACACCGCAGGCCGTTTCCACGCGCTCCAGTCGATGTCCAGACTCAGCCCGTCGGGCATGACGCGCATGAGGTTGCCCTCAAGCCCGCCGCCTGTTATGTGCGCCAGCCCCTTGACCCTCGCCGCTCCAGTCATCGCCGCCACTTCCTTCGAGTAGATGGCCGTCGGCTCAAGCAGAGCCTCGCCGACCGTCCTGCCGCCAAGTTCGGGCGCGGTGTCGCCGACTGTCAGCCCGCCTATCTCGAAAACCGCTTTCCTAACCAGCGAAAATCCGTTGCTGTGGACTCCCGTCGAAGGAAGGCAAATAAGCGCGTCGCCTGATTCTATTGTTGAGCCGTTGATGACGCGGGAGCGATCTACCAGCCCGACGCAGAACCCGGCGATGTCGTATTCGCCGTCCTGATAGAAGCCGGGCATCTCGGCCATCTCTCCGCCGACCAGCGCGCAAAGCCCCCGGCGGCATCCCTCCGCGATTCCGGACACGATGTCCGCAACCTTTTCGGGTTGGAGTCGTCCTACCGCGAGGTAGTCGAGAAAAAACAGCGGGCGCGCGCCCGTGCATATCACGTCGTTGACGCACATCGCCACCGCGTCGATTCCGACCGTGTTGTGGATGTCCGTCATGAATGCCAGTTTAAGTTTTGTGCCTACGCCGTCCGTGCCTGAGACCAGAACCGGGTCCGGACCGATCAAATCCTTGATGGCGAAAAGGCCGCTGAAGCCTCCGAGGTCGGATACGACCTGAGGGGAGAAAGTGCTTCTGGCCATGTTTTTTATGAGAGAGACGGCGCGTTCTCCCGCGTCTATATCGACGCCGGAGTCTCTATACGTTGCGGGGTTCTTTTTATCTGTCATCAACTAGTCAGGCCCCGGGATCAGAACTTGTCGAGATCCCTAGGGTCCACTCTGAGGAACTTTACGGGGTTCTGCAGCCTTCCGTCGAAATGAACTTCGTAGTGCACGTGCGTGCCGGTGGTCGATCCGGTTCCGCCCACATACGCGATGATCTGGCCTTTCCGCACTCTTTCGCCCTCTCTTACGAGGTTTCTTGAGTTGTGCGCGTACATCGTGAAGTATCCGTTTTCGTGGTCGATGCCGACCGCTTTGCCGTATCCGTGACGCCAGTCGGAAAACTCCACAACGCCGTCAGCCGTCGCGTATATCGGCGTCGTGTATTCGCCCCTGATGTCTATCCCTTCGTGGAATTCCCATGAGCCGGTAATCGGATGCACTCTGTATCCGAACCCGGAGCTGACCTCTCCGTTTCTCACCGGACTGATTGACGGAACGCCGGCGAATTTTTCGAGTTTCTTTTCAATTCTTCTCTCCGCCGTCAGGAGCGCCTGCTTGCGGGACTCCACTTCGGCGTCAAGTTCGCGCATCCTCAAGGCGGCGTAGTCGGCTCCGTCCGCTCCCGACCATCTGCTCGACAGCCCGTCGTATCCTTCTTCGCTCGATCGCTCCGTCATGTCAGGCTCGACGCTGATGCCCGTCTTGTCCTGAATCCTCTGGCCGATTTCCTTCACCTGTTCAAGTTCGACGCTCAGTTCCTCAGCCTTCCGGTTAAGTTCCTCAACGGACTCTTCGGCGTTCGCGGCGCCGAACGCGCCTGTTCTTCCCCGCGCCCCGATGTAGCCGGTCAGCAACAACGCGTTGAGGCACAGAACGACGGCCAAAACCGCCGCCGCCGCGTAAAGAAAATGATACGACACCACAATGTTATATAGGGACCTGCCCGCCGAGGGCACGACCACCATATTGAACCTTTTCAGCTTTTCCGAATCTCCCCGCATACTGGGTCTCCTCCTCATGGGAGGCTCAGACTTCGAACCCCTCGTGAATTATGCTCGGAAGCGTCGGCAGTTCCATCAGCCTCATCGCAAAGGCGTTCGCCGCCACTTCCGAAAGCATGGAAAGACTTTTCTGTATCTTGACAACTCTAAGATCGGCTATCGTTATCCTGTGCTGCAGATTGATGAACTTCAGCGATTTCCGCTCTATGTGATGATATATCTCGTGCGCCACGCAGATGTTGGTCAGGTTGGCGAGGAACACGTTGTTGCGTTTGCCGCGCCCCATGAGCTTTTCCCTGCACAAGCGCAGCCTGTTCTCATATACCGTTATCGTCGGCGGTTGATGAGTGTAAGTCGAAAGGATGTTGAAAGAGCCTGCCGAAGCGCTCCGGCTGATGTCGAACAGCACCCTTATACCCATGCGCCTCGACAGCCGCAACGGGTCCGCGCAGTCCTGCTCCTCGATAAGCTCCTCGGCGCATTCCGCGCCCGCCGACAGCGCGCAGTCCAGCAACCCGGCTACCGCGGAGTCCTCTACCCTGCGAAACAAGGTGTCCGTCCGCAGAATGCCTAAAGCCAACTCTCTGTCCTCGTCGGACCATTCGAGCGGCTTGGCTGTTCTTTTCAGTTTATGCAGATCCATAATTTATGTCAGCTTGCGTCAGCGGCCCATGCCGACCCGCTGGGCTGACTGCAACAATTTCCCCTCCGTCATGAACGACGGGGATATGACCATCTCGACGTTCTGGAAATCGCGCAACGTCTTCGTCCCGCACAGCCCCATGGCGTTCTTGATCGAGCCTAGCAGGTTCTGAGAGCCGTCGTCGACCAGCGAGGGGCCGAGCAGGATGTTTTTCAGGGGGCCGTGAACGCCCACTCTTACCCGCGTGCCCCTCGGTAGCGCGGCGTGCGACGTCGCCATTCCCCAGTGATACCCGCGCCCCGGAGCCTCTTCGGCTCTGGCGAACGGAGAACCGATCATAACGGCATCCGCTCCTGCGGCTATCGCCTTGCATATATCTCCACCGACCCTCATGCCGCCGTCCGTGATGACGGCGACGCGCTTGCCGGTCTTCTTCTCGAAATCGTCTCTGGCCGCCGCCGCGTCCGCCGTGGCGGTCATCTGCGGCACGCCTATGCCCAACACTCCACGAGTCGTGCACGCCGCCCCCGGCCCCACTCCGACCAGTATGCCCGCCACTCCCGCTTCCATCAGATCCATGCTCACCTGATATGTCACGCAGTTGCCCACGATAACCGGCTTCTTGTAACTCTTGCAGAACGACGCGATGTCGAACGACTTAGCGCGGGACGACACGTGTTTTGTGGATGTCACGGTGGACTGCACCACGAAGATGTCCACCCCGGCCTCCGCCGCCAGCGCGCCGAACCTCTCGGCGTCCTGCGGAATCGACGAAACCGAGCAGATCACTCCGCCCTTTTTAATCTCTTCCACCCTCTTGCCGACCAATTCTTCCTTGATAGGCTCTCGGTACGCCTTCTGGATGAACGCAGTCACCTCTTCGGGCGACTTCTGCGCTATCTCGTCCAACACGCCCGCCGGATCGTCGAACTTTGTCTGGAGTCCGTGGAGGTTGAGAACCGCCAGCCCGCCCAGCTTCCCCATTTCTATGGCGAACCGCACATCCACTACCCCGTCCATGGCCGACGCCACGAAGGGCGCCTCAAATTTGAATCCGGCTATCTCCACTGACGCATCCGCATCCTCTGGATCCAGCGTCACATTTGACGGGACGATTGAGACATCGTCAAATCCATAAGCCTGCCTTACTACCCTTTTGCCGCCGATTGTTATTTTTTCCATAGTTCGGAAATATTAACAAAAACGCCTCCTCTTGTCAATATATAATATAAATGATATGAGATACTTTGATTTTATAAATATTGATATAAAAATCATTAAAAAAATCAATGTCGATTTCTATTTTTGTTCAGTCCATGATTGTCTGTGTGTCCGTTTTGTCTGATTTTCATCGCCTCTGTTATATCTTTATCTAATAACATTACTTATAGTTTGTTGTCATGTTGAAATTCATAGAGAAACTGGTCCGGTAAAATTGTGACGTATGAAAACGTCAGGCACCCTTTAATAAGTTATCTTTCCCATCTGTTCCCGAACAACAATTCTGTTCGGCGGCGTCCCTCGCGAAGTTCCTTGCTTCTTCTAACTCCAGTTGAGTTATGATTGAATTCCTCATCCTATTGAACACCGGGTCGATAATGCCGTTCAACCGAACAAAAGCAGAAGACTTTTTTTTCAACTCATTTTTAGCGTATCTGACGCAACCCCGGCAGTCTGGGTGTCCTCGGCGGCCGCGACGGATGTCTATCCCATACAACCGGGCCAGAATTCTCATGCCAAAGACCAGAGGCTCCCTCACAAGCATGAACCACGGGGCGCGCCTGTAGCAAAGCCGCACAAGCCGCCAAGCGCATGTGTTGCATTCGAATTTTTCTTCTGTTGAAATGATTTTTCTTATGCTCAACCGCTCTTCAATCCCATTGACGGATTCGCGAGGAGCCCCGGCAGCGCGCCGCCGCGGGAATATATCTCATACCCCGCCTTCGCTATCATCCCGGCGTTGTCCGTGCAGAGAGTCATGGGGGGTGAAAAGAAACCGAATCCGCGCCTCAGGGATTCTTCTTTGAGTCGTTCGCGGAGTCGTTTGTTGGCGGCGACGCCGCCGCCGAGCCACACGTCCCGCGCGCCTCTGTCTTCGGCGGCTCTGAGCGTCTTCTCAGTCAGCACGTCCGCCACTGCTTCCTGAAACGCGGCGGCGACATCTTCTGCGGAGGCCCCATCTTCGCCGGGGGCGGCAAGCCCGTTCACCCGGATATGGTTTATCACGGCGGTTTTCAGTCCGCTGAAGCTGAAGTTGAAGTTGTTTTCGCGCAGCATCGGTCGTGGGAAGGAAATTTTTTTCGGGTCGCCCGCCGCCGCCGCGCGCTGGATAGCCGGGCCGCCGGGATATCCTAGTCCGAGGGCGCGCGCCACTTTGTCGAACGCCTCCCCCGCCGCGTCGTCCACTGTCGAGCCGAGCGGCTCGTAGTCTCCCATTCCCGCCACGTAAATTATTTCCGTATGCCCGCCGGACACCAGAAGACAGACAGCCGGGAAATCCGCGCCCGCGCTGCCTACGCAGTTCGCCAACAGATGCCCTTCGAGATGGCTGACTCCCACCGCAGGGATGCCCAGAGAGTGAGACAGCGCGCGCGCCGCCGATATCCCCACCAGCAGGCTTACCGCCAGACCCGGCCCGGTCGTCGCCGCTATCAGGTCTATGTCGCCGAACCCGGCTCCGGCCTCCTCAAGCGCCGCCTCGATTATATGGTTTATCGCTTCGACATGCTTCCTCGCCGCTATCTCTGGAACCACTCCGCCAAACCGGGCATGTATCTTCTCCTGAGATGCCACCACGTTCGACAACAGCTTGTCCGGCCCTTCCAGCACAGCCGCCGACGTCTCGTCGCAGGAAGTCTCTATTCCAAGAGTTAAAAATCGTTTTCCCATATCTTCCGCAGGGCCTCAGCCGTCTACCATCTTCAGTTTGACATCCAAGTCAATCCGCGCCTCAAAAAGACGTTTCCACGGCAGGCAGGCGTGAATCCGGGCTGTCTGCGCATCCGCCGCAAGCGCGCGCGGGCCTCCCGCAAAAACCTTCACGGGGTCTCCTGCGAACGCGCGCTCCAGCGTCTTCCTGACCCTCGATTCCATTATTTCATTTAACGCCCGCCTGACTTCTTCAGTGTATTTCATGTCCATTGGACTTTCCAGTCTCCGCGCAAGTTCGCCTCTTGCGAAAACCGAATAAACATAGTCGTCTGCCAGCCTGTCGAGCATGAATCCTGCGCGAGATACGGCGCGGCTGTTCGCTCGCGCGCTTCCAATCGGAATATCTCTGGCTCCGGCTACCGCCAGCGCGGTCTGCGCCACAACCGTTCCCGAAGAGTTCGACGCGGTGTTCCAACCCGCGTACCCGGCCAGCCTGAAAAACAGCTTCTTATTCAGCAGAGCCTCCACCAGCGCCGGAGACGAGCCGTTAACGCGCAGGGCGTCGATTACGCCCACCGCGCGGCCCGCGCGCGCATGCCTGCCGATTTTCTCTATCAATGCCTGAGGGACTTCGTCCGGGATCGCCCGACCGCCTCTAAGTTGCGCGAGAAACAAATCTTCCGCGCCGCGAGACACGGCGGGCAGTAGAACCGCGTCGGCGTCCGCCGCCGAATCCGCCTCGACTCCCCCGGCGCACATTATTTGCATTCTTATATTCTCCCCGAACGGTCCCGGCTCGTACAAAGGAATTACTTCCATATCCCTTCGGGAACAGTCGATAAAGAACTTCAGAGGCGCGCGCGCGCGCCGCAGGAAACATCTTGCGAGCATAATCTGGGCCAGTTCATCCGCGCCTGTAAGAACCGCCGCGCGGTCGCTGCCCGCCGCCCTTGCCGCTGTTTCGAGGGCCTCGATCTCCGCAGCATTCGGGTTGCCCGCCGCTGTGTCCTCCTTGCCCAGCGCGAAAAAGTCCAGCGCCCCTTCGGCGGCCCACTCGATGAGCGTCGCGTTTATCTTAAAATTCCTCTCGCGTCCGGGCCGCGCGGCTGCCGCCGCCTTTGTATCCGCGCCACGCATCTGCTCGCTCCACCGTTTGAAAGACTCCGAATCAGCCGCCGTCGTCGCGTCGCGCGGAATCACGCCGAACGCGTAGATTTCCAAATCAGGATATTTCTTTTTGAGTTTCTTAACAAACGACAGGTTGCGCTCCGCTTCCCTGAGAGAAGTTGCGGGAGAGCGGGAAGCGACAAGACCGCCGTAAGCCAGCATGTCGGTCGAGATGATGACGCGGCGAGCGCCAGCGCGCAACGCCTCTTCGAGCCGGCCTCGAACCGCCGGGATGTCAGCGGGACGACGCAACGAGCCTAGAACGCTCAGAGGTGGCCGGTCGACGGCTATGCCCGCAGAAGCGGACATCCTTTCAGGCATGTCCGTGTTGGCCGGACGGCTGTCCAGCGGAACAAGGAACGTCCGCTCAGCCATCCGCTCCGCTCCTTATTACGGCGATGCCGAAAAGCGCGGCCCCCGCGACTATAAAAATGTCCGCCGCGTTGAACGCCGGCCAGTAGTAGTTTTCCCAGTGCGCCAGTATGAAGTCGAACACATGGCCGATGCGCAGCCTGTCGATGATATTGCCCGCCGCTCCGCCGAACAGAAGTCCCGCGCCGACGGTTCCCGCCGCGCCTCCGCCAAGCCCCGTCCTCACATAGACGACAGCCAGAACAACAACCGCCGCAGCCTGTAGCCCAAGCGCCAGCCACGGGACTCCATTGAACATGCCGAACGCCACGCCCGTGTTGTGCGATTGAATCACCGATAGGAATCCGGGAATTAAAACGAGGTCTTCGCCGCCGCGCGACTCCATAAAACCATTAACCGCCAGCTTGGAAGCCTGATCGACGGTCAGCGCGACGGCGCAGATCGCCGCCGCCGCCCGTTTGGTATGGAGAAATTTTTTCATAACAGCGCCGCCGATCCAGCCCTCGCGCCCTTACTCGACGACCTTCTCGGCGATGTAGTAGTTGTATCCTTTGAGTTGCAACTCCCTGCCCAGTTTCTGCGCGTTCGCCTTGTCCGTGAACGCCCCCAACTGCACCCGGTATTTTGTCACTCCGTCGTAATCGACCTTGCCGACGAACACTTCAAGACCGTACTCGTCGATGAGGTTCTTCTTCATCCGGTCGGCGTTTTCTTTTGAGTCATAGACGCCCAGTTGGAGCACATATATCGTTTTACCCGACGTCTGTGGTTTCGGCGTCTCCGGAGCTGCTTTTTTTTCAGCCTTATCTTCCATGTCGGCAGCTTCCGGCTGGAGAGATGGCGCTGGCTTGCGTGGCGGCTCGTATTGAGCGGCCCGTTCCGGCTCGTCTCCTCCGACGGAAGGCTTTCGGTCGTCAGGCGGTTTTGCGGAATCCTGATTGTCTGACTGCTTCTCGGCTACGATTTCCACCTGAGTCTTTTCAGGGATATCCGTCTTATCCGCCGTGTTTTTTTTCGAGGCGTCATTCGTTCGGTCGGCGTAATCCCTTCTCTGCGCGTCCGTTGCGGCCAACGGCAAATCCACCGGCGAGTCCGAATCCATAGTGGATATTTCGCCGATTTCGGTCGAGTTTTTATTCACGATTTTTCCGGCGATGAAATTGCCGAGAAACCAAGCGCCCGCGCCGACCACGATCACTCCTGCGGCGATTATCGCCCAGAAGTAATCCTTTCTCGGCAACTGCCCGACTTCTTCGGGCGCGTCTTTAGGTGTCCTGTCCATCAAACCGACCTCTTTTCCCTGCGAAACCGAGACGCCCGGCCCCGCCCATAATATAGTGTCCGCGCGCGGAGCTTAAAAGTGTCCGCTTCAAGCCCCCGGTCGCGCGCCTGTCATGCCGTTCCGCCAAGCATCGCTATCCGGGCGTCGAGCTTTTCCAGATCGCCCTTCATCCCGGCAAGCCGCTCTTTTTCCCTGCTCACTATCTCCTCAGGGGCGTTGCTGACGAACTGCTCGTTGCCCAGCTTCGATTCTGACTTAGAGATATCGACGAGAACTTTTTCCCTGTTTTTCTTCAGTCTCGCGGACTCCGCTTCGAGCACGTCGGCTGCCACCGGGACGAATATCTCCACGCCCCCGGCGATGCCGCTCATCGCCGAGACGCCCTCGGCGAGAGGCTTGTCCACCGAGATTTCGCCCGCGCCCGCCATGTCCCTGATAAACCGCGCCTCGGATTCGAGCAAGAGCGCGCGCCCCCCCGTCTCGTCATGCGTTATCAGCGTCACTGGCAGCTTTTCAGACGGCGGCAGGTTCAGCCCGGCCCTGATGTCCCGAATCCGGCGCACCACGTCCTGCAACAGCGCCACATCCTCTTCAGCTCCCGCGTCAATCTTCCAATCGTCCGCAGGCCATCCAGCGTCCAGTATAGTCCCGTCCGTCCCCGGCAGCTTGCTCCATATCTCCTCGGTGATGTGGGGAATGTAGGGATGCAGCATGACGAGGATTCTGCGGAGCGTGTGATGCAGAACTGCGGACACCGCGCCGACCGTCTCGGCGTCGCCCTCGCGCAACGGGCGTTTGGCCAGCTCTATATACCAGTCGCAGAAATCCCGCCACATCAGGTCGTATATCTTCTGCGCCGCCTCGTTCAGGTCGTACGTCTCCATCAGCGAGGTCGTCTCTTTCACAACCGACGCCGCCCGCGACAGCATCCACCTGTCCTTCAAGTCCAGCTTCGCCGAACTCAGTTCCGAGGCCGCTATCCCCGGCGCGTCCGGCGCCATCATCAGTATGAACCGCGCCGTGTTCCACAGCTTGTTGCAGAACCCGGCCCCGATCCGGAATCTCTCCGTCGAAACGTTCACGTCCTGCCCCATCGAACCGAGATACAGGAATGTGAACCTCATCGCGTCAGCGCCGAACTCGTCTATGATTTCCATCGGGTCCATCGCGTTGCCCGAACTCTTGCTCATCTTCTTTCCGGTCTCGTCCCTTATCAGCCCGTGGATGAACACGTCCCCGAACGGCACATCGCCCCCGAACTTCAGGCCGAAAAACATCATCCGCGCCACCCAGAAAAATATGATGTCGAACCCGGTCACCAGAACGGACGTGGGATAGTAAGTCTTTAGGTCGGCGGTCTTGTTCGGCCAGCCCAGCGTCGAAAGCGGCCACAATCCGGAACTGAACCACGTGTCCAGCACGTCGCTCTGCTGAGTAATCTCTTTCGAGCCGCACTTAGGGCACGCGTCGATGTCTTCTATCGAGCATGAGCGCGTTCCGCACGACCCGCAGTCCCACACCGGTATCCGGTGTCCCCACCACAACTGCCTCGATATGCACCAGTCCCGGATGTTCTCCAGCCAGTCTAGGTACACCTTCGTCCAACGCTCCGGCACAAAGCGCGTCCGACCGTCCTTCACCGCGTCCATCGCCGGCCCCGCAAGCTCCTTCATCCTCACGAACCATTGCAGGCTCAGGTACGGCTCAACCGCGCTCTGGCACCTGTAGCAGTGGCCGACCGAGTGCTTGTACGGCTCCTTCTTTATGAATAGCCCGGCGGCCTCGAGGTCCGCGATTATCTTCTCCCTCGCCTCGAACCTGTCCATCCCCGCGTACGCCGGATAGTCGTCGGAAATCCTTCCGTCTTCCGTCAACATCACATATTCAGGCAGCCCGTGCGCCCGCCCTATCTCAAAGTCGTTCGGGTCGTGGGCCGGAGTTATCTTCAACGCCCCGGAGCCGAACTCCAAATCCACGTAAGGATCGCAGATTATCGGTATATCGCGTCCCACCAGCGGCAACACGCACGTCTTCCCGTGATATTTCTTGTATCTCTCGTCGTCCGGATGCACCGCCACCGCCGAGTCGCCGAGCAACGTCTCCGGCCTCGTGGTCGCTATCTCCAGCGCGTAGTCCTCGCCCTTCACAGGGTACTTTATGTGATAGAAAAATCCGTCCTCCTCGACATGCTCCACCTCGATGTCCGACAGAGCGGTCTTGTGGAACGGACACCAGTTGATTATCCGGCTGTCCTGATATATAAGCCCCTCGTCGAACAACTGCTTGAACGCCGTGCGAACGGCGAGCGAGCACTGCTCGTCAAGAGTGAACCTCTCCCGCTTCCAGTCCACTCCCGCGCCCATCCGAGTTATCTGATTCTTGATGTTCGCGTGGTATTCGTCCTTCCATGCCCACACGCGCTCGACGAACTTCTCCCGCCCCAGCTTGTGCCGGTCGAGGCCCTCCTTATCGAGCTTCACCTCGACCACGTTCTGGGTGGCGATGCCCGCATGGTCCGTCCCCGGAACCCACAACGCGTCCCTGCCCCGCAGAAAATTGAACCTCAGAAGAACGTCCTGAAGAGTCATGTTCAGAGCATGGCCCATGTGGAGCTTGCCCGTCACGTTCGGCGGCGGGATAACCATCGAGAAACTCTTTGCGCCCCCGACCGACGGGCGGGAGAACACTCCCTCGCGCTCCCAATATTCCCTCCACACAGGCTCGTAAGCCGATGGGTCGAACCGTTTCGAAAGTTCAGATTCCGCCGCTCCGGAGCCTTCTCCGGGCGCGCTGTCATTTTTTCGCACTTTTTCCGCCTCCGCGTGACGCCGCATTATTATTTCCGCCGCCGCCTTTGCCGTCCGCGCTCTTGAGCGTGGCTTCCAACGCCTGCTCGACGTGATCCACAAAGAGCGCCTCTAGCTTCCTGCGCACGTTCGGCTGTATCTCGTAATAATCCTTCTCGTTGTCCACCGGCAGGATAATCTTCGTTATCCCCGCCCGGTGCGCCGCAAAAACCTTTTCCTTTATGCCGCCCACAGGCAGCGCCCTGCCTCTAAGCGTTATCTCTCCCGTCATCGCCACGTTCCTGTCCACCGGCCTGCCGGACAGCGCGGATATCAGCGACACCGCCAGCGCTATGCCCGCCGACGGCCCGTCCTTCGGTATCGCCCCCTCCGGCACGTGAAGATGTATGTCCGTGTTCTTGAAATAATCCGTGCCCAGATTCAGCCCCTCCGAATGCCCCCGCGCGTAGCTCAGCGCCGCCTGCGCCGACTCCTTCATCACGTCCCCCAGCAGCCCTGTCAGGATAAGCTCCCCCTTGCCCGGCATCAGCGTAGCCTCGATGCTGAGAATCTCTCCGCCCGTCTGCGTCCACGCCATCCCCGTCGCCAGCCCCACCTCGTCCGTCTCCCCTATCACTCCGTATCTATGTTTGGGTTTCCCAAGATATTTTTCCAGATTCTTTTTAGTGACCACCGCGCATTTCTGCTCGATGTCGTCCTTTGCCGCGCGCTTCTTTCCGCCCTTCGGCTTCCCCTTCGCGGTTTCCGGAGCCGCGTCCCCGTTCCGGTCCTCGTGCTCCGACACCAAGCAGGCCGTATGCTTGCGGCACACCTGCGCAAGCTCCCTCTCCAAATTCCTCACGCCCGCCTCGCGCGTGTATCTCCTGACTATCTCAAGCAGCACGCTGTCCGATATCTTCAGCGACTCCTCGTTCAACCCGTGTTCCTTGAGCTGCCTCGGCAGCAGGTGCAGCCTCGCTATGTTCAGTTTTTCCTCTTCGGTGTAGCCAGACAGCCGGATGACCTCCATCCTGTCGAGCAGCGGAGGCGGGATAGGCTGCGTCAGGTTCGCCGTCGTTATGAACATCACCCCCGAAAGGTCGTAAGGTATTTCCAGATAGTGATCCACGAACTCCTTGTTTATCTCCGGGTCTAGAGCCTCCAGCAGCGCCGCCGACGGGTCGCCCCGGAAGTCCGAACTCATCTTGTCCACCTCATCCAGCAGAAACACCGGGTTGGTCACGCCCACCCTCTTCATCTGCTGAATTATCCGGCCCGGCATTGAGCCGATGTATGTCCTCCTGTGCCCTCTTATCTCCGCCTCGTCCCTCACGCCTCCCAGCGACGCCCTCGCGTACTTCCTCTCAAGCGCCCTTCCTATCGACTTGCCCAGCGACGTCTTCCCAGTCCCCGGAGGCCCCACAAGACACAGTATCACCCCATGCCCCTTCTTGCTCAGCTTCCTCACCGCCAGATACTCGACTATTCTTTCCTTCACCTTTTCAAGCCCGTAGTGATCCTCGTCCAGTATCTTCTTCACATGCCCAGTGTTCAGATTCTCAACTATGTTCTTGTCCCACGGCAAATCCAGTATCCAGTCTATATAGTTGCGAGACACCACCGCTTCGGGAGAGCCGAACGGCATCTTTGACAGCCGTTTCAACTCCGCTTCCACCTTCTCCCGCGCGTAATCCGGCAGCCCCGCCTTGTCCGCCTTCTCTTTTAGTTCCAGCAGTTCCCCGGTGAACTCCTCAGCGTCCCCAAGCTCCCGGTGAATCGCCTTCAACTGCTCCTTCAGGTAATACTCCTTCTGCGATTTTTCTATCTGCTTCTTAACCTGCGACTGAATTTTTTTCTGAATGTCCAGAATCTCCAGTTCATCGTCGAGGATTGAAGAGAGGGCTATCAGGCGCTCCTTAGCAAAAAACGCCTCAAGCACCCTCTGCTTGACGTCCACCTTCAGCACGAGCTGAGAAGCAATCAGGTCCGCCAGCCGGCACGGCTCGTCCACCGACGACGCAGACGTGTACGCCTCCGGCGGCATCGACCGCGTGTATCTCACATATTTGTCGAACTTGCCGAGAATCTCCCTCATCAGCGCCTCGACTTCCATGTTCTTCGACGCCTCTTCCTCGATAAGCTCCACCTGCGTGACGAAATACTCGTCGTCCACAAGATAATCCAGAATCTTCACCCTGTTTACGCCTTCGATGAGCGCCTTGATAGTGCCGTCCGGCAGCTTCACCATGTTCAGCGCCTCGCACAGCGTTCCCACTCCGTACAGATCATCCCTGTCAGGGTCCTCTATGCCCGGCTGCTTCTGCGCGACGACCACTATCCGCCGGTCGTTCATCATCGCTTCTTCCAGCGCCTTCACCGATTTGCCCCGCCCTATGAACAACGGCACTATCATGTGCGGAAATATCACTATGTCCCGCAACGGTATCATCGGATAGTTCTTTATGTTTTCAGGTATTTCCACAGACTCCTGATTCATCGGGTCGTAGTCCAATACGTCCACCTCGCCTCGTTTTCAATCTACTAATATAGCCAATCCCCATCTTACTATCAATAAATCTGAATTATAAGCGTCCGAATTCAGTATTCAAATTTGAGTAGCGCAAATGTCAATCCAGACCGAATCGACCTTTGCCTTGCGCTTCCGACAAAACGCGCGTCATCGCCTAGGTCTGCCAAAGAATAGCTTTTTTAACAGTTGCGCTAACGCCTCTTGCAGTTTACATGAGCCTCGGCGCGGATCGCCGACATAAGGACATCGCATTATCGGTTTGAAAAGAAATCCTCTTGAACCATGTCGAATACATCATAAATTTTCCTATTTATAAAGAACCGCTTTCACAGGAAGAGTCTCGAAAGCCGGCGTCGACGAACCAAGCTGACCTTGTCTGTCTGAACCCCAGCAATACACCGAACCGTCGCCGACAAGCGCGCATGTATGTTCATTTCCAGAAGCAATTTTTACGACATCTCTTAATCCTTCGACTCTCATTGCCGTCAATGAACCGCCGCCTTCGCGAAACCCGATTTCTCCATTTCTGTTTGAACCCCAGCAAGCCACCCCTCCGTCTCTAATCAAAGCGCATGAGAATAAATCGCCTAATGAAACCGATATGGCGTTTTCTACTCCGACAGCTTCCACAGGTTCGGGCGGATTCTCAAAAGAGCCTGTTCCCAGTTGTCCTGCGGCTCCATTGTTGCCCCAGCAAAAAACTCGTCCGTCCGCCACCGCCGCGCATGCGTGATTATTAGACACCGCTACTGAAACTGCTGATTTTACGTTCTTTACCAACTTCGGAAAAAACGACATAACTGTAGAGCCGTCTCCAATCTGACCGTAATCGTTCGCTCCCCAGCATTTTATATCGCCGTTTTTTTCGACAACACATGTCGCTCCGGCCCCGGCGGAAACACTCAGCGCATTCAAAACTCCGGAAACCGGATTGCTCGGAATCGCCAAATAATCAGCGGTGTTTATGCCTAACTGTCCCATATGGTTAGCCCCCCAGCATTTTACATTCTCGCTAGTCTCTATAGCGCAAGCATGATTCCAACCGGTCGTTATTGCCTTGGCTTTTCCGACGTTCCGCACACTATCGAACGAAGTCCTGCTTTTTAAAGACCCGTCGCCGAGTTGGCCAGAATGATTTGCTCCAGCGCACATCACAGCGCCTTTGTTCGTCATAACGCAATTGAAACATTCGCCCGCCGCCACATCCGCGACGCGGTCAACCCCAAGCGCGCCTGACATTTCCGACAATTTGAAATTTTCCTCAATCCACATGTTCCCGCAACTTCCCTCTCCCCTGCACTCGACAAAGCCGTCCGCTGTCGCGACACACGTGTGTTCCGGCCCGGCAGAAACGCCTACTGCCGGTCCGATATTTGCCATTTTCTTTGGAACCCCCGTCCTTAACTCGCGCTCGTTTCCTAATTGACCGGATTTGTTGTCTCCCCAACACATAAGGGTCCCTTCATCTAGAATCGCGCATGTATGCTTGCGCCCGGCGGCTATCTGTCGAACGTTTTTCAAATCTCTTACATAAGCGTATTTTTCCCTGTCTATCGTGTCTCCTGTCCCAAGTTGCCCTCTATCATTCGCTCCCCAACAAACCACGGAGCCGGATTTCATCAATGCGCATGAATGCGCTTCGCCTAAGGCCAGTGAAACAACGTCTGAAACGCCGGCTACCCGCGTCGGCGCCGCGGCGTTCACTCTCGAGTTCGCGCCCAACTGCCCTTTGGCATTGTTTCCCCAACAATATACGTATCCGTTCTTCTTCGTCACGGCGCATGAATGCGAAGTCCCAGATGATATCGCTATCGCGTCTGAAATCCCTTTAACATAGGACAACCCGCTTCGCGATTCCATCTTGCCGTTCCCCAACTGGCCGGACTCGTTTCCGCCCATGCATTTTATTCCGCCTTCATCGACGATCGCGCACACATGCGCGTTCCCTGCCGTCAAGTCTTTTGCTTTTTCCATTCCTTTCACGTAATCCGGAAGCCTTTTCTCTCCTAGGTTTTCATTCGTCGCAAATATAACGCCGCCCCAGCATTTCACCCTCCCGGCTCTTTCGAGCGCGCATGTGAAAAACGCTCCAGACGCCACTTTCACAACATCCATAGTCCCGATCGCGATCACAGGTTCCGTAATTTCTCTCTGCGACTCTATCCCGACCTGCCAACTGTCATTGTCTCCGTAACAAGCCGTCGTTCCGTTTGTCAGCGCGGCGCAGAAATGCGAAAGACCTATAGTTATATCAACCGCGTCTTCGATATATTCGTTCTCAATTATCGACGATGTTGATTCCAAATCGTTCGGCATCAGCGTGTTTGACATGTTTCTTCCGAAGCAGCCTGTTCTGCCGTTGGCAAACAATACGCAAGTGACGTCGTCGAACGCCGCGACCTTAATCGGTTTATTCTCCTCGAACATCATGGCGTCAGGCTCCAGCCACTTTGAATGCGCTGCGGAATGCCCCGTGACAAGAACAATGATTAATGCTGAAACAAATAATCGCGCAATGGCTTCAGAAAAATCCGAAGTTGTTTTGATCATAATTGTCCTCCGAACTATTATCGATATTATATTTATTGTCTCCGCTGTGACAATCTAAATATTCTGCGAATAATCTCTTTTCATTCGGCCCGTCCCGCAGCGGGGGCATGTGAACTATTTCACTTGTTTCTCTCCACGGGGTTCACTTATGCTCGCCCCTTGAGGTATAATGCGTTTATTCGGCGGCGCGCCCGGCGCGTCCGCCAAACCGCGAAACCGGAGGCCGGAAACATGGCGAAGAAAGCGACGACAAAAAAAACAGCGGCGGCGAAGGCCGCTCCGAAATCTGTTGCGAATAAGACATCAAAGAAAACCGCGGCGAAAGCGGCGCCCAAGCCCGCAGCGAAACCCAAACCGGCTCCGGCTAAGAAGTCCGCCGCAAAAGCCGCCCCAAAGAAAAAAGCTCCCGCGAAAAAAACGGCTAGCCCCGGCGTGACGGACGTCCGCTCAGCGCCGACCGCCATAGTCACCGGAGCCTGCGGCTTCGCCGGCGGCCACATGGTCGATCTGCTCGTCGAAAAAGGCTTCCGCGTCATCGCCACCGACCTCGAAGGAGCTTCCCGAGAGTTCGTCAATCCGAAAGCAGAATTCATCCCCGCCGACATAACGAATGTCGATTCTCTAAAGAACATCTTCAAAGGAAAAATCGACTACGTCTATCACCCCGCCGCCATCTTCGACTACGAGGCCCCGTGGGAGATATGCGAAAAAGTCAACGTGTTCGGCATGCGCAACATCTGCGAGATGTCGCTCAAGCAGGACCTAAAACGCTTCGTGCTGTTCTCCACCGTTTCGGTGTACGGACACCCGGAGCCGGACGAGCTTCCGGTGCGCGAATCCAACACCAAGCGGCCCGGCACTAACTACGAGCGCTCCAAGCTCATGCAGGAGGAAATCGGCGTCGAATACGTCGGGAAGGGACTCCCCGTCTCCATCGTCCAGCCCGCCCCGGTGTACGGCCCTCGCAACGTCTACGGCGTCGCCACCATACTGTTCCTGCTCGCAAAATTCCCCATCCTCCCCTTCCCCGTCAACCTCGACAGCTACATCGTCGGCGTTCACATCCGTGACGTCTGCCGCGCCGCCCTTTTCGTCTCCGACATCAAGGAAGCCATCGGCGAAACTTACATCGTCATCGACAACAGCCGGTACACGCTGCGCGAGTTCGTCGAGTTCGTATGCCCGCTGATGGGCGTGCGCATCATGCCCGTGTTCATCCCGCGAGACCTATTTGTGCGCGCCGCAGACCACATCGCGGACGCTTCCCGCTCGTTCGCAAAAATCATGGGAACCCGCCCCTTCGTCGAGAAAGACATGGTTTACTACCTCAAAGCCGTATACACATTCGACAACACCAAGCTCCGTTCCCTCGGCTTCGAATTCGAGCATCCCGACCTGCTGGAAGGCGCGCGCGAAACTATCGAATGGTACAAAGAAAACGGCTATCTCGACCGCCGCGACCTTTGGCAGAAAGCCATCTTCGGGAAAAACAGATACTAATCCGCCGGCGCGCCGGGCGCAATCGCCCCGGCCAGCTTCTTCGAGCCATGGATAATCGATATGCATCGATTCGCCGTTTCCGCGAGGCCGATCTGTCGCCGCTTCGCGACTTCATCGCCGCCGTCGTCGACGCTTCGTATTCAGGCGTCTACCCTCCCCGCGCCGTCGATTTCTTCAAAGACTGGCATTCGGATAAAAGAATCCTCGAAAGAAACGCGCAGGGCGTCATCCTGATTGTCGAAGACAACCGCAACGGAAGCATTCTGGCCACAGGCTCGCTGATCGGCTCCGAGATTTCGGGCGTCTTCGTCCGCTCCGACATTCAAAGAAACGGCATCGGCGCTGAAATCATGCGGACTCTTGAAGAAATCGCCTTCGAAAAAGGCCTCTCTGAAATCAAATTGAGCGTCTCCCTGCCATCCGGAGGTTTCTACGAGCGCCTCGGCTACGAGATTTCCGGCGAACTCTCAACCGATGTCGGAGAAGGCCAGTCGCTCATTTACCGGGAAGGCATAAAATCGCTGCGCAAACAAGCAAAACGACCTCCGTTCTGCCTCCGGCGGCCAAAGAGAAACTTTTAAAAGTTTCTCTTTTGAACATCTTAAAAACAAAGCTCTTGTCGCCGACGAGCATGAGTATCCGAGACAAATGAAAAACGCCGCTTCTTATTGAAGCGGCGATTCGATGCGGAATGCGCCCGACAGGACTCGAACCTGTGGCCTTTAGGTCCGCAACCTAACGCTCTATCCATCTGAGCTACGGGCGCAGGCGTGTTGTATTATAGGAACATTGCGCATTGTTGTAAAGCGGGATGGAAGGTTATCGATGTTTTTTCTCTAAAAAAAATGCGCGTCGTCTTCGCGTAAACGATATTGATGAAAGCGGGTTTAACGCTGGTCGCGGGGCGTGTATAATTGCGGCTGGAGCGGGACGAGCGCAAAGCGCGGCGCGCGCGCTCGGAAGCGGCGATTATGGACTATACGGTACACGAAAACAAGATATACAGGATAATCGAAGAGGAGAGCAGAGAGTTCCGCTCGACTCCGGCGATATCGCTGCAGCAGGGCGAGCCGCCAAGCCCGGCGGGCGAAAAACTTAAGGAACCGGGAAGGTACACCCGCGTGCTGGACAAGCCCGACCGAAGGCTGTTCTACAAGGTGGGCACGAAGTTCAGCGAGCAGACGTTCATTCAGGTGAACGCGAGATCCAGCGAGGTCGAAGGACGGGTGGCTCCTCTGAGCATTGTGATGGGGGGAGTTGTGGACGCCGTTCCGGATTCGAGCCTGATGTGCGTGGAGTTCGAGGAAAAGTCGCTTGTTGCGGAGCGGAGGGAAAGACTGTTCGTGCCGCTGCTGAGGAACCCGCAGGATCCGAGGGCATGGAGGATATATCTGAAATGGGCGTCGGAGCCGGGGAACTGGACGCCGCAAGCGGTGGCGCTGAACTACTCGAAAGACGCGCGGAACGCCGCTTCGAGGCTGAACCTGTCGGCCCCGCTCGGCGAGTCCGGTTTCGTGCTTCAGGCGGACTACGCGGCTCAGGTCATCAGGGAAAACGGCAGAACGGCGGCGATGTGCAAATTCGTGCCGGTGTGCGCTTCGGGGATAATGAGTTCAACATGGTATTTCGGGCTGAGAGAAGCGATGTTTTTTCTGACGGTTGTGAAGAAGATTTTGAAGGAGAATTCCGCGCCCCGGCTCCCAAAGGATTTTCAACAAATAACTAGGGTTCGGGAGCCTTTGATGGACATACTGGCCCATGTCTAAATTGTCCGTTTTTGCTCATACACCGCTATCGCGACTGCAATTTTTTTCATCCGCACGTGCATAATCACTGAAATATTGAGGTTTTTTTATAATTTCTATTTTTACTAGCAATTATAAAGAGATTAAATATTATCTAAATTAGTCAGTTTTTCACTATTCATGATTAACCTGACATGCCAATTTATTATTTTTGTGATAAATAATAATGGCATAGATTTTGATAAATATAAGAAGAGCAGAGGAGTTTCATCAAACATGAAAGTTAATCAAAATACATTCCAATCTGTCATAAAGCAATCCATTAGTCTTTTTTCAAAAATTTGTTTTTAGTCGGGATGAATAGGGTAAAATATATAATAACACGGTGAAAAGATGAGACTAAAATTCAAACGCATAGCATCGAGCGCCTTGATGGCGGCTTTAATGTTTCTGCTGATGAGCGCCCCCGCGCCGGCGAATGTGGTGCAATGGGACGTTGTCGCAGGCGGCGGCGGGGAGATGACCGGGGGGACAAACACGCTGACAGCCACCGTGACGCAGACTGCGGCGGGTTTGAGCGTGAACGGCGCGAACGAGGCCTCGCAGGGATACCAGATCGCCCTGCCCCTGCCTCCGGCGGCGGAATGCGAGATCAACGGGGTCGCCTGCGATACCGGCGCGTGCTACGGCACTTCCGATGGAGCGTTCACATTCGAGAACGCGGCGGGATGCGCTACTCCCGCGTGCGCCTTTCACCGGGGCGCCACCCAATATTATCGATACCTCTGGCAGACATCGAACATATACACGCACGGAGCCATACAGGCGGGAGCTTCATGGAGCGACGTCAACGGGTATTGTCCGGGCGGAACCTGCGGCAAGCTCGGAACGAGCATGTCGGTAAGCGCGACTTCCAGCGGAACTTGGTATCTGGTTCTGCGGAGCTATAACGGAGGAATCATCGGCGGAGACCTGACGCTGGGCGGATACAGTTTCGACGCGGCCGGGCCGACCATCGGCACGGTAGCCACATCGAACTACAGCTATAACGACCAGTACGTGAGCAGCAACTACACGATAGCGATGAGTTCCATCGCCGACGTGGGATGCGCCGGGATGGGAACTTGCGAATACACTGTGAACGGCGGCGGCGCATGGAGCGCGGGATCGTATTCCGGGGGCACGTGCGAAGCCACAAACGTGGCCTGCTCCAACGGCGCGGCGCTCGTTATAAATATGAGAGCGTCGGACGCGAAAGGGAACGCGACGACCGCAACGGCGGTGAACAGGACATGCGACACCCTGCCGCCAGCAACAACAGACAACGCGAACACCGACTGGCGCAACACCGACATGCTGGTAACGCTTACGCCGAATGACGCGCTGTCGGGCGTAGCAGGCACAGTGTATTGTGTTGACACAACGGGAACATGCTCGCCCTCCACAGCGTACACCGCGCCAGTCAACGTCACATGCGCCGCTGGAACAGTCTGCCCCTCACAATATGTCAGGTACTACTCCACCGACAACGTCAACAACGCCGAAGCCGTTGAATCAACTGTGGCAATAAGAATTGACAAGCAGGCGCCAACAACAACAGACAACGCTGACAACGACTGGCGCAACACCGACATGCTGGTAACGCTTACAGCCAACGACGGGACAGGCTCCGGGATCGCCGGAACAGAGTATTGCGTTGACACCGTAGGCACATGTTCGCCGGGAACTGCATACAGCGTCCCCATCACAGTAACATGCGCGGCGAACACCGTGTGCCCCGCTCAATATGTCAGATACCGCTCCACCGATATAGCGGGCAATGTAGAAGCCGTCAAAACTTCCGTTGCGATACGAATAGACAAGCAATTGCCCGTGTCCACGATAAACGGCCCGGCGACAGGATCTTGGCACAAGGAAGATTTCACAATCGACGTGTCCGACACAGACGGAACAGGACTGAGCGGAATCGCGTCCTGCCAATATCAGGTCGAAAGCTACAATGGAGCCTCTTGGGTTGTCACTCAAGCATACACCGCGCGAACAGCTTGCAACAGCGCCACATCGCAGACCATCACAGTCGGAGCGGCGGCGAATTGCAGGCATCAAGGCACGAATTTGTGCCGTGTAAGCGTTCGCTCGACCGACAACGCCACCAACGTCTCAACTGTCAACCAACGACTATTCAGCATAGACTGGACGGCTCCTAACAACGTGGCGTCCGTTTCAGCATGGGACAGTTCAGCGAAAACCGTGTCGCTCACTAGCGGCAATTCTTACACATACAACGGCCCTACAGGCCCGTATTTCGAATGGACAGCTCCGTCAGACAATCCCGCCGGCGACAATTCCGGCGTCCACGGCTACTTCGTTTATTTCGGGACCAACTCGTTAGCGGACCCGACGGATTTCCAGTTGGGCACATCTTTCACCAATCCGACGGCTCTGACCGCCGGAACAACTTATTATCTGATAATCAAAACGGACGACAACGCAGACAACGTGTCGACTGGAAGCGGTTCCCCGCTATTCGTGTACACATACATTGTGGCGACGCCTGCATATCTGAGAGTGACCGAGCTTGATTCGGACGCGACGGACGAACCTGACGGCATACTCAACCTGACAGGCTCCAACACGGAAGAACGCGTAAGGATAATCCTCTACAGCGAATCCAACTTGCAGCACACATACGAGCCGGGAGCGTCGATGTCCGTTACGGTCGCTCTGGACAACATAACGACAAGCGGCGCGTACATATCCGACACGAGTCTGGGAGGAGCGACGCCCGGCCCCGGAGTGACTAGCGTTACCGGGACCCTCTCCGGCGGAGAAGGCTGGATAAAGATAAAAGCCGCCGCTGCTCAGGACGAGGCGGTGGAAGTGACAGCGACAGGCTCCGGCCTGACCGGAGTCGGCGGAAGAGACCAAGCGGCCTATATCCTAGTGAGGGACGACACTTCCATTCAAGTTCTGGTAGGCGAAATCGAATCGGACGTGCTGTCTCCGACGGCGGGCGACACGGTGATGCACCCTGTATGGAGCCACGCTGGAACAAGCATAGTGGTTCCGATGCGCGAGGGGGCGACGGATTACTGGAACCTGTACAAGCTCGAATGGAGCGGAGGCGCGTGGCAGGCCCCGGTCAAACTGACAAACAACGACATGCGGGCTCAGCCGAACGTGCGCGCGTCGTTCACGCCGGACGACCAGTACGTCCTGTTCTCAGGATACAGCACGACGACCACGCTTCCCGGATATCCAGCCCGACCGAGGCTGTTAGCCGTCAAATCGGACGGCTCGGACAACGCCCGGACGGTCACATGGCTCAAAGACAACAATCAGCTTCTCGCCGACAACCCGACGGCCGTGGCGTTCAGTTGGGACGCCGCATGGAGCAGAACGGGTTGCGCGCAGAACGCGGACACGTTGGCAGTCTCATACAGCGACGGCATAGTTCCGATGAAGGGCATACAGCTATTCAAAATGAGCGGCTCGAAGAACGCGAAGGGGCTCTACACCGAGACCGGCTCCACGATGACGCAACTGACCAACCTCGGACGCTGGAACTACGCGATGCATCCCACATGGTCCAAAGACTGCGCGAAGCTTGCTTTCGTCGTGTGGTTCGACGCTCCCGCGCCTTCCAAGACCGGCATTTACATGATTGACCCGGTAGCGGTTTCGCCCCTGCTGCCTCTGACCATCACCCACATTAACAATTACGCGAGTTACCCCGGAGTAATAGACATGGTTCAGGAATGCACGCCGACAAGCTGCGTTAACGGCTCCGCCCTGTTCCCGTCATTCACGGACGACGGCACGATGATCACATACATGGTCGACCCTGACAACAGCTTCGACTTCAACAAGCTCACTCTGGCCGGATTCCAAGGCCAGAGCGTCGCATCCACATTCTTCACCGGGGTCAACTTCGACAACTATATCGAGTACATAGACGACGACATATATTCGCCGCAGTTGCTTGGCCAGAGCGAGAACAACGAGTTCGGGCTTGTGCAGTGTCTCGGCGCGGGATGCCCGAAATCGACAAACGGAAACATCTTCTCGTACGTCACGCAGAAAACGGGGACAAGAGATGGAAAACTGGCGTTCCTCGAACTGGGCGACCAGAGCGCGGTGACGAACAACACCGGCGGTCTGCTGTTCCAGAACGGCGCGGTCACTGCGGTGATCCCGCCCGGAGCTTTGATATCCGACGAAGTTAAGCTGCAGGTGGCGACGCCCGCCGCGCCGTCCAGCCCGGACGGAAAAGACCTGCTCGTTCAGATCGGCACAGCCAGAGAGTTCTTCCCGGACGGAGTGGTGTTCACGAAGGACATCCGGCTTGTGTTCAGATTCTGCGACGCGGACGACGACGGATTCCTCGACACCGTGCAGGACGCGGACTGCACCGGCGGCGGCGGCACGATCCCGATCAACTCAATATATGTTTATTACTGGTGCGACGCCGGAAGCACAGTCTGCTCGAACCCCGGCAACTGGATGAAACTCGACGGCTCGATAGACCCGGTCGGCAAGACCATCACCGCCGTCACGAATCACTTCTCGCTGTACAGCGGATGGGGGCTGACCAGAGGCAGGATCGCCCCGCAGGCGTTCGTCGAGCTTAATATGGTCAATCTGCACACCTACCCGAACCCGTACCGAAGTTCCGCGCACGGCAATGTGACATTCTCCGCCGACGCCGCGGAGTCCACTTACAACGCGGGCGGAACAATAGTCGTGGACGCGCAGATATACGACATACGCGGCAGACTCGTCCGTAGCGCTCAGGTCGTCCATGCTGGCAACATACCGTCGCCCCCCGGCGTCGGTCTGACCCTTCTCGAATGGGACGGCAAAAACAACGCCGGTCGCAATGTCGCATCGGGCGTCTATCCGTATATCATATCGGTGTATGACGGATGGTTTAAAAAGACTTATACCGGCAAGCTGTCGGTGATCAACTAGCGCATCTGCGGGCGGCGACGCCCGCCGGGAAAATCATATCGCGCATCCTAAGACGAAAGCGCGCGGAGGAAAAGAGATGAACAAGACGCACATCAAATGCATGGCACTGGCTCTGGCGGCGCTGCTGGCGGCCCCGTCGGCCTGCAAAGCGGCGGGAACCACGGCGGCGGTGTTCCTTAACGTGGGAGTAAGCGCGAAAGCGGAAGGAATGGGCGGCGCGGGGGCTGCCGTGGTGGACGACGCCAGCGCAGTGACTATCAACCCCGCCGCGATGGTCGCCGTCGATGGCCGCCAAGTTTCCGTCATGCACAACGAATACCTGCTAGACATCAATCAGGAGTACGCCGCCTACGTGTCCAACTGGGGAAAACGCGCCATCGGCGGCAGCATCGTTTATCTCGACTATGGCGAACAGGCTGAATACGACGCTCTGGACAACTACCTCGGCTCGTTCAGACCGGTCGACTATGCGCTGACCGCCGCTTACGCCGCTCAACACGACGAGTCCATCTCTTGGGGCGTCGGCTTGAAGTACATCAAAGTCAAAATTTCCGACTTCTCTGATTCAGGGTTCGCTATCGACGCCGGAATCAAATACAAGCCCGCCCCGAAAGGTTGGACTTTCGCCGCCGTGCTGCGCAACCTCGGCGACAGCATTAAACTTGACGAAAACGAGGACGAACTGCCTGTGACACTCGTGGTCGGCGCAGCCTACGAATTCGACCAATACCCGCTCGTCGCAGCCTTCGACCATTTCATGATCAATGGCGAAGACCCCGAATATCACCTCGGTCTCCAGTACACCATCAACGACATGATAGCCCTGCGAACCGGGTATAACTCCGGCTACGACATCGATGACGGCTTCACATTCGGCGTCGGACTCAAGTATGAGGATTTCGGATTCGACTATGCGTTCATCCCCTCAGGCGAATTCGGAGACGCGCACAGGTTCTCCCTCAATCTCAAGTTCTAAAAACCGCCGGTTACACAACCATTGCTCGAAAAACGCCCCGTGAGGGGCGTTTTTTATTGTCCACAATTCAATTTTTGCTTCCTGATGACGGATTCGTGACAAAGGCCGGGAGGATATAAAATTCTCCGGGTGGATATGGAAACTTGATTATTGTAGATATTATTTGTATGAATAGAATTAGAGAAATAGACGAGATTGCGATGAGTTATTGATAAGCGGGGCTGGCGTTCGTGCCCGCTAGCAGGCGAGATAAACGTGTTTATAGCGTCCGAGACTTTCATGCGTGACCGGGCGGGATATGTCGTTTTGCGGCATGTTATAGTTATAATGCGCGCGGATATAGGACCGCAAAATAAATGAAGCATAAGCCGGGGAAAACAATTCTCTTCGCGGCGCTCACGGCGGCGGTCGCGCTGTTGCTCTCGCGCGCGCCCGCGCTAGGCGCTCCGGCTTTCGTGGCGCGCGTGGCGTTCGACTTCGAGGAAGGAACCGCTGTGTTCTACCGGGGGTCGGAAGCCGGAATCGCGCCGGGAGACATCTTCGAGGCGGTCAGGGACGGAGTGGCGGTCGCCACTCTTGAGGCCGAGCAGGTCGAGCCGTTCTACACCCGGGCGAAGCTGTTGTCAGGCGTAGAAAAAGCGTTCGAGGCTTCGGCCTCTCCGACCGCAGCGCCGGGCGGCCCCCAAGACTCCGACAACAGGTTCTTCGACAAAGACTCCCCTATGCCGGACAACCTGAAAAAAGAGTTGGACATCAAGCTTAAAGGATACCGCTACGCGCTGTACAGAGCATACGGAGCTTCCGGCAACGAGCGCCAGTTCCTGTCCACCAAGGGGCTTATCAACCGCGGAGCCAGCATGGAACAGGCGTCCGACCTCAACATAACGGCCACTTACGGGAAGGACCTTTCGCTGACCGGCAACCTGAGCGAAAGCCCGAACATTGAAAGAAAAATGAGATTCGACCTCAGAACTGGCGGACACAAAGCGTCTTTCGGCCTTTTCTCGCCCGACTTTCGAAGCGGCTCTCTCGCCACTCTCAACAAGGAAATCAACGGAGTCGCCGCGCAGTACAACTCGAAGAAATACGAGGCGGACTTCGTGGTGTCGCAGTCAAAAAGCTCCACTAAATCAGTCTCTTTCAACGGAGACAACACGCACGGCCCGTTCTCCCTCAACTCGTTCCAGATACTTGAAAACAGCGAGTCGGTGACGCTCAACGGACAGGTTCTGCCGGCGGACAAATATTACATTGAATACTACGTGGGGCAGATAACGTTCTGCAACCCGTCCGACTCCACCGAATGCATGACGATAAAGCGCTCGGACACGGTTCAGGTGAGTTTCGAGGAGAGGCTGGTTCTGTCTCTCAACGCAGGGGCGATAACAGCGTTCTCGGTGAAACGGAATCTTTCGGAATCCGGCTCGATCGGGTTCGCGAGGGTGTCGCAGGAGGCGCAGCGTTCGAGGCAGCAGGTTCTAATGGCTGACACGCTCATGCTGACCGGGGCAAGCGTGTCTTCGACGCCGGAAGGCTCTTTCATATTTTTGAACTGCGGGGCCGGGCAGTATCACCCCGGCGACAGGTTCTGTTTCGTTCTGGACACTTCGCTGAAGATTTACAAGAACGGCGCGCAGCTCACAAAGTCCGCTGACTACTCTCTGGACTCCGCCGGATATATGGAGGGCGTTATAAAAATCCTCGGCGCGCACGAGCAGGACGACATCTTTTCGGTCGAGTACCTTTATTACATCCGCGACCAGATAAAACCCGTCCTCAACGAAAAGCTTGTGTACGACGGAGACGACATCTATCCGCTGACACAGGGATTGCCCAGAAGGATATATCCCGGTTCCGAACTTGCGTTCAACGGGGTAGAGTTGTGTTCGAACGCCGAGTGCCTGCCTCCGGAGCGCATTCCGGAAGGCTCTTATATAATCGACCACAACGACAACCACATACGGATAACGGACGCGGCGTACAACCCGTCGGGGTTTGACGAGTGGCTGAGAGTTTCGTACTTCGCGGTTCCGGCCACCGGAGGCGCGGACGAGTCTGACTACGACCATACGGTGTATCAGATTTTCGGAACGGCGGCGGCGGGGCCTGTGAATTTCAAGTTCGAGTACGGGCGCAGCGAGTCGGACGTGTCGAACAACCCGGTGAGCGTGATGAATGAAAAGCTGGTTCGCGCGCCGGTCGAGGCGGTCTGCCCGACCGTGTCCGGCCAGCCTTCCGGCGACTGCTTCTTCAAACTCAGAAACACAAACATCGTCGAGCTTTCAGAGACGGTTACATGGAGCGAAAACGACCAGCCGCTGTTCGCGGGCAGAGACTATGAGATGGACTACGCGTCGGGCGCGATAACATTCAGAAACAATATCGCGTTCACCCCTGAAACCGTTCTTTATGCGTCGTATCGCTACCTGCCGGACATCGAGGAAGGGGTTGTGTCGGCCAATGCGTCAAGGATATCGGCTGAAACCCGGCTGCGCGGATACACGCTACAGATGAAATCCGAGAGCACGGATGTTTTCTTCTCGCCGCTGGGAGGCAACAACACCCTTGAGACCAACCGGGCGGATTTCTCCGTCTCCGGCAGTCCCGCCCCCAACGTGGCGTTGAACGTGACCACTTCGCGATTCAAAGTGGCAAAAGATATTTACGGAAGCCACAGCGACGACAACCGGCAACTCAGCGTGTCCACCCGCTGGTCGCCGGGCCTGTACTCAGTCGGGTACGAATACGCGAAGGACACAACGCGAGACGACGCTCCGGCTCCGGAGACGGACACGGAGAGAGCGGCGCACACATTCACTGTGGGAACTGCCGGGCTGTGGCGGCCCGGACTTAAACTGGATTACTCGCTGAGCAAAGAAGATTTCGACGACCGCGCAGGCTCGGCGCCAAACCGTTCCACCACCTCCGGCGCGTTCGCCGCGCAATACAGGAAGGACAACACATTCGACCTCAAGGCAGTGTTCAAATCCAGCGGGACCGACTCTTTCGGAGTCGGCGTCCCCTACTCCACCACGACGAACAGCAGGAGCGCCATCCTAACGTACTATCCGGCGGAACTGATAACCGTGACCGCCGACATAAACAGCCAGAGGGTGAGCGACACGCGAGCCACCGCCGGAAACAACGGGAAAGACAGCACGGGCGTCAGCATAGTGGCTCTCAGCAGAGGCCGCTTGCAATCGGTGTCCCTCAATATGACGAAACAGTCTTTCCCCGCATACAACACGGGAGGAGGCTCCAGCTACTCGTCCACTTCGCTGGCGTCGCAGTACCTTCTCACATCCGCGCTGATGTTTTCGCCGACGGTCAGGATGTTCCAGACCGACTCGTCAGGCTCGTCGTCCGACTCAATTTCTAAAATCGCAAAACTCGAATACCGCCCGCAGGACAAACCGTTCGAAGCAGTCCTGACAAGGGAATGGTCGGACACCACAGCGACCTCGGCGTCAGGAACCGCCGACGACAGCGGAGCCGACATCTTCAGCTTCGACCTTAAATACAAACGCTCTTCAAAGACGATCTTCGTTTACAGGTTTGGCCGCACTGACATGTCAGGCGCAACGTCATCCTCGCAAAACACCACGAACACATTCATGGTCGAGCGCGTTCCGAGCGAAACAAAAAAATTCAACCTGTCATATTACACGCTCGACACCGACTCCGCCGACTCTACTTCGCAAAGTTCCCTCCAGTTTGAATCCTCAATAAAGATGTCGAAAATACTCAGTTGGAAGACTACTTTCAACAAGACGTCTTTTTCAAGTTCGAGAGACCCGGAGGCCAACGACTACTCCGGATATCTGATGGAAACGAAACTGCAGGCGGATTTCTGATGCCTGAGAGAGCCGTTCACGAAAGAGATACGAGAGCGCTTGCGGGACTGTGCGGGGCTGGAGCGGAGCGGGCCGCGCGCGGGCTGGACGCTAACGGGTGGCGGCGCGCGCTTGCGCTTGCGCGGCTCAACAGGGTGGCGGCGCCGATGGCGAAGAACCTTGCCCGCCTCGGCCTTCTTGAAACAGCGCCCGCGAACATGCGCGCGGAACTTGAAAACATCCCCCGCGCCGCCGCCGCCGCCAATATGCTGATCCTCGACTCCGCGCGCGCGGTCGCGGCGGCTGCTTCCGCTGCCGGCGTGGACATGATTCCTCTAAAGGGCGCGCGCTACGCGAGCCTCTTCGGCGCTCCTGACGAACGCGAGATGTCGGACGCCGACTTCCTCGTCCAGCGCGGGCAGATTCGCGAGCTTGAAGCCATGATGCGCGGGCTGGGTTGGAAACGCGCCGAAAGCAATCTGCCGGAAATTTTTATCATAGAGTATTCAGGAGAGATGAAGTTCACGTCCGTCCGCGCGGGCGTCAGGGTTGATATCGAAGCGCAGTGGAATCCCTCCCAATCCCTTTTCGCGGCTGCAGCCTACAACCTCGGCGGGGACGCTCTGTGGGCGATGGCGAGCGCGGAATCGGGCGCGCTCTCTCTGACGCCGGAGGCGGTCATCCTCTACCACATACACCACATGGCTGCCGTCCACTCCTTTTCGAGATTGCAATGGATTCTGGACCTCGCCCCGCTGTGCGCCGCGCTCAAGCCGGACTGGAACGAGCTTGCCGCGCTTCTGCGCGAGTCAGGGCTGTCTCGCGCGGCTGCTATGGCGTTCGCATTGTCGAGCGAGCTTTTCGGAGCGCCTCCGCCCCCCCGCTCCGCAGTCCCGCCGCCGGAAGACTCACCATTGAACCGGGCCGCAAGAGATCTGATATTCAAATCCATTGCGGGAGACGCGGCGGTAAAACGAAGCGGAATCGTGTCTATGCTTCTGGCCGAGCGGCGCGCCGCGCCGCTTTTGCAAACCGTCTTCCCGCCCGCAAAATACCTCGCGTTCAGATACCCGGCCATACCCGCTCCACTTCGCCGTCCATACCGCGCCGCAAACCTCTTATCAAAACTGCTCGACTGACTCTCGCTGGAGATTATTAGTTCACTCCGCAGCATTCGGATGACAAGAAAACAACAGGTTTTTTCAATAAAACCATCGGCTGAGGGGCGTTTTATACGGTAAATCCGATTTTGTTGATTTATTCATGCCGATGTAATATATATATGAATTCATTCATTAGTTTAAGGGCGGATTAGAATGGCGAAAAGGATACTTGTCACCGGAGGGGCCGGCTTCATAGGAAGCTGGACAGTCAAAGCGTTCCTCGACGACACGAAACATCAGGTGTTCGTTCTGGATGATTTCTCGAACGGGCTGAAACAGAATCTCGAAGAGTTCCGCAATGAGCCGAGGCTGGCGGACGTCAAGAAACTCGATATCGCGAAAGCAAAGGAAATCGCCGCATACATCGACAAGATAAAGCCGAATTTGTGCGTGCATCTGGCGGCGCAGATAATCGTGCAGGACAGCATATTCAACCCTGTGCGAACGTTCGACGCGGACGTGCGCGGGGCTTTCAACCTGCTCGAATGCTGCCGCAGGGCGCGCGCGGGGTTCGCTTTCATGAGCACCTGCATGGTCTATGATCAGGCCGGCGCGGCTTCGCGCATATCCGAAAGACATCCCGTTGTCCCGAAGTCGCCCTACGCGGGAGCAAAACTCGCGGGCGAACACCTCGCAATGTCCTACCATCACGCATACGGGATGCCAGTGGTCATAATGAGGCCGTTCAACACTTACGGCCCCCGTCAGAAAGCAAGCGGCGAAGGCGGCGTGGTCTCTATCTTCCTGTCTCGCCAGTTGAAAGGCGAGAACCTCAACATCTACGGAACGGGGAAACAAACCCGCGACCTGCTCTATGTGGCTGACTGCGCGGATTTCGTGTTGAAGGCTTCAATGTCGAAAGCCGCCGACGGGCTTGCGCTGAACGCGGCCACAGGCAGGGATGTCTCGGTAAACACCCTAGCGCGTCTGGCTATCGACACCGCTCCGGTTAAAACAGGCTCGAAAATCAAGCTGGTCAAACATATTCATCCGCAGAGCGAGATAATGAAACTTTGCGGGAACGCGGCGGCGGCAAAACGGGTTCTGGGTTGGAAACCAGCGACGACGCTTCCGCGCGGTCTGGCCCTTACCCGCGAATGGTTGTCAGGCGTGTTCGAACGCGGCGAGACCGTATGGCATTCATAGAAAACACGGCGCGGAGGCATATCATGTCCAAAATTTTGATTGAACGGATTACGTTGAAAAGAACAATGTTGGCCGCCTTCGCGGCGGCGATGATTGCGGCTTCGTCCGCTCATGCGGCCTCCCCCGCCGGATATTCCGTTCCTTTTCCGGAAGAAAAAGTGGCCGAGCTTCTCAAGGCCTATAAATACGACAGGACGGCCCCGCTCAACGCGACGCTGGGAGCGCCCGCAGAGTATCCCGCATACATCGCCCGGCGCGTCGATTACAACGGAGCGAACGGAGCGCGCGTGCCCGGCATACTTCATTTGCCGAAGAAATTTGACAAGAAAATTCCCTGCGTGCTCGTTCAGCATGGTTACAACGGCGACAAATCCATGGGAGCCATGTTTGCGACATCTCTGGCTCCGTCCGGCATCGCCGTTTTCTCGATTGACGCAGAATATCACGGAGACCGCAAGAAACCCGGCAAGGACATCCTTTCGCCGGACGCCGAGAGCGACGCGCGCGCGTTCAAACAAACCATCATCGACCTGAGCCGGGCCATCGACTATCTGGCCTCGCGCGGCGACATCGACATGCAGAGAATCGGCTACATCGGAACCAGCATGGGCAGCTTCATCGGCGGCGTTCTCGCCGGAGTCGACGAAAGAGTCCACACCGCCGTCCTGATTGTAGGCGGCGGCGACTGGCTCGAGATGACGGCCACAAGCGGGGTGTCTTCAATCGCGGCGGTCAGAGAGCATTACCGCGCTTCTGGGAAACCCCTGTCCGAATTCGCATACGCGATGCGCGCGGTCGAGCCTGCGGCTTTCATTCACAGGATGGCCCCGAATCCGTTGCTGATGATCAACTGCTCGAACGACAAATACGTTCCCAAAAAAACCGCAGAAACGCTTTTCGCGGCGGCGCGCTCGCCGAAATACATCCAGTGGTTCACTTGCGACGGCGATGTCGCGCACATCCCCCCGGTGGCAAAAACGCAGTCGCTCGTCAAAAAATGGTTTGCCGAGCAGTTCGGCCTGAAGTGACCGCGCGCTCCGACCGCGCTTTTCGGCAAAATCCGCTTTCATTCATGCGTTATCCAGACGCTTCCGCCAGTTTTTCTGGCTCTTTTCGTTTTCGGGTTATATAATTCTAGAACGGATATAAAAGGAACGAAACCGGTGTCGCCGGAAGCGGAATAAGCCCGCAGTTTTCACCGATGCGGGCGGACCGGAGGCCCCGGTCACTACAACTCTGCGGGAGGCGCACCATGGTAATCGGCATTCCCCGTGAAATCCTCAGTCATGAAAACAGAGTGGCGGCTCTGCCCGACGCGGTCGCGAAATACATCGGGCTGGGGTTCAAGGCGCTGGTCGAATCCGGCGCGGGCGACGGCGCTTTGCACTACGACGACGAATACCGTCAGGCGGGAGCCGAAATCGTCTCAGGCCCGGATGAGCTTTACTCGCGCGCGGACATCGTCCTGAAGGTCAAACAGCCCTGCCGCTGCGAGGAGACGGGCCGCGACGAGGCCGAGATGCTGCGCGAAGGCTCCACCCTCGTCACTTTTCTCCATCCGGCAAACCCAGCCCACCACGCCATGATACGAACGCTTCGCGACAGGAACATAACTTCCTTCACCATGGACGGCGTGCCTCGCACTTCCCGCGCGCAGCGCATGGACGCCCTGACTTCAATGAGCACGATCACAGGATACAAAGCGGTCATAATGGCCGCCTGCCATTTCCCGAAGTTCATACCCATGATCGGCACGGCCATAGGCGTGGTGAAACCGGCCAAGTGCCTGATAGTCGGCTGCGGCGTGGTCGGCCTTCAGGCGGTGGCCACCGCCAAACGCCTCGGCGCTTCCGTCAAGGCCGTCGACATCCGCAAAGACGCCAGAGAAAACGCCGCGAGCGTCGGCGCGAAAATCGCCGGTTTCGACGCCCCGGAGGAAATCGCTCTCGGCGAAGGCGGATACGCAAAAGCCCTTCCGGCCGACTGGCTGGAAAAAGAGCGCGAATCCATTCGCCCCCACGTGGAGGAAGCCGACATCGTAATCCTCAGCGCGCTCGTCCCCGGCGAGGTCGCCCCCACCCTTATCACCGAGCAAATGATAATCAATATGGCCCCCGGCTCTGTGATCGTCGATGTCTCCATCGATCAGGGCGGCAACTGCGCCCTCACCGAACCCGGCAAAGAAATCCTCCGACACAAAGCTCTCATCTCAGGCGTGCAGAACATCCCCGGCTCCGTCCCCGTCCACGCCAGTTGGCTGTACTCCAACAACCTTCTCGAATACGTGAAGAATCTATATAAAAATGGAATCGGAAACCCAGACATGGAAGACGACATAGTCAGGGAAACGCTTGTGACGATGAACGGAAAAATCCACCATCGGGGCGCGTTGAAAGCAATGGGAATCTCCTGAGCCGCGAGCGCCCGCGGAGGCCGTTAATATGAGCGATATTCTTGTCATGCTCGTTGTGTTCGCCGCGTCGTCCGCTATCGGATACGCGATGATATCAAAAGTTCCGCAACGCCTGCACACACCTCTGATGTCTATGACGAACGCGATATCGGCGTCAACGATAATCGCGGCTCTTCTGCTGTTCTCGTCGAAGCTGGACTCCCCGCACAAAGTTCTCGCCGCCGCGGCGGTGGCTCTGGCCGCTTTCAATGTCGTCGGCGGCTTCACCGTCACCGGCAGAATGCTGAAGATGTTCAAAAAACAATAACCTGCGCAAGCCGCGCGCCGCGCGCGCGGCTTGGCCGGAGAGGCTCGCATATAATGAACAACGCGGCAAACATTGCGGTAGACATCGCGATCATATTGGTTCTTATAGCGGGGATATCGCGATTCAGGACGCCGTCGGGCGCGCGGTTCGGAAACGCAATGGCGGCGCTGGCGCTGCTCTTCGCGGTGGCGGTCGCGCTGTACCGCAACCCGATGTTGAGTTCTAACGCGGCGCTCGCGGCGTTCGCTCTTGCGGCAAGCTCGCTTGCCGCATGGCGCGTTTCGGCAAAAGTCAACATGACTCGGATTCCCTCGCTCGTGGCGTTCCAGAACGGAGCGGGAGGGCTTGCGGCCCTGCTCGTCGCGATAGTCGAGATGTCCGGCGCGAGGTCGGCTCCGGGCGCGATCGCCTCCGCGGCGGCCGCCGTCAGCGTCTCCCTCGGAGCCGCCACTTTCAGCGGCAGCATGATCGCCAGCCTGAAACTCGCGGGCAAAATCAGGCAAACCCCGACGGTCGTTCCCGGACACAACATCGCGTTGCTGTTTCTTTCCGCCGCGTGCGCGGCCGCCGCAGCCCTCATGTTCGCCCCCGGAGACCCGACGTCCGCTCTCGTTTCTCTGGCTTTTCTTTCTCTGGCATTCGGCGCGTTGTTCTCCATCCGCATCGGCGGGGCGGATATGCCTGTTCTCATATCCTTCCTTAACGCCGCCACTGGCATGGCCGCCGCCTTTTGCGGCATAGTCATCCAGAACAGGCTGCTCATCGCGTGCGGCGCCGTCGTGGCCTCTTCAGGTTTTATTCTCACAATGGTTATGTGCCGCGCGATGAACAGGAGCCTGATGAACATAATCGTTGGAGGAAAAGCGCCCGCGCGCCCGCAAGCTTCATCCCCCGCGACTGTCTCATCGCCTGAAACAACTGCCGCGCCCCCCGCCCCCGTTGCCGCGTCGCAACCGGAACAGCCTGAGACCGACCCGCTGTCGCGCGCGGCGGACGCGCTCAGAGCCGCAAAAAAACTTATCGTCATCCCCGGTTACGGCATGGCCATCGCTCAGGCCCAGTCCGAAACCGTCGCCCTCGCCGGCATGCTCGAACAGGCGGGAACCGAAGTCAAATACGCCGTCCACCCCGTCGCGGGCCGGATGCCCGGACACATGCACGTACTCCTCGCGGAAGCGGACGTGGACTACGACAAATTATTCGAGATGGACGACATCAACGCGGAGTTCGCCGAGACCGACGTCGCTCTTATCGTCGGAGCTTGCGACGTGGTGAACCCGGCGGCAAAGGAAAAGGAAGGCACGCCGATATCCGGCATGCCCGTGCTCAACGCAGGAGACGCGCGCAGCGTCATAGTCTGCAACTTCGACGACAAACCCGGATATTCGGGAGTCCCCAACCCGCTCTATGAGCGCCCCAACGCCATACTTCTTTTCGGAGACGCAAAAACCACCCTCGCCTCGCTCATCGCCAAACTTCAATAATCCAGCGGCGACTACATCGAGAGATATTCGACGCGGCGCAGGATGTTGTTGATAACGACCGGCCATGTGTACTGCCCGGCGGTCTTGTGGGCCTCGCGTTTAATGCCGTCTTTGAGATGCGGATTGTCCACCAAATACTGGAGATAGACGACAAGCTCGCGGGGGTCTCCCGTCTGCACTGTGACCGCGTTGACGAACGGGATGGAGTATTCCTCCCCGGTTTCGCCGGTAAAGGCGATGCCGCCGGAGGCCATCACTTCGAGGCCGACGAGTCCGAACGGTTCGAAGCCGCTGTTGGCGAACACGCAGTCGCAGCAGTGATAAAGCAGCCGCACGAAGTCCTCCGGCAGGAAGAATCGCAGATGGAGGATGTCCGCTTTCGGGGCGCTCGCGATCAGGTCGATGCACTGTTCGACGGTGGGGCGGCTGCTAGGGGAAAGCACGTCCGCCACCGAAAGGCCGCGCGCGGCGGCAAGGTCGAACACTTCCCGCGCGTGCGGCTCCAGCCCGCCTCTGAACAGGAATGTCGATCTGACGCCTCTCTGCTTGAGAATCGCCGCCGCCTCGACCGCCTGCGTCCACCTCTTGGCAGGGTCGAACCGGCCTATCTTCAGCGCCTTTATCTCTGTCGGGTGCAGGGACAGCGCCGCCTTCAACTGCTTGACCCGCTCCGGGTCGTGTTGTTCGAGCATCCTCTCCGGTATCCCGTTGGGCAACACCAGAGATTCAAGCCCCTTTTCGGCCAGCACCTGCTTCATGAACTTGCTTACCGTGGTGATTCTCGCCACGTAGCAGAGCCTGCCCCAGTTTATCTTGTGGAAAGACATCGTGTTGTTGGCGTTCCAGAGGAACACCGCCTTGTCTCTGATGCCGTGCCAGTTGAGAAGGTCGGAGAGGTGGCACTGCGCCTCGACGGTGTGCCATTCCTCGGCCATGACGATAATGTGTTTGCCCTCGGCCGCGGCGGGACGCGCTATGTTCTCCAGAACGAAATAAGGGACCGACCCGGCATAGTCGTTCACCTTGTTGTCTTCCCCGTCGTAAACGCCGGACGGGTGATGAGCGCTGATCCACTGGCACCAGCGGTGGAGAGTGTATTTTCCATTTTCTAGGGACTCGCGTCCGGGCAGAGAGGGGTCGCCGATGAAGAAAAGGTGAGTCTCGAAGCCGAGAGCGCCGAGGGCTAGCCCGAGGTTGTGAACGCGGGTTCCCAGCCCGCCCGCCTGCGAATAGGGGTCAGGCCCTTCGAAAGACAGAAGGACGAAAACGGCGTTTTCAGGGGTGATGTTTACGCTCATGGAAGTCGCTCCTTAAGGTTGTTGAACCGCAACGGAAACGGCGGTTCGCCGCCGCTGTTTATTCTCTCACATTTTTTGGATGAGTTCAACCCGGAGGGGCCGCGGCGGGCGGGCGCGCGTCACTTGTCGAGAGCGTACCTTATGGCTTTCACGAGGTCGTCCAAGCCGAAGGGTTTCTGCAAATAACCCGCCGCCCCGTCCGCCAGCGTCGCGCTTGCCTGTCCGTCTCTGCTGAAACCCGAGCAGACGATCACCTTGGCGTCCGGCTTTATCAGTCTGAGACGTTTGAAGACTTCCGCTCCGTCCATGTCGAGCATCATCATGTCGAGTATTACTAGGTCGAGTTCGTCGCGCATCCGCTCAAAAATGGAAATGCCCCCGGCGCCCGTGTTGGCGGAGACCGGACGGCAGCCCTCGGATTCCAGCGCTTCGCAGGCCATTTCGAGGAAATCGTAGTCGTCGTCGATGACTAGAATATTCTCGCCGCCGCAGCGCCTGCCGCCTCTTGAATCTTCGTCCAGCCGCTCATCGGCAACTTCGCCAGCCGGAATGTGGACGTCGAAAACGGTAAACTTTCCGACTTCGCTCCGGGCGTCGATCCAGCCTTCGTGATTTTTTATTATCCCGTGCGCTATGGAAAGACCCAATCCTGTTCCCTTGCCCGGCTCCTTCGTGGTGAAAAACGGATCGAAGATGGCGCCGATGATATCCGGAGCGATGCCCTGCCCCGTGTCCGCTATCGAAACGACGCAGAACTCTCGCGGGCCGGAAGACCGGCATACCGCGTCTGCTGGCGGCTCGGCGGTCTTGGCGAATGTTTTAAGTCTTAAATATCCTCCGCCGGGCATCGCGTCCGCGGCGTTGAGGCAGATGTTCAGAACCGCTTGATGTATCTGGGTTTGGTCGACGACCACAGGGGGAATCCCGTCGTCGAATTCGGTTTCAATTCTTATTTTCTTGCTGATGCTGCGCTTGAGGATGTCGACCACCTCTGCGACGACATCGTTTAGGGAGGCGGGTTTTGCCTCGATCTTCTCCTTGCGGGCGAATGTGAGGAGCTTCATCGTGAGGTCTTTTCCTCTTCGGCAACACCTGTATATTCTTTCGTATTTGGCGTAATTGGAGTCGGCGGGGTCTATTGAGCAGAGGGCGGCGTCGGCGGTTCCCATGACGACCGCCAGCATATTGTTGAAGTCGTGAGCGATCCCGCCCGCAAGAGCGCCGAGAGCCTCCATCTTCTGAGCCTGCATCAGTTGCGATTTCAGAGACTCTTCCATCTGAATGGCGGCTCCGCTCATCCGCCGCGCTCTCAGCTCGGCTCCAAGCTCTCTCGTCAGCAGATCCAGCCGCTCCGTCCTCTCCGCGTCGAACGCCCCGGAGTATGGAGCGTACAACATGATGCCGCCTTCGATTTCCCCTTCCACGCTCAACGGCAGAGCGAGATTCGAGGCGTAACCGAGTTCCAGCGCGTAGTCCCGCCACCGCCTGAATCCATCGTCGGCGGCGAGATCTGAATACCCGAAAGGTTTTCCGTCGAGGATAGCCCTGCTCATGGCGCATTGAGCGTCCGGGCTTTCCGGCCGCCTGATGTCCAGTTCGAGTCCGTCCAGATAGTTGTCAGCTTTTCCGGCGCGCGCTCCGGGTTTTATCTTCCCCTCGGAGTATGCGCCGTGCCACGCCATCAAAATGCCGAAGTTGTCCACGATTCCCTTGAGGAAAACATCCAGAAGCTCTTTCTCAGGCGCGTCGTCCTCAACCCCTCTCATTTCAGCTACGACGGACTGATACGCGCTGAAGTCTTTGAGCGACTTCTCCACCCATTTAAAGTCGGAGATATTATGAAACACGCCTTGATTTATCTGCCTGCCGTCTATCTCCATGACGGATGACGAAATAAGCACCGGTATCCTGCGCCCGCCTGAGGTTATCACTTCCGCTTCGATGTCGAACGCGCCTTTTTCAACGACGTGCGTTTCAAAAACCTTCCTGTAATAACGCTCTTCTACGGGAGGGTGAAGAATGGATTGCGGAGCGCCTATGATTTCGCTTCTGTCCCTAGCGATGAGCTTCTCGGCGGCCTTGTTGCAGTTTACCAGCGTTCCCGTCTCCGCGTCCGCCCAGAATATCGCGTCCCGCGCCTCCTCGAAGGCGAGCCTGAATTCCTTTTCGCTTTTTTCCGCCTTCTTTGCGGATTCGGAAATCTTTACTATGTCTTCTTCGAGCCGCCTCTTTGCCGCGTCCAGCTCCTCGGTGCGCTCTCCGACAAGATGCTCCAGCCGCTCCTTCATTCGCAGAAGCTCTTCCTCTGCCTGTTTCCTGTCATGCACGTCCACCGCCATCTCATATCTGACCAGCCTGCCGTCAGGCCACTCGATAGCTCTGTCTATGCACCTGTACCATCTGCCCACAACTTCGTTCTTGAACTCCCAGATATGCGTTTTCCCGGCGTTCTCTCCGAATATAAGCCCGTTCGTGCAGAAATCGCACGGCGAGTCTAGATTCTGAAAAGCGGCGTAGCACTTCCTGCCGATTACATTCCCGAAATGTTTTTCGATGGCTTTATTTGCATATAGAACTTCATAAGTGTCGGGGTCGGCAATATAAACCACCTCGTCTATCCCTTCGAGGATGGCGCGAAGCTGCCTTTCCTGCGGCTGCTGGTCTCTGATGCCTTCTTTTTCGTCTTTTGCGTCCATGCCGTCCGTCCGAAGCGTTTTCTCCGGCGTCAAAACGCCGGTCGAATCGAACCGTTAATGCCCAACCGTTTTTAAGGCTACGGCAAATATTAGGTATATATTATAACAAATTAGAGATAGAACAAACAAGCCGCAACAGTCGGCTAGACCGCAGGCGGTTTCCTATTCGCCGTCAATCCGCAGAGAGCGATTTTCCAATCCTCAGGAACGCTTCCGTGTACGGCCTCAGCTTTCCGGGGTCTCCGTCCACTTTGATATTTCCTGAGAGAAAGACCCTGTATATGCTGTCGCCCGCCTGAAGCTCTTCCCAGCCCTTCTCGGTGAAGATGACCCTCGCCTCCTCCACCACCGTGCGGGAAGGGACAATCTCCAGTTTGCCGTCCCGGATGACCGCCGCTATCGGCTCTTTGCCGGGGTACTCGAAAGCGACCACGGTGTTCAGGCCTTTCGCCATTTTCAGGTAGGCGGAGTCCGCGTTTATCCTTTTCGAGGCGGCGACGAATGTGTCTCGCGCGAAGGGGGCGGCCTTGCCGAGGGGGCGTTTGCCCATCAGCAACCTGATGAGCGTGACGAACGCGTCGACAAGCTCCTTCTCGCGGGACGCCTTGGCTTCTTTTGGACGCCGGGGGGCCGGGAGCGGGGCCGGGCTTGCGCTCTCGAACTCTGCGGCGTATTTCTTCATCAGCCTCTTTATCGCCGGGGAGTCGTACTCGCTGATTTTTACTTCGCGTTTTTCCTTGATCGAGCGCTCGGCGGCCATGCACACCACCATAGATTCGCGCGCGCGCAGAAGGCTCGCGAACGGCTGACGCCTGTCCCTCATCCTCTGGACGAATTCGACGTGCTGAATGTGCGCGCCGATGTGGCCGATGCCGAGGTTGTCGCTGACGTAATCCACGGGAACCTCCCGCATCATCCCCTGCGGCCCGCCTCCCGCGTTCAACGTCACATCCCTCTTCGCCAGCGCGTGCGACCCGTTCGAGCCGATTAACCCTATCTCAAGCCCCTCCAGCGGATCCACCTCGTACATGCACAGCCCGAGATTCGCTCTCGCCCCGTTTTCGTACTCCACCAGCACGAACGCGTGATCCACTATGTCGGGATTCTTTATCATCAGGTTCTGGTCCGGCGCGTACGAGCAGTTCACCTTCACGCTCTTGCCCTTGACCACGTGTTGGCCGCCCATCGCGAAGACTCTCGCGGGCCGGCTCCGGATAAACCAACTGAACAGGTCGAAGTGGTGGCAGTTCTTGTCCAACAGCGCGCCGCCCGACTTCTCCGTCTCGAAAAACCACTGCGTCGGGAAGTTGTCGCGGTACTCTTTGCAATAAGCCATCATCACGTCGCCGAATTCGCCCTTCTCCACCATCGCCGCCAGCGTCCGGTAAAGATTGCAGTACCTGTACACAAGCCCCACCTGCACGATTCTGTCCGTCTTGAACGCCTTGACGATGAACGCGTCCACCTCTTCAATGTTCGGGGCGATGGGTTTTTCCAGCAGCACATCCTTGCCGCATTCGATAGCGAGGGCGGCGATGGGCGTGTGGGTAAACGTCGGGGTGCAGACGCACACCGCGTCCAGTTCCGGCATGGCGCACAGCTTCTTGTAGTCGGGGGTGGATACAACCGAGCTGTCTTTGAGGACGCCCATAGCGCGCTCGCGCGCCTCGTCCCGCTTGTCGCACACCGCCGCCACCTTGCAGTCGGGCAGCTTCTTGAACCCGTTCAGATGCATCATTCCGTTGTCGCCCAGCCCGACGATTCCGATGTTGAAAATCTTTCCGTCAGCGGCTTTATTCGCCATCTCCCCGCCTCCTTTGAATGCGTTTCTCTCCAACGGCGATATTTTAGCCTGCATCTCTAACAATTGCAGGCGGAATAATAAAAAATGCAAGCGCCGCGACCCCGCGCGCCCCTTCCCGCCGCTCTATTTGAAATCATTAAAATGCTGACACTAATGAGATGCCTCCGGCGGCCAAAAAGAAACTTTTGAAAAAGTTTCTCTTTGGAATCTCTTCAAAACGTTTCAATGGTCGTCGGGAATAGACGCTCAAAACGCGTCTATCCCCGACGTCCCATATAAAATCATTTATGAACTAGATTCCTTTGAAAAATCTTTTCCCAATATCTTTTCACATGAGCGCGGCGGAGCGAAGGCGCGAACGCGCCAGCTTCGCCGCGCGCATTGAAACGTTTTGAAAGGGATTTTAAGGGAAAACTTTTTCAAAAGTTTTCCCTTAACCGCGCGGTAATGCCGCCCGGCGCGGCGCGCGCTATAATGTGTGATAACAAACGGAGAGCGTCGGCATGCACGGCAGTCTGAGAGTTAGAATCAAGAATCTTCCCGCCAAGCCGGGTGTCTATATTTTCAAGAACTCCGAGGGAAGGGTGATTTACGTCGGCAAGGCGAAGTCGCTTCGCAACCGGGTGTCCAGCTACTTCCACGCCGATTCGGGAGATTCGCCGAAGACGCGTCTGCTCGTCCGCGAAATCATGGACATGGACTACGTTCTGGCGGGCAGCGAGTTGGAAGCGCTCCTGCTGGAATCGAACCTCATCAAAAGATACAAGCCGCATTACAATATCCGGCTCAAGGACGACACGGGGTATCCGTTTCTAAAACTGACGAACGAGCCGTTTCCGAGGCTTGAGTTCACGCGGCGGGTAGAGTCGGACGGAGCAAGATATTTCGGCCCTTACTCGTCCGCCGCCGGATTGCGAGAGACCCTGCGGTTCATCCGCCGGGTGTTCCCGATGAGGATGTGCGCGGAGATGAAGAAAAGCCCGTGCATGTACTACCACATCGAGAAGTGTCCGGGGCCGTGTTCAGGCGGCATATCGCCGGAGGAATACCGGGAAAACATCCGGGCGGCGGCGCTCTTTCTAGATGGCAGGGCGGCGGATGTCGTGGTCTCGCTCGAAAAAGAGATGACGCAGGCGGCGGCGGAAGAGAGATTCGAGAAGGCGGCGGTTTTGAGAGACAGGTTGAAGGCCCTCGCGTCGGTTGTCAGCCGTCAACAAAACGCGGTGTTCGCCGACAGGCAGGACAGGGACGCCGTCGGCGTGGCGGTAGATGGCAGGCTGGCTTGCGCCGTTGTGATGTCCGTCAGGCGCGGCCTGATGACCGGCCACGAATCGTTCCTGCTCGAAGTCCCGGATGGAGAGACGCGGGAGGCGGCGATGTCCGCTTTCCTCAAGCTGCACTACGCCCACGCGGGGACAGTCCCTCGCGAAGTGATCGTCAGCCACGCGCCGCCTGACTCCGATCTCATAAACGAGATGCTGACCGAGCGAGCGGGACGCAAGGCGAAACTGACGCATCCAAAGCGCGGCGCAAAACTGAATATGGCGACGACGGCGCTCGAAAACGCCAGCCAGAAACTCGCCGACGCCGCTGTCAAAGACAAACTCGACCGGGAAAAACGCCGCTCCATGACCCTCGCTCTGACCCGCAGGACAGGCGCTGAAAAACCCGTCGTCCGCATTCTCGGCTTCGATATCTCCACAATTCAGGGCGGCAACACCGTCGGCTCGGCGGTCAGCTTCGTGGAAGCCGCGCCGGAAAAAGACGGCTACCGCAAATACATTATCAAAGGCAGCGGACGCGATGATTTCTCGTCCATGACCGAGATGGCGGAACGGCATTTCAGGCGGGTGGCGCGCGGCGCGGAGCCGACCCCCGACCTTGTGCTCGTCGATGGCGGCAAAGGTCAGGTGTCCGCCGCCGCCAAAGGCATCGCCGCTTCCGGCTTCGAGCCGTTCCCTCTCATCATCGGTTACGCAAAGAAAACCGGCGTCTCTCATATCCACGGAAGAAAGACGCCTCTCATACTGGCGGAAGAAGAGCCGTCCTCTTGGCTCGTACGGCGCGTAATCGCCGAGGCGCACAGGTTTGCCATTTCTTTCCACAGAAAAAAACGCGGGCAGGCTATGACAGAATCATGAGCGACAACATATATGTTTGGCAAAACGCATCCGGCTGGAACGCTGTGGAATGGAGCGCCTGCGGCCTGACTAAACTGAGGTTCTGGCTGCCGGAGAAGAGCGAAGCGGCGCGCGGCGCGCGCGCGGCGCCTCTCGATGGCGCGCCCTCTTTCGTTCGGAGCGCCGTCCGCATGCTCGAACACTACTTCAAAGGGGAGGTCGCCGATTTCGATGTCCTGCCGGTCGATATGACCGGCGGCTCCAGATTCCAGATCGCGGTGTGGACCGCCGCGCGGGAAATTCCTTACGGACACACTGTTTCATACGGCGAGGCGGCGCTCATGGCCGGAGCGCCGGGCGCGTCTCGCGCTACCGGCTCCGCGCTCGGCTGCAATCCCGTCCCCATAATCGTCCCCTGCCACCGCGTCATCCGGTCCGACGGTTCCCTCGGCGGCTTCTCCATCGGCGTCGATATTAAAATCAAACTCCTCGCCCTTGAACGCCGATAACGCGCTTTAACGTTGCTCTTATCTCATTGCATCAATGCCGTTGTCATTATTTTAAAGCATATACCAATTCATAATTGGTTTAACCCATCGCACATTCACAACTTGGTTGTGGTCGCCACAATGAGCAATGGGAAGATTGAAATAAATGAATAACGCCGTACTGAAGTCCGAGGGATTCTCTTGATTAAATCGTATATTTATCCTTTGAAATGTTTCGCGGCGCGCTTCCGCTACCTATAAACATCGCGTCTGTGCCTGACAGCGTGAATCGTCATTAGTTCGTTCTTCGAGTCGACTTCATAGACTATGCGAAAGTCTCCCACTCGATACCTTCTTAATCCATGAAACTCTCCCTTAAGGGCTTCTCCCCGCAAAGGATTCTGCGCTAAAACGCGAACCGCTTCCGCGCAACGCTTTTTTATCTGAGATGTCAGATTATCGATATCTTTTTTTGCCCGCGCCGTTATCTCTATTCGCATATTTATAAAGGCTCGCCGAAAACTTCATCGAAAGAATGCGTCCGACCGCGACGCTTCTCCTTCCTGCTTTCACGAATGCCATCAACAAGTTTCGGGTCGGCTATCACGTCCAGAGTCGCTAAAAGACTGCGGTACTCATCGTAGCTTATCAGAGTCGCGGCAGGCTCTCCGTTGTGGGTGATAATATACTGGTCGGGAGCCTTGTCTAATTCTTTGACCAGCTTGAGAATCTGGCTCCTCAGCTTTGAAGCCGTGATTATCTGTGTTCCCATGACGAACTCCCTGACATCATATTGTACATTATATTGTAAGGCTTGTTTTTCAAGAAAACAATATCAGCGGCTTTTGTTCATTTGCGCGCTCGGCATTCGCAACGCGTTTCTGCGCGCGCATGACACTGTTTCAGCCGTCAATCGATTATGGATATGCTCAAGCTCTGCAAGAGTATGCCCTGAGCGCGGAGCAGCGAGACTCTGGCTTTTAGCAGGTCGGCGGCGGCGGAAACGGAATCGACCTCCGCGCGCAGGCGGTCTCTTTGCGCCTGTTGAAGTGCGATTGCGGTTGATTTGCCGATCCTGAACTTTTCGGTTTCAGCGCGAAGCTTCTCTTTCTGGAGTTCCAACGCGGCCTCTGAGGCAGCGAGCTGGCCGCGCGCGCGTTCGACTTCGAGCCGGGCGTTGACCGCCTCCTCCCGCGCCAGCAGTTCCATGTTTTCCAGCGACGCGCGGGTCTGTTCGAGAGAAAGCTCCGCAGCGGCGAACCTTGCTTTGTCCGCCGCCCGCCCCAGCGTCGCGTTGTAGCTCAGGCCGGCGCGCGCGTCGTATGCGTCGCTCAGCATCCCGCCGAACGCGTCGCCGAACGAATCCGAATACCCCGTTCCGCCGAGAGTCACGAAGAAAGACAGGTAAGGCAGGAGTCCGTTTTTCGTTTTGACGACTTCAATGTCGCCGCGCTCGACGGCTAGCCGCGCTCTCAACAGGTCCGGCCTGTTGCTCATTGCGTTGGCGACAATCTTCTGGATATCCGGCGCGGCATCGGTCGGCGACACAAGCTCGTCCGAGACGAACAAGCTGGTTTCGGACGCCGGGTCGGCGTTCATCAGGCGAAGCATCTTCACGCGGAGAGTTTCGAGCCGGCTCCGCGCGTTGACCAGCGCCTGCTCCCGCAGGGCCGTTTCCGCTCGCGCGGCCACTGTCTCTATCTCCGCCAGACTCCCCAGATCAACCATCATCTCGGTCTCGGCTAGTTGCTGTTCAGCCAATGTTAGAGAGTCCTCGTAAATCTCAATCTCGCGCTGCGCAAGCGCCATGTCCCAGTACGCGTTTGAAACCTGTTCGACGAGCGACTCGACGAACGCCCTCAGTTCGAGCCGGGATGATTCCGTGTTGAGCGCCGCCTGTCTGACTCCGGCCAAGTTGACGTCCGTCCCCGCTCCCTGCAGCAGCGGAGCCGTCATGGATATCCCCATCCTCGCCGAATTCCCCGTCGACGCGTCGTCCGATGAAAGCCCGATTGTGACCTCTCCGCCGCCGCGCAGTTTCTGCGACAGTTCGACGGATTCCGAAGAGCGGTTGTCGATGGAGCCGGACGCGGACTTGTTTCTGGAGCCGCCGGCCTCGGCGGATATGGCCGGATCGAACGCCGCTTTCTCAATCGTTTCTTTAGTCAGAGATATCTTCGGGTCGAACATCTGAACGGCGAGCGATTTGTTGTTTTTGAGCGAGAGCGAGAGCGCGTCGTCGAAAGAGATGTTTTGCGGTATAGCCTCTTCGGAAGCGGCTGGCATAGCGAGCGCAATCGTCAGCAGCGCGAGAACGGCAAAGGCGTGTTTTAACATGGAGGACTCCTTATTCATAGTAGAGACAGTCGATGGGGTCTAACCGGGCGGCGCGCGCGGCGGGATAGTAACCGAAGAAAACTCCAACCGCCGCCGAGAACGCGAGCGCGAGCGCCACGCTGCCGGGCGACACCGATGTGGAAAACGTCGAGGTCCTGCTGATTATTTCCGACGTCGCGACGCCCGCCGCCGCGCCCAGCGCCCCGCCCACCCCGCTCATTATCAACGACTCGATGAGGAACTGTTTAAGTATGTCCCGGTCTCTGGCCCCGATGGCTTTTCTTATTCCGATTTCTTTCGTCCGTTCGGTAACAGTCACAAGCATGATATTCATTATTCCGATGCCGCCGACGAGCAGCGAGATCGCCGCTATGCCGCCCAGCAACATGGTGAACGTGTCGGTCACCTCGGTGGCGGTCTGGATGATGTCGGCCTGATTGAACACGCGGAAGTCGTCGTTCTCCGGATCGGTTATCTTGTGCCGGGAGCGAAGCAGGGTGGCGATGTCCGTCTCGACCTCTGTCAGGTCGACGCCGTCCACGGCCCGGACGTCTATGTTCGACAGGTAGTCCATCCCGAACAGTATTCGCATCGCCACGGAGTACGGGACCAGCGCCGAATCGTCTTGGCTGAACCTGCCCGCGCCGCCCTTTTCTTTCATTATTCCTACCACCTCGAAGCTGATGCCCCGTATCTGTATCCTCTCTCCCAGTTGCTTGCCGGAAATGCCCAGTTCGGAAGCAGTCTCCGATCCCAGCACGACCACTCTTGCCATGCTTTCTTCTTCGGACTCGCGGAAAAACCTGCCGTGCTCGACCTCGAAGTTGCCGATGTACGGATACGTTACCGCGCAACCGATGACGCTCGCGCGGGTGTTTTTATTGAAGTATTTCAACTGCGCGTTGCTCGACGCGACAGGAGACACTGCGTCTATGGAATCAACCCGGCCTACGATGGCCTCCGCGTCTTCGAGGGTTAGATTCTGGCGGCTCGAACCTGTGGACACACCGCGCTCCGCCGACTGCATGGGCCGTATCGACAGCAGGTTCGTGCCCATCATCGATATGCGGTTCATGATGTCTTTCTGCGCTCCGGCGCCGATTGACAACATGGCTATGACCGAGCCTACTCCAATTATTATGCCGAGCATCGCCAGAAACGAGCGAAGCTTGTTGGCCACGAGGCTCTTGAGAGCGACTTTAATTATCGTTAGAAACAGCATCGGCGGCTTTCCTCCTCCGGGCCGTCAGGAGACGACCCTGCCGTCCTTCATCCGTATCGAGCGCCCGCACCTCGACGCGATGTCCGCGTCGTGCGTGACTATCACTATCGTGCGGCCCTGCGCGTTCAGCGATTCGAGCAGCGACATTATCTCTTCTCCCGTTTTGCTGTCGAGGTTGCCGGTGGGTTCGTCAGCGAGTATCAGCGCCGGATCGTTAACGAGCGCCCTCGCCACCGCCACCCGCTGCCTCTCTCCGCCGGACATCTTTCCCGGCTCGTGCCGCATCCTTCCGGCAAGCCCCACCGTCTCCAGCGCCCTCTCGGCGACTCCCCTCGCGTCCTTCTTCCCCGCATACTGCATCGGCAGTTCCACGTTCTCCAACGCGCTCATCCTCGGCAGCAGGTTGAACGACTGGAAGATAAACCCGATGTACCGGTTGCGTATCCCCGCCAGCCTGTCTTTCGGCAGCCGGGAGACGTTCTCGCCGTTGAGAAAATATTCGCCCGAATCTGGCCTGTCGAGACATCCGAGCATGTTCATGAGAGTGGACTTGCCGCTGCCGGACGCGCCCACAACCGCGGTCATCTCGCCTTCGGCGATGCTCACGCTCACTCCGTCCAGCGCGCGGATTTCGCTCTCGCCCATCGTGTATTTCTTTACTAGATTTTCCGTTGTTATCAGCATCTGGGATTCCCCCGCTCAGCGCCTGATCATCGGGCCGCCCATCGGCGGCATTCCTCCGCTCCGGCCTCCCCACTTGTTCGACGAAGCCGCCGCTTTGACCGCCAACTTCTCTCCTTCTTCCAGCCCGGACGCGATTTCAGTGTTGGTCCCATCGGAGATGCCGATTGTCACCTCTCGCTCCGCGCCCTCCGCCGGCTCCTCCCCTTCCGCCGCCAGAGTGACGAAGAACTTGCCGTCCCTTCTCCACACCGCGTCCGAGGGAGCGAGAACCACGTCTTTGCTTCCGTCGATTATTATCTTCACATGCGCCGTCATCTGCGGTTTGAGCAGGCCTGACAGCGCGCTTTGAGCCGTCGCGCCTTTTTCGGAATCAGCCTTTCCCGCGTCTTTCTCCGCGACGCGTCCGCCGTCCGCCGCCTGAGGCGCGTCCCGCCTCTTCGTCGCCGGATCGAAACCGCCGACCTCTTCCCTCGGCCTCGTCTCGCCGCCGGGGAATCCGGGGCCGCCGGGAGGCGGGGGCTGAAACCGACCGCCGTCCCTCTCCGCGCCGTCTCTCTTCTTTTTGCCTTCAGGCGACTTCTTCGAATCAGCCGCTTCGCCAGTCGCCGCATTTGCCGCGCGCGCCGACTTGTCAGCCTTCTGAACCGTTTTGCCCGCCGCGCCGGAATCCATCCGGCCACCCGAACGGCCCCTCGCCGCGCTCACGCCCCCATCTTCCGTCACTTCAATCTTCACCTCGAACGTCACCACGCTCGACACCATTTCGCCCCTCGGCGATATCCTGTCTACCCTGCCCTTGAAAACCCTGCCCGAATAGGCGTCAACCGTTATCTCGGCTTCCTGCCCGATTCGCACCTGCCCTATATCGCTCTCGTCCACCGCCGCCAACACATACAGCCGCGACAGGTCCGACACCTGCATTATCGACGTGCCTCCGCCGACATTCGTGGTTCCGGACGAGATAATCTGTCCGGTCTGCACGTAGCGGGCGGTGACGACGCCGTCCATGGGGGCGTACACCCGCGTGTCCTCAAGTCCCTGCATCGCTATGTCGAGATTGATTTCCGAGGCTTTGACGTCTGATTCAGCGCGTTTGAGGTTATGGCGGCTGACTTCCAGCGCGGTCTCCTCCACATCAAGGTCTTTGAATGTCAGTTGTGCGCGTTCGAGGTCGGCGCGCGCCTGCGCGGCGCTCGTTTTCGCCGTTTCATACTCCTCCCGGCTCGCGAGTTTGTTCTGATAAAGTTGAGCGACCCGCTCCGCTTTCGCGGCGCGCTCTTCGGCGGCGGATTTCGCGGCCTCGAGCGTCACTTCCGCACGGCTCCGCGAATTCTCCAGATTCTTTTCGGCCATCCTCAGGTTCTGCCTCGCGGTGTCCCGGCTCGCTCGAGACGAATCCAGAGCCACCCTCGCTTTCTCCACTTTCCTCTCTTCCTCGCTCGGATCCAGCTCCGCGATAAGGTCTCCCTTCTTCACCACGTCGCTGGCGTCGAACGGCAGCGAGATTATCTCCCCGCTCGCCTTGCACTTTATCTCGACGTCGAAGTTGGAAACCACCGAGCCGCTCGCCTCCACCATCTGCGTGACGTCTCCGCGCGACGCTTCCACTATCCTTATCTTTGCTTCTTCGACTACGGGCTTTTTGAGTTTCGACTTCAGGAACAATCCGCCCCCGACGACGACTATCGCCGCCAGCAGAATGACAATCGCTTTTTTCATAGTCTCCCCCGAACCGGCGCTTATCTGCGTCCGGGCGGCAGCGCCGCCCTTCCGTCGCCCAATCTCTTTGACATCCGGTTATTATATATCGTTAAAAAACAATAAAAATTTCAGATTGGATATTTCTGGCAAAAACCTCGCTTATACATGCTATTAGATGATTCTACCCACTACCAAGTGTGCCATGCGCAAAACTTTTTCTTTTGCGCATGATGCTTTTTGCAAAATAGTAAACGGGGGCTTTCATTTAGTTCTTCGTATAATAACATATTCTCATTGAACCCGAATCCGTCATTAGGATTCGGATTGAATTTCACCGCCTCTGGCATGACCTTGTTGACGAATGTGGTTTTTGCCATGAACGAAGTTCCAGAGAATCGGCGAATCAAGTTTTCAGGAAGGGGCGCGGGAAACCTGTTTTTTGCAAAAATGGTTTTGCCGCAAACTCAAAAAAATGATTCAAGCGGCATTGTAGTTGTGTTTTTGAGCGGGCTTGCAACAAACGCGGGAGCGCAGCCGGGATCAGGCGGTTCCTTCTTTGAGGAGGATTTCTCCGCCTTCGCCGTCTAGGAAGGAAAGCAGGGACAGTTCGCTCTTCGTCTCTACGTGGCTCCTGTCGATGATGCACTTCTTTAGTCCCGGCCGGGACGGTATCTCGAACATCAGGTCGAGCATGAGGCTTTCAATTATTGAGCGGAGGCCGCGCGCGCCTGTCTTGCGCTCCATCGCCTGCTTGGCTATCGCCTTCATCGCTTCGACGGTGAAGTTCAGATCGACGCCGTCGAGGTGGAAAAGTTTCTTGTACTGCTTCACCAGAGAGTTTTTCGGTTCGACCAATATGCGAACCAGAGCCTCTTCTTCGAGCGGGTCGAGAGTGGCTACTATCGGCAGTCTTCCGATAAGCTCCGGTATGAGGCCGTATTTCAGCAGGTCCTGAGGCATGGTCATGCGCAGAGTTTCGCCGATCGATTTTTCGTCTTTCTTGACCTTTTCGGCGCGGAAGCCCATCACTTGGCGTCCGACCCGGTTGTTGATGATGTCAACCAGCCCGTCGAACGCGCCGCCGCAGATGAACAGGATGTTTGCGGTGTCAATCTGAATAAAGTCCTGATTCGGATGCTTGCGGCCGCCCTGCGGGGGGACGTTTGCCACTGTTCCCTCGATTATCTTCAGAAGCGCCTGTTGCACGCCTTCGCCGGACACGTCGCGGGTGATGGACGGGTTTTCCGTCTTGCGCGCTATCTTGTCTATCTCGTCAATGTAAACGATGCCTCTGGAGGCGCGTTTGATGTCGTAATCGGAAGCCTGAATGAGCCTCAACAGGACGTTCTCGACATCCTCGCCGACATAGCCTGCTTCGGTGAGCGAGGTGGCGTCCGCGATAGCGAAAGGCACGTCCAGCATCTTGGCCAGCGTCTGCGCAAGAAGGGTTTTTCCGACCCCCGTCGGCCCGACCATCAGGATATTGCTCTTCTGTATCTCGACGTCGTCGGCGGTTTCAGGGGCGTTGATTCTCTTGTAGTGGTTGTATATGGCGACCGCTAGAACTTTTTTGGCGTGATCCTGTCCGATGACATAGCTGTCGAGGTAGTCGCATATCTCGCGGGGTTTCGGGAGGTTCTTGAAATCCAGTTCGGTCTCGGAAGGCTTGTAAAGCTCTTCCTCGATAATCTCGTTGCACAGGTCGATGCATTCTTCGCAGATGTAAACGCCGGGGCCTGCGACCAGTTTTTTAACTTGGTCTTGGGTCTTCCCGCAGAAAGAACATCTCAGTTTGCCTTTGTCGTCAGTAAACTTGAACATCCAACCTCCGAGGCGGAATATTCGGCCCTTGTCGCCCGCCGCCGGGAATGATTCCCCGCGATAGTTTTTTCAGCCTCTCCGCCCGGCGCGGCGCATTGATCCCGCGCCGTTCGTTTCCATCTATGATAAAAACTTATCTCGCTTCCGGCAAGAGAACTTTATCAATAATTCCGTATTCGAGCGCCTCTTCGGCGGACATGAACTTGTCGCGATCGGTGTCAAGCGCGATTTTATCCACGGGCTGGTTCGTGTGCCCGGCGATAATCGAGTTGAGTTTGTCGCGGACTTTCTTCATCTCCTCGGCCTGAATAGCGATGTCGCTGGCCTGCCCCTGAAAACCGCCCATCGGCTGGTGAATCAGGATTCTCGAATTGGGCAGAGCGTATCTCTTGCCTTTTGCGCCCGCGCACAGCAGAACGGCTCCCATGCTTGAGGCCTGTCCGACGCAGATCGTCGAGACATCCGGCTTGATCAACTGCATGCAGTCGTATATCGCCAGCCCGGCGGTCACTGAGCCGCCCGGCGAGTTGATGTACACGTCTATGTCTTTGGTCGTGTCCTCTTTTTCGAGGAAAAGCAACTGGGCCATCGCGAGGTTCGCTATGTCGTCGTTTATGGCCGTGCCTATGAACACGATCCTGTCCTTGAGCAGCCTCGAATAAATATCGTACGAGCGCTCTCCCCTGTTTGTCTGTTCGACTACTATCGGAACGAGTGTCATATTATTTTTCCTCTCCTTCCGGATTGCCGTCGGCCGGGGCCGCGGTTTCGATTTCCGTCTTCGCCGTTTCCGTATCCGTCTTCGGTTCCGGAGCCGGGTCGTCCATGAACTTCACCCTGCCCCTGATCAGCCTCATCACTTTCCGCTCCCGCACCTCCGTCCTCAGATGCGCGAGGAACTCCCGGTTCTTCATCAGCTTCTTCATGTCGGACTTCTGAAGCCCGTTGCGGTAAGCGTACTGCAGCAGCTCCATTTCAAGCTCCTGCGGGAATATTTCCATGTTTTCCTGAGTGAATAGCCTGTCGAAGATAATCCGTCGCTTCACTTCATTGCGGGCCGAGTGATACTCTTCATCCTTCATTTCGTCGAGGTCTTTGCCTTGAGCGGCCGCCCAGTCTTCGATGGACTTGCCTTCTCTTTCGAGAGCCGCCTCATACCTGTCGAATCGCTCCTGAATCTCGTCGAGAACCAGCTTGCGCGGCACTTCCAGATAGGTGGTGTCGACCATCCTCTGAATCATCTGTTCGCCGACTTCCTGTTCGTGGCGCTGCACTTTCATTAGGCGAATCTGTTTTTCTATGTCTTTCTTGAACGCGTCGGCATCCGCGTAGTTGCCGATTTTTTTCAGGAATTCCTCGTCAAGCTCCGGGACTTTCGCGCTCTCAATGGACGCCAGCGTTATCGTAACTGTGGTGTCCCTGCCCGCGAGGTCCGGGTTCTGGTAGTTCTCCGGATACTTCACCGGGAACTCTTTTTTGTCGCCCGGTTTCATGCCGACGATGTTGTTCTCAATTTCAGGAAGCATCTCGCCCTCGCCCATCCTGAGGACGAGTCCCTCGCGGTTGTCGACCAGAACGGCGTTCTCCGCCTTGATTTCATAGTTGATGGTGACGCGGTCCGGCTCGACGCAACCGCGATCATCTGTCATCGGCGCAAACTCGGCGGCTCTTTTCCGCATCGCTAGAACGGCCTCTTCCACTTCGGACTCTTCCACTTTCACTTCGCGGTTAAGCTGAACGGGGATGATGTCGTATTCGCCAAGCTCAAAATCCGGCAGGGCCTGAAGCTTGAACTTCACCTCGAGCGCCTCGCCAGCCTTGAGAGTCGGGAACGGATCGAACTCCGGCTCGCCGATGGGTATGATTTTTGACTGCTCGATGGCCTTCTCGTACACGTCGGGAAGCAGGTCGTTGAGAGCCTCAGCCGCAATGCCTTCCTCGCCGACCATGCTCTTGATGACTTCGCGCGGAACTTTTCCCTTGCGGAATCCCTTGATCGCCTGCCCGGAGGCCATCTGCTGATAGACCCGGCTTATGGCCTTGTCGACCATTTCCTTGGGGGCGGTGATTTCGATCTCGATGTGTTCGTTGTCGATCCTGTTTGCTTTTACTTCCATGATGAATGTCCGTCCTAAATATCCGTCCGCCCGACCGGCGCCGGACGTCTGTTTGATTTTGAGAACTCTGACGTTGAAATCGCAGCCTCTGGGATCAAAAAAAGAGCCGGCAAGGATTCGAACGCCGGGCGCGGCGCCGGCCGCGCCCTGAAATATTAAAAGCGGGAGACGGGATTTGAACCCGCGACCCCTGCCTTGGCAAGGCAGTGCTCTACCACTGAGCTACTCCCGCGTTTCCTGCAGACATTATTTTATTTTCTTCTTCCAGTCCCCGGCGAGATATGGGCAAGGAGAGACTTGAACTCTCACGGGGTTTCCCCCACCAGATCCTAAGTCTGGCGCGTCTGCCAGTTCCGCCACTCACCCCTGCTCTATCTCACATGGGCCGTAAAGGATTCGAACCTTTGACCTTGGGATTAAGAGTCCCCTGCTCTACCAACTGAGCTAACGGCCCGATTTCCAGACAGCTCTTCAGGCCGCCCGATCTATTCCTTTTTCTCTCTTGTCTCCCGGCCGGTCCGCGCCGCCGCTATTTTATCGTTTCCCTTACAAGGTCTTTCAGCGCCTTGCTCGGCCTGAACGACGGCGTCACCGTCTCATCTATCTCGATTCTTTCCTGCGTCTTCGGGTTGATTCCTTTGCGGGCTTTCCTTCTCTTTATCTTGAACGCCCCGAATCCTCCCACATTAATCTCCTCTTCCCTCAATAGGCAGTCCCTTACTATTCCGAAAATCGTCTCGACCGCCGTCGTCGCTTCTTTCTTTGAGAGGTTCAGCTTTTCAGCCACCAGATCTATCATCTGGAGTTTATTCATCTCTCACCTCCTCAAAATTTCCTCTTTCTCTAGTATTTTTAATACATCTTTCAAAATCGCGTCAAATTATAATAAGATTCCAGCCGACCTACAACACCCTTTTCAAAAAAAATCCTTTTACTCTGCGGATACTGCGGAATCTGGCGCTCCGCGCGCCTGCCCGCCGCCTCACTTGCCCCCGGAAAAACTCCCGTACAACATGAAGCACAGATTCATCAGCCCGAAAAACGCCAACCCTACCATCGTCCCCACCCCGGCGGCCAGTATGTACCTGTACATCGGCACATCCGTGATTTCCTTCGAAAACAGTTTGCTTAAGAATCCCATGTCTGTTCTCCATTAAAAAACCTTTTAGATAATACAGTATATCTTTAAAAAATCAAGGCGGCGCAAATAAAATGAGACCTTCCCGCAAACGCGAAAAAAACGATGAATGAAGCGAGGCCTTTTTTCTGCTATAATTTCCCGGTCGAACAGGTCAAGACGGAGGGATACTGATTGAAGTATTCTTATGTGGCAATCATCGAACAGGACGAAGGCGGGCATTACGTTGCGAGCGTGCCCTGCGTAGTTGCCTGTTACGCTCAGGGGGCCACGCCGGAGGAAGCGGCAGAAAACCTCGCGGATGTCCTCGAAATGAGACTGAGGGACATAATCGAGGATGGCGGCAGCCCGCCCGTCCAGTGCCGCTTCATAAAGCGAACCACAGTCGAGGCGGACGTATGAGCGAAAAACTCCCGGCGGTCAAAAGCCGCGAGGTTATCTCCGCCCTCGGCAGACTCGGATTCAGGGAAACGCGCCGCTCGAAGGGAAGCCACGTGCAGTTGGCGGATGATTCGGGCCGACGCGTCACCGTCCCCGCCCGCTCAAGCGCGGACATCTGTTGCGGGCTGATGCAAAAGATAATCCAGAGCGCGGGCGTGACCAAGGAACAGTTCATTGAAGCGTTGTGATAAAAAACTGAAAACGCCGGAGGCATTACAATGGAAAAAGACGCGTACGGAAGGATAACGAAGGAAGACTCCGTCCTTCTGATAATCGATGTGCAGGAGAAATTTGTGCCGCACATCAAGAATATCGACGAAGTCATAGCGAACTGCGCGAGAATGGCGGCGGGATGCCGCGCGCTCGGCGTCCCCGTAATCGTCACCGAACAGTACCCGGAAGGGCTGGGCCGCACCGTTCCCGAAGTTCAGGAGGCCATCGGCGACACCGCGATACTGGAAAAAACCGCGTTCAGCGTTTTTGCGGACCCGGCGATATCCTCGGAGATAGAGAAACTAGGGCGACCGAACCTGATGCTGGCGGGAGTCGAGGCCCATGTGTGCCTCATCAAAACCGCCCTCGACGCTCTGGCCGCCGGATACAATGTCCATTGGATAGACGACGCGATATCGTCCCGAACCAAAGGGAACGTCCGAGCCGCCCGCGACCGCGCGCGGCGCTGCGGAGCATTCCCTTCCAGCGCCGAAATGGCCCTGTTTCAACTTATCTCATCTTCCAAAGACGAGCATTTCCGCGCCATCAGCAAACTCGTCAAATAACCGAGCAACGGCGGTTTTAAGACAAAATGCCGCTTTTTTGCTACTTTGCGCGTTCTTATCTCGGATTAGGAGTTTGTTAAAGCGTCATTCGGTGATTATAGAAGTTTGTGAAGGAGTCGTTTAGAGTTTATTCTGGGTTGCGCGGATGTCATTTGCTGACAGGCTCCGCAAATGTCAGCCATCGGCAAACCGTTTCTAGAGCGCAATGGTGTTTCTCAAGTATTTACCGGTCCCGCTCATGTTCGTTCATAGGCTTTCAAAAAATCGACTCTCGAAATGCCTGCCTGAGAGCAAGCGGTTCTCAAGGTTGATCCCTTGATTCTGTTGTGATTCGGCAAAGTCATTGGCGTCCTAGTTCCATCTGGATTTTCCCGAACCATCGCCACATGTTCCCTTTTGCGGACAAGTTTGAATCCCAACAACTCAAAAGTCCTGACCGCCCTGTCAATCGGAACATCGACAGGAAACTTGGACATCAGACGACCACTCCCGTCTCGGCGACAAATGCTTCAAGGACAGGCGATTCCTCCTCGAAGGAGTCCATTCCGAAAGTCTCGATGTGAAAACCTATCGCCGACTTGACATCGGCGAGGGCTTCTTCATAAGTGTCGCCTTCCCCGATGACAATTCCCTTGAGACCCAGAGGATATGCCACATATCCGTCGGGATGTTTCTCCACAATGATTTTGAATTGCCTCATCGCGCTCTCCATTCGGTTTTGTAAACATATTCTAACTTGAATCCTCGCGGTTTTACAGTCTCTAAGAAATCGGCTATCTCAAAGCAAATAACTTTCCGCACGGCACACAAGAGAATGTATGGAATTATCCAATAATAAACGCTATTAAATTCACCGTCGTCAGATTTTTATCACATTTAAAAACAAGCCGATTTTGATGAACGAAGTTCAAGAAAAACGGCGTCCAAGAGTTTTTTAGGAAGGGGCGCGGTGAAACCGATTTTTGCAAAAAACGGTTGCCCCGCAAACAGACTATTAAACTCATTAATCATTGGCACAACAGGCACAACTAAAAAACGGGTTAGTCGATTTTCACGAGGGGGGCATATCTGGCGGAGAGGCGTTTGATTCCGATGTTTTCGAAGGCGACGCAGATTTCGTCTCCCTTGAAAGAGACGACCCTGCCGGTTCCGAATACTTTATGTTCGACTTTGTCGCCTGCGCGGAAACCGCATTTTTCGCGAACAATCTCCTCATCGACGCCGTCGAAGCGGTCGGAGTCGAAGCCGCGTCTGGAAGCGGCGCTCTTTTTTGATGAAGCGCGGCGCGGAGTGGAATAGTCGTCGTCCACAGGTTCGCGGCTGAAGTCGTCCGCGTCGGCCCCGCCGAGCCTGATTGCCGGCGACCGCTCGACTGCTTCATCCGAACCGCCGCCGGGAGCCGTGTCGAAGAAGCTTTCGCCGGGGCGGGCGCCGCCGCGCGCTCCCTCCAGCATCTTGAACCTGTCCGGCCCGATCTCCATTATGAAGCGGGAGATGTCGTTGTTGCACGCGACGCCGCGAGTCATTCTTCCCTTGCAGGCGGACAGATAGAGAAGCTCTTTCGCGCGGGTCGCTCCGACGTAGCAAAGCCTGCGCTCCTCGCGGTCTCCGTCGGCGTCGCCCAGAGCGTTGCCGTGAGGCAACATGCCTTCTTCGAGTCCGACGATGAACACGACGGGGAATTCGAGTCCTTTTGCGCTGTGGAGAGTGAGCATGCGCGCGCGGCTCTCGTCGCCATCCGCGACGTCGGAGTCGGACACCAGAGATACTTTCGACAGGAAACCTTCGAGGGTCGGCTTGGAGGCTTCTTTTGCATACTCGTGGGCGAGTTTGAAGAACTCCTCCAAGTTTTCGGCGCGGCTGACGCCCTCCTGTTTGTCCATCCTCTCGACGTAAGAATAATAGCCGGTGTCTTCAAGTACGGCGCGGACCAGTTCGGGGACTGGGACGCTGCCTCGGAGTCCGTGCAGGCGGCGGAGAGCGCCGATGAGAGGCGCGGCCTTTGCGGGGAACTGTTTGGAGGCGGCCGCCGCGTCCTCTGAGATGCCGATCAGCGACCCGGCTTCCCGCGCCGCCGACTCGATTTTCTCCAGACTCTTGGGGCCGAGGCCGCGTTTAGGCTCGTTCGCTATCCTTGCGAACGCCACCATGTCCCTCGGATTGTCCACGACTCTGAGGTATGCGATGGCGTCTTTGATTTCCTTGCGTTTGTAGAACTCGGTGGCGCCGATGATGAGGTAAGGAAGCCCGGCGCGGATGAAGGCGTCTTCGAGGGGCCGCGACTGCGCGCGCGTGCGGAACAGGACGGCGATGTCTTCCAGCCGGTATCCCTCGTCGAGCAGGTGTCCGGCTTCGTCCACGATGAACTGAGCCTCTGAAGAGTCGTCCCAAGCGAGATGGAACATGACGGGGTCGCCGGGGCCGAGCGCGCTCCAGAGGCGTTTCTCTCTCGGCCCGGCGTTGTGCGCTATCAGCGCGTTCGCGGCGTCGAGTATGTTCTGCTTCGACCTGTAGTTCTGTTCGAGGGAGACGACGGCGACGTTGTTGAAATCGCGCTCAAAGGAAGTCATGTTGCCGATGTCCGCGCCGCGCCAGCCGTAAATGCTCTGGTCGGCGTCGCCGACGACCGTGATGTTGCCGTCAGGCGGGCAGAGCCGCCGCAGCAACTCGTACTGCACCCGGTTGGTGTCCTGATACTCGTCCACGAGGATGAACTGGTATCTTCGGCGGTAGCGGTCGCGAGTTTCCGCGCAGCCGTCGAGCAGTTCGAGGGTCTTGCCCAGCAGGTTGTCGAAGTCCATCGCGTTGTTTTCGACAAGTCGGGCTTCGTACCTTTTAAAAATCTCGTCGATCTCTTCAGCGAGAGGGTCGAAGGACGACAGGAGCGCGGAGGGCGACGTCGCGAAATTTTTCGAGCGGGAGATGGCGTCCACGATGCGCGCGGGAGCGTGCGAGCCTGTCATGGGGCGGTCGAGTTCCTTGAGGATTTCCTTGACGCAGCGGCGCGCGTCCGCGTCGTCGTAGATGGAAAAGTTTTCTGAGTATTCTTTGAGGCTGCGGATTTCGCGCCGGAGGAGATGGTTGCAGAAAGAGTGAAATGTGGCGAGGGTGACTTTGCGGGCGTTGTCGCCGATTATGCGTTCGGCGCGGTCGCGCATCTCGCCGGCGGCCTTGTTGGTGAAAGTGAGGGCGAGGATTTCATAGGGCATGACGCCGAGGCCCTCAATAAGATAGGCGATCCTGTGAGTAATGACGCGGGTCTTGCCCGCCCCTGCCCCGGCCAGTATCAGCAGAGGGCCTGTGAAGTGTTTGACTGCCTCGACTTGGCTCGGATTAAGCCCGTCAAGAGGGTCCTTTTTTATCGGGTTCATCTAGGTCTATGGCCCAGCGGACTTTCTCGCCGAATTCATTTTTTTCCACCGGCCAGTCGAGTTTGTTCTTCCGCATGAATATATCGTAGCCGCTGCCGAAGGATCTGCGCCGCGCGACATGCCGGAACACAGAAACCACCACGATCATTATACCGAACATAATGAGGAACAGCCCGGTTCTCCCGTCCATCGCGCCGCCTTCCGAGAGGCGGAAACGCCGCCTCCGCCTTCATCCCGATTGTAACAGAACCCGACGGCGCTCACAAGCGCGCCTATCTAATCTGCATAGCTGTGTAGTTCAATAATAAACTCTGCGAGATTGAACCTGCGTTTGGAACAAACGACATATGACTTAATCTTTATGATAATTTTGTCGCTCATGGATTGTCATCTGATTATTCTGTTTCTCTACATAAAAAAGCATTTTTAATAGACGCTGGTGTGCTCGATTGAATGCTTTTTGAACAAATTGGTTTAGAATTATTTGGCAGTCTATTTTTTCCATGCCTTTTTCCCGACTATATTTTGATATTTATCCATCAAAACAATTTTATTGTTTTCATCGACCAAAGTCGAACACGCCATATCTTGGCATCTAACACCAGAATCGATATTATAGCCTCCTTTATTCAATATCATTTCAAAAATCTTTGCATAGTAATTGGGATCCCATTCATCGAATATCGGTTTCTCAGAAAGACCTTTCATTGGCATGGCAACCACTTCAACGGGATGATCAGCTAAATGATGACCAGTAAAAAGATATTTAGGTGTTCGGTTCATCAAATAGCGTAAATAAGTCACTTGCGCAAAAAATTCATAAAACTGGATAGGATGCAAAGCAATAGTTTCCAGTGCAGAATACAAATCGAAGAAAACATCACTCAACATACCGTTGTCTTCAGCACATACAATTATTCCAACTTCTCCCATCCTAACCATCGAACACAACGTTGCAGGCGTGTCGTTATAAAAATAATTATTGTCCGAATGTAGTTCATGAAGTTTAAATATAAATACAGAGGCCGGTATATCATTGTGAAAAATAAATGGCAGTCTTATTGATTGTAGAAATACTCTAAGCATTCTCCATTTCTTTAACTCATCAGGTGTAATTATATATCCACTAGAAGAATTTGCCCTTTCTCTCAGCAAAGTAAGTTCTCTATATAGAAGACCATACATTATTTTCATCATCCACCTAAAAACATCTAATTTATCAAGTCTTTTCATCGTTTCATATCCGTCTAAAAACGCTAATTCAATTCGCTTCTCTAATTGTGAAAGACTATTGTTGTTGCATTTGGCGCAGCAAGGAATGACTAGGTTCTTATAAGGAATTTTTGTTGTGTTTAATAACGTAAGACGCTCATTCCATAAATCAAATCGTTTTAACAGCCATTTTGGAAAAACATGCTCGACAGTACTGCAATCAATTAAAAGCTCTCCACATAAAAAGCAATTATATTCTGTGAGAGAAATATCGTCGAAAAGCTTCATTATCTTATATCCTCAATTTTATAATCGAGATAAATAAACATAAGTAAATTTGACACGTTGGTTTAATGATCGGCGATAAGGCATTGCTTATATTATACGCTGAAAATTTAATGCAGTAAACGACCATCTACCTTGTCGGTGGTTTTTCGATAAACAAAGAGATTCTGAATATCAAACAGATAAACATTACGATAATGCGTGAAGTTGAACTGAATTTGAGTAGTGAAAAAAACATATCAAACCTAGCATGCGCTCGCTATTTGTGATTGATCTTTAGAAGCTTTGGATGAAATTGACTGCCCGGCGCGCGGGTGATACAATCCTGAACGCGTATTAATTAAATGATAAGGAGATCAATGCCATGACTATGATCGATTATGTGGGCGCGAGGGAGATATTCGATTCGAGGGGAAACCCGACGGTTGAGGTCGAAGTGGCGCTGGAGTGCGGCGCGTTCGGGTCTGCGGCGGTTCCTTCGGGGGCGTCTACGGGGTCGCGCGAGGCTCTGGAGCTTCGCGACGGCGACGCTAAAAGGCTGAACGGCAAGGGCGTTCTCAAGGCAGTGGCGGCGGTAAACGGAAAGATAGCGGACGCCATAGTGGGGATGGACGCGTTGGATCAGGCCGAGATTGACGCGACGATGATAAAGCTGGACGGGACGCCGAACAAGAAGGAGCCTCGGATAAAAGCTAATCTCGGAGCAAACGCGATGCTGGGCGTTTCGATAGCGACGGCGAAGGCGGCGGCAAGCGCGCTGGGCCTTCCGCTATACAGATATCTGGGCGGGGCGAACGCCAAGACGCTCCCTGCTCCGATGATGAACGTAATCAACGGCGGAGAGCACGCGGACAACAATGTGGACATTCAGGAATTTATGATAATGCCGCTCGGCGCGAAGACGTTTTCCGAGGCGCTGCGGACGGGCGTCGAGGTTTTCCATTCGCTGAAATCAGTGCTGAAAAAGAACGGCTATTCGACATCCGTGGGAGACGAAGGCGGTTTCGCGCCGAACCTCGGCTCGGATGAAGAAGCCATCCAGATGCTGCTGAAGGCTATCACGGCCGCGGGATACAAGACGGTGGACAAAGGCGGCACGGTCGGGCTTGCGATGGACGCGGCGGCCAGCTCTTTCTACGACAAAAAACGCAAGGCTTACATAAAGGGCTTCAAGAGCGACAAGAAATCGTATCTGACCACAGCGCAGATGATCGACATGTGGGTGAACTGGGTTAAAAAATACCCGATGATAGTGTCGGTCGAAGACCCGCTGGACGAAAGCGACTGGGACGGCTGGAAGGCGTACACGGACGCTCTGGGCGGAAAAATCCAGATCGTGGGCGACGACCTTTACGTGACGAACACTTCGATATTCCGCGAGGGAATAAAGAAGGGAATCGCCAATTCGATACTGATAAAGCTTAACCAGATAGGCACGGTGACGGAAACTCTTGACGCGATAGAAATGGCGAAGAGGGCCGGATACACGGCGGTGGTTTCGCACCGTTCGGGCGAGACGGAAGACACAACGATTGCCGATCTGGCGGTCGCGACGAACGCCGGGCAGATAAAGACCGGCTCGGCGTCCCGCACGGACAGGGTGTGCAAATACAACCAGTTGTTGCGGATCGAGGAAGACCTCGGCTCTGCGGCGAAGTTCGGGATGGGCGTCTTCAAGGCGTAGGCGGTTTCCTCCCATCTGAATGAAAAAGACGCGGCGGGGCGCGGCGAGCGCCCTGCCCGTTTTAACGCAATCCGTTACGAAAGGCGTTATTGCTATGGCTGAAAAAAAAGTGGCGAACACGAAAAAAACGTCCGCTCCGAAAGAGGCGAAGAAACCCGCACCGAAAAAAACGCCAGTGAAGAAAACGGCTGACGCCGACGCCGGCGGGCTGCGGTTCGGCCCGGACGTCTGCGGCGACATCCGCAAAGCTTTGTCGCTCGAATGGCTTGAAGCCAACGGGCTGGGAGGGTATTCATCAGGCGCTGTCGCGGGAGCGAACACGAGGAGATATCACGGGCTGCTGGTCGCGTCGCTGAAACCGCCGGTGTCGCGTTTTGTTTTGCTGTCGTCCCTGCAGGAATGGGTTGAGACGCCGAAGGGCCGGGTAGAGCTTTCATGCAGCCTGTTCAGTCCGGAAGTCGTTCACCCGGAGGGACACCTGCTCATCGAGTCGTTCTCTCCGAAGCCGTTCCCGACGTGGATTTACAGAGTCGAAGGCAGATATCTTCAAAAGACGATAATGACGCAGCGCGGGGCGAACGCGGTCTGGGCGGCATACAGGTGGCTGGACGAAAAGATGAAACCCGCGAAAGAGGCCCCCGCCGGATTCAGGCTGAAAGCGCGACCCATGTTGGCGTTCAGGGGCCACCACCAGTTGACGAAAAGCAACGGAGCATGCGACATGTCCGTTTCCGAGTCCGGCGGCGGGGCGCTGAGGATAAGCCCTTATTTCGGGCTGCCCGCGCTGACGATGAACGCCGGCGGCGGCTCGTTCGAGCCGCGCCCGGACTGGCACTATAACTTCGAGTATCCGAGAGAAAAAGAAAGAGGGCTGGATTTCGCGGAGGACTTGTTCACGCCCGGCGAGTTCGCCGCGCCGGAAGGCGCGGCGGGGTGGACGCTGCTGTTCTCCGTGGAAGGCGAAGAGCCGGATGTCTCCGGCGGGACCGACGCGGCGTTCGAGCGGGAGGCCGGAGCCGAAATCGCGAGGCGGGCGGCGCTGCTCGAAAAAATCCCGACGGATAACGAGGCGACGCGCCGGCTGGCGCTGGCGGCGGATTCGTTCATTGTCCGGCGGCCCCCCGGGCGGACGATTCTAGCCGGATATCACTGGTTCACCGACTGGGGCCGGGACACGATGATATCGCTGCCGGGGCTGGCGATAGCCACAGGCAGACTGGACATCGCAAGAGAGATTCTGACGACCTACGCGCGGCACGTGAGCGGCGGGCTGATACCCAACACGTTTCCGGACGAGGGGGGCAAGCCCGCTTACAACACGGTGGACGCGCCGTTGTGGTTCATAATCGCGGCGGACGCATTCGCGGCGGCATCGCGGGACCTCTCCGCTCTGGCCGAACTCTGGCATCCTCTCGAATCAATCGTTGAAAACTTCATGCGCGGCACAATGAACAGGATATACATGGACAGGGACGGGCTGATTTCGGCGGGCAGCGAATACACCCAGTTGACTTGGATGGACGCAAAGGTGGGAGACTGGGTGGTGACGCCGAGGCACGGGAAAGCGGTGGAGATAAACGCGCTGTGGCACGAGGCTCTGAGAGCGATGGCGAGGATGGCGGCGCTGCTGGACAAGTCCCCGGCGAAGTTCGTCGAGGCGGCGGAACTGACGCGCAGGGAGTTCAACGCCAAGTTCTGGAACCCCTCCAAAGGCTGCCTGTACGATGTCGTCAGGAACGGAGAAACGGACGCGGCGGTAAGGCCGAACCAGATATTCGCGCTCTCGTTGGGAGACGGACAACTGGTGGACGAGGAGCGCAGAGAGAGCGTCCTTAGAACAATCGAAGAGAATCTTCTGGCGCCTTACGGATTGAGAAGTCTGGCGCGGGAGAAGGGATTCTGTTATCATGGCAGTTACGAAGGCGGAGTTCTGGAGCGGGACGGAGCGTATCACCGGGGAACGGTGTGGGCGTGGCTGATGGGGCCGTACATCAGCGCGATGTGGAACACGCGGGGAAGGAACGCGGAGACCGTCCGGCGCGCCGAACAGACGCTGAAAGCCCTCGAAGAGCATCTGGACGAAGCGGGACTCGGCTCGGTGTCGGAGATATTCGACGGGGACGAGCCGCACGCGCCGAGAGGCTGCATATCTCAGGCGTGGAGCGTGGCCGAACTTCTGCGGGTCAAACTGGAGCTTGAAGGGCTTAAGAAAGGCCTCAAATGAAAACCAACCAGAAACTGCTTACGTACATGAAGGAAAAAGGGCTGATAGGGGCGGTGCGCACGCGGGACTTGTTTACCGCGCTCGAAGTGGCCGGAGCGATGCTCAGGGGCGGAATCAAGGTGTTCGAGGTGTCCGCAGCGATTCCCGGATGGGCGGAAGTGATCAAGCGGCTGCAGATGGACAGCGAGGCGGTCGTCGGGGTGGGCGCGGTGACGGACGCGAAAACCGCGCGCGCCGCGATAGAAAAAGGGGCGAGGTTCATATCAACGCCGGGAGTGCTGCCGCAGGCGATACGGGCGGCGCGAAACGAAAAAACGCCCGCTCTGGTGGGCGCTTTGACTCCGACGGAAATTTTTCAGGCGATAGACTCGTCTGCGGACATGGCGATGATATTCCCGGCAAATTTCGCGGGCGGCCCGTCATACGTCCGGCGGCTCTCCACCCAATTTACCGGCATTAGCTTGGCGGCGTCTGGAGGAATCAGGCTGGAAAACGTCAGAGAATATTTCGACGCTGGAGCTTCGATGGTCGCCGTCGGGGAGGACATCGCGAGAGCTGAATGGGTTGCGGAAAGAAATTTTGAGGCGATGGAAAAACAGGCCGCCGCTATAGTGTCGGCCGTCAATTGTTCCGGGTGAACGCGAGAACGGAGTTAAACCCGCTCCGTAGCCCTTGAGCAAGGAACATTCAAACGCGCGTAAACCATAATAGAAAACCGGCGCATAGGCGGGCGCGGCGCCCGCAGTCTGAATCAAAAATCTTTTTTTTCTTCTAATATCAATTGTCTTTGTATATAATCATTTGAGGCGAAACAGCCTCTATATGTTATTTATTCAAATGAAAGCGGATTTGCGTCCGGCGGAAAAATGACTGACGAACAGACAAGAATAAACGCAAGAGAACATTACTCATACGGGAAAGTGTATATGGAGCGCGGGGAATTCGAGCGGGCGCTCGAAGAGTGCGAAGCGTCGCTGGAGCTTGAGCCGGAGGCGCCGGACACGCTGATAATGGCGGGGCAGTGCCTGATGGCGATGCAGAAAATCGAAGAGGCGTCTGAGAAGCTGGAAAAAGCGGCGCGGCTCGCCCCCGATTTCGCCGACGCCCACTACAATCTCGGCAAGACTTACAATGAGTTGGATCTGCGGGAGAAAGCGATCAACGAGTTCAAGGAAGCGCTGAACATCAATCCGAGATACACGGCGGCGCGAAGATACCTGAGCGCGTTGATGAAGGACGCCGGAGAAGCGGAAAAGCGGGCGCGCGCGGCGGCGGAACCGCAGAAACACGACGAAAAGGAAGAGCAGATATCCAAGCAGGCGAACGTGCATTTTCATCTGGGGAACGCCCTGTTTCAGAAAAACATGTATCAGGAAGCGCTGGCGGAATTCAAGGAGTCGATCCGTCTCAGGCCGAACTATCCGGACGTGCGCAACAGGCTCGGCGAGCTTTATGTGAAGAGAGGACAGTTCGGGCTTGCGCAGGAAGAATTTCTCACCGCGCTGAAGATAAACCCGAGGTATGCGCAGGCGATGCTGAACCTAGCGGAATGCTACAGGACGCATAGCGAGCAGTTGATGGACAAAGCGGAGGAGAGTTTCCGGCGGGCGCTTGAGTTCGACCCGACGAACGCGAGGGCGACGCGAGGGCTTGCCGTGGTCAGGTCGATAAAAAACATCGATTTCGTATGAAGGGAAACCTTGCCATGAAAAAGACAAAAAAGACATTCCTGACATTTATGGCGGCGCTTGTGGTCGCGGCGGCTCTTTTTTCAGGATGCAGCAAAAAGGCTCCCGCCCCGGAAGCAGCTCCGGCGGACGAACTAGCGGCAAAAGCTATCGCCTTAGTCGCGGAAGGCAAGTTTGCCGAGAGCATGCCGCTGTTCGAGGAGGCTCTGGAACTGGATCCGGAGCACCCGCGGGCGCTGTGCGGCATGGGCACGGCAAAGCGCGAAACAGGCGAATTCGACGCCGCGATAGACCTTTACTCCAAAGCCATATCGTTTAAGCCCGACTACGCGATCTGCATGGACAACTTGGGAATAGCCCTCATGCGGACGGGAAGTTACGACGAGGCGAAAACGCAGTTCGAAAAAGCGTCCGCTACAGACCCGGCGTACGCCGACGCTAAATTCAACATCGGGGTTCTATTCGAGCTTTATATCAAGGACATCCCGGCCGCTGTCAAAGCGTTCGAAGAGTATCTGGCTTTGTCAAAGGACGAAGCGAAGAAAGCGGAAGTAAAGGCGCATCTGGAACAGATCGGGAAAGAAGCCAGTCCGCGCTGAGGGAAAGGGCTCGACGCGGAAATAAACATTAAAGGAGCGGAGAACATCATGCCGGACAAGAAAAAAAACGACACAAATTTTGATGAAATTCAAAAAGCGATGGATGGCTTCGACAAACAATACACGGACCACCACAAGCCGCCTGAAGGAGAGGCGGTGGCGATCCGCGTAAGCGACGACGAGATGAAGGTGTACGCCGTCGTCGTTCCGCCAATGGATCATTCAAAGGAAGTGACCAAGCAGGAGGTGCTCGACGAGCTAAAAAAAGTGGGCGTCGTGCACGGAATAGACGAAGAGGCCATCAACGACATCTTTATGTTCGGCAGCTTCAACACCGAGGTGATAGTGGCCAAGGGAACCCCGCCATCCGACGGAGTCCCGGCAAAAATCGAATACAAGTTCGACACTGCGGCGGAAAAGAAAGCTGAAGTGGTTGCGGACGAGCACGGCAACGTCGACCACAGGAACATCAATCTTATCAAAAGCGTCGAGGAGGGAACGATTCTAGCCATAAAAATCCCGGCGGTAGAGGGCAAGGAAGGCATAACGTGCCTCGGAGAAAAGATGCCCGCGAAAGAAGGACGGGATATAAAGATGCCGGTCGGAGAAAACACGGCGGTCTCCGACGACGGGTTGACGGTAATCGCCACGCAGAGCGGACAGCCGATTTTGCGAGACGGCAAAATCAACGTGAGCGCGGTATACGAAGTGACCGGCGACGTCAGCTATAAAACGGGCAACATCAACTTCAACGGAACGGTGATAGTGACCGGGAACGTGCAGAGCGACTTCGTTGTGAACGCCACGGACGACATAGAGATACACGGAAACATCGAGAAGGCGCACATCGAGGCGGGGGGAGACGTGCGGGTGCGCGGCGGCTTATACGGAACAGGCGAAGGCAAGATAGTCGCGGGCGGCTCGATTACAATCAGGTCCGTCGAGAGCGGCATCCTCGACGCCGGACACAATATCGTCCTCGGCCAGCAGGCCAGAAGCAGCATCCTAATGGCCGGAGACGACATCATCCTCACCAACTCAAAAGGCAGCATCACGGGCGGAAAAGCCTCCTGCGGCAACATCTTCGACATAGCCAATGTCGGCTCGCCCTCCTTTACGGACACCGTGATTGAAATCGGCGTGAACCCGAAGATTAAAAACATGCACGACGAAATAAAGAAGAAGTTGGAAGACAACAAAGTGCAGTTCGAGAAGATATCCAACCACATCAAATCGCTCAAATCGAAGGGCGCCGACGGTCTGAACGACAAGGAAAAGGAACTGCTAAAGAAGGTGGTTCCTCTCTTCCACAACCTGCGCTCCTCGATTGAGGCGGACACCGCGAAAATGAACTTTCTGCAGGACAAACTCAACAAGCTGGACAAGGGTAAATGCAAGGTGCGCGGAAAGACGTTTCCGGGCGTTAAGTTCATCTCCCCGAACGCGTCGATGGTGGTGCGAACCGAGACCAACCACTCCAGCTTCCACGAACAAAACGAACAGATAGTGGTCGGGCCGTACTGAGGCTGGGCGACGAAGGAGGAACAGCGGCAATGGATGAACAAGGGAAGACGACCGAGAAGAAAAAATACAGCGTGGTGGACAAGCGGTTCGATATAGACGAGATCGAGCCTGCGGACGCGCCCCCCCCGCCTCCCCCGCCCCCTGCGGCGGAACAGGCGCGACCGGAGCCGGAAGCCGCGGCTGACGCCGTCGACGCCGAACAGAGCGAAGACGACGGACAGGAGCGCGATTACAGAATAGAGGACGCCGTCAGGCTGGCTCTGGGAACCATTAGAGAACAGGCTCTTTTCGCTCTGGGCCTCATTATCAAGAAAAACAGGCCCGCCAAGCAGGACATGGACAAGATCGCCCGGATCACAAAGATATTCAACGAGCTGTCGGACAAGTTCGCGGACGCTCTGGCCTCCGAAGGAGCGGCGGAGCCGGACCAGCCGGAACCCACCATCCAAGAGGTCGTCATCTTCATCTTCAACATGCTCAACGGACAGGTCATGATGCATCTCGGGCTTATACCCAACCCGGTCACCAACCTCGCCGTGCGAGACCTTTCTCAGGCAAAACTCGGCATAGATTTCTGCGCCGCGCTGCTCGAAGCCGCCCGCTCGGAAGTGGACCCGGCTCTGGCAAAACAACTAGAGGCCGTGATTTCCGAGATGCGCATGGCTTTCGTGAACCTTAAATAATTTCGCATTCTTTCATTGGAGCGGAAAATCGCTTGTTCAATCATCTGATCAAAGACTACAGGAAAAAACTCGACGACATAGAGCGGCGTCTCGAAGTGTCGCTGGACCGCGACGAGGTGCAGACTCTCGGCCTCAAGCTGAGATTCCACTACAACGAGGTGAAACACTACCGCAAGATGATGCGTGAAGTGTTCGACCGCATAGCGGAGATACAGGACAAGTACGGCTTCGTCCACGAGGAAGAGCCTGCGGAAGCGCCGGAAAGGGAAAAACCTCGGGCCGCCCCGGAGTCTGAAAAAAGCGGTGACGCCGCTTCTCTGGTGTCGGACTGGATAGCCCGGCTCGAAAAGAAGGGGATAGACCCGAAGGCGCTTCTGCGCGGGGAAACTTCCACCGCTTCCGCGCCGGCAAACAAGCAGGGCGAAACTGAGAGCGCTGCGCGCGCCGAGGATAAACATCCTGAACCAGCCGCCGCTGAGCGCGAATCATCGGAAACAAAACCTCCGGCTCAACCTCAACGGATAACCGGAGTCAACCCAAACGCCGCGGCAAAGTCTTACATCAAAACACAAACCGATTTGTCCGGCGCTAGCGCTGTGGAAAAACTTAGCGCGGACACCGTCGACGCCTACATCCCTTCAGGGGCCGACTACCGCGACGCTGATGAAACGCCTGTCTTCAACGAAACGACTGCGGAACCGGAGCGGTCGGAACAGCGTCTCCACGCGGAGCCGATAGCTCCGCAGTCGGCGGCTTCCGTGGACGCAATTTCGCAGGCTGACATCGACGCTTTTGAAGTCGCGGATGAACCCGAGCAACCGAGCGCGCCCGCTCTGTCTCTTGCGGACAAGCTGTCGGGATGGGCCGCAAAACTGGCCGCGGGCGAAAGAGAAGAATCAATTCTCCATGAGATGCAAGCCGCGGCGGACGACTCGGAGACTGCCGCGACGGAAGTGTCCGACTGGCTTGACAAGGTCAGAGAAGTCCGCGCCGACCCGGCGGCGGAAGACGCCGCCGCGCTCGCAGCCGCGTGGCTGCTCAAACTTTCGGGCCGGCCCGGAATGGCTATGAACGCTCTGGAGACGGCCGTGAAAAAGAACGGCGGTTCGCCGGAAGCGAACAAACTGCTGGGCGACCTATACAGGCAGAGGGGCATGAGTTCGCGCGCGGCGGACTGCTATGGAGCCGCCATAAGGGCGGGAACGGAAGACCCCGACGTCGAGACGACGCTTTTCGAGTGCCTCAAACAGTCGGAACGCTGGGACGACATCTCCGACCGCATCGACGGGATGGAAATGTCGGACGACGCCGAACTTGTGTTGCTGAAGAGCGAAGCCCTACAGCGGACGGGCCGGACGGACGAAGCGTCGAAACTTCTAGAAGCTCTCGCCGCGCTTGACGACGCCGACCCGAAGGCGCGGACGCGCGCCCTCACGCTCTTAGCAGGCGCGCTGGAATCGAAAGGCGACATCCTCGGCGCGATAGATTGTTTCGAAAAGAGCTTCGAGATCGTCCCGGACAATCCCGAATCCAGATACGAGCTTGGAAAGCTTTACATATCTCATAACGCTGTCCCCTTGGCGCGCAACGAACTGATGGCGCTCGCAAAAAGACACCCGGAAAGCGAATGGGCGGACAAGGCGCGGGAACTGATGGCGCGCGAGGGGATAAACTGAACCTTGAAACAGGAGATTGAACGCGTCAGCCGAGGAGAGTCGACAGCGACGCTGTGGCCGGTCGGCGAAGGGATTCCCGGCGGATTCTCGGCGATTTTTGCCGCCAGAGCGATGTCCGCTCCGGGACTGCCGCCGCTCGTCGATTTCGCCCGCACCGGCGGGGACGCGGCAAAGCAGGCGCGCGACAGACTCTGCGAAGCCCTCGGACTGCCGCCCGGATATCTTTCGTTCGCCAAACAGATACATTCGGCGGACGTCGCGGTCGTTGGCCACGGACAGAACGAAGCTTCGGGATTCCTTCCCGACGCGGACGCCCTGATATCGAACTCGGAAGGCGCAGCGCTCGCCGTCTTCACGGCCGACTGCGTGCCGATTTTGATGGCCGACCCCGAAACAAGCGCCGTCGCGGCCGTTCACGCCGGATGGCGCGGCATGACGTCAGGCGTCATCGAGAACGCCTTGGCCGCGATGAAACGGGAGTTCGGCACGAACCCGAAAGGGGTCTCCGCCCGGCTCGGCCCATGCGTAGGCCCTTGTTGCTACGAGGTAGGCGGAGAGCTTCTTGAGCGGCTTTCGGATTCCGACCGGAAGCATCTGAGCGACGGAAAGACAGGCGGCCCACGGCTCGACCTAGAAGCCTGTTGCAGAGCGAGACTGGAGGCGGCGGGCGTGAATTCGAAAAATGTCTTTTCCGCCGGAGTATGCACGAAATGCAGGCCCGACCTTTTTGCTTCATACAGAGGCCGGGCGGGCGGCTTGAACATATCGATAATTCTTAAGCGGCCTCATCACGGAGGTGCCCAGTGTCTCAAATGATTTGCCCCTTCTGCCGGAGACAGTTCCCCGGCGACTACAAATGGTGCATGGATGACGGAAGCGAGCTTGAGCAGGACATCGGCCAGTACGTTGAAGGCGAACAAACGAGTCTCAACACCGTTCCCTGCCCGGACTGCGACGAGCCGGTGGACGTTAGGGACATCTTCTGCGGAAGCTGCGGCGCGAAACTCACAGGCAGGCTGCCCGAATACGTGCCGCCCGCAAACGAGACTCCGGATGAATACATAGCCGAGCAGGCATACGAGCCGGAAACAGCCGCCGCCCCGGCTTCGGAGCAACGCGATGCCGGCGGGCGTGACTGCCCGCTATGCGGCGCCCGAATCGCTCTCGAAGACACTTTCTGCGGCGAGTGCGGCGCAAAAGTGGAGCCGATAAAAGACACCGGCTTCGCAGGGATAATCTCGGGAGCGCATTGCAAAGGCTGCTCGGCGGGCCTCGAGCCCGGAGACGAATATTGCGGCGTCTGCGGAATGCCGGTCGGAGAGGACGCGGCCCCCGCGCCGGCTGCTGCCGCGAATGCATGCCCCGGCTGCGGAGCGGCAATGTCGCCCGAAGACACCTTCTGCGGAGAATGCGGCATGAAAGCGGGAGCGGGCGCGCCGGCGGCCCCGCAACAGACTGGGGCGGCCTGCCCCGGATGCGGAGCAGCAGCTTCTCCCGAAGACACCTTCTGCGGCGAGTGCGGATTCAAACTATCAGGCCCCGCGCCGACCGCCGCTTCGGCTCCCGCGCCTGCTCCCAAACAAACGGAACCGCCGAAAACGGAATGCCCGAACTGCGGCATGGACGTGCCCCCCGGCGACGCTCTTTGCAATGTCTGCGGTTTCGACTTAACTCAAGAGATACAGAGGCCGCCCGACCTCGGCGCGCCCGAAGAAGAATACGTCCCCGAACCCGAGCCTGAGCCGATAGAGATAATAGATCCCTTCGGCGGCAGAGGCATGAAACCGGAATCGAGGAACTGCCCGTCGTGCGGACTGCAAGTTCCTCCGGGAGCAAAGACCTGCATTATGTGCGGAGCCTCGATTGACAAAGAAGCGGCTGCTCCTGAAACGCTTGCCGACGATGAGCCGCAGGCTCCCCTTTCAGCGTCGTCCTGCCCGAACTGCGGCATGGATATCGGCCCGGACGACACGTTCTGCGGGACATGCGGACACAGCCTTTCAGAGCCTGCTGCCACCGCCGAAATAGTGATTTCCGCGCAACCTGAAATTGAAGAACGGCATTCGCCCGCCTCTATCGCCGATATTACATCAGACATCCCGGTGTGCCCCGGATGCGGAGTTGAGGGCGAACCCGGCGCTGCGATATGCTTGGCGTGCGGAACGCCTCTGTTGGCAGCCGGAGAACTTGAAAGCGAGTCGCTCCCTGCGGAATCCTCGGAGCCTGCAATGTCGCTCGAGGATGCCGCCGCCGGATACGTCGATGAATACGCTCCGGCTCCTGAAATCGCGAACGAAGCGCCGCCCGCGCCGAGTCCGGCCCCTGCCGCCGGCGGAGGCGCGGACGTCAAAATATGCTCCTGCTGCGGTCTGGAATGTCCCGCCGATGCCGAATTCTGCGCAGGATGCGGCGTGGATTTCGATTGACACCGGATGCCGAGCTTGAAAACTTAATCGATTGTCCCTGTTCGCGCTAAAGCATCAGGACACATCCCCGCAAATGCGCGCGAACGCGAACATCGACATCGCGCGTTTTGATAAAAAGATGAAAGAAGCTATTAAAAAATATCTGTCAGTAACGCGGAGGCTTTTTTTTAGAAGACCGCTTAGCCCGGATTCGCCGACGGAAAAAACGACCTCGAAAAGTCCGTCGGGGTTGTCGCCATTCTTCATATCGTCTAACAAACAATTTAATATAAAAAGCATGAAAAAAGGCGATTGGGGAAACAGCTTTTTTCAAAGGGTTTTTCCCCAAGCGCCGAAGGCGAAAACCGTTTCAAATATTTTTTTCGGGGCAAAAATCGTCCCGGCCCTGATAGCAGCCTTGTCGCTGATTATCTACCGACCCGCGACCGCGGTTCAAATCGAAGTAGTCAAAGAGCCTTGTCCGCGCGGCATGGTTCCCATCCCCGCCGGCGAGTTCGTTATGGGATCAACCGAACCGGAAACGGAATACCTTTTCAAACTCTGCAAACAAACTATGGGCGGCTGCTATCTGTCATGGTTCCAGAGGGAGACGCCGCGTGAAACCGTTTATGTGCCTCCGTACTGCATAGACAGGTTCGAGTATCCGAACACGCCCGGAAAGAAACCGAAGACGGCCGCATCGTGGGAAACAGCCGTCGACCTGTGCAGAAAACAGGGCAAAATCCTCTGCGGCGAACATCAGTGGGAACGCGCATGCGCCGGGCCGGAAAACAAAGTCTGGAGCTTCGGCGACACATACGTCGAAGGCGAATGCAACATCAAAACGAACGGCGTCGAGCCGTCAGGAGCCAGAAAGAACTGTTTCAGCTTCGACGGCGTGCATGACATGAACGGAAATGTCGCCGAGTGGGTATACGCCAGACCGGGGGCCGGGCCGCGCCTCCGCCCTGAAGGCGGCAGGCTTCTCAAAGGCGGGAGCCACTCGGACTGGCCAGTGTTCACGAGATGCTCGTTCAGGGATTTTCGTCCTATGGGAGACCAGAACCGCGAAAACGGATTCAGATGCTGCGCTCCCCTGATTGAGCGGGAACAACAGGATGACTGAACTATCCAGATTCAAGAACGCGCCGACCGCCCCTTACGCAATGCGAGAAGAGGACTCCGCCGGACGCGCCCGCCCGGAGGCCGAACACCCTTTCAGAGGGCCGTTTCAACGCGACCGCGACCGCATCATCCACTGCTCTGCGTTCAGAAGACTCGAAAAAAAGACTCAGGTATTCGTCGCGTATGAAGGCGATTACTACAGAACGAGGCTAACGCACACGATAGAAGTCTCCCAGATATCGCGCACGATGGCGCGCGCGCTCGGCGTCAACGAGGACTTGGCGGAAGCTGTGGCGCTCGCCCACGACCTCGGCCACCCGCCGTTCGGCCACGCCGGCGAAAAAGCCCTCCACGAACTTATGGAGGGGCGTGGCGGTTTCGAACACAACTGCCAGAGCCTTCGCGTGGTCGATCTGCTCGAATCCCGTTACCCCGATTTCCCCGGCCTCAACCTGTCTTGCGAAGTGCGAGAGGGCATAATCAAACACACCACCGACTACGACGCCCCTGACCCCGCCTGCTGGGAAGGCCCCGCGGGAAATCCCACAATCGAGGCCCAGATTGTAAATCTGGCCGATGGCATAACCTACGCCTGCCACGACTTGGACGACTCCCTAAAGTCGGGCATCTGCTCGGAAGAACAAATATCGCAAGTGGCCCTCTGCCGGGAAGCCCTCGAAAGCATGTCCCACCCCTCTCTGGCCGGAAGCGAAAAAATGCGAAGATACCAACTGGTGCGGCGGCTGATAGACATCCAAGTGACTGACGCGCTGGCGGAGACTTCGGCGCGGCTGGCCGCCTCCGGAGTGAAAACCATCGCCGACGTCCGCTCCGCCCGCTCTTCTCACGTAGGATTCAGCGCGGGCATGGAATCGCGGGCCGCCGAGCTTAAAGAGTTTCTTATGCGCAACTTCTACCGCGACCCCAGAGTCCTTAAAATGTCCGACACCGCCCTCGAAACAGTGGACGGCCTTTTTAAAATTTACCTGAACGCCCCCTCCCTGATGCCGGAGGACGCCCTGCGCCGGGACGGCGAAGACTCCATTCACAGGATAATCTGCGACTATGTGGCCGGCATGACGGACGGGTTCGCTATGGACGAATACGAAAGGCTGCGCGCAGGCTCGTAACCCGATTCATCGGGTTCCCCTTGTGTAATCCGGGGCAAACCGGCGCTCGCGACGACATAGCCGATGAGCTTCATTCCAACCGACTTGGACGTCAAACTCTCTTTTCCTTTCATAGCGGTCATCGCTTTCGCCCTCGTCCTCTTTATGTTCGGCCCGGCGTTCGACAACCGGAAATCGACCGCCCCCGCTCGGATATCCATCCTCGGAGCCTTGACCGCCGCCGCCTTCAGCGCCTCCCTCTGGAACTCCGGACAGTTCGCATTCAACGGCGCGTTGATAGTGGACAACTACTCCCTCCTTTCTCACTTGATACTGATAGCTTCGTTCTGCGCGGCGGCGGCGCACTCGTCCCGCTCGGCCCTCCCGCCCTCTTTCCACGCATGGCTGACCGTCGCGCTGGCCGGCCTCATGCTCGTCGCGTCCGCCGGAAACCTGCTCGTCCTGATTGCCGGAGCCGAGACGGCCTCAGCCGCCATTCTGCTCGCGGCCCGCTCAAGCGCCCGCGACCTGCCGCAACCTCAAAAACGCCCGCGCTCCGACGCCCCGCTCTCCGCCGCAGCCTCCGCCCTCATGATCGCCGGGTTGCTGATTGTCCACTACGCCACAGGCGAAACAGGCATCTACGAAATCAAGTTCTATCTCATGCTCAGCGCGGCCGCTCCTGACATCATGGAGAACGCGGGAGCTTTCGCAAACCCCGGAGCGGGCGCGGCCCTCGGCGATTCATTTCTCCTGACGGGATTCGCCCTTTTCGCCCTCGGGTTCTTATATAAAATGTCGCCCGTCGCAAGATCTCTGTTCGTCAGAAAAGATTTCGAAAAACTTCCCGGCTCACTGGCGGGATTCATGAGCGGAGCCGCAAAAACAGCCGGAGCGGTCGCCGCCTTCAGGGCGCTCCACATCGCAATGCCCGCAATCGAAGAAAGCTGGCGCGCAGGACTGTCCGCCGCGATCATCGCGAGCGCGGTCTTCTCTATAGCTACGGCTGCCGCTGCGGGAGGAAAACGCAGGCGCGCCGTCGCATGCATGGGAGCCGCGCACGCTGGCCTCGCCCTCTCCTCCGCCCTCATCGACGGCCCCACGGGAAACGCTGTCATGTTTCTTTATCTTTCCGCCCACGCCATAGGAACAGCAGGCGCTTTCGCCATCCCGGCTGAAGGCGCGGCGAAAAGCCAAACCCGCGCTCTCGCCGCAGCCGCGATCTTCTTCTCCCTCGCCGCGCTCCCCCCCGCCGCCGGACATGCAGCAGCCTCCAAACTGACCCACTTCATACAAGGAAGCATCGGTCATTTCATAGGCGCAGCTTTAATCGCGATGGCGATGATATATATAAGAATATTATATTGCTACATATATGGGAGTCGCGAAACGGAAAAGAACGCGCCCGGAGTCGGAGCGGAGACAGGCGCAGGGTCCGCATCTGTTGCGGCGGCATGCGCGATAGTGGTCGCCGCTCTGGGAATTCTCCAGATGGAAGCCATCGCGCTGTTCATCGCGGCGGCCCTCTACTTCGGCGGCTAAAAATGAGCGGAGGCGCTTTACAGAAAGCGTTTGAGCGCTTATAATAAAGACTGGTTGGAGAGGAAGAACAGAGGGGTAAAAAAATAATTTGAAAAAATCTTGACATGACCGGGTGAAAGACGTTAGAATATTTTTCTGGTTGTGACAAGTGGAAATGGAAGACTATTGAAGCGCTCGAAGAGAAGCGGTACAACGGAAGCAAAGAAGTTGAAATGATCCGGGCTTGAAACTTAGAATCAAAAGCCCCGGACTCCGGGGCTTTTTTTATTGGTCGAGAAGCGGGGTGGGCCGCTGAGACCGCCGGACCTTGAAAAGTGCATAGTGATAAATAGCCAGAGGTATTGCCGATTTTGCCAATTTTTGGTCAAGCAATTAAGAGCGTACGGTGGATGCCTTGGCGCCGGGAGTCGATGAAGGACGTGGCAAACTGCGATAAGCGTCGGGGAGGAGCAAGCATCCTTAGATCCGGCGATTTCCGAATGGGGTAACCCGGCAGGGGTAATGCCCTGTCATCCCGAGAGTGAATACATAGCTTTCGGGAAGAGAAGTGGGGGAACTGAAACATCTCAGTACCCCGCATAAAAGAAATCAATCGAGATTCCCTGAGTAGTGGCGAGCGAAAGGGGAACAGCCTAAACCGTGAAGATGTCAAGCTTGCGGGCGTTGCCTTCACGGGGTTGTAGGATCGCGCATGGTTCATCCGCAAATGGGCCTAAGAGTTACAAATTGTTTCTTTAGTCTAAGCTGACTGGAAAGCAGCGCCACAGAGGGTGAAAGCCCCGTGGGCGAAAAGGAAGCAACTCGAAGCGCGACACCTGAGTACCATAGGACACGTGCAATCCTGTGGGAATCTGGGAGGACCACCTTCCAAGGCTAAATACTACCCGGCGACCGATAGTGAACCAGTACCGNNGAGGGAAAGGTGAAAAGCACCCCTGTTAGGGGAGTGAAATAGTACCTGAAGCCGTGCGCTTACAAACTGTTGGAGGGCTATGTCATGCGGGCTTGCTCGTGTGACAGCCTAACAGCGTGCCTTTTGTAGAATGAACCGGCGAGTTACGATATGCGGCAAGGTTAAGGGGATTAACCCGGAGCCGGAGCGAAAGCGAGTCTGAACAGGGCGTTCAGTCGCATGTTGTAGACCCGAAACCAGGCGATCTATCCATGGCCAGGGTGAAGCATGGGTAAGACCATGTGGAGGCCCGAACCAATATTCGTTGAAAAGGATTTGGATGAGCTGTGGATAGCAGTGAAAAGCTAATCGAGCTTGGAGATAGCTGGTTCTCCTCGAAATGCCTTTAAGGGCAGCCTCAGGTAATAGTTGACGGAGGTAGAGCGCTGAATGGACTAGGGGCCCTACAAGGTTACCAAACCCAATCAAACTCCGAATGCCGTCAACCGTATCCTGGGAGTGAGACTGTGGGGGATAAGCTCCATAGTCGAGAGGGAAACAACCCAGACCGCCGTCTAAGGTCCCTAAATCGAGCTAAGTGGAAAAGGATGTTGAGTTACAAAGACAACCAGGATGTTGGCTTAGAANNCGAAAATGTAACGGGGCTAAGCTCGGTACCGAAGACGCGGATTGTATGTTCCCGAGGGAGCATGCAGTGGTAGGGGAGCGTTCCATAAGGATTGAAGCTCGACCGTAAGGACGGGTGGACTTTATGGAAGTGAGAATGCCG
>DIWT01000056.1:148885-149876 GCA_002435745.1 bacterium UBP15_UBA6099
AGCCGAGGCCGAAAGGCGTAGGCGATGGCGAGCAGGTTAATATTCCTGCACCACCTGCACAACGTTATTACCAATGGAGTGACGCGGGAGGGTAGGTCAGCACGCTGATGGACGCGCGTGTTTAAGCCCGTAGGGCGAGGGTGTGTCAAATGCATGCCTTCATTAAGCCTGAAAGGCGACGAGGACTCTTTTCTTCGGAAAAGGGGAACTGATTGATCCCATGCCGCCGGGAAAAACTTCTAGGGAGATGTGCGGGTGACCGTACCGCAAACCGACACAGGTAGACGGGGAGAGAATCCCAAGGCGAGCGAGAGAACCCTTGCTAAGGAACTAGGCAAAATAGCCCCGTAACTTCGGGATAAGGGGCGCCTCATTAGGGTGTTCGGAAGGGTCAAACCTTCCGGTTAGCTCGAAGAGGCCGCAGAGAAATGGCTCAAGCGACTGTTTACCAAAAACACAGGTCTCTGCTAAAGCGTAAGCTGATGTATAGAGACTGACACCTGCCCGGTGCTGGAAGGTTAAGGAAGGGGGTTAGCGGCAACGCGAAGCTCTCGACCGAAGCCCCAGTGAACGGCGGCCGTAACTATAACGGTCCTAAGGTAGCGAAATTCNNGCACGAATGGTGTAACGATTTGAGCGCTGTCTCAGCAAGGGACTCGGCGAAATTGCAATACCCGTGAAGATGCGGGTTTCCCGCAGAAGGACGGAAAGACCCCGTGGAGCTTTACTGTAGCCTGGCATTGGTTTTTGGCCTAGTATGTACAGGATAGGTGGGAGGCGTTGATAGGAGATCGTCAGGTTTCCTGGAGCCAACCTTGGGATACCACCCTTATTAGGTTGAAACCCTAACTCCGACCCGTAATCCGGGCGCAGGACATTGTCAGGTGGGCAGTTTGACTGGGGCGGTCGCCTCCCAAAAGGGAACGGAGGCGCACAAAGGTTCCCTCAGGCTGAATGGAAACCAGCCATTGAGCGCATTGGTATAAGGGAG
>DIWT01000050.1 GCA_002435745.1 bacterium UBP15_UBA6099
TGTCTCTTTTGCCTATAGGCGCGCACGCACACAGCCGCTACGCGGCTTTTTGTCCGCTCAGTTTCTCATGGTTGAACAGCATTGACTCTGCGACAGATTCTTACACCCGGTTTAACTATATTTGAAAATATTTAGCGGCGGGGATAGAATATCGCTTCAACGAAAAGGGACGGGGGAATAAGAATTGAAATCCACTCAGACGCTAAAACAATTATCTATAAAGTTTTTCTGTTCTGCGGCCATTGTCGCGTTATTTGTGGCAGTCTCCGCGTCGCGCTCTTTCGCCCAGTTCAACATCAAGACCGAGATGGTCCCGATGAGAGACGGCGTAAGGCTGGCCACCGACGTGTATTTTCCCGTAAGCGAAAAGAAAATAAAGCGCCCGGCCGTCATCGTGCGCACTCCATACGGCAGGGTGAGAATGGGAGCCATGCTCGCTCCGTTCTTCACCAGCAAGAACTTTATCTGGATTATTCAGGACACGCGCGGCAGAAACGCTTCCGAGGGCGTCTCCTCTTCATTCCTCGACGACGCCGACGACGGATTGGACACGCTCAACTGGATAACGGCTCAGCCGTGGAGCAACGGAAAGATAGGCACGGCGGGCGTATCGGCTATGGGCATCACCCAGTTTACGCTTGCGAAAAATCCCCCGGACAGCCTTGTGTGCCAGCATGTGATGGCGGCCCCGGCCAGCCTGTACCATACAGCCGCGTATCAGGGCGGCGCTCTCAAGCGCTACCTGATTTTCGGCTGGCTGCTCGACAATAAATTCCCGCTTCACACTCTGCAAATGATGGTGTCCAACACCGAGTACAACGGAGTATGGGAGCGCATCGACCTCACGCCGGATTACGGCAAAGTCAATATCCCAGTCATGCACATGGCCGGGTGGTACGACATGTTTCTGCAGGGCAATCTGGACGCGTATGCAGGCATACGCAAACACGGCGGCCCCGCCGCGCGCGACGCCCAGCTTCTGGTCATAGGCCCGTGGACCCACATGGGTTTCCTCGGTCTGGGGGGCGCAAAACAGGGCGACCTCGTTTACCCGGTAAACTCCGTGTACGACATCTTCAAACTGCCCGAATGGTTTCAGGAATGCCTGCTCGGAAGAGACAAAGGGTATCTTCGCGGGCCTAAAGTGCGCTACTACGTGATGGGCGACGTGGACGACCCCGCCGCCCCCGGCAACGAGTGGCGCGCTGCCGACAACTGGCCCGTGCACGACAACACAGTCCCCTATTACTTCCACTCGGACGGCTCGCTATCCGCGTCGCTCCCCGGCGACGCCCAAGCGTCCCTTTCTTTCATCGACGATCCCGCCAACCCCGTGCCGTCCATCGGCGGGGCCAACCTGATGCTCCCCGCAGGGCCTCGTGACCAAACCCCCATCGAGGGCCGCGACGATGTCCTTGTTTTCTCGACTCCCGTTCTCGATGAGCCGCTTGAAATCACTGGCCGCGTCAAAGCCGTCGTCCACTTCACCACGGACGTCGTGGACACCGACATCGCGGTGCGCCTCACAGACGTCTATCCGGACGGACGCTCGATGCTCATCACCGACGGGTTCCTGCGCGCGTCCAGCCGCGAGAGCGACAGATACCGCGTCCCTCTGAAGCCCGGCCAGACGTATCAGGTCGAAGTGGATTTGTGGTCTACCAGCATCATCATCAACAAAGGCCATAAACTGCGCGCCATCGTGTCCGGTTCAAACTTCCCGCGCTTCGATGTCAACATGCACAATGGACGCCTCATCGACATCCGGCCGGAGCCGCTGGAAGAAGCCGCGAAAAGCTTCCGCAAATACGCCACCACTCCGCAGTTGCCGGATGACTATAAGACGGCCAACACTACGATACATATCAGCAAGGACAAGCCGTCGCATCTACTGCTGCCCGTGCCCGCGCGCTAGCGCGCCGCCCGGCTGAAGCGTCAATTCTTGCGCGACCCGCGCGTTGCGGGTATCATGTGTTTTATCCCGAATCCGACGTTAGGATTCGGGAGCGATTGTTCAGAGCGGATGAAACGCGGAACGCAAGGCGCATTTTTGCAGTAAATAGAACACTCGGTTCATTAAAAAAAGGGTGCCACCCCCAAACTTGTTTGGGGGTGAGAAGCAGTTCGCCNNCCGGTTCGTCGGCGCTATCGACGAACCCTGTTTCATATTGATAACGATATATGAGAGGAGATTCGTCATGAGGAAACTTCTCGTCATCGCCGTCGCGTCGGCGCTTTTGATTGTTTCATCGCTCGCGCGCGCCGCCGTGAATCCGCTGGAACAAAATCTGGATCAGGACACCCTTATCAAGCTCGCCGAAAGAGGCCAGTTGTTTAACATGATATACGACGAAAAAGGGGAGCTGACCCATCGGCTGTGCGTTGTCATGGTGGACGCCTCCCCGGACGTCGTCTGGGGCGTGATAACCGACTTCAAGAACTACGACAAGTTCATACCCGACATGGACCCGCCGGTCATTCGGAGCAAAAAAGACAACGAGGCCACTGTCGATTTTGTCTTAAAAATAAAGATTGTCGGCCCGATAGCCACGACGCAGAAGTATTCGACCCGCTACGTGATGAAGAAGCCGAAACTGTTCATGCACGACCCCGAAGATTCGAGCGTCGAGCCGGGTTTCTGGCAGTTGACGCCGATTGACGGCGGCAAACGCACTCTCGTCTATTACTATGACAAGGCCCCCGACCTCATGGAGATGGGCAAGCTGGTATCCGGCTTGGTCGCCACTAGGCCGGAGTTCGCTCTAGCCCTTCAGGTTTCACCTGTCAGCATCCTTTTAAATCAGACGAAAGAGTACGCGGAGAAGAAAGCGAAAAAGAAATAGCGCGCCCGCGCGCCCGCCGGATTAAACGCGCTTTTAAGGTTGCCGCGACGCTTCAGCGCGGTCGCGAAAAAAACCTTGCGGATCGCCCCGAAATAGCTCGAAAATGAAGTTGACTTTTCAAATCCGTTCATTATAATTTACAGCGCATTGCGGGATCGTCTAATGGCAGGACAGATGGCTCTGGACCATCTGGTGGGGGTTCGAATCCTCCTCCCGCAGAACAAAAAGCAAGGCCCCTTCGTCTAGTGGCCCAGGACGTCGGATTCTCAGTCCGAAAGCAGGGGTTCGACTCCCCTAGGGGCTATACCCAATAAAGCTTTTAGCTACAAGCTTTTGTAGTTTCGCGCCTGAAATCGCCCATTCGCTTTTTCTCTTACTGTGCAATAGGTGTGCAGTTCTACCATAAATCGACATGGTAAACCCTCGCATGAAGCAAAAATTCTGAACCGGGACTCATAACAAAAAATCGCGCGGGCCGCCACCACATATATGCCGTGTGTCCGTAGCAAACAATATGTCCGTTTAAAGATGGCAGAGGTCGTTGCGACCAGAGAACTATTTTAGCTAATCATGGCGCGAATCAACCGATTGCAATGTTGTTCGGCATGAAAACACACACCGCAGGAAAATTCACTGGACAATTGCGCCTGCGGACATTTTTTCTGGCATGGTTGTGCATTCGAGGCAGGATTTTGATAAAATGTATGACTGAAAATCGACTTTCACGCAATCCAGCCTGCATGGGCACACGAATCTCGGCGGTTCAGGGGCTGGTTGGAGTCAGAAAATTTTGATATGGGGAATGTCGGTTAATGCAATTTTACAGAAAATATTCATTGCTATATACCGACTCTGTTTTCGTTTCATGCTGCCCTTTGATTATTATCTCGCTTTCGTTTTTTCTTATTTTATGCTTTACTGTTCCCGCTATAGCATACGTTCAAGATGAAGACCGGATTGTTAATTCATTCATACAATACGTTGTTGGCCGCGATCAGCGCCGTGCCGAGAGAACTATCGATGGTATGGTTGCGCCCTCACGCATCGATCCAACAACACTGGTTCTGGATGTCGCGCGCAACTGGGACGAGCTATCAACAGAGTCGAAGGAAAAGCTGTCGAAAAATATAAAAATTGGCTCATGGCGGGATGGGAAACGAACGGTTGCAGCGTCTGACATCGGATTCTGCACGGACTATGTGAACCCAAAATCCGATGCCGTTATGGATTCCCAGAATTTCAGAGTGATATACAAAACCAGCGGATCGCATGCAGCGACCAACGCATACGTACAATCCGTCCTAGTTGCGGCCGAGAAGTCGTGGAGCACGGTAGTTGCATCAATGGGCTTTCCCGTTCCAAGATACACCAGCGAATCGAAAATTTGGATTTACCTGTGCAATCTCACGACTGAGACAGATGGAATACTTGGCATTGCATGGCCGGAAGAGCTTTATAACGACGACACAGCAAAAGGACATATAGAACTGGACAATAATTATACCGAAATACCCCCTTCGTACGGCATCACGCCGTCTGAATTTGTAAAAATCACTATGTCCCATGAGTTTTTCCACATTGTTCAATTCGGCGTCAACTATATGGCGCCGTCAACTTGGATCATGGAAGCAACGGCGACTTGGGCGGAAGAAGAAGTGTACCCCGAAATAAACGATTACCTCGTGTATTTGGATGAGAGATTTGATTACATCGGCACATCGATTGATGAAATACTGGAAGGTCAAACGCTTCAGTACGGATCGGGTCTTTTTTTTCGATATATAACTGAACGAGTAACCGGACGGGATTTCATGCGCGTGCTGTGGAACGGCATTAAGTCAGAGTGCGCCGCGCCGTCGCCGCCGTCATGGTGTGATGACTCCGTTGTTGAATTTCCGCTTATTGATGAAAAACTTGCGCTGTACTCTAAGACATTCAGGGCGGTTTACCGGGACTTCAACATCGCAAACCTGCTCAAGGATTACGTCGACGGCGGCTCTTCTGATTTCCCCGATATATTTACATCTTTCATATATTCACAGTCTTCCGGTTCTCTCGACCATGCGGCCGCAAAATTCTATTCGTTTTCATACACGTGCTCAACCGCGTTTCCTCAGGATTTTACCGTTAATTTCACAGGCGCTACCGGGATGGAATGGGAGGTTTCAGTAATCCAGAGCGCAGATGATGAGGAGACTTCGATTTATAACATTTCAACGGCAGATAATGGATCTTTCACCAGCAATTCTTTTTGCGAGCAATACACAAAAGCAAGAATAATTGTGAATAACGGGAGCATGGATAAAAACGACAAATCATTTACGCTTTCTGTCAATGTAACTCATAAAATATATACCGGCCATTCATCCAGTTTCTTGGAGGGATGGAACCTTATATCTTTCCCGTACATTCCGGTTTACAAATCGCTCCGCACAAACTTCGGAGCCGCCGACTTCCAGTCGGTACTGTTTAACTCGGGAGCATATTCAATAAGCGACGATATCACAGGATACACACCGGGAACGGCCTTCTGGGTATGGTTCGAATCTCCTGCGACAGTGTTGATTTACGGATCGGTTTCCAGTGAGGATGAAGTGGAACTCGAGGCCGGATGGAACCTTGTTTCGGTTCCTTTTAACCAGAGCGCAGAGTGGAACAGTCTGATCAAAGTCATCGATGGGTCATTCATATATCAGCTCGGTGACACCTATTCCGCTGTCTGCCTAGAACCTTATTTGTATAGATACAGAAACGACATAGAGGAACCAACATTCGAAGGACCGATAGGCGTCGCCGACGGCTTCACTATGAATCAGACGCAGGGGTATGCAGTTAAAGCCCTGAAGAGTTGCAGACTCAGATTCCCATGAACACTGGTTGCGTAACCCTTGATTCGTAGATCCGTGAAACGAACGAAGACAGATTTAAAAGCGTTTATACGAAGAACTAAATGAAAGCTCCCATTTACTATTTGGTGAAAAGCATCATGCGCAAAAGAAAAAGTTTTGCGCATGGCACACTTGGTAGTGGGTAGAATCATCTAATAGCATGTATAACAGACATAGCGCCCCTCGCGCGGGCCGCAATTCCAGAGCGGGACTCATAACAATATCATCAACACCCCGCCCCCCCAAACATATACCCCCTTGCGCGGAGCAGACAACCACACGACTGCCTGATTTTCAGAGTGGGGAACCGTTTGAGACTTTTTTAGGGTTTATTCAACGGGACGGACGAAATTTCTGTCGGAGATGTCGCCGAACAAGCCTGAGGCGGCGAGGCCGTAATAGGCTTTCTCGCACTTTTCATACCATCGGGCGCTTTTTGCGCAGAACGGCCGGACGCATGTCTGAACGTATCCGTCGGTGTGGACGTCGTAGATGTTGAATCCGCCGGGATAGTCCATCGGGGCCGCTGTCTCCACGAAAGGAACCTGTTTGCCTCGGCTTTTCCGAATCGCGACTTTGTTGCCGTGCGTGTGGCCGCAGAAGACGCCTGCCACAGCCGGATGCTCGTCGATGATGTCGAGGAAGTTGGATATCCTGTTGTCGGGCGCGCGCTCGAACTTCCTCAGCGGCGGGTTGTGCGCGAAAATGAATGCCGGAATGTCGCTCATCTTCTTCATCTCGCTTTTGAACAAGTCTATCGTTCGGGGCGAGAAGCGTGTGTTGCCCGTGTCGGGATGTATGTCGTCAATAAGGATGAAACCGCGTCCCTTGCGTTCGAAAGACTGAAGCTCGGTGGCGGCGGGAAAGGCCTTGAGAAAAAAGTCGGTTTTCGGGCTGGCGGCGCGGTCGTGGTTTCCCCTCAGAACGCGGTATGGATGCCTGAGCGTGTCGAGCATCTCTTTTGCGGTTCTGATGTTCTCTTCCGTGTGGTCGGTGACGACATCGCCTTTGACGATTACGAAATCCAGATCGAGCTTATTCAGTTCATTAATCGCAGTCTCGTTCGTGTATTTCCAGAAAGGCTCGCCGTCGATGTCCAGTTTCAGTCCGGGCGTAACCGGGAACAGGTTGAGACCGGGCAGAAAAATGAGGCCGTAGATTTTCTCGCCGATGTGGATGTCGTTGACAGTGGCGAAGCGGAAAATAAAATCGCCGGGAGCGGGCCGCAGCGTCCTGAACTCGCCGGAGTGTAGAATTCTGCCGTTGAGCGCGAGTTGAAACGCATAAGCCGTGTCAGGCTCCAAACCGGAGAATACGGCTCGGAAATGCCGTCCGTTGACCGAAGAGACCACGGCGTCGGCGACATTGCCGTCCGAAGCCGCGCGGCAGGACGCTGTGATGTCCGCCGGGGCGTTCGCGCGCCAGAACACCGTCGCATGGGACGCGGACACAGTGACGATTTCGACGCGGCTGATTCTCATGGGGCGAATTATAACCGACGCGGCAAACGCGCGCGATACTTTTTTCGTGGCGCGACGGAAAAGGCCATATTTGAAATAGAAGCTACATAAAACGGTTGATATTTGATAGAATACGCGACAGTAAGGAACCACAGGAACAGAGGGGCGCGGAAAGCGGAAAAGGGCGGATCGAAAGGGACGACGATTGAGCGGCTCGAACGACATTGCTCTTGAGATGCGCGGAATCGTAAAAGAGTTTCCGGGCGTCAAGGCGCTGAAGAACGTCACGTTCTCCTGCCGGCGCGGGGAAGTTCACGGGCTGGTGGGGGAGAACGGGGCGGGAAAAAGCACGCTGATGAAAGTTCTCAGCGGCGTGCATCCGTATCCCACATACGAAGGCGACATATTCATCAAGGGCGAGAGGGCGAGGTTTTCCGGGGCGAGGGAGGCCGAGCGTGCGGGCGTCGCCATCATCCATCAGGAACTCAACCTAATATCCGAGCTTACGGTCGCCGGAAACATGTTTCTCGGCAGGGAGCCGTCGGTTTCCCCATTCGGAATAATCAACACGCGGAAGATGAACGCGGACGCGCTGAAATATCTTTCTTCGTTCAACATCAAGATAGACCCCGGAGCGATAGTGAAAGACCTGTCGGTGGGCGTGCGCCAAATGGTGGAGATAGCGAAGGCGCTGTCGGTGAACGCCGACGTTCTGGCGCTGGACGAGCCGACGAGCGCGCTCACGGAAACCGAGGTCGAGAGTCTCTTCAAGACCGTCAGAGACCTCAAAGAAAAAGACGTGACGATGATATACATCTCGCACAAGCTCGACGAGATATTCGCGATATGCGACCGGGTGACGGTGCTGAGGGACGGCGAGACGGTCGGCACGTACGATATTGGAGAGCTTGACCGCGACAAGCTGGTGGCGCTGATGGTCGGCAGGGATTTGACCAACCTGTATCCGGAAAGGAAGTCGAACCCCGGAGCAGAAGCGTTGCGGGTGAGCGACTTTTCGGTGTCGCACCCGTTCCTGCCGGGAGAGAAAGTGGTGAGCGGAGCGAGTTTCAGCGCGCGGCATGGAGAGGCGCTTGGGATAAGCGGGCTGATGGGGAGCGGGCGCAGCGAGCTGGTGACGGCGCTGTTCGGCGCGTTCCCGAAAGAAACGAGCGGGGATGTGTTCATCGACGGTCGCAAGGTCAGGATGCGCTCTCCGCTTGAAGCGATTCGGAACGGGATCGGGCTGGTGACGGAGGACAGGAAGCGGTTCGGCCTCGTGCTGATAATGAGCGTTGGGGAGAACATCACGCTGGCCTGCATGAGGGCGCTGAGCAAGCTCCAGTGGGTGGCCGCCAAGAAAGAGCGCGCGGTCATCGAGGAATATTCAAAGGAACTGAACATAAAGGCCGCGAGCAGCAGGGTGGCGGTGAACACGCTGAGCGGCGGCAACCAGCAGAAGGTGGTAATGGCGAAATGGCTGGCGAACTCGCCCGGAATATTGATACTGGACGAGCCGACGCGGGGCGTGGATGTCGGCGCGAGGTTCGAAATCTATCAGATAGTGAACAAGCTGGTGGAATCCGGCGTGTGCGTGATAATGGTGTCTTCGGAGCTTCAGGAAGTGCTGGGGATGTGCGACCGCGTGCTGGTGATGTGCGAGGGAAAGATAACAGGGGAGTTCACGCGGGAGGAAGCGACACAGGAGAAAATAATGTCCTGCGCGACAGGGACGATGAGCCGGTCGGGCGCGGACGCGCAAAAATAAAAATCAAAGGGGGAACAATGATGAGAGAGACAAAGAAAACCGGAATGACGAAGAGGGCGGCGCTTGCGCTGCTGGTCTGCGTGGCGATGTTCGCGGCGGCTTCGTGCAGCAAGAAGGCCGAGGAGCCGACGGCTCCGGCGGAGCAGGGCAAGAAAGTCATCGGCGTGTCGCTGTTAAAAGAAAACGACGATTTCTACAAGACGCTCAAGAAAGGGCTTCTTGAGACAGGCGAGAGCATGGGATATGAGATGGTGATTCTCTCCGCTGACACGGACGAGGACAAACAGGACAAGAACGTGGACGCGCTGCTGCTGAAGAATCCGGCGGCGGTCGTGTTGTGCCCGGTGAACTCGAAGGGCGTCCACGCGATAATCAAGAAGATGGACGCGAAGGGCATACCGGTGTTCACGGCGGACATCTCCGCAGAGAAGGGCGGGGTGGTGTCGCACATCGCGTCGGACAACTACATGGGCGGACAGATTGCCGCCGAGCGGATGGCGGAACTGGTGGGCAAGGGCGGACTTGTGACGATAATCTACCAGCCGGGCCCGGAATCGGTGGCGGCCCGCGTGAAGGGTTTCGTGGACAAAGGCTCCGAGCTCGGACTCGAATTCGTCAAGGACGCGGCAGGGCAGGTCATGCAGTACGACGGCAACGACGACCAGCAGAAGAGCGAAGAGCGCGCGAAAACGGCGATCGCCGGCAACGCCAAGCTGGCGGGCATTTTCGCGGCGAACGACAACATGGCCGCAGGCGCGGAAGCGGCGATCCTCGGAAGCAAGAGGACCGGGATAGTCCTTATCGGCTACGACGCCGCCCCGATGGCGCAGAAGAAGATCGACGGCGGTGGCGTGTGGAAGGCGGACGTTATGCAGAATCCGTTCGACATCGGAAAGATAACGGTGGAAACGATAGACAAGCATCTGAAGGGCGAGAAAGTTGAGCCGGTGGTCGGAGTCGCGGTCGGATTGTACGACGGAGCAAAATGACGTCGCGGGGCGGCAGTCCCGCCGAGGCCGGAAGGAATCGCTTATGAAAAAAATGAGTCAGCCGGCGAGGTTCCTCACAGATAACGGCATGTATATAGTCATGGCGTTGGTCTTTGTGTATTTCGCGGTGTCGGCGCCGGGGTTTCTGACAGCGAACAACATCGCGAGAATACCGCTCCAGAGCGCGTTTGTGATACTCATCGCAACAGGAATGACGATGGTGATAATCACGGGGGGGATAGACCTTTCTGTGGGGTCGGTGGTGGCTTTCACTGCGGTGATATTTTCGCTGATACTCAGGCAGTATGCCGTCGCGGTTCCGCTGGCGATACTCGGCGCGCTCATCGCAGGGTCGACATCGGGCGCGTTCGTCGGGTTCTTCATCGTCAAGTTCAGGGTCCCGCCGTTCATAGCTACGCTGGCGATGATGACGATAGCGCGGGGGCTGGCGCGGCTGTTCGCCCAGAACTCCAAGATTTTCATAGAGAACCCGGCAATCGAGAATTACAGCGATTTCATAATGATCAAGGAGATAGCGATAACCAACGCGATAGGAGTGCCGTATCTGGTGATCCTGATGCTGGCGGTGGTGGTCTTTCTGGGGCTTTTGCTGATGAAGACCCGGTTCGGGCGGTACGTCACGGCCACCGGGGGCAACGAGGAGGCCACCAAGCTTTCAGGCGTCAGCGTCAATCAAGTGAAGTTCATGGTTTACGTCATAAACGCGTTTCTGGCGGCGGTTGTCGGCGTGATGATGGCCAGCAAGTTCATGAACGGCAACCCGGAGTTCGGGGTGATGTGGGAACTGGACGCGATAGCCGCGTGCGTGGTGGGCGGAACCAGCCTGATGGGCGGCAAGGGAAACATCTTCAAGACATTGTTCGGCGCGCTGCTGATAGGGATGCTCGACAACGGGCTACTGGCGCAGGGGCGCAGCTCTGAAATGATATACATCATCAAAGGCATAATCATCCTCGGCGCCGTAATCATCGATCAGGTGAAGGAGAAATAGCGGCGGCGCGGATTCGTCCCGGATTCGCTGCTCTGACGTCGAATCCGGATTCATTCTCTCAAAGGGCGGAATCCGACATGAAAAAGACACGGCAAAACGCGCGCCTCGCGGCGATAACGATGGCGGCGGTGGCCGCGCTCGTCTGCGGGGCCTCGGCAAAGGCGGCTCCTAGAATGTGCGACCCTGCTTCCACTCCCACAGTGTATCTCGTCAACTATGCGCATCTCGACACCCAATGGCGGTGGTCGTACCGCGATTCCATCGACAACTATATCGCGGACACCATGTTCGACAACTTCAGAAACTTCGCGAAGTTTCCGAACTACAGGTTCAATTTCACCGGCTCTCTCCGGTACGAGATGATGAAGGAGTATTACCCGGAGGACTACGAGAAGGTCAAGGAGCATATCGCCGCCGGAAGATGGTTCGTGTCGGGGTCGTCGGTGGACGAGACGGACGTGAACGCGCCCTCTCCGGAATCGCTGACGCGCAATATACTTTACGGCAATCTGTTCTTCAAGAATGAGTTTGGAAAAATCAGCGAGGACTACATGCTGCCTGACTGTTTCGGGTTCCCGGCTTCCATGCCGTCAGTGCTGGCGCACGCCGGGTTGAAGGGTTTCTCGACTCAGAAACTGACGTGGGGTTCGGCGGTCGGGATTCCGTTCAACGTCGGCAAATGGATCGGGCCGGACGGAAGGCATATCATTGCGGCGTTGAATCCGGGCGCGTACGTCAGCAGTCTCAGAGAGGATTTAAGCATTAGCGACTACTGGCTTGAGCGCGCGCGCAAAAACGGAGAGGCGACAGGGTTCGCCGCAGACTTCAAATATGTGGGAGTGGGCGACAGGGGCGGCGCGGTGGATGAAGAATCGGCCTCATGGATTAACAAGTCCGTCGATGGCGAAGGCCCGCTTTGTGTCAGCGCCCGCGCCTCCGACGACATCTTTAAAGATATGAAACCTGAGCACATCGACAAACTGCCGACCTTCAAAGGCGACATGCTGCTCACCGAGCACTCCGCAGGCTCAATCACTTCTCAAGCGTACATGAAACGATGGAACAGGAAGAATGAACTGCTCGCAGACGGGGCCGAACGCGCGTCTCTCATAGCAGACTGGCTCGGCCCGATAAAATATCCGACCTTGAGATTGCGCGGATTGTGGCACAAGATTCTTGGGCTTCAAATGCACGACATCCTTCCCGGAACCGCCATACCGGAAGCTTACGAATATTCATGGAACGATGCGGTCATAGGGCTGAACACTTCCGCGTCCATTCTGACTTCTGCGGCGGGGGCGGCAACCGGGATGCTGGACACTAATGTTCAGGGCGTTCCTGTCGTAGTGTTCAATCCTCTGAGCGCGGAGCGGGAGGACTTGGTCAGAGCGAAAGCCGACTTCGTCAGCGCGGCTCCGGCGGCGGCGAGGGTGTTCGGCCCGGACGGCGCGGAGGTTCCATCCCAGATAGTAGGCAGGTCAGGCGCGGAAATCGAAGTGTTGTTCCTTGCAAAAGTTCCGTCCTTAGGATACGCCGTGTACGATGTTCGCGCGGCGGAAGAGCCTTCTACGATTCAAACGGGGCTTTCCGTATCCGAGAAAACTATTGAGAACAATCGTTTCAGGGCTACGTTGGACGCCAACGGCGACGTCGCAAGTCTGTATGACAAAGCGAACGGGCGCGAAGTCCTTTCCGCTCCGGCACGGCTCGAAATGATGGAGGACACTCCGAGGGAATGGCCGGCGTGGAACATCGACTGGAGCGACTGGTCGAAGCCTCCGAAAGACGCGGTGAAAGGGCCTGCCGATGTGAAGGTTCTCGAAAAAGGCCCGGCGCGCGTCGCCCTTGAAGTGACGCGCCGCCACGGTTTCTCAACTTTCAAACAGGTGATAAGCCTCGCAGCCGGAAGCCCCGGCGACAGGCTCGAATTCGACACCACTCTCGACTGGCGCGAAAAGGAAACCACACTGAAAGCGGCGTTCCCGCTCACGGCGGCGCGCGACTCCGCGAGCTACAACCTGAAACTCGGCGTCGTTGACCGCTCGAACAACAACGAGAAAAAATACGAAGTTCCCCACCACGAGTGGTTCGACCTCACCGACGCGTCCGGCGACTACGGAATGGCCGTTCTCGAAGACAGCAAATACGCTTCGGATAAGCCGTCCGACAACGTGATAAGGCTGACGCTAGTGCGGACGCCCGGATGTTTTTCGTATTGCGACCAAGCGACACAGGACATGGGCCGCCACAGGCTCCTTTACGCGATGGCCCCGCACAAGGGGGACTGGCGCGAAGGCGGCGTCCACTGGCAGGCGGCGCGGCTAAACCAGCCGCTGTTGCCTTTCAGATCCGCAAAGCGGAAGGGAACGCTCGGTCGCTCGTTCTCGTTCATGAATGTCTCATCTGCTCAGGTTGCCGTGCGCGCCCTGAAGAAGGCAGAGGAATCGGATTGGATTATCGTCAGGCTTCAGGAGCTGGATGGCAAACCGGCTCCGGGCGTCGCGGTGTCTTTCGCGGCTCCCGTCATCGAGGCGAAGGAAGTTGACGGACAGGAGCGGGAGATAGGCGCGGCGAAGATTTCCAGCGGCGCGCTGTCGGTCGATATGGAGCCGTTCATAATGCGCACATTCGCGGTGAAGATAGGCGCTCCCGGCTCGACCGCCCCACAGCCGAAGTCGGTCCCGTTAGAACTTCCTCATAACTTTGCCGCCGCAACGAAAGACCGCGAGAAAAACGACGCCGGGTTCGACGGCGCGGGACTTTCTTACTCCGCCGACATGCTGCCCGGCGAGTTGACCGTGGACGGTGCGCCGTTCAAGCTGGCGGAGGGCGGAGAGGGCAAGCCGAACGCCACCGCCTGCTCGGGTCAGACCATACTATTGCCGAAAGGCAAATATGAAAAACTATATATTCTGGCCGCCGCGACGGAAGACGGCGTGACAGGCGCTTTCAAGGCCGGCGGCTCGCGCGTTGACATCGGAGTCCAGAAATGGAACGGTTTCATCGGCCAATGGGACAACCGGATTTGGAAAAACGACCGCGAGATTTACGGACTGCGACCGGCGTTCATTAAACGCGACCCGGTGGCGTGGTACGCCTCGCACCTTCACAACAGGGACGGCTCGAACATTTCATACAACTTCACTTACATTTATAAATACGCCATAGAGCTGCCTCAGGGAGCGGAGTCGCTGGAACTTCCGAATGATCCGCGCATCAGGATTTTCGCCGCCACTGCGGTCGATGGCGCGACCGACGGCGCTTCTCCCGCGTTCCCTCTTTACGACGTGTTCGAGCCGCCGCAGGAGGACTACCCCGCTCTAAGTCCTGCGCCCGGCGAACATAAGGACACTGTTTTTGTTCACATCAATCATCCGTGGTATTCGCAGTACGACACTCTGAAGTTCAATGTCGGCGGAGAAGTCTCGGAAGAATCGCAGACGTTCCGCTCGCCGGTAATGGTGACAGACAGGGCGGCCATATCAGCGCGCTCTTACGGCAAAGACGGCAAAGCAAGCAAAATTGCGCGGGGCGAGTACGTGGTCAACGACGTGACGCCGCCCGGCGTAAAATCGGTAGAGGCGTTCGATCTGGCCCCGGCGGCGCTGGTCAGGTTCACCGAGCCGGTGGAAAAGAAATCCGCCGAGATCGCTTCGAACTACTCTCTCGAATCTGGTCTGACTGTGACCGCAGCGGCGCTTTCCGAAGACGGACTTTCGGCGACTCTCGCCCTGTCATCCTCGCCCGCCGTCAACACGAATTACATCCTAAAAATGGTTTCGATCAAGGATAGATCGGCCAACGCGAATGTGATTAAAGAGCCTGTCTCATTCAAGTTCGCAACGATAAGCCCCGCATACTACCTGAAGATTCGGACGAAGGACATCAGTTACAGTTTGGGAGTGCCGGGAATAAGCAGAGACTACTCTCTGGCGGGAAACCCTGCGGCGGCCGGCGGCATCTTCGGTCTGGCCCTCAGGCTGAAAGGCGAAGGCGATTACATAGTGATAAACGACCGCGCGGAACTTAATTCCTCAGAGGCCGTCACGGTGGCGGCTTGGATAAATCCGAGGGACTGGGCTTCTGACCGGATAATCCTTCAGAAGGGCGGCGGAGACGGACAATACCGGCTGAGCGCGCGAGGCGGAAAGCTGTCGTTCTCAATATCCGGCGTCGGGGAAGCAGGCGGGGCGTTGCCCGCCCCCAAAGAGTGGAGCCATGTCGCCGCCACTTATGACGGTTGGACGATGCGCCTGTTCGTCAACGGAAATCTCGTCGATGAGAAGCCCGCCTTTGGAGCGGTTCCGTTCAGCGGCGGTCCGCTCTACATCGGATCAAAAGGCAAAGACTCAGCCCTTGGGAATTTCTTCAAAGGCGAAATGGATAAAGTTACCGTTTGGGGAGCGGCTCTGCCTGCGGAGCATATCGCAAGACTGGCCGTTAAAGAGTGACGCCGGACTGAAATCGGACGGTTTTTATTCTTCACATTGCGGGCGGACCGTCCTGCTATTGTTTCTTCTTTTCTCCCATTTCTTTGAATAGGGAGAACCCCGGACGGATGACGGGCAACAGCCGCATCGCCTCATTCACTTTTCCCATGACCGCGATCTCGCCCTTGCTTATCGCGCTCATAATGTTCACTTTCTGTAGCCAGAACAATCGCGCCGTCTCGGTGTGCATCCTCATCGTCACCACCGGTTCGATGTCGTTCTTTCCGAGGTTAATCGCTATCGGGTCCGCGCTGCAGTCCACAGTCAAAACGGCTTCCTCGTCTCCCCAGTTCTCGTTGAAATAAATGAATCTTACTATTATTCCTGATTTCTGAAGCTGTTCCGTGACTTTAGGGTTTAGGAAGAGTTTGCGCGCGAACTTGTCGGCCACCTTATACATTGCTTCCAGCGTTATCGCGGGTTGAGGCTCCTGCGACGGCTCGTCCGTTTTTACGGTTGAAGAAGAAGCTGGGGAGGGCGGGGCGGACGCAGCGGCGCTCGCTTCCAACGACGCTTCTCCCGCGCACGGCTCTTTTCCCGCGTATGCTTTCCTGAAGAATGCGGCCATCGATTCCTCGTCGGGCTGAACCGGGTTTGTGAACATTGTTCCGTCCATCAATGCTTTCTCCACAAGCGCCGGTATAGCTGTCTCCGGGACTTCGGCCTCATTGAGGCTCTGCGGCAGTCCTATCTGTTTTGTTAAGGCTCTAACAGCGCGTATCGCCGCCACCGCCGCGTCCCTCTGACTCATTCCGGGCGAGGCGATTCCCATTGCGGCGGCCGCAGCCGCGTACGCGCCCTCGCTCTCTTCGATATTGAATTCCATTCCGTATGCAAGAAGCAGCCCGCAAGCCGTTCCGTGCGGGACGCCGCATTCAGCCCCGCAAGCGTGCGCCGCCGCGTGAACTATCCCCACCAGCGTGTTCGAGAACGCTGTCCCTGCGCAGAAAGACGCAAGAAGCATCTCGCCTCTCGCGGCGGCGTTAGCTCCGTTCGCAACGGCGGCGGGCAGACTTCTAAATATCATCCTCGTTGCCTGAAGCGCGTTGCCCTCGCTGATCGGCTGACTATTGATCGAGTGCAGGGATTCAATCGCGTGCGCGAGCGCGTCCATCCCTGTCCCGGCGGTGACGCTCGCAGGCATGGACAGAGTGAGTTCCGGGTCGAGAATCGCCGCGCTCGGCATTATCGCGGGATCGGAAAAACTTATTTTCAAATTGCGCGAGCGGTCTTTTATGACCGCCGCCGACGTCGCCTCGCTCCCTGTTCCGGCAGTGGTCGGAATCGCTATCATTGGCGGGGCTTCGCCTTTCAGCACGTTCAGGCCTTCAGGCAACTCTCCGCCTTCGGACATCATTATCCTTGCGCCTTTCGCCGTGTCTATCACGCTTCCGCCGCCCAGCGCGATTATCCCGTCCGCGCCGCAGGCTTTCGCCTGCTCGTATCCGCGCCTGACAACTTCGACTCCCGAATCCTGTGGGATATCCGACATAACGCCGGAGAGAGAAAGCCCCTCCGTTTCGAGCGACGCTTTTATTTTTTCGGTAAGACCGGAGCTTGCGAAAAATCCGTCTATCATCAGCAACGGTCTGGAAAGCCTCAATTTGGCGGCGACCCTTCCGACCTGATCGACGCTGCCCGCCCCGAAAACCACTCGCGGCGCGCTGATGTACTCAAAGTATTCCACGGCGCTCATAAACCCTCCCGATACCGAATTTCGCGCAAAGCGCTTGTTTAGTATATCCTTTGCAGGGCGGCGGCGGCAATTCCTACCTGACCATCGTGACCGCGCCCTTGAACTCCGGCCATATATAGAATTCTTCTGCAAGGTCCGCCGCGACGATTTCCCGCAGCGTCTTTCCGAGGTCGGTTATCTCTATCGCCGTCAGGAATGAGTTGAATCCCGTTCCCCCCATAAACAGATGGCTGGTAGACGCTATCGTGTAAAACGCCTTTTCGTCGAGCGGAACTCCGTCGATAACGATATTGCCGACGCGCGATCCCGCCGGAGCCGACTCGTTTATAGCGAACTCTATCCCTGAAACCTGCAACAGCATCGGATGTCTGAAGCCCGAAACGGAGTGTTCCAGCGCCTCCCGAAGTTTTGCTCCGGACAGTTTGCCGGACACCACGTTCTGCCTCGTGTACGCGGGTAGAACGGAATACAAGTCGATAAGCGAGATGTCGCCCTCAGGAAGCCCGGTCCCGATCAGCGTCGCGTCAATCACAGCCGTTTGAGTCCCCGCCGCTCTCCTGACAATGTCGGCGATATGCCTTCCAAGCCTGTTTTCATTTTGTCTGACGTCCGAAGCGTCGAGGTCTATGAGACTGACCGCGATCTTCGCATCCGCCTTTTTCACAAACTCCTCGTAATAGGCGTCGAATATCCCCGCAAGGTCTTCCGCCTCCGGCGCGTCAGCATTGGTCTCAATGAGCGTGTTTCGGGTTTTAATTTCAGTGATTTTATCGTTTTCGTCGAAGCCGAAAAGCAAATCAATTCTTCCCACAGCCTCCCCGCGGCTGCCGGCGTTGAATATCTCCGTCGCGCCGACTTTTGCGGGAGGGTAGACGGCTTTGTGAGTGTGCCCCCCCAGAATCATGTCGATTCCCGGCGCGTTCTGCGCAAGCAGCATGTCCTGCTCGAATCCAAGATGCGACAGGACGATTACGAAGTCGGATTTTTCTTTAAGCTCAGGCATAAGAGCCGCCAGAGCGTCCGCCGGAGGCGTTATCCGCGTTCCTTCAAGATAAGGCGGCCAGATATAGTCTTCCGTCTGCCGCGTGGCAAGCCCGACCACCGCTATTCTTGCGCCGTCGAACTCGCGGATAATGTGCGACTTCACGTTTGAAAAGTCGCGCCCGGCGGAAAACTCCGCGTTCGCGGCCAGAAAGGCAAAGTCCGCGTTGGCGGCATGTTTCTCCAGCGCCGCCATCCCCCACTCGAAATCATGGTTGCCTAGCGTCATCGCGTCATATCCGGCGGCGTTCATCAACTCTATCATCGGTTCGCCTTTGAAAGCCTGAACCAGCGGCGTCCCGTGAAGCAGATCCCCGGCGTCGAGCGCCAGCATGTTCGGATTCTCTTTTCGTATATTCCTGATAATAGACGCGGCTCTAAGCAGTCCCTGTTCCGGGCGCAGTCCGGCGGGCGACGCGAAATCGGAACCCCGCGCAGCGCCGTGCAGATCGTTCGTGTGCGTTATCGTCACCATCGTAACGCGGGCCGGCGGGACTGCCTCGGCCGCCGCCGCGCGATTCCATCCTACGCAAAGCCCTGCGCATGCAATAGCGAACGCAATCGTTGCGGCAATGCTTGTATGGCGTATTGAAAGGTTGATCCTCATGGTTGTTTTTTCCCGTCAGCCGATTTATTTGCGGCGTCGGCAGTCGTCTCTTTTCTCAAATTGTTCGCGGCGGCGTGAGCCATTCGGGCGGGAGAGGGCAGGCGGGTCCCCCTAGCGCAATTAAGCGTTATTCGCAGAGCCGTTTCGATGTCGATTCTATGTCCGACTGAAACGAAAACAGGCTTGACGCCGGTCTTTGTGCGCAAGGCGGCTCCGACTTGCTTTTCCTTATAAATAATGTCGGACGTATCGCCGCGCTCGTTTCCAATCTCGGAATATTCGCCCGCCAGCAGCGATTTCGCCACCCCGAAAGTAGGCAAATCCAAAGCAAGCCCGATGTGGCATGCAAGCCCGAATTCCCTCGGATGCGCTTTTCCATGCCCGTCTATCATAACGGCGTCAGGCGTTAAAGCGAGCTTCTCGAATGCCATCAGCGCCGCAGGAGCCTCCCTGAACGACAACAATCCCGGCACGTATGGAAAACCCGTGTCGAAAACCGCTGTCGCTGTCTCAATGATTTCCAGTTCGGGAAACGACACCGCGACCACTGCCGCGCACATCCTCTTGGAAAACCTTTCACATGAAACATCCGCCGCAGCGATTATCTTCGGTTCAAACCAGCCGGGACTTTCGTCTGTCGCATCCGCCGCCAGCTTCTTTTGAATCGACGCCGCTTCGGACGCCGACACATCCCACTTGTGCAAAAACCTGACGTTCATAATCGATATTATAGTTCGCAAAATAAATGAATTGAATCAATCAGTTGAGAACCCAGCTTGAAAGATATACATAGTATTAGATGATTCTACCCACTACCAAGTGTGCCATGCGCAAAGTTATTTCCTTTGCGCATGATGCTTTTTGCCAAAATAGTTAATGGGAACATTCATTTAATTCTTCGTATAAATGCAGGATGATTATCCCGCGAACTCATGATAGTCGTATATGTCGACCGAAGCGTCTGTCGCTGAAAAGAAAAAGGGGAACCCGCCATCAGGTTCCCCCCGCTCAACAGCTTTTCTTCAGAAGCATCGGGCGAATCGCAAGCCTTCCGCTGATTTTCGTCTTAATCGTTAGCGGCGATCCCCGCAGGGATTGTCCGCCCGTTTCACTCAACGCGTTTCGCTCGCGTCAACTCCGGGATGAACACCAAAGTCCCTTCAAATGCTCCACTTCAGAGCCTCCGTCGCAGTATCCCCGCCACGATGCGGAGGATGACATGTGGGACATGTCCCGTCCCGTTTCCGGCCTTTCGCCCGAGCTTCCCGATGACTCTTTCATTGGAATCCCCTCCGATCCATCTGACATTTCCTCGTTGTGTTAGTTAAAACCAACGCCTGTGAAGAATAGTTTCAGATTTAGAGAAATCCTGCGCGCAAAAAAAAGCCGGGATATGTGTCCCGGCTTTTCTTGCTTTTGCGCATCGACTGATTACTTGGTCTTCTTTGCGATAATTCTCAGTTCGCCTTCGCCTCCGAAATAACCGTCATCCGGTATCAAATCAGAGAAATCGGCATAAGTTCCAATCTGGTTTATCGGAGTCAGTATGTTGCCGTCAAGAGCGCACACCATCCATATAGGGCCTACTCCGGAAGATGGCACGTTGAAGGAACCGAGCAGGGAGTCGCCGGAATAAACATCCACTTTCGCTCCAGACGACAGAATGCTAGAGCTTGTGTCTCCGCTGTCCGAGAAATTATTGATATAGTAAACATAGGTTCCTTGTTCATGCTGCTCGACTATCGTGATTGTTTCAGGCCCGTAGGAATCCGTGTCGTCCCGGTCGAGAAGCGTCATCGGTTCGATTATGCCGCTTCCCACATCGCCGTGATAGACATGATAGTAAGATTCTCCGCCATTGAGCGGGATATGCATGTGAGAATCCAGATCATCCGGATACTCTCCCCACGTGAGAACGAATCTGTAGTCGCCGCCTCCGCCCAGCAGCGGCGTAACGCTTTGGTTGTTTTCCGTTCTGACCTGTCCTCCGACAACGACGATGTTCATGTATGAAGTAATGATCGTCTCAGAGGAAAAAACAGCGGTGTAGTTGCCGGCCGGTATCTCGTTGAGGCAGTATAATCCTGTCTCGTCGGAAACATCGCTTATTACTGATGTCCCGGTCAGATAATTAACACCGTCGATGAGATTCACAGCGATGTTCTCCATCGCCGAATTGTCCAGAGCGTTGAAAACCGTTCCGCAGGCGCTTCCCGCTCCCGAATGAGTTTCGGGCACAAGGTTGATCGTCCCTGCGGAAACTTCAGCCTGATTGCTGGAAACTATTCTCGCTTCAGCGGTTATATAATCTTCCTTGCTTATTGTGTAAAAATGTTCCCCTGCGCTGATTTCAGCGGAGAAGATTCCAAGCTCGTTCGATAAGATAGATTGTCCGCCTATGGAAACTGTGACCCCATCCAACGGAAGACCGGAAACAGCGTCGTAAACCCTTCCGCTGACAACTCCCGGCCCGGATGGGCCTTGATGATATCCTGCCGCCGTAACAATCGAGACTAGGAAAGACTCAAACTCCGAAGTCCAGTTGGAAGGATCGTACGGATCGCCTCCTGTAAACTCTTCCATCATGAGAAAATACATCATCATCATTAACTCTTCGGGTGGGGCTTCTGCAAACATTTCATCGATAGTCGAGGCGATGGCCGCCTTCACTTCATCTGTCGCCTCGCTTGTGTCCGACAGGGCTACGCCTCTGTTCTTTGCGAAGCACATCAGGGCGAGGGTTTCAATGTGCGATTCGAAATTCAAAGTCACTTCTGAGGTGACTCCGTCTTGAATGGCATCCACCAATCCGCCTATGTGCAGAACCATTTGCTGGCTCTCGACGTCGCCTTCTGCGGCAATGCGTTCCCCGCGGCTGTCGCTCATCGTCACATGCGCCGCCACAACATAGTTGGAGCCGACCGGTATCTGAGTTATGAAGAACGTCCCGGTGACTTTTTCCGTGGTTTCGTTGTATGTCAGAGTGGACGTCGTGCTTGCGACAGTCGTCGGCGCTCCGGTCGCGTCGTAGCTCGTCACGTTTATAAGAGCGTCAAACGCGTGGTCGTAGGATTCCTCGCCTTCTTGCATAGCGTCTCTGGGCAGTTCGATCCT
>DIWT01000020.1 GCA_002435745.1 bacterium UBP15_UBA6099
GCGCAGGGAAATTAATAGCGCCTATAGGCGGTTGATTTGAATTGATTTCTGCTATAACACGCATCGAAATTAGAGAAAAGAGAAATTTATCCCTGATCCGTCGATAGAGCCGACGAATCGTGGCGATTTTCATAGCGGCGAACTGNNCATTTTTTTGTTCATGAACCCTATGTTCTATTCACTGCAAAAACGCGCCTTGCGTCTCGCATTCCATCCGCTCTGAACAATCGCTCCCGAATCCTAATGACGGATTCGGGTTACTTCTTCTTTTTCGACTCAGGGACAAGGTAATCGCTTTCCTGCTCGACAGGTTCTTCTTCCGTCTGTTCGCCGGCTGCGGCGTCGTACGGATCAACCTCAAGCGTCTCAAGCTCTTTAAGTAGCTTTTCGACCTCAACGAGGGTTTTCTTGACCTTCGCGTCGGACTGGTACTTGGTTAGTCCGTCCCTGATCTGGGTGAGGGCCGCTTTCTCGCCGACGGAAAAATCAACGGCTTCCGTGAAGGTTTCGACAGCGAGTTTCTTGTTGTTCAGCGACTGAGCTACTCTCGCGACGGGCAGCATAAGCATCGAGTTGTACTCATACTTGTCGTCGGCGATTTTCTTAGCCTGTTTGTATGCTTCAAGAGCTTCTTTGAGGTATTCGTTCGGGTCGGCTTTGGCGGATTTAGCGGCGTCCGCCTTCTTGGGTTTCGCCGTGTCGCTTTCCGCAGATTTAATTTCAACCTGTTTAGTCTTGTCGGGCGACGAGCCGTCGTCATCGGAGGTCTCTTTGTCCATTGCGCTCGCGTACGGGTCGTCTGCTAACGCCCGCATAGCCGATTCCGCGTTTTTCTGCTCGTAAACGGTTCCTAGCTGATAATAAAGCCACTGGTTGTTCGGGTTCGCCTTGATGGCTTCCTCATAAAGTTTGATCGCCTCGTTCAGGTCAGGGGCGGCGGTTCCGGGCTCGAAATACTGCCGCATGAGATATCTGTAAGATTTCAGTTCGAGGTCGAGTATCTCGACTTTATGCTTGCCGTCCGCCATCTGTTTTCTGACCCATTCCTGAGCCAGTTGCTGAGCGTCTTTGTTCCTGATGAGAATGTGAGCGGGCAGAATGGATTCGTACTCTTTTTTAATCTCGGCATCGGTCGGCTTGTATTTGTCGTCTTTCTTGGCGGCTATAAGCCTTGCCGCAATCTCAGGCTTTTCAGCTTCGAATTCGGGGCCGGAAGCCGTCTTTTTGTCGATGAGCTTGATTATGTGGAATCCCAACTGAGTCTCCACAGGTTTCGGGGCGAGCTGGCCGGGGGCGAGCGAGAAAGCCGCTTTCTCGAACTCCTCGAAAAGCGTTCCGCGTTTTATCCATCCGAGTTGGCCGCCGGTTTCGCGGGTCGATTCATCCTCGGAGAACTGTCGGGCCAGATTCTCGAACGGCTCTCCAGTGTTCACTCTGGTTATCATGTCCGAAGCTCGTTTTTCCAGATTGCCTTTTTCCTTCTTTGCGAGTTCCTCTCCGATAGCTTGAGCGGTTTTGCGCTGGATGACATCCTTCATCATCATGTCTTTGTAAATCTCGTAGGTGACGCCCATTCTCAAGAGGTAGCTTCTGAACTCGTCTTCCCGCTCTTTGTCGGCGGCCACGCTGAGGAATTTCGCCTTGGCACCTTTGTCCTTCGACTTTCTTTCAGGGCCTACTATCCGTTCTTTTTCTTCATTTATCGCTTTTGTTATCTCCGCGCTGTCGGCGGTGATGTTGCGCTTCTTCGCTTCCTGAAGGAACAGCTCTTGGCTGACGAAGATGTCTACGGCTTGGGTTCTCAGGAAGAGGTCTGCGACATAGTTGTTCATGCGCTGCCCGGTCTGAGCTTCGTAGTTCTGCTTGAACTGGATGTACTTGTAGTTGTATATCTCGGAAGGCACGTCCACTCCGTCAATGCGCATCGTGTTAGCCAAAGGTTTTGCGTCTTTGCGCGACTGGTCGGGCTTCAGGCCGGGGGCGAAAGCTCCATAGGTGAAGAACACCCCGAAGATAAGGAATATCCCGAGGAACGCCCACACGATGATAGATGTGTTCTTTCTCAAATAGGAAATAATCATTCCGCACACTCCTTTAAGGATAAAGGCCGCGGGTCGCGCGGCGGTATTATGACAGCCTCTGCTTGTTATTTCTTTTTAAAACTCGGGACGGCGGTCAGCGCTTTCTCGGCTTGCGCGCCCGGCGCGAAATCCCGCCATTCAATGGTTCTTTTAAATAAATACTCTTTGCCTTTTTTTACAAATAAATCCTGTCTCGCAAGCATGACGGGACTGCCTGAGAAGTAGTTCACGGTGCGGCTCAGTTCTCCAGTCACCTGCATAACGTGAGAGCCTGTCGCTGGAAGAAATTCAAAGACTACTTCGTTCTCGGCTTTCGAGCCTTCGACGTGAGCGCTGACGGAGCCGGCTCCGTCTATCGAAGCGCGCAGGTTTTTCAGAAACATTCTGTAATCCGCTCCCGGAATATCCCTTACTCTCGGGTCGCTCTGCGGCAGGGTGGTAAGCCCGGCCGGCTTATAAACATAATATTTATAATCTCCGGCTTTTGCGTCCTTTTTATGAACAACCACTGTGTTCTGGTGATGTCCGCGCAGAGCTTCAAGCCTCATGAGCCAGCCGTCTTCTTTTTCGGTGTATTTCATCGTGAACTCGTTGCGCAGCGCTTCTCTCTTTTCATCGTCGAGTTTCTTTGCTGGTTGCAGCGGTTGAATCAGGCTGAAACTAAGCGAGTATTCCTTGACCGGCTCCACGTAAGCAAGGATGGAATCCAAGAATTCGGCGGGGGAGGGCGGTTTGGGCGCGGGCTGTTCCGCCGCGGCCTGAGCTGGCTGTTCTTCGGCGGATGACGCCGCGGGCGGAGGGGCGGACGGAGCTTGAGCGAGCGCGGCCCCGAAGGATGCGAATAGAATTGAAGCGATTATTGCGGCAAAGAACTTTTTCATAAAACGTGTCGGCGGCCTATTCTTTCCAGAGATCGGCCTGCCGATTCTCCCTTCCCGGTTTGATGTTGAGATGCTGGTATGCGAGGTCTGTTGCGACGCGGCCTCTCGGCGTTCGTTGTATGAAGCCGAGTTTCGCCAGATAAGGCTCGTAAACGTCGTTTATGGTGTCCTGCTCCTCGCTGACTACGGCGGCAAGCGTGTCGAGCCCGACGGGGCCGCCTTTGAATTTTTTTATTATCGCCTCAAGGATGAGGCGGTCCATTTTTTCGAGTCCGACAGAATCGACTTCGAGCATGGCTAGCCCTTCGGCGGCGAGAGCGGGAGTGATCGCGCCGTCGCCCTTTACCTGAGCGTAGTCCCGCACCCGTTTGAGCAGCCGGTTGGCGACGCGCGGCGTGCCTCTGGAGCGTTTTGCAAGCTCTTTGGCCGCTTCTATTTCAATGGTTATGCCGAGAACTCCCGCCGCTCTTAAAATGATTTCCGTCAGGTCTCGCTCCTCGTAAAAGTCCATGCGGTGAGCGATTCCGAAGCGGTCGCGGAGAGGGGATGTCAGAAGAGCGGCGCGCGTGGTCGCTCCCACGAGAGTGAAACGCGGAAGGTCGAGCTTGATGGAGCGGGCGCTGGGGCCTTCCCCGATTATGATGTCGAGCTTGTAGTCTTCGAGAGCGGGATACAGCGTTTCTTCGACAACCCTGTTGAGGCGGTGCACTTCGTCGATGAAGAGGACTTCTCTGTCCGCGAGGTTTGTGAGAATGGCGGCGAGGTCGCCCGCGCGCTCAATGGCCGGGCCGGAAGTCGATCTGACGTTTACGCCGAGTTCGGCGGCGATGATGTTTGCGAGAGTGGTTTTTCCGAGGCCGGGCGGGCCGTGAAGCAACACATGATCCAGAGGCTCGCCCCGTTCGAGGGCGGCTTTGATGGATATCTCCAGATTCTCTTTTACCCGATCCTGTCCTATGTATTCGGCCAGCCTCGACGGTCGAAGCGAGTTCTCCGACTTCTTTTCGTCGTCGGCGGGTCTGCCCGATACAATGCGGTCCGGCCTGTCCGATTCTCTCATTTTATGTTATTCGCCAATAAGCAGCGCCATTACGGCTTTCTGCGCGTGAAGCCTGTTCTCGGCCTGATCTATCACTATGGAGCGGTCCCCGTCCATGACGTCGGGGTGGACTTCTTCGCCTCTGTGGGCGGGCATATCGTGCATGAAGAGCGCGCCGTGCGCCGCCAGCGACATCAGTTTCGGCGTGACCTCGTATCCGGCGAACGCATCTTTTCTGCGCTCCGCCTCGGCCTCGTCTCCCATGCTTATCCAGACATCGGTGTAAACGATGTCCGCGCCCCTTACGGCGTCCTCAGGATTATTGAACACCTCTATCCTTGCGCCGCTCTTTTTTGCGTCCGCGAGAGCAGCTTTCATAACTTCCTGCGTAGGCCCATAACTTTCCGGACACCCAAGCGACACGTCTATGCCCACTTTTGCCAGAACGACTGTGAGCGAAGAAGCGACGTTGTTTTCCGCGTCGCCTATGTACGCCACCTTGGTTTTTACGCCCCGGCCCCTGTGTTCGTAGATGGTCAACAGGTCGGCGAGCGCTTGGCAGGGATGCGCCTTGTCGCATAGCGCGTTGATAACCGGAGCCCCGCTGTGCTCAGCCATCTCTTTGACGTCAGCGTGGTTGTACGCGCGGTACACGATTCCGTGAATATATCGCGAAAGCACCCGGGCGGTGTCCATCAGAGGCTCTCCGCGCCCTGAGTGGGTGGAGCCGGAATTTATGAATATCGTCTGTCCGCCGAGTTGGTGAATCCCCACCTCGAACGAAACCCGAGTGCGGAGCGACTGCTTTTCGAAGTAGAGGGCGATTGATTTCCCGGCAAGCGGCAGCCGGGCGTGGCGACCAGCGTCCTTCAACTCGCTTTTAAGCGCCGACGCTACGGATATGATTTCCTGTATCTCAACCGCCGTGTAGTTCTTCAGGTCGATTAGGTCGCGGCCTTTAAGCGAGACTGTCATTTTTCTTTCTCCGAGCCGGCGCGGGCGCGGAGGAACTCCTCCAGCAGCCTCGTGAACTCGCCGGCGTGTTTCTTTTCGATGATGAACGGCGGAAGTATCCTTATGATATTGCTTCTTATGGCGTTGATTAGGACGCCGTTCTGCATAAAGAACGCCGCCGCGTCAGCCGCGATATCGTTTTCAAGCTCGACCGCGAGCATCAGTCCCTTGCCTCTGACTTCGCGTATGCCGAGGCCGCTCCTGCGGAGTTTTTCCACATCGGCGGTTATCCGCTCGCCCATAGTTTTTACGTTTACCAGCAGTTTCTTCTCTTCCACTTCGTCGAGGAACGCGTTTGCGGCCGCGCATACAACCGGGCCGCCCCCGAAAGTCGTCGCGTGCGCTCCCGGAGCGAACCCTCCGGCAAGCTTCCCGCGCGCCATCATGACTCCCAGCGGCAGTCCGCCGCCTATCGGTTTCGCCAGCGTCACCGCGTCAGGCTTGACGCGGTAATGCTCGAACGCGAACCACGTCCCCGTCCTGCCCAATCCGCACTGCACCTCGTCGAATATCAGTTGAATCCCGTGTTTGTTCCTGAGCGCGGCAAGCCCTCGCATGAATTTCGGGGATGCCGGATATATTCCCGCCTCGCCTTGCACCGGCTCAATCATGATGGCGGCTGTCTTTTTCGTTATCGCTTTCTCAACAGAATCGATGTCGTTGAAAATCGCGTGCTTGAATCCGGGAGCCAGCGGGTCGAATCCTTTTTTATACACGTCCTGTCCGGTGGCGGTCAGAGTCATCAGGGTGCGACCGTGGAACGAGTTCTTGAAGCAGATTATTTCATGGCGTCCGTCATTGAGAACTTCGGAGTGGAACCTTCGGACAAGCTTGATGGCCGCCTCGTTAGCCTCGGCGCCGCTGTTGCAGAAGAAAGCCTTGTCCATGCCAGACAGGGAGGTCAGCCGTCCTGCCAGCCTGAGCATCGGCTCGGTGTAGTAAAGGTTGGAAACGTGGGATAGCTTGCGCGCCTGCGCGCTTATCGCCGCCGCAACTCGTTTGTTGCAATGGCCAAGCGCGTTCACCGCAAGCCCTGTCACAAAATCCAGATAGCGGTTCCCGGAATCGTCGTATACATATACGCCTGCGCCGCGGTCGAGCATCAGCGGCGTTCGCCGGTACGTTTGAAACACATGTTTTTTGTCCAAATCAGATGCTTCCGAAAATTTCAAAATCCGCTCCCGTCACGTCGTATATTCGGCGTTAATCTTAACATAGTCATAAGATAAATCACAAGACCAGAAGCGGGCTGAAGAGCGACCCGCTCCGGCGTCCAGCTTTATCGTCACTTCTTTGCCTTTAAATATGCTGTCCGGGGCCTCGGCAATCCGGCCCTTGTCGTACACCCTGAGACCGTCGATGTCCAGCCGCGTTTTTGCAGGGTCGAGCGCGGCTCCGCTTGTGGCCGCCGCGGAAACTATTCTTCCCCAGTTGGGATCGCCGCCGAAGATGGCTGTTTTAACCAGCAGCGATTCTGCGATGCCGCGCGCCATTCGTCTCGCGTCCGCCTCAGACGCCGCTCCGACTATCTCAATGGACACCAGTTTAGTGGCTCCTTCGCCGTCTCTTGCGATTTCCCGCGCGAGCGCTCCGGCGACAAGACAGAGCGCTTCTCTGAACCTCTCGCGTCCGCCTGTGTCTTTCGCGTCCAGCTTCACTCCGCTCATTCCGTTTGCCATTATCAGCGCAGTGTCGTTCGGACTCATGTCGCCGTCGACCGACACCGAATTGAACGTGTCGTCCACGCAGTCCGCCGCCACCGAGCGCAGCATCGAGAAAGGAATGTCAACGTCGGTAAAAATAAAAGCGAACATCGTGGCCATGTTGGGAGCGATCATGCCGGAGCCTTTCGCGACTCCGCCTATGTGATATTTCTTGTTGCCATGTTTGACGGAGACCGCGAACATCTTTTCGCGCGTGTCAGTGGTGAGGATGGCGCGCGCCGCCGAGAGCGCCCCTTCTTTTGAAAGCGACGCCACGAGAGAGTCCAGACCGCCTCTTATCACGTCTATTGGCAGCGGGCGCCCGATTACTCCGGTCGAGCAGAACAGCGACATCTCCGGCGGGACTCCCAGCTTGGAGGCGAGAGCGGCGGCCACCGCGAGGTTGTCCCTCTCTCCCTTTTCTCCTGTGGCGCAGTTCGCGTTCTTGCTGTTCACCAACAGCGCGCGGCACCTGTTCCGGCTGGCCTTGAGCGTTTCCCTGAAGACGGGGATGTGAGCGCCGAGGAGTTTATTCGTGGTGAAGAACGCGGCGGTTTTGCAGGGCTGTTCCGACACGAAGAGAGCGCAGTCCGGCGCGCCGTTCGGTTTCAGGCCGATGTGAGCGCCCGCGCAGGAGATTCCCTCCACCGCGCACGGCCCGCCGGCTACCGCTTCAAGATATGATTTCCGCGCAACTTCGCTATTGAACGCTTCCGTCATTTCTCACGGCATCCACGGCGCGGCGAGCAGCCCGGATGTCTCTTCCAGACCGAACACTATGTTCATGTTCTGAATCGCCTGTCCCGCGGCTCCTTTGATAAGATTGTCAATCGCCGACACTATTTTAAGAATTCGCTGTTCGGAATCGTAGAAAACATTCATAAGGCAGACGTTCGTGCCGACAACCTGTTTGACCGACGGTATGCGTCCCGGCGCGGCCACCACCGCAAACGGCTCTCCGGGGTAGAACCCTTCGTACGCTTCGCGTATCTCTTTTTCCGTTATGCCGCCGTCAAGAGGGACGCACATCGTAGTGAGAATCCCTCTCGAAACGGGTATCAGGTGCGGCGTGAAAGTCAGCCTCGGAACTTGTCCGAGCGCGGCCGCGGTCTCCTGCAACATCTCCGAGGTGTGCCGGTGGCCCACCATGCCATAAGGCGCGAACTCGTTGGTCGCCTCGCAGAAAAGCAGGTGCGGCTTCAAGTTGCGCCCCGCGCCTGAGTAACCTGATTTCGAATCGATGATAATCGGCCCGGCCACATAGTCCTTGATTTTAGACAGAGGCCTTGCCGCGAGCGCCACGCTTGTCGGATAACATCCGGGGTTAGCCACTAGGCGCGCCCCTTTTATCTTTTCCCTGTAGGCCTCGCAAAGCCCGTAAACGGCCTTCTTCAGCAACTCGGGTTTCGGATGCTCGTAGTTATACCATTTGACGTAGTCGGCGGGATCGCTGAGCCTGAAGTCCGCGCTGATGTCGATGACGACGGCGGTCTCCAACAGAGCTTCGACGATATCGTAAGACTTGCCGTGGGGCAGGGCGAGGAAAAAAACATCGGCGTCTTTGAAATCCGGCGCGGCGGCGTGGGGCGAGTATTTCAGCCCGCGCGGCGCGAGCGTCTGCGGAAACGTCTCGGACACTGATTTTCCGTTGTAAGTGTTTGACGTGGCAAAAACGACCTCGGCGTCCGGGCGCGTTGAGAGCAGCCTCAGAACTTCAAGGCCCGCGTATCCGGAGGCTCCGACCACGGCGCATCTGATTTTTTCAACTCTTGCCTCAGCCATCGGTTATCATCGCCTTTCGACCGAAAATCTGAAATCGCGAATTGAATTCAGCGGTCTCCAAAACACAATCGGGAGCCGGCTGAATATAAAAGCTGAACCAGCGAACCGGCTTGATGAAATCGGAATGTCTCCTGAATGCCGGGAGCCTGAGAGTGACAGGAAAGCCGGTGTCCGCGCGCGAAGCGCGGGGCGCGTCAACGTTTCGAGAACTGGAAACGTTTGCGAGCGCCGGGCTGCCCGTATTTTTTGCGTTCTTTCATTCTCGGGTCGCGGGTGAGGTGTCCGTACTGGCGGAGCCTCTTGCGAAGGTCCTCGTTCATGTCGAGCAACGCTCGGGCCACGCCGAGCCTGATGGCTCCAGCCTGACCTGACACTCCGCCGCCGCATGTTACCGCTCTGACATCCAACTGCCCTTCGAGAGCCGTGTCTTTCAGCGGCCCGAGAATCTCTTTCAGATGTGTTGCGCGGGGGAACCGTTCCTTAACGTCCTTGCCGTCGACGATGAACCTTCCGCTGCCGGGCATGACCCACACTCTTGCCACAGCTTCTTTCCGCCGTCCGGTTCCGTAGAATTTCTTTATCGCTTCCGACACTTGTGTGTTCCCCCTTAATCGTTCAGATTCACTATTATCGGTTTTTGTGACGCATGAGGATGTTCCGTTCCCTGATAAACTTTCAGTCTTCGGATCATCACTCTGCCGAGCTTGTTGTGAGGCAGCATGCCCTCGACGGCCTTGCGGACCGCGAACTCGGGTTTTTCGGCCATGAGTTTCTTGTATTGAGTTGCTTTTATGCCGCCCGGATATCCTGAGTGCGTGTAGTGATACTTATCCTCAAGCTTGTTGCCCGTCAGGGCCACCTTGTCGGCGTTGATGACGATTACGAAATCGCCCGTGTCCACCGCCGGGTGAAAGGTCGGCTTGTGTTTTCCTCTCAGGATTGTCGCCGCGCGCACGGCAAGCCTGCCGAGCACGAGTCCTTCCGCGTCGAAGATATAAAACTTCTTCTCCGCAGGCTCGCATTTTGGATACGTTGTTTTCATTTCCTTGTTCTCCGCTGCCGCCGTTTTGTTCTTGATTCCCGGCGCGCCCCTTTCAAAACATCTTATTATAGCAACAAAAACATCCCTGTCAATTCATGTTTTTTTATTTATTCGCCTTGCCCGCCGACCGTTAAATATAGCAGATTTATATAGTTTTTCAAATAAAAAATAATTCATTGACTCTAAAAGTGTTTATTAATACATTATTTCCCATGTCTGAAAACAACAAAAACAACTTTCGCGTTAATCTGGACCCGCTGTTCAAACCAAGCAGGCTCGCTTTCATCGGCGCATCCAACAACAAGATGAAATGGGGCTACATCATCCTCGGCAACATCCTGTCGGGAAAATTCAAAGGCGAGATATGCCCGGTCAGCCTCAACGCCGACGAAGTTCACGGCATCAAAACGTATAAAACAATCGCCGATGTGCCGAAACCGGTTGATTTGGCGATGGTCGTCACGCCCGCGAAGACCGTGCCGGGAGTCATTGAGGAGTGCGCGGCGGCTGGGGTGAAGTCGGTCATAGTGGTTACGGGCGGCTTCGGCGAGGTCGGGGAGGAAGGCGCGGCGTTGCAGCGCGAGATAGCCGCCTCCGCGGCGCGAAGCGGGCTGCCGGTCGTAGGGCCTAACACAATGGGCATTTTCAGCGGCGCTCCTAGCCTCTATGCGCTTATGCCTCCGGTGCGGCCGGCTTCGGGACACATAGCCTTCGTAGCCCAAAGCGGAAACCTCGGCACTCAGTTGATGGGGCTGGGGCAGGCGCGCGGCATCGGCTTCAGCAAGTTCGCCTCCAGCGGCAACGAGGCCGTCCTCGCTTGCGAGAACTACATCGAATATTTCGGCAAAGACCCGGAATCCAAAGTCGTCATGGCTTACATAGAAGGATTGTCGCGCGGGCGCGAGTTCATTGACGCAGCGATGGAAGTTTCCGGAGAGAAGCCTCTCATCGTGTTCAAAGGCGGAAAATCCGGCGCGGGCGTCAGAGCCGCAAAGTCCCACACAGGCTCGCTCGCCGGCGTCGAAGCCATATACGACGGCGTTTTCAGACAGGTCGGAGCCATTCAGGCCTCCACCCCGGACGAGATGCTCGACATCGCGCGCGCCATGTCCGAACTGCCTTTGCCGTCCGGCAACCGCGCGGGAATATTCACATGGGGCGGCGGCTGGGGCGTGGTCGCGGCGGACGCCTGCGAAAGCGCCGGCCTCGTCGTCCCTCCGCTCTCTCCTGAAACAGTCGCCGCCATTGACAAGCTTCTTCCTCCTTTCTGGAGCCGCAACAACCCAATCGACCTCGTCGGCACTCTTGACCGCACCGCTCACATGAAATGCCTCGAAGCCCTCGTCGCCGACCCGGCCATCGATTCCGTGCTGGCTCTCGGCTTGGTCGGAACAGCGGGCGTGTTCAGGATTTACGCGGACACGCCGGACGGCGTCTCCGAGGAATTCAACGTCTATGTCAAGGTGTTCGAGCAGGCGGACGAAATGTTCGAGAAACATATCCTCGGCCTGATAGAGAAATACGGCAAACCCATCATCGGCGTCACTATGGATTCCTACTATAACTTCAAGAAGGACGGAAAACGGCGTCCGGTGGTGTTCAACGACCCGCACCGCGCGGCTCACGTGCTGGCCCGCATGACGGACTACAAGAACTATCTCGATTCGATTTCCGGCTCCCCGAAGTCCTCTTGCGTTTACGCAGCGTCGGACGGACGGAATGACGGAGCGGTCAAAGCCGATTTCCTCGAAGCCGCTCTTGCGGAAGGGCGCGACGCTTTATCAGAGCATGATTCGAAGCGGCTGCTCGCGTTGTACGGAGCGCCGACCGCCTGCGAGAAGCTTGTCCGCTCCCGCGCGGAGGCTGCGGACGCCGCGGAAGCTATCGGGTTCCCTGTCGTCCTTAAGGCCTGCCATCATACGCTCAAGCATAAAACCGGGCTTGGACTCATAGAGCTTAACGTGTCGGACAGAGCCGAGACAGAGGCGGCTTACGACAGGATCATGGGGAACGTGACGGGCGAGATCGACGGCGTGCTGGTTCAGGAGATGGTCACAGGCGGCAGAGAGCTTCTAGTAGGGATGGCAAGAGACGCCACATTCGGCCCGTGCGTCATCTTCGGCCTCGGCGGCATCATGGCGGAGGCGCTGCGGGATGTCGTTTTCAGGGCGGCCCCGCTCTGCGAGCGCGATCTGGCGGACATGATTTCCGAACTCCGCGCAAAAGATGTGATCGGGGATTTCAGAGGCTCGGCCACCGCCGATATGGCGGCTCTAGGCTCCGCGCTTCAGGCTGTAGGCAGAATCGGCCTCGAACATCCGGGCGTCAAGGAGATCGATGTCAATCCGCTTATTCTCCGGCCCGACGGCACGATTGTCGCCGCCGACGCTTTGGTGACTCTCGGCGATTGACTCTTTCGCGTCGAAACGCGCGCCCGGGTTTATTCAACAAGTTTTCTAGCGCCGCGGATGGAAGCCATTCTCTTTTGGTTTGTTGAACCTTATAGATTATTTTCCTAATTGATGTCAGCAATGTGGCTGTGTGGCCATATATATTAAAAACAAATCGCGCGTGTGGCGGATTTCGCGCGTTTTGTGATAGAATCTGAACAAGTCATGCGTTCAGGAATCACGGGGGAGATAAACAATGAGGATTAACGTTGCGATAGTATTAGCGGCGTTGACGGCGTTTGCTTTCGGCTGCGCGAATCAGGCAGGCGCGCAGGCCAGATACACCGTCGGCATTCCTGTCGTCGCGGGCATGGAAAACACTCAACTCGCTCCTCTGTTTCAGGAATTGGTGAAAGTGGTCGGCGGCAAGCTGGGCGTCAAGGCGGAGACTAAACTGATTATCTACGAACAGGGCGACGATATCCTGAAAAAAGTCCTCTCCGAGGTTGACTCGAAGAAGGTGGACATCACGCTTCTTTTCGGACAGGAGTATTCGGAGTTTCAGGCGACCGGACGGACGGACCTTATTCCCATCGCGACGTTGTCTGCGGCGGGACAGGCTCTGCTTTCCAACTGCCTATATGTTCGAAAGGGAGAATTCAAGAGTTTGCAGGAGTTGCGCGGCAAAAAATGGGCGGGAGCTAGCTACAGACCCACCAGATATCTCCTCTATAAAAAGGGAATAGACGAACCTCTCGACAAGTTCTTCGGCTCGATCGATTATGCCAATGATTCGCCGATAACTTTAATAGTAAAAGGTCTCGAGGAAAAGAAGTTCGACGCGTTTGCGTCTTACGACAGCTTTGTGAAGATTTCCGGCCTGATGACGAAAAAGGATGTGTTCTTCGAACCGCTCGTCTGCGAGAAATACGACCATTCGTGGATATTCGTCGCGCGGAAAGACATCCCGACCGCGACCATCGAGCAATTCAGAAAAGTTCTCATGGGCGCCGCAAAAGACCCGGACTTCGGGAAGTTCCAATTCGCTTTTCAGATGGTGGCCGGCAAATTTCAACCTGTGAAGGCGGATGACGTGAAATTCGTGAGGCAGATATTCGACTTAGGCATAAAGAGCGGATGGCGCAAGGAAGAAAACGCGTTTTTTAAAAAATACAAGCCGTAGAAAAGCGGCAAACGGCGATTGTCTTAAGATAAAACGAACTGATAGCGGAGGCGCGAATGGAAAGACAAATCAAGCACAGGTTTCTAGTGGCGGCGGTTGCCGTGGTTGCTACGGCATTGCTCTCGATCCCGGCGGTCACGCAACAGCCCGCAGAGAAATACAACCTCGCCGTGCCGATGATAGAAGGTTTCGAGCAGACGAAGTTCATTGAGATGATACAGCAGATGGGGGTTTCCCTTGGGAAGAAGATGGGGTGCGACATAAAATCCCAACCGCTGGTTTTCAAATATGGACAAAGGCTGATAGACCTCGTCAGGAGCGGCGTGAAGTCCGGTAAAATCGATATCTCATATATCAACGGACTAGAGCACGGAGAAGCGCTTCTTGCGGGCGAATCCGACCTGACTCCGGTTTTTATTCTCGGCATGCAGAAATCGACCGTCGAGAAGGCTTGTTTCTTCGTCCGAAAAGGAGAATTTAAAGACATATCCGAACTGAGGGGAAAAAAATTCAAGGCATCCCATCCGCTGTTGTCGCGGGCCATCCTGTATAAAAACGGGATAGACGAACCGCTTGAAAAGTTCTTCGGCTCGGTAGGCTATGCCACCGATTCGCCTCTCAACCCGCTGGTCGAAGGGCTCAATAATAAAAGCATAGATGTTTTCGGAACCTACCTGCACACAGTCTGGCTTGCTGGAGAACTCACGAAAAAAGACTCGATTGTCCAAGCCCTCGGATGCGAGGATGTGGAAAGCCACTGGGTGTTCGTCGCAAGGAAAGACATGCCGGAACAGAGGAAGGCGCAACTCATCAAAGCCGCCACCACCGCTCACAAAGATAAGGAATTTGCTCAATTTCAGTTTGCGTTCACCATGATCAACGGCCACTTCATGCCTGTGGATGAAAAAGCGATTAAGATAAACAAGGAATTCGCTTCGATGGTTAAAAAAGGCGGATGGCGCAAGGAAGAGGCCGAGTTCTTCAAAAAATATCATCCGGGCTACAAAGGCAAATAGCCCGACGGGGGTTGGCTGACTATGAGAAAAACCTGTTTCATCGTTGTGGCGGCAATCGCGCTAATCGCAGTTTCGCATAGCGTTCTATTTAACGCGCGCGCTCAAGCGCGGGAAAAGTATGTCCTGAAGCTGCCTGTGATTGAAGGCTTCGCCACGGACAAACTGATGACGATGTTTCAGGATATGGCGAGGGTTATTAGCAAGAAGATCGACGCGGATATCACAGTCGACAAGCTTACTTTCAGGCACGGAGAAAGAATGGTAGCCGTCAGAGACCTCGAAACGGGCGCGGCCGACTTTGCGTATCTTAACGGAATCGAGTTCGCGGAATACCAGAAATCCGGCAAGAAAGACCTGATGATGCTTTTCACATTGTCGATGAACAAATCGACGATATTGAAGCAATGCTTGTATGTAAGGAAAGGCGAGATAATGACAGTGGAAGCGCTGCGGGGCAAAAAATGGGGGGCTTCCCAGTTGCTGCCGACACGGTTCCTGCTACACAAAAAAGGCGTCAACGAGCCGCTTGAGAAGTTCTTTTCATCCGTGCGGTTCGTGTCCGACGCGCCGATACCGAATATAGTGGCGGCGCTGAACTCCAAAGAGATAGACGTTTTTTCAGCCGCCGAATCAGCGGTAAGGCTTTCCGGCGAACTTAACAAGAAGACCGCCACTTTCGTTCCTTTGTATTGCGAGCCGTTCGAGAGCACATGGGTGTTCGTGGCCCGTTCCGGCGTGCCTTCTACGGTGGCCCTTAAACTGCGCGACATAATGACCACGGCGCACAGGAATCAGGAGTTCAACAATTTTAAGTTCGCGTTCGCCATGATAGACGGCAACTTCACCGCTCTTGACGAGAGAGCAAAGAATCTAAATGATTCCACGTACGAGATTATAAGGAAGAACGGCTGGCTCAAGGAAGAGGAAGCGTTCATCAAGAAACACATGCCTCGCGCGAAGTGAAACGGATGGCATTGGCGGGAATGCCGTCCCGGCGTCCGTTGCGCCTTGTTTCCCTGATGAGAAATCCGGAATGATTTTTAGAGAAATTAAAAAGGGGACGTTTCGCGAGAAACGCCCCCTCCTCTTATCTCCATTATTGTTTTAAATCGACGCGTTTTATTCAGCGCATCACACAGTGTGCGCTTTGATGTATTTGCCGAGCTCGAACATGCTGGCCTGTTTCTTTCCGCCGAAGAACGGTTTGAGCTTGTCGTCAGCGTTGATCATTCTTTTGTTCTTCGGGTCCTGAAGGTTATTCTTCTTGATGTACTCCCAGAGTTTCTTGGTGATCTGGGTGCGGGGCAGAGGCTTGGAACCCACGAGGGCGCCGAGGACGGCGTCCGGCTGCACGGGTTTCATGAATTCCGGATTCGGAGCCCTTTTGACTTTCTTTACGACTTTTTTCACGACTTTCTTCGGCGCCGCTTTTTTGGCAACCTTTTTCACGACTTTCTTCGGGGCCGCTTTTGTGGCAGCCTTCTTCACAACTTTCTTCGCCATACGTTCCTCCTTGAAAAAGTTTTGTTGTGAGCGATTGTATCACTGCGAAAATGGGGTGTCAATAGAGGGGCAAGATAATTTCATAGGGAAAACGTCATGTTTTCCCTATGAAAAAGAGCGCGCGGACGCGGGGCTGGCGCGCAAGGGCTTGAAAGGTGTAAAATATGTCCGTCGGGAAGGCCCGCCGAGGCGGGCGCGCTGGAGGCTCGGATGGGCGATTTCTTTCAGTTTCTCTCTGTGTATGACGACGCTCAGGTTGCGGACATCTTGAGCGAGGAAAGCGCGGATGTCGCCGCAGCCGCTCTGGGAAGCCTTCCTCCTGACAGGGCCGCCGCCATTCTCAGGCGACTGCCGAAAAAGGATTCGGCGGAAGTGTCTCTGAAACTCGCTCGCGCGGAATGCTTGGATCAATCCGTCTTGGCCGCAATGGAGCGCGCCTTGCGAAAGAAGTTCTTCAGCGTTATCTCAGGCGAGAAAAAAACCGGAGAATAAACGACCGCGCGATGAAGCAACGCCGTTTCGTTCTCTCTGGAATTTCTTCGGATTGCTCTGATAAAACGATCTATCTTCCGAACGTTCCCATAAGTTGGGTTTCCGCGATGGACAGCTTTCTGACGGCTGCCCAGACATTTTCGATGCTTGCCGAAGGCGGCAACCCGGACGGTTCGGACAGAGCATGAAGTTTGAAGAAGTATCTGTGAACGGGGCCGGGAGGAGGGCATGGGCCTCCGTATCCCGTCGTCCCATAGCTCGTCAATCCCTGCGCGGCGTTAATCGAAGCGACCCTAGCTCCTCTGTCCACATTCTCCGGCAGCGACATCGTTTCCGGACTCATCCCGTAGATCGTCCAGTGCGTCCACGTCCCCATCGGAGCGTCGGGGTCGTCCATTATCAGCGCAAGCTCGACAGTCCCGCTCGGGGGCGCGCTCCAATGAAGTTCCGGAGATACGTCCGCGCCCTTGCAAGTGTGCCTGTCGGGGATGCGCTGATTTTCACTGAATGCGGGGCTGCTCAGTGTCCATCTCATGCTCCCTCTTTCCCCGGCGGCCGCGCGGGCTTTATGCCGCCTTCACTGTGTCGGCGAGTTCGCCGCTCCGCGACGGGTCTGGAGAACGGCAACGGCGGAGTCGTTTCCAATCCCGCGTCTGACATCTCCTGTGGCTCGGCGCCCGGCCTTGACCGCCGCCCACAACCCGCGCGTCTCCCGCGCTTTTTTCAAGTTTCGATTGCGCTTATTCTATCATTACATCGCGCGCGTTCAACAGTTCGACAAAAAAAACAATTGGCATAGGAAGACTGAGAAGCGGGCTTCATCGTGAAACATCAGGCTAATGACATATCGATCAAATCTAACACCGTCGAGCCGCTGAGTGACGAGCTTTGGGCGAGAACCGAAGTCGCGCTTTGAGCGAGAATGTTTTCTTTGGTCAAAGAAAGCGCTTCGCTCGCGATGTCCGCGTCAAGTATCGCGCTCTTCGAGTTTTCGACGCCGATTATCTGGGCCGCAGTGTCGTTTGCGATATGATTGAGAACTCGCTCCTGTCTTCCGATGAGAGAAAGGGCGTTGCTTAGAGCGCCGATAGCTTTGTCGGCGACCGAAATGGAGCGTTGAGCCGAATCCGCGTTAGCGACGTCCACGAAGAGCAGATAGTCGAGAGCGCCGCCGACGCCCCAAGGGGTCTGCGCGTCTTTTCTGAAACTGTCCCCGTTGTCCGCGCCAACCTGCAGATACCATGAATTCGACTGAACCTCGTTGGGAGGGTTGGATGTCCATGCCATGCCGTTCGTGTCGACTGTGAGATGTTTCCCGTTGTTTATGTAGTCGTTGGACCAAGCGTCCGCCGCCGTTTCGAAATCCGCGAAAGAGGCGTATGTGTCCGCAAGAACGGTTTCGACGGCCGTGTCGAAGTCTGAGCCGTCTATTACTTCCTGCGCGATTTCGCGCATGCGGCTTGCGCCGAATTTTTCCACGATGAATTTTCCGGCTAAGGCCGCCTCGGCGTATTGATTAGAGTCGGCCGGAGCCGATGTCAGCCCGCCGCCGATGGCGGCGAGAACTCCGGCTTCATTGCCTGTTATGCGCCTGTCAGCTTCTCCCGACACCATCGCGGCCAGCATCTCCTGTCCCCATGCCGAGCCGCCGCCTCCTCCGAGCGCTATAAACACCGCGTGCGTCATCTCATGGACTACGACCATCTCCATCGTGAAACCGTGAACAGCCGGGTCGTAACCGAGGAGTTCGGACAATGGACCCGGCCCGTCGGGATCGAGAAAATCTTCCACGTCGAAGTTCATGACCATATTGCCGGGGGCGCCGCCCCCGGTCGCCAGCGCGCCTCCGTTGCCGTCGATCTGGCTGAAGTTTATCGTAAGATTAAACGATGGGTCGGGCGAAATGCCCAACATGCCGAACACTTTCTCGACGGCGCGGTTGGTCATCCTGACCACCCTGTCCGCCATTTCATCGTATTCGGCGTCTCCGGGGGCAGCAGGCGGAGCCGGCCCGGCCCAGTTATGGTTTACCGTGGTCGAATTCAAGTTCGTCGTCACTGAACTCTGGTCTTCATAATTTGATGTCACGCTTTTCGTGTTGAATTTGGTGGCTTGTCCCGTCCGGTTAATTTCGTTCTTTAACGATTCGATTTCAGCTTGTATTTTTGCGAGGTCGGAGGCGGTAAGCGTCGCTTCGTTGGCGCCTCGAACGCAAAGATCGCGGATTCTTTGAGTCATATCTGATATTTCTCTAATGCCGCCTTCCGCCGTGCGCAACATGTTTATTCCGTCCTGAATATTATGCATGCAGACATTCAGGCCGCCGATCTGCGCTCTCATGCCGCTTACGATGGCGAGTCCGGACGGATCGTCCGCCGCCCGGTTTATCCGTAGCCCGGAAGACAGTCTTTGCATCGCAATCGCAGCCGCGCTATGTCTTGAGTCAATGTCATTCAAGGATCTCATCGCGGCGATGCTTGTGTTTATAATCAATGGCTTAACGCTTCCTTTCGCGCATAATTAGAACGTACGCAACACCAGACACCATTGCAAACGACAATATCGTTTACATGTCCGACTTCGCGAACAATACAATTACCAATCCAACGCGTTCCCATCATGTCAGAACGCGCCGCACAATTTATTTATCGAGTCTTTGTCAATAATCTTTAGAGGACGCGCAAAAAAAATGGTTCTTATATCGTTGTTATCAATGGCATCGGAGTGAGAGGATTCGAACCTCCGGCCTCTGCGTCCCGAACGCAGCGCTCTAAGCCATGCTGAGCTACACTCCGTCAACGGATAATTTATAATATTTTCGTGGCTGGTTGTAAAGCGCCTCGCGGAATTACCGCAATCGCTCTTAGGCCGCAACCGGCGTGAACGGTTCCCGGCGCTTTTGGTTTGAAATAGGACGGGGAAAAGCGCTAAAGTGATCGAGTCGAATCGGCGCGTCCGGAAACGGGCGGGGCGGGCGGTTCTTTTTTTATGAATCTTACGCATCTGTGTATAGGGTTAGCATCGGCGCTGTTGAGAGTTTTGCCTTCACGGGCGCAGGAGTCGCTTGCGAATTTCCTCGGCTCTCTTTTCGTCAGGTTTTATCCCGGAAGCATGAAGCTTATGTTGAGCAACCTGAAGCGAGCTTTCAGGGACGAGTATTCCGACTCCGAACTGAGGGAAATCGCCGCGCGCTCAATCCGGAACCTTATAAAAAGCATGTTCGAGTTTTTGCGGTTTCCGGTTTACGACGAAAAGGACCTCGAACGAATGGTCTCCATAGAGGGGACGGAGCATCTGTCCGCCGCTCTGAAGGAGGGCAAAGGCGCGGTTGTTATTTCGTCGCATTACGGAAACTGGGAACTGCTGGCATGGAAGCTCGCAGTTTGCGGCTATCCCCTGACTGCGGTGGGCCGCGAGCAGGATGACGGCGCAATCAACGATATGATTGTGAAGCTGCGAACAAGCAAGGGCACGAAACACATACCGCGCGGCGTCCCGATGTTTCAGCATATAACGGAACTGCTGGCGGCAAATCAGTGCGTCGGGCTTGTCTCGGACCAGAACGCCGGAACAAGGGGGATATTCGTGGACTTCTTCGGCTCGAAGGTCTCCGCCTTCAAGGGGCCGGGGTTGTTCGCCGTCCGGTGCGGTTGCCCAGTCATCCCTCTTTTCATTGTCAGGGAGGGCTACGAAAAGCATCGCGCGGTGATTCTCCCTGAAGTGTCTGTAAGAAAGACGGGGGACGCGGGAAAGGACATCGCGGCGTACTGTCAGGCGTACACGGCGTCGATTGAGGAATTTGTGAGGAAGCATCCCGACCACTGGTTCTGGATACATAAAAGATGGAAGACGCGCCCGCCGGGAGAAGAGGAAGAAGAACCCGGAAGCATGAATGCGGGCGGGATATCAAACAGGGAGACTTATGAATGAAATCTAAAAAAGCAAAGATCATAGTTGTTGTCGTTGCGGCGACTGCGTTGGCGCTCGTGGTTGTCGTCAAAGTGGCGATAGACGTCAAATTCGGCGTGAAAGCGGATAAATGGAAGCCGAAGGAAGGGACGCCGGCGTGGTCGAGTTCCGCGCCTGTCCCTGACATCCAGCGGACGACTCCCGAGGACTCTACGTTCGAGGAGCGGAAGGCGAAGACTCTGGAGGTGGCGGCGAATCCGGAGGCGAAATCATTGCTGGAATCGCTGCTTGCGGTCCGCGCAGGTCTGCTGGAAAAGATTCCCGACGAGATAGTGGAAGAGAGCGCGAAGATTCTAGACACGCGGGACGACTGCGCGGATTTCACCATGATCCGGGTAGTTCGCGCGCTGTACGAGCATTCGGCGTCGCCCGTTTTTACTCCGGAGCAATACGCGCGGCTGAAGGGCGCGGCGCTCAATTTTAAATACTGGGTGGACGAGCCCGGCCCGGACAAGATGATTTCTTGGACGGAAAATCATCAGATTCTTTTCCATTCGAGCGAATATCTGATGGGACAGATGTTCCCTGACGAGACGTTTAATAACAACAAGCGTTCCGGGCGCGACCACATGAAGCACGCGGAGCCTTACATCAAAAAATGGATAGACAGGCGCGCGCGCTGGGGCTTCAGCGAATGGGATTCCAATGTGTACATGGCGGAGAACCTTCCCGCGATTCTGGCTCTGGCGGACTACTCGCTGGCTCCGGAGATGTCGCGGCTTGCGGCGATGGCATACGACCTAGCGCTGTTCGACATCGGCTCCGACCTTTACAGAGGGATGTACGCGGGGTCGCACGGCAGGACGTACACGAAAAAAATTGTCAGCGGCAGGGATGATTCAGTCAGGGGCGTGATTTATCAGGTTTGGGGTTACGGCTATCCGACGCCGGGAATGAGTTCGACGTCGCTGGCGATGAGCCGAAGCTACAGGCCGCCGCAGGCGATTGTGAACGCGGGCCGCGCTCTGCCCGAGGAGTATCTGACGCGCGAGAGGCACGGCGTCCGCCTTCAGGATTTGGCTATGCACGGCTTGGACCCGAAGAATCCGGACGACCTAGTTTTCCTCTGGGGAATGAGCGCGTTCACCCAGCATCAGGTGGTGGCTCACACCCTCGCCGCATTCCATAAATGGGACTTGTGGAAACACCCGTTCGTAGACTCCGCCCCGAAGGAGATAAAACTGATTCCCGCGAACGGCTTTACCGCTTTCATAACAAGATTCATCACGATAGAGTCCGACAGGGCGCTGCTCTCGGAAGTAAACAAGATAGGATACCGCACGCCGGACTATTTCCTCGGCTCGGCTCTCGATTACATGCCCGGATACATCGGCAATCAGCATCATATCTGGCAGGCGATGTTAAGCCCGGACGCGGTGGTGTTCACGTCGCATCCCGGCTCGCCGGTGGACGAGGGAGACCGCACGCCCACATACTGGGGCCACAACAGGCTCCCGCGCGTCGCGCAGTATAAGAACGCGCTCGTCGCCGTGTACAATCTGAAAAACACAACCGTGCTCGGTCAGCGCAACTTCCACGACTACACGCACGCGTTCTTCCCGAAGTGGGCGTTCGACGCGGTGGAGTCGGATGGCGGCTGGACATTTGCCAAAAAGGGAGACGGATATGTCGCGCTGTATTCGAGCGTCCCGACTTTCTGGGCGGAAGAGGGCAGGGACGCGGGGGTGGAGCTTGTCGCGCCCGGACGCAAGACGATATGGATATGCCAGTTGGGCCGCCGCGCCACCGACGGCTCTTTCGATAGGTTCAAGGCTTCCATCCTTGGCGCAAATTTGAAAGTAAAAGGCCTGAACGTGGATTACGACGCCCCCGGAGTCGGTAAAATCCGCTTCGGCTGGAAGGGCGATTTCACTGTGGACGGCAAGCCGGAGCCGATGCGCGGATTCAAAAGATTCGACAATCCCTATTGTCAGGCTGATTTCAACAAGGGCGAGTTCGCAATATCCGCCGGAGGAAGCAAGCTGACGCTGGATTTCGCGAAAGCCGTGCGGCAAGTTGAAGACTGACGCCGGGAGCCGCGCCATGCCGCGCAAATCAAGAGACGCGCGCTCCGACCCCGAACTTCCCATGCGGATGTACGAGGCGATGTTCGAGCAGATAGGCCCGATGGGATGGTGGCCGGGCCGCACCCGGTTCGAGGTGTGCGTCGGCGCGATTCTCACCCAGAACACCGCATGGCGGAACGTAAAGCGCGCCATAGCAAACCTTAAGGCGGCGCGCGCGCTCAACCCCGTCTCTATGCGCGACATGGACGCCGCCGCGCTCGCCGAGCTTATCCGGCCCTCCGGCTACTACAACGTCAAAGCGCGCAGACTCAAGAATTTCGTGTCCATGCTCTTCGACGACTTCGGCGGCTCGCTCGACAAGCTGTTCGCTCTGCCCGCTCCGGAGCTTCGCGAGAAGTTGCTTACCGTCAACGGCATAGGCATGGAGACTGCTGACTCCATAACTCTGTACGCGGCGAAAAAACCGGTGTTCGTGGCGGACGCTTACACGCGCCGCATCGGCGGCAGGCACGGCCTGTTCGCTCCGGACGCAGATTACGAGACGATGAGGCTGTATTTTACGGAGAGGCTTCCGGAGGACGTCGCGCTCTTTAACGAATATCACGCGCTGATTGTCGCCGTCGGAAACAGATACTGCGGCACGACTCCCGATTGCGGAGAGTGCCCGTTAAGGATTTTTCCCAGATATTGAGATTTAACCCGGATCCTATATCATCGTTGCCAAGGTCTCCTTGGCAACGATGAGTAAAAATGTGGGGTGGGGCTTACAAACTTATTCCTGCCTATGCCTAAAGATCAGCCTAAAACAATGTGGAACTTTGGAATGCGGCGATTCATCGCCGCTCTGCCTTTGCCGGGAATTCATTCCCGGCTTCCGTGTAGGGCGGGAACGCCGATTCCCGCCGCCAATAGCGAAAAAAGGGGACTGGCAGCGCGCTTCTCTGCGATGCCTGTACCCTCTTTTCGCGCATGGTAACGCCAGCGAGTTCTTAACATCGTTGCCAAGGTCTCCTTGGCAATGGACAGACCGAAAGCTCCGCTTTCACCGCTTCCTCTAGTCTTTCGTTGCCAAGGAGACCTTGGCAACGATGGGTAATGAACGGCAGCCTCGGAAGATATACATATTATTAAATGATTCCACCCGCTTAAATGTGTGCCATGCACAAAACTTTTTCCTTTGTGCATGATGCTGTTAAATCAAGTGGCTAATGGGAAGTGTCATTTAATTCTTCATATAGAAATTATTGCGTTCCGCATTAGAAACGAGCATTGAATCTGGTATAATGATAACATGGTTGCCGAACAGTACCGATGCAAAGACCGTATTGCCGTCGCGTGAAAACGCCGTCGGGCTTCCGCGCGCGGTTTTCACAAGCAACTTTTCGACATTAAGGCTGAGATTATGAACAAAGACATGTCGAGAATGAATAAGCAAACACTATTCGGCTGGTTGATGGCGTTGATAATGCTGCTGAGCGCAGGTTGCGGAGGGAAAGGGTTGACACCTGATTTGCCGCCGATACAGCCTCCCGCGCAAGCAAGCAAAGGGAGCATCGAGGGGTATATTTACGCGCCCGCTGAACAAGGTTCGCCTGCGAGAAGCGCCGGAACCGTCGAAGCGGCGGCAAATTACGCGCCTTTGAGCGAGGCAGATGTCGCAGTTATTTGCGGTTCGTCTTCGATAGCGACAAAAACCAACGCGGATGGGTATTATGAACTTGACGACGTGCCGGTCGGCATATGTTCTTTTTCCGCGACCAAAGCGGGACACGCCCCGCTAAATAAAAAGATTGAAGTAAAAAACAACGAGACTACGACATTTATGGTTACAACGGATGGCAATATTCTTGGGAAAGCGCTTCTTGAAATGGCTACTGACCACTCCGGCACATTAGTAACGATAAGACAAGACAATAATGCTATTATCGCAAATACGAACAAACACGGTATTTATGTCATCCCCGGCTTGTTAAATTATTCTACGGGGGAACAAATATATATAGAGGCCCAAAGTGACTGCAATTATTATCTTACTGCTTCAGTGACTTTCCAAATAGATAGTAACATGTTTTCTCCTTCGGTACCTGATCTAGAATTACTTCAGCTATTTACTAATAAGTACATTAGTAAGTA
>DIWT01000054.1 GCA_002435745.1 bacterium UBP15_UBA6099
CTATTTTTCTATTGGCGAATCCGGGATAAATCATAATTCCTATGAATAAAAAAACCGCCGCGAGAGCGGCGGTTTAGTAGAATTCTAAATCAGGTATCGTATCGATTATTTCTTTTTCTTTGCGCTTTTCACAGCCGAAGGCATGGAGCATACATTGCCTTTGTTTCTGCCGCACAAAGCTTCGACTTTCGCCGGAAGGCCCCAACATGCCATGAAACCTGTCGCCACGCTGTGATCGAAGGTATCCCCGGTGTCGTATGTCGCGAGGTTTTTCTGGTAGAGGGAATTAGGCGATTTGCGCCCGACCACCACGCAGTTGCCTTTAAACAGTTTCACTCTGACAGTTCCCGTGACGTGCTTCTGGGTGGAGACGAAGAACGCGTCGAGATGCTCCCGCAGGTCTGAGAACCAAAGCCCGTCGTAGATAAGCTCGGAATAGCGTTTTTCCACGAGGACTTTGTAATGCAGGGTGTCCCTATTCATGACAAGAGTTTCGAGGTCTTGGTGAGCTTTGAGGATGACAGTCGCGGCGGGAGCCTCGTAAGTCTCGCGGCTCTTGATTCCGACTAAGCGGGACTCCACCATGTCGGTGAGGCCGACGCCGTTCTTTGCGGCGACATCGTTGAGTTTGCCGATGAGGTCGAACAGCTTCATTGACTTGCCGTTGAGGGCGACGGGCGCTCCCTTTACGAACTCAAGTTCGACGTAAGTCGGTTTGTCCGGAGTGTCTTCGATGTGTTTGACCCAGATGTGGGCGTCTTTGGGAGGCTCGACCCACGGGTCTTCGAGGACGCCGCATTCGGTGCTCTTGCCCCATATCGAAAGGTCGAGGCTGTACGGGCTGTCTTTAGTGACGGGGAGAGGGATGTCGTGTTTTTTCGCGTAATCGAATTCCTCGTCGCGGGTCATGCCCCACTCTCTTGCGACGCCAATGATTTTCAGAGAAGGGTCTAGAGCGCCGATCGAGACCTCGAATCGGACTTGATCGTTCCCCTTTGCGGTTGCGCCGTGAGCGATCCACTTGGCGTTTTCCTTCCGGGCCACATCGACGAGTATGTCCGATATCAGATAGCGGTTCAAGGATGTTGAGTGGACGTATTTGCCTTCGTATTTGGCGTTGGCTCGAATGGCGGGCACGAGATAGTCGTCGCAGAACATATCCTTGGCGTCTACTACCACGCTTTTTATCGCGCCGATTTTTTCGGCTTTCTTTCTGATCGGGCCTAGTTCCTTGCCTTGGCCGACATCTATGCACACGGCGATGACATCCAGATTCTTTTCATCGATAAGCCACCTTATGGCCACCGATGTGTCCACGCCGCCCGAATACGCCAGAACGACTTTTTCTCTTTTGGGAGCGGACGCTCCGACATTTTTAACCGCTGCCTGCTTCTTGCTCATTTTGCCGCACCTCGATTCATAAGATGAAATATTCGCTCGCAACGGGGGTGGATTTCCCGGCGCGCTATTCTTTTCGTTTCAAGCCCAACTGGACGATTTGTCCGGCGGAAAGTTTTTCCATTTCCTCTTTGGGGATATTTTTCAGCATCGACCTTATTTCCGAAGGCGAGTAGCCGAGGGAGGACAATGCTTGAGCGGCGGCTTCCGCCTCGCTGCCGCGCTCGAAAACGGCGATCATCGAGGCTCCGGGCGCGAACTGGAACAGAGCGCCGATTTTGTCTTTCAGTTCGAGTATCGCGCGCTTGGCCGTTTTTGGCCCGATTCCGGGTATCGTCGTAAGCGCTGCGACATCCTCTCCAGCTATTGCTTCAAGCAATCGTCCCTTTGGAATAGACATCATTTTTACAGCCGCCTTCGGGCCGATTCCGGACACGGTTATGAGAAGGCTGAACACTTCGCGCTCTTCCGCCGACATAAAACCGTAAAGCTCCAGCCTGTTGTCCGAAAAAATGAGGGAGGTGTGAATTGTGACCGACTTATCTCCGGCTTTCAGCGAGCCTGTGACGGACACCGGAGCGGTCACATGGTAGCCCACGCCGGAAACGTCAATGCAGACGGACTGTTCCTTCACGTCGACTATGTCGCCTGTCAAAAAAGAAATCATGCCTTACCGCCTGTCGAGAAAAAATAAGAGACGCGGAAACGCTATCTGCCCGCGCCCGGAAAGACTCTCCTCGGATCGCCGGTGAGGGAGCGGAAGCGAGCGGAGTTCGCGTGGCACACGGCCACGGCGAGAGCGTCCGCGGCGTGTTCGCTCTTAGGCGGCTCTTCGAGATTGAGAATCATTTTTATCATGTACTGCACCTGAGACTTTTCGGCGCGGCCCGCGCCGACTATCGCTTTCTTAATCTGGATGGGAGTGTACTCGTAAACCGGCAACCCGGCCAGAGAAGCGCAAAGGATGAAGACTCCTCGCGCGTGACCTACTTGGAAAGCGCTCTTTGCGTTTTTTGCGAAGTACAGGGCCTCGATCGCGCACGCGTCCGGCTTCCACTCGTCCAACGCGCGCATGAAATCGTCGTATATCGACCTGAGCCTTTCAGGAAAATCGCAGTCTTTGGATGTGGCTATCTCGTCGAACTCGACGATTTTGAGATTCCCGCCGACCTCGTCTATAACTCCGTATCCTGAACCCGCCAAGCCGGGGTCGATTCCGATTATCCGCACTGTCCCGCACCGGAGCCTTTCTCTCTTTCAGCCTTTCAGTTTCTCCATTTCGTCTTCGGAAATGTCGAAGTTCGAGTACACGTTCTGAACGTCGTCCAAATCCTCGATGAAATCAATAAGCTTGAGAACCGTTTCGGCTTTGTCGCCGACATCGACTGTCGTCGTAGGTTCCATTGAAACTTCATAAGATTCGATTTTGTATCCGCCCTCTTCCAGTTTGGTCTTTACGCGCTCTAGTTCTGACGGTTCAGTGGAAACCATGAAGAAGCTGCCGTCATGGGAAACATCGTCAGCGCCCGCGTCGAGCGCCGCTTCCATGAGAGCTTCCTCGTCGGTTCCCTCGGCAGGAATGAGAATTATGCCCTTCTTGGTGAACATCCACTGGACGCAGCCGGACTCGCCGAGGTTGCCGCCGTGTTTTGTGAGGGCGTGTCGCACATCGGCGGTTGTGCGGTTTCGGTTGTCCGTGAGCGTTTCGATTATGATGGCGGTCCCGCAGGGGCCGTAACCTTCATAAACGATTTCCTCGTAGGCTTCGCCTTCGATCTCGCCGGTTCCGCGTTTGATGGCGCGCGTGATGGTGTCGGCGGGCATATTGATGCTCTTGGCCTTATCGACGGCGGTTCTCAGCGTCGAATTGGCATCGAGGTCTCCGCCGCCCGCGCGGGCCGCCTGCATCATGACTCTGATGAGTTTCGAGAATTCGCGGCCGCGTTTCTGGTCCAACGCGCCCTTTTTTCTTTTAATCGTGCTCCATTTAGAATGTCCTGACATAAAACGCGCACCTCCACGCCTTTCGGACGCCGTTCCGGCTCCGATCCCTCAAACTCAATTATTTTCTATGATTTTCTGAATTCTTTCAATAGACGGCGCGGCAAATGAGCGGCGGCGGACAGCGTAAGGCCCGACGCCTTGCGACGCCGGGCCTCCGCCAAGGAGGGTATCCGCCTGAAATGGGCTTCAACCTATCGCAGAACTTCCGCGTTCCTTCGTCCTGATTCTCACGCACTCGCCGAGATCGACAACAAATATCTTCCCGTCGCCTATCTGCCCGGTCGATGCGCCTCTGATTATCGCCTCGATCGTGGTATCCACGAAGCCGTCGTTCACTGCTATCTCTAGCCTCACTTTTTTGAGCAGGTTCACTTCGGTCGCGACGCCTCGGTATGTCGTGGAATATCCCTTCTGCTGACCGCACCCCAGCGCGTTGGTCACGGACATCTTGTAAACCTCCGCGTCGAAGAGCGATTTCTTCACATCCGTAAGTTTCTCCGGTTTTACATAAGCAATTATCAGTTTCATAGATGTCGCCTCCAATCGGCCATGTTGGTCACTGTGTCGTAAAAATCTGGAAACCGCTGTAGGACTCGATGCCGTGTTCCTCGATGTCAAGCCCCCTGAGTTCCTCTTCGGGAGAGACTCGGAGTCCGACGACGATTTTAATTACGGCGAACAGAACTGACGCGCAAATGAACGACCATGCGAAAATGCTGACTACGCCTAACGCCTGCACGCCGAGTTGCGAGAAACCGCCGCCGAAGAACAGGCCGTCCACTCCGCCGTACTTGGACTGGGCGAAGAGGCCTGCTGCAAGCGTGCCCCACGCGCCGCAAACGCCGTGTACGGATATCGCGCCGACCGGGTCGTCGATCTTCAGAATCCTGTCCACAAACTCTACTGCGAGAACAACCAGAACGCCCGCCACAGCTCCGATGATAACCGCGCTTGACGGGGACACGTTGGCGCAGGGAGCCGTGATTCCAACGAGGCCCGCAAGCGCGCCGTTAAGAGTCATGCTGGTGTCGGGTTTGCCGTGCCATATCCAAACCATAATCATTGCCGCGACGGCTCCGGCGGCGGCGGCGAGGTTGGTCGTCACGGCGATGACCCCTATGCTGAGGTTCATTCCCGATGTCGTGCTGCCGGCATTGAAACCGAACCAGCCGAACCAGAGTATGAACACGCCTAAAGCGGCCAGAGGGATGTTATGTCCGGGTATAGCGTTGACCTGACCGTTCGGGCCGTATTTGCCCAGCCTCGGCCCGACCGCGATCGCTCCGGCCAGCGCGCACCAGCCTCCTACAGAATGCACGACGGCGGATCCCGCAAAATCAATCATTCCCAGTTTGCTCAGCCATCCGCCTCCCCATACCCAATGCCCGACCGCCGGATAGATGAACGCGCAGATAAAAACACAATATATTAAGTAACTCTTGAATTTAGTTCTTTCGGCCATAGCTCCTGAAACTATCGTCGCTGATGTGGCTGCGAAAACTACCTGAAACAGCCAGAAAGCGATTTTCCACATCCCGTCTCCCGTGGACGGATCCCCGTCGGAAAGGAAAAAGCCGCTTGTTCCGAACAGACCTCCGCGCGAGGCTCCGAACATGATGCCGAACCCGATCGCCCAGTACGCGAGCGAGCCTATGCTGAAATCCATCAGGTTCTTCATCAGGATGTTCGCGGCGTTTTTCGCGCGAGTGAAACCTACCTCAAGCATTGCGAATCCGGGTTGCATGAAAAACACCAAGAACGCGCACACCAGCATCCAGACGGTGTTAATAGATGTCTGGGTCGCCGCAATCTGTTCGGCGTTGCTCTGAACAGTCGGCGCGGCTTCGACATCTCCGAACACGGTGGCGCAAATCGCCAGCAGGGGCGCCGCAAACATAATGCTTCTCATTGCGATCTTTCTGAATTTCATCTTCCGCCTCCCTTTCGATAGCCCGACTTATGCGCGCGGGCGGATTTTAGAAACTGAAACCTATTCCGACTCCCGCCCAGAACTCGTTTTCCGTGTTGGCTCTGTCGCCGGGAGTAATAACGTAATTCAATGACGGGACGATTTCGAAGTCTCCCGCCTGAAAGCTCATTGAAGCGCCTATGTCGATGTTGCTCACGCCCGGCTCCAGCCCCCATTGTCCGTCGCTGTAGCCGAGTCCAGCGCTAAGCGAGAGAGCCGGGATTCCCGCTTCTCCGCCTATCGGTATGTCTCGGCTTATCCCGGCGTAAGCGTACACGCCGTCTCCGGCGTCCCAATCCGAGTACACTGTCATGGACGGAGACAGGAACGCATCCGGCCATTCAAGCGTCACAAAGGATTCCTGCGATTCGTCCGCGATGCTTGGGAATGTGTAATATATATGGCCCACAGTCCATTCGGCGCCGGGCATCAACTTCGACGAAGCCGAATAGCTCAGCGTGTAATCCAGTTCATCCAGTTCGGAATCCCCGTCCAGCCCGTATGACATCCACATATTGAAAGCCCATCCGCTCGACCAACTGAAATCGAGAGACGGCTGAATGGCCGGTTCGTTGTCCGCCAGCAGGTCCTGTCCGCGCCAGATGTATTTCGACACCCATGCGACGCTTCCGCTCACATCCGCTTCCGCTCTCGCCGCCCCGGCGGACATCGCCAGAACGGTCAGGGCCATTGTCGCCGCCCCTACTGCTTTCATCCACTTTCTTTTCCTGCTCATTTCCACTGCCTCCTTGGTTTTCCGTCGCTGCTCATATTTCCGCGCGACTTTTTCTTTATGTAATGCAATTGGGATACCACATAACAAAAGCCAGAGTCGATGGATGATGCGCTAATCAAATATGCTTTTATACAAAGGGAAAATTAATATGTGGGAAGAATGAATTGAAGTGTTTATGCGCCGCAATGTGGCACAATTTTGTGTCGCCGGGATTGTAGCGGCACAATATTGTGCTATTATTGCAAGGCAAACTGATTGAACCCGAATCCGCTGTTAGGATTCGGGAGCGATTGTTCAGAGCGGATGAAATGCGAGGCGCAAGACGAATTTTCGCAGTGAATAGAACATAGGGTTCATGAACAAAAAAATGCGGCGGCAACGAAGCAGTTCGCCGCTATGAAAATCGCCCCGGTTCGTCGGCTCTATCGACGAATCCGGGTTGAAAGGCGGCAGATGAGATGCGCTCTAAGAATATAAAAAATATTGAATTATCCACTTTATACAGAGTCGCCGGTTTGCTCGGAACCGGGAAAGACTTGCACGGAACTCTCGTAGGAACCCTCGAACTGCTGGCGACTGAAATGGGAATGAGACGGGGGATGATAACGCTGCTGCCGGGCAATTCGAGCGAGGCGCATCTGGACATTGCTCCGGCGATGAACGGCGCGGATGTCGATAAGGTCGTCTATGGTCCCGGGGAAGGGATAACCGGGCGCGTGTTGTCCGACGGCGAGCCGATTGTCATACCGAATCTAGGTAAAGAGCCGGGTTTTCTCGACCGCGCTGGTCTCAGAAAAAACGAAGACCTTTCAAAAATGTCTTTTATCTGCGTGCCGGTCAGATTCGGCGAGAATGTTATCGGCGCTCTGTCCGTGGACATTGAGGCCTGCGACGGCGAAGAGTTGGAAGAGATGACGAGGTTCCTGTGCGGCGTGGCAGACATGATAGCGCCCGGCGTCGAGGCAAGGAGGAAGGAAGACGAGAGAAAGCGGCTCGAAATCGAAAACATAGGATTAAAAAAGCAGATAGAGCTTAAGTCAAAACCTTCGAATATCATAGGAAATTCGAGAGTGATGCACAGCGTTTATTTATTGATAAATCAGGTGGCGGACAGCGGGGCGACGGCGCTTATAACAGGCGAGACCGGCACGGGGAAAGAGCTTGCCGCGGCTGCGATACACAACGCAAGCCCCCGGCGGGCGATGCCTTTCGTTGCGGTAAGCTGCGCCGCGCTCCCGGAAACTCTGCTGGAGAGCGAGCTTTTCGGACATGAAAAAGGCGCGTTCACGGGGGCGCACGAGAGACGGGCCGGGAAGTTCGAGCAAGCCGCGGGCGGGTCCGTCTTCCTCGACGAAATCGGCGAAATGAGCCTTTCGTCCCAAGCCAAGCTTCTGCGCGTTCTTCAGACGAAGGAAGTCGAGAGGCTGGGCGGCGACAAACCGATTAGAGCAAACGTCAGGATAATCGCCGCCACGAACCGCGACCTCGAGCGCGCGGTGACAAACGGGGAATTCAGGGCGGACCTTTTTTACCGTCTCAACGTGTTTCCTATACACATGCCGCCGCTGCGCGAGCGGGGCGCCGACATCATGCTTCTGGCAGACCACTTCGTTCACAAGTATTCCGAAGAGTTCGGCAAAAAAGTGGAGCGGATATGTTCGCCTGCCATCGACGCGCTTATGGCATATCACTGGCCGGGCAACGTGAGAGAGCTTGAGAACTGCGTGGAGCGCGCCGTGCTGTTGAGCCAAGACGGAGTGATACATTCATATAATCTCCCCCCGTCGCTGCGCATGAGAACGACGGAAGCGAAAACTGAAAAGGCGGGCTCTCTCGAATCGCTGCTTGAAGCGTACGAACGAGACCTGATAGAAGAAGCCGTCAAATACGCCGGAGGCAACCAGTCCGCCGCCGCCCGCGAACTCGGCACGACCAAACGCGTAATCCAGTACAAAACCGCGAAATACGGCATCGATTGTAGAAAATTCAAACCGACTTCCAAATAGCTCAAAAACCGTTTGCTTGACTCTGCGGAAAAATAATCATAATACTAACTTCAATATCAGTTCCAACCCCGATAAATGTTTGCTTCTCTAAGGTAATCTTTTCTTGGATGATCCCTAGGGTCAGGCGGCAGCAGTATCCATTTTCTAAAATTACTCATAAAAGATTCTAAGCCGCCGTCATGGCCAATTTCTTTGAGCTTATTTCTTTGCTTTTCGTTGATAATAATCTTTAACTCTTCATCGACGGCAATGAGAGATTTATCCCCGAATTATTCATGAAACCCACTA
>DIWT01000005.1 GCA_002435745.1 bacterium UBP15_UBA6099
TTTCAAAAGTTTTCCCTTAATCTTTATCCTTTGCCTTTGCCGGCGGCGCTCAGACAGGCCATTCGTATTTGATTTTATCGAGCGCGGCGGAGGCATCCTGAGAGTGGTCGCCGTCGGGATCGATGGAGAGGCAGAGTTTGAACCTGATGGCGGCCTCAAGTTGCTGACCGGATTCGAGGCATGCGCGGGCGATCCAGAAGTGCGGGTCGGCGTTTTCAGGGTCAAGCTCGGACGCGCGACGCCACGCGCTCACCGCCTCGTTCGCCTCGCCGAGCATGTAGTATGCGTTGCCGAGGTTGAGAAACGTTTCGGGCAATTCCGGGTTGACGTCCGCCGCGTTGTTGAAGAGGTCGAGCGCGCGGCGGTAGTCTTCGTCCTCGTAATAGATTTCCCCCAGAGCGTTGAGGGCGTCTGCGTTTTCCGGGTCGAAGCGAATCGCCAGATTCAATTCGTCGACGGCGTCCTGAAAAGGCATGCCCGGATGATTGCGGCACGCGTTGGCGAGGTTGAGGTGCGCGTTGGAGTATCCGGGGACGGCGGCAAGGGCGCGACGGAACGCGGCGATTGCGGCGTCCCAGTCCTCGTTGTCCGAGTGGAGCAATCCGATGGCGTTGTGGGCGGGCGCGTGTTCGGGGTCGATTTCGACCGCCCTTTCGTACATCCGCATCGCCATATCCTGCATATCGTTGTCGTCGTAGAGATTGCCTAGTTCATAAAGCGTTTCAGGGTTGTCGCTTTCGATGTCCGCCGCTTTTTTCATAGCGTCGAGCGCGCCGCCGCAGTCGCCGTCCTCGGAGAGGATTTTTCCGAGAAGCTCGAAAGCGGGAGCGAAGGAGGGATGTTCGGAATTGATGTCGCGCAGCATGGAGACGGCCTTGGCGCGCTGCCCGTCGTTGACGTAAAACGAAGCGAGAGCGAATTTGACGGTCGGCGAGCCGGGGTCGGCGTCGAGAGCTTTCTCGTACATGAACAGAGCCTCGTCGCGCATCTTCAGATACATGTAGCAGCTTCCGAGCAGCCGCATCGCGTCCGCGTCCCTGAAAGAGCCGCGCAGTTTTTCCTTCGCCTCGCTGATTGTCGCGTCAATATCGTCCTGCCTTGCCATAGAGCAACCTCCGCGCGCCGTCGCGCATCTTTTTCGTCCGCGTTCTATCGTTTGCGCCCGCGCATCTCGTCCAGCATGTCCGCTATGACGTCCCGAAGGCGTTCGGATTCGCGGGCGTTGACCTCTCTGTCTTCCGCCGCCGCCGGGTCCACCTTGAACGGCTTGCCGATTCTGACCCGCACCTTGACGGGGAGCGCGGACGGTATCCAGAAGCCTTTGTCCGGCCCGCCCCAGTCGTGGTAGTTGATAATGTTGGCGACCACCCAGCGCGTGCCGGTCATCGCCACCGGCATGATGGGGACGCCCGCCTGAGCCGCCAGCCTCGTGGCCCCCGGCTTGAACTCGTCCAGTTCGTCCCCTCCGGGCCGTATCCAGTGTTTGATCGTCCCTTCGGGAAATATCACGCACAGCTCGCCCGACTTCAGCAGGTCTCTCAACGTGTCGAGTTTTTCGCGGACTTCGTTTTTATCCTCCGCCACGCCGTAGCTTTCGTGTATCGGGTGCATAGTTCCGATGCGGGAGAACAGCGGGCCGACGAGCGGCATCTCCGCTATCCCGTGCCACGCCAGAAAGTGCATCACCCTGTCCTCCACCGCCGCGCCGAGGAAGAACGGGTCGGAATAGTTCGTATGGTTCGGGCAGACGAGCGCGCCGCCGGACGGTATGTTTTCCGTCCCCGACACTTCCATCCTGTTGTTAAACTTTAAGAAAGCGGCCAACGCGTTTCGAATCATGAAATAAAGTTTTTCATCCGCCATAAATTCGTCTCCGATTAGTTATTATTTCTCCGCGCCGCCTATTGGATACGCGCCGTGCCTGCGCGCCGCGCGGAACATCGCTATAGCGTTTTCCGGCTTAACGTCCGGGTGAATCGTGTTGGAAGACGACAGGATGTATCCGCCGCCGGGGGCCGCGATTTCTATGGTCTCCCTCACAACGCGGTCTACGTCCTCGACGCTGCCGGAAGTGAGCAGGTCGACGCAGTCGATGTTGCCGATGACGCAGGCGCGGCCCGCGCACTTCTTCTTCGTCTCGGCGATATCCATGCACTGCGGCTGTATCGGGTGCACGGCGTCGAACCCGATTTCGAGCAGGTCGTCGAGGATGGCGTTGAGGTTGCCGTCGGAATGTTTGATGGCGGGCAGCCCGGCCGCGTGCACGACGTCCACAATCTCTTTATACCTCGGTTTGAGATATTCCCTGAAATGGGCGGGGGACATGATGGTCGCCTCGTTCATGGCGATGTCTCCGGGCAGCACGACCGCGTCCACCCCTGCGGCGACCGCTCTCTCGAACACCGCGAGGCAAATCTCTGTGGCGAGCTTGGCGGTGTCGTGGGCGAACGACGGGTTGTCGATGTACGCGATGAGCGTGTTTATCATCTCGCCGCGCAAGGCCCAGCTTATCTTGAACGGGTCGGGCATCATGAGCACGTTCGCGATTCGGCCCTTGAAGTGCGATTTGGCGAACATGGCGGCCATGAGCCACGAGTCGTCGACTTTGGGAGGCTTGTATGATTTCAGGTCGGCGGGGGACTTTATCGGGCCATCGAAGGGGATTGGGTCGCCGTGCCAGCCGACATGCTGGATGACGCCGAGCCTGTCCTTTATGATGTCGCCCTCGATGTGTTCGCGCCCTAGCAGAGTCGGCATGGTCAGCCCGTCGAGGTCAAGCTCCTCGGCGATGAGAAACAGCGCGCGCATTATCGCCACGAGGTCGTTCGCGTCCATCTGGTGAAGCAGCTTCAGAGGCGGAACGTTGTCCGTGAAATGCTTGGCGATATTTACTATGCTCGGCTCGTTGAATGCGAGGTCCCAGATGGGGACCATGTCCGGCGTTCCCCTGTTGAGCGCGGTCAGGAATCTTTCTTTTCCGGTCATGACGCGGAGCCCCCGTTCTTGGTTTTCTGTTTGGCGACAACGCGCCGCGCCGCGTCCGCGACCGCGCCGGGGACGAAGCCGAATTTCTTGAACAGGGCGGAAGCCGGGCCGGAGGCCCCGAAGCCGTCCATGCCGACTATCTCGCCGTCAAGTCCGGCGTATCTTTCCCAGCCTGTGCGTATGCCCGCCTCGACGGCGACCCGCGCGCGGACGGCGTCCGGCAGCACGCTCTCTTTGTATTCGGGCGTCTGGGCGTCGAACAGTTCCCAAGACGGCATGGACACCGCGCGGGCGTTAACGCCCTCGTCCGCCAGAGCGCGGGCGGCGGCGAGCGCGATTTCGACTTCAGAGCCGGTGGCGATGATTATCGCGTCCGGCGCGCCTTCCCGCGCCTGCCACAGCGTGTACGCGCCTTTGTGAAGGTTGGCGGCCGGCGGATATTCCGCGCGGTCAAGACACGGCAGGTTCTGCCTCGAAAGAACGAGGGCGGTCGGCCCGGACGAATTCAGCAGAGCCGCGCGCCACGCTTCGACCGTCTCTGCCGCGTCCGCAGGCCGAATCACCGTCACGTTCGGCATCGCGCGCAGCGACATCAAGTGCTCCACCGGCTGGTGCGTCGGCCCGTCCTCCCCCACGCCTATGCTGTCGTGCGTGAACACGTATATCACCCGGACACCCATTATTGCCGCCAGCCTGATGGACGGCCTCATGTAGTCGGCGAAAGTGAAAAACGTCCCCGCGTAAGGAATCAGGCCGCCGTGCAGCGCGATCCCGCCGCACACAGCCGCCATCGCGTGCTCCCTGACGCCGAAATGGATGTTATTCGCCGCGCGGTCGGTCGCGCTGAAACTGCCGGACGCGGCCAGCCGCGTGTTGTTGCTGGGGCCGAGGTCGGCGGAACCGCCGATAAGGTTCGGCAGCTTTGCGAACAGCGCGTTCAGCGTCTTGCCGGACGCCGCCCGCGTCGCCATCGGTTTCGAGTCTGCGGGGATAACTCCCTCCAGCGCCGACTCCCATCCTTCCGGCAGTTCGCCCTTCATCGCGGACAAGAATTCCTTCGCGTCCGCCGGATATAGTTTTTCGTAAACCGAGAACAGCTTCGACCATTTCGATTCGGCGCGTTTGCCGCGAGCTACGGCCTTGCGCATGTGGGCGGCCACATCTTCCGGCACGATGAATTCCGGTTCGAGCGGCCAGCCGAGCGCCTTCTTGGTGGCAATCGCGTTGTCAGCGCCGAGCGGAGAGCCGTGGGACTTCTCGCTGTCCTCCAGCGGGCTGTGCCGCCCGATGATGGTCTTGCAGATTATGAGCGAAGGTTTGGCTGTCTCCCTGCGCGCGCGCTTCAGAGCCTTTTTCACCGCCGGGATGTCGAACCCGTCCACTGGCCCTATCACCTGCCAGCCGAGAGCCTTGAACTTCGACGCCACATTCTCTCCGAACGCCAGACTCGTGCGGCCTTCGATCTGAATTCCGTTGTCGTCGTAAAGACAGATGAGTTTTCCGAGGGCGAGGTGTCCCGCCAAGCTGGCCGCCTCAGTTGAAAGCCCTTCCTGAATGTCGCCGTCCGAACAGACGACGAACGTGTTGTGGTCCACAACGTTGAAGCCGGGTTTGTTGAATCGGGCGGCGAGCCGCGCCTCCGCGAGCGCCATCCCCACAGCGTGCGCCAGCCCCTGCCCCAGCGGCCCTGTCGATATCTCCACCCCCGCCGCAAGGTCTCTCTCCGGATGTCCCGGAGTCCTGCTACCAAGCTGCCGGAAGTTCCTTAACTCGTCCAGCGGCAGGTCATAGCCTGTGAGATGCAGCAGCGAATACAGCAACATCGAAGCGTGCCCGGCGGACAGCGCGAACCTGTCGCGGTCCGGCCACTCCGGGTTAGCCGGGCTGTGCTTCATGAACCCGTCGAAAAGCGCGTATCCCATCGCGGCCATTCCGAGCGGCGCGCCGGGATGCCCCGAATTTGCCTTCTGCGTGGCGTCAACCGCCAGCATCCTAATCGTGTTAACGCATTTGATTTCCAGTTCCGTCCCGATGTCTTTCATCATTTGCCGCCCCCCGTTCGATGTTGATGCGCTCCGTTGATTTTAGTTTAAATGACTATAGATAGTAAATAACCCGCGTTTGCCGAGTTGCGGGTGAAATTCCCGCAGGTCGCAATCCGCGTCTCACGGCAACGCGCCTTCCGGCCCTGCTCCGTAACCCGCAAGCTCGGTGAAAACGTTTCCCGCAAGCCGTTCGCCGTCAATAACCGCCTCCGCTCTGCCGGAGCCTGCCCATACTGCGCGCAGAGGGCCGAACACCCGCGTCTCCTGATTCGGCATATCCTGCCTGATGGTCAGATGAGCGCGCAGCGACGGGATGGCGACCGCCCAGTCGAGCGGATAAACGATTCCCGTGTCCGGGCTTGTCCACGTGTTGAGCGGCTCGACCACGATGTCCCTCACGACCGAAACGCGTCCGTCTCCCCATTTGACAGTCGCCAGCCGGTGAAACCTCTCCCCGGTGTCCGGTCTGCGGAAGACTAACAGGCTCATGTCCGTTCCGTCTTCGAGATGGACGCGGAACCAGTCCCACCCCGCCGGGTTCGCCGCATCGCCTAGCGCGCCGTACTGATGGTCGTACCACAACACGCCGCGCGCGCGCCGCGTCTCTCCGCCTATCCTCAGTTCCCCCTTCGCCGCCATGCGCGGGAACGAATACAAAAACAAATCCCCGCCGGGCTCCAGCCCGACGACGCCGTCGCCGCCCGCGAACATAGGCCCCCGCTCCGGCTTCATCTCAAGCTCCGCTTCGAACGCTCCGTCCGTCAGCCTCGCTCCGTATCTCCAGTCCTCCCAGTCGCGTCCGGGACTTTTCTCGTTCACGAAATAGTTCCCGTCGAATCTCAGCCCAAGCCCCTCGCCCATCACCGTCGGCTCTTCTTTCATAAACCTGTGGTGCTTTTCGATTTCTTTCTCGTCGAACATGACGGGAGACAACACGGCGCGGACGTCCCCCGGATGCGCGGCGACCGCCGCCTTCAACGTCGCTGCAGACGATTTCTCGACGAGCGAGCCGCTGTGGAACCGGCCTTCGTCTTTCTCCGTAAGGCAATAATACATAAAACGGGCGTCAGGCAGGCCGCCGAACCTCGCGACGAAGAACGACGCCGTCAATCCGTATCTGCGCCCATCGTCGTCTTGGAGATGGCCGCTGAATTGCCACCTCTCAAAAGAAGCGTCGGCGCTCGGCCTTTCGTCCTCCGGAAGATTTATCCGGGGAACGGACACGGAGACCTGCGCGAGCGCCTGCGCGGCGACCGCGAACGTCGCCGCCGCAACCGCCGCAACTGCCGCTGTTTTTATCCTGAAAAAACCGTTTGAAACTGTTTTCGCCTTCGGCGATTTGGGAAACGCCCTTTTAAACAAGATGTTTCCCTTGGTCCCTTTTCCCGGACATTTCGCGTCAATATGTTTGCGCAACGATGAGAAGAATCGCGGAAACCCCGAAGAGTTTTCAGTTGTCATATATTCAATTGGCAAATCCGCAGGCGTCTTTCTCATTCCCTTTTCCTCCGAGTCGAGACACGAGCCACGCAAGCCACCCGCGCCCATCACTATTTGAATTATATAGCAATCCCGAACCAGTCGTCAGAGTTCGACATCAATTGCTCGGCGCGGACAAACTCCGAGGCGCAGGAGGCATTTTTAGCGATTATATCATGGGGTTTTAGCACAAAACCGAGCGGCGCTCACAATCGCGCGTAACCCGCATTTTTTACTAACGCGGGATGGGGGTCAATATTCAACGCCGCTTGACATCCTGTACTGCAAATTTTCACCAATGAGACCGATTTGGTTCAAATCCGGCCCGAAAAACCCGCTTTTCGCAAAACGCGGGTAATGCTAGCAGATAATTATCCTTGTTTATAAAAGATTTTTCACGCGGCTTAAAAAATAATTCAAGCTTCTTGACAGCATTGCGCTAACGCTTTATAATCTCAACATGAAGTCGGGCTCTATCGTCCGACGCGAGGAGGCGCCATCATGGGCAAAATTATCGGCATCGATCTTGGAACCACAAACTCTTGCGTCGCTGTTATCGAAGGCGGCGACCCTGTTGTAATCACCAATTCCGAGGGGGGCAGAACGACTCCTTCGGTGGTGGCTCTCACCCGCGAGGGCGAACGCATCGTCGGCACCGCCGCCAAACGGCAGGCCGTCACCAACCCGGACAACACTGTAATGTCCATAAAAAGGCAGATGGGCAGAAATTTCACCGCGAAGCTGGGCGACAAGAGCCACAGCCCGCAGGAGGTTTCCGCTATGGTTCTGCAGAAGCTTAAAGAGGACGCGGAAGCGTACCTCGGCGAAAAGGTGTCTCAGGCGGTAATCACCGTTCCTGCGTATTTCGAGGACAGCCAGAGGCAGGCGACGAAGGACGCGGGCAGAATCGCCGGTCTGGAAGTGCTCCGGATCATCAACGAGCCGACCGCCGCCGCTCTCGCCTACGGCATCGACAAGGACAAAGACATGAAGGTCGTGGTGTACGACCTCGGCGGCGGCACGTTCGACGTGTCCGTGCTCGAAATCGGCGACGGCGTAATCGAGGTCAAGGCGACGGCGGGCAACAACCTTCTGGGCGGCGACGACTTCGACCAGCGCATCGTCGAATGGATGGTAAAGGAGTTCAAGAAGGACTCCGGCATCGATTTGGCGGCGGACAGGATGGCGATGCAGAGGCTGCGCGAGGCCGCCGAAAAGGCGAAGATCGAGCTTTCCGGCCGCACCGAAACGACCATCAACCTGCCGTTCGTCACGGCGGACGCAAGCGGTCCCAAGCACCTCGACCTCAAGCTGTCCCGGGGCGAGTTCAACAAGCTGACCGCAGACCTAGTTGAGAAGACCCTCGGGCCGCTCAAACAGGCTCTTAACGATTCCGGCCTGAAACCCGGCGAGATAGACCAGATTCTGCTCGTCGGCGGCTCCACCCGCATACCGGCGGTTCAGGACCTTGTCAAAAGCGTCCTGAACAAAGAGCCGAACAAGAGCATCAACCCGGACGAAGTGGTCGCGGTGGGCGCGGCGATTCAGGCGGGCGTGCTCGGCGGCGAGGTCAAGGACGTGCTGCTGCTGGACGTCACTCCCCTTTCGCTCGGCATAGAGACCCTCGGCGGCGTGTTCACCAAGCTTATAGAGCGCAACACCACCATACCGACGCGCAAGAGCGAGACTTTCTCCACCGCGGCGGACAACCAGACGAGCGTCGAGATTCACGTGCTTCAGGGCGAGCGCGAGATGGCCGCTTACAACAAGACGCTGGGCAAGTTCCAGCTTGTCGGCATCCCGCCCGCCCCGCGCGGCATCCCCAAAGTCGAGGTCACTTTCGACATCGACGCCAACGGCATCGTCAACGTCTCCGCAAAGGACCTTGCCACAAGCAAGTCCCAACAGATAACCATCACCGCCACCACCAACCTCACCGAACAGGAAATCCAGCAGATGGTGAAGGATTCTGAGAAGTTCGCCGAAGAGGACAAGAAGAAGCGCGAGGAAGTCGACGCCAGAAACCACGCAGACCAGATGGTGTATACGACCGAGAAGTCGTTCAAGGAATACGGAGACAAGCTGACGCCGGAAGTGAAGAGCGAAATCGAGGCGGCTCTCAAGAAGGCGAAAGACGCGCTTGAGAAGTCCGACATAGACGAGATAAAGAAGACGTCAGAGGCGCTGATGCAGGCGAGCCACAAGATGGCGCAGGTGATGTACGAGCAGGCCGCCGCATCGCAGGGCGGAGCGGACGCGGGCGCGGGGCCCGGCGCGGGTCAGGCCGGCCCGTCGGCTCAGGGCGGCTCCGGCGGCGGAGACGACGATGTCGTGGACGCCGAGTACAAGGACATTTAACCCGGTTTTTTCACCAACGCGGGTTAATTCGAATCCGCAGCCGGGATTCTGAGAAGCATTGCGACAACGGCGCGGGCGCGGGCAGCGGGCGGGGGAAACCCGCCCGCGATTTCCCGACCGGCCCAACCCGCGCCATAGAGGCGAGATCGGAACGAGGCATCTTATGGTTAAACGAATCATCATAGAAGACGAAAACGGCGCGGACGCGAAAGCCGCTCCGGAAAGCGTTGCCGGACAGCAAAGCGCCCAAGGCGCGCCTGCTCCCGAACCGGCGGCGGAAACGCCCGCCGCTACGCGCGCTGAATCAACGGACGCTCTGGCGCAGACTCGCGAGAAAATCGCCGAACTGGAAAAAACCCGCGCCGAATACCTAGACATGCTACAGCGCATGAAGGCCGAGTTCGAGAACTACAAACGCAGAACGACAAAAGAAAAGGCGGACGCGCTCAAGTACGGCCACTCCCGCATGGCGGAAAAACTTCTGCCCGTGCTGGACAACCTTCAGCGCGGCCTGAAATTTGCCGCCGGCGGCGAGGCGGACGCGAAAATCCTCGAAGGCATGTCCCTCGTAGAGCGCCAGATGCTTGATGTCCTCGCAGAGTTCAGCGTCGTTCCCTTCGACTCCGTCGGCGAGTTCTTCGACCCGAACATCCACGAGGCCCTCTACACCGTAGATTCGCCAGACGTCGAAGACAGCCGGATAACCGAGGAAATTGAGAAGGGGTTCCGGATGGACGAAAAGCTGATGCGGCCCGCCAAGGTGGTTGTGTGCAGAAAGCAACAGCCGCAGCAACTTTCAGACTGATATTCAGGCGACGTTAAATCAGGATATAATTCGATGGGAAGCGTCCGCCGGAACATACGGCGGCGAGGCGGCGAGCAATGGCTCAGGACTTCTATAAAATACTCGAAGTCGAAAAGAACGCGACGGAGGCCGACATCAAGAAGGCCTACCGCAGGCTCGCGCGCAAACACCACCCGGACGTCAACCCGAACGACCCACAGGCGGAAAAGAAATTCAAGGACATCAGCGAGGCGTACCAGACGCTTAGCGACCCGAAGAAGCGGCAGGAGTACGACGCGTACGGCCCCGGCGGATTTCAGGGCGCGCAGGGATTCCCCGGCGGCGGCGGATACGAATACCAACAGGGCGGATTCGATTTCGGAGGCGGGGGCGGCGGATTCGGCGACATATTCGAGACGCTGTTCGGAGGAGGGCGCGGCGGCGGCGCGGCGTCCCAATTCAGGCGGCCCGCGCGCGGCGAGGACATCCATCTTTCTCTGGCAATCTCGTTCGACGAAGCTTTCAAGAGCGTCGAAAAGGATATCTCGTTTCAGGGGTTCGACGCGTGCGGCAACTGCGGCGGCTCCGGCTCCGCGCCCGGCTCGGCCCCCGGCCCCTGCCCCGCCTGCGGCGGCTCAGGACAAGCGAAAATCGGGCGCGGCATGTTCAACATCTCCCAGCCCTGCCGCGCGTGCGGCGGCTCCGGCATGACCTCCGGCCCGTCCTGCGGCAAATGCGGCGGCTCAGGCAGCGTCCCGGCCATCAAAAGAATGTCCGTGAAAATTCCGGCGGGCGTCGATAACGGCTCCAAGATCCGAATACCCGGCAAAGGAAGGCCCGGCGCCGCCGGACATCCCGCCGGCGACCTCTACATCATCACTCAGGTCTCCAGCCACGGCCTCTTCGAGCGCAAAGGCAACAACCTTTACGTCGAACTGCCCGTCACCATAGTCGAAGCCGCGCTCGGCGCCCTGCTCGAAGTTCCCACCCCTGAAGGGAAATCGTCCATCAAGATACCAGAAGGCACGGACACCGGCAAAACTTTCAGGCTCAGAGGCAAAGGATTCCCGTCGCTGCAAAACAAAGGGCGCGGCGACCTGTACGTGAAAATAAAAACGGCGACACCCCGCAACCTATCAAAGGCGGACAGGGAGTTGCTGAGGAGTTTCGCCGAATCGCACCCTGAAGATCCGAGGGCGACGCTTTACGCCGGGCTGTGACGCGCGGCGCCGGGAGGCGGCCATGGACATAGACAGAGACAAACCCGTTTACGTCATCAGCGTGGTGGCCGACATGCTCGGCGTGCCGCAGCAGACCCTTCGCATTTACGAGAAAGCCAGCCTCATACGCCCCAGACGCACGTCCCAGAACACCCGCCTCTACTCCCAGTCCGACGTCGAGAAACTCCAGCGCATCATCAGGCTCCATCAGGACCTCGGCATCAACCTCGCCGGAATCGAAGTCATCCTTCACATGCGCATGAAAATGGAGCGCATGCAGACCGAGTTCGAAGGCTTCGTCAAGTTCGCCCGCGAACGCATCGACTCCGACGCCTTCTCCGTCCCCGACGAAAACTCCACCGACCTCGTCCCCCTCTCCGAACAAGGGGCAAACATCATGCGCATTATCGACATCCTAACCCGCGACGAATCTGAAAACCGATAAACCCCTCTTAGAAACCCGCGACTTTTGAAAGGGCCCCCGGCGGCCAAAGAGAAACTCACTCATCGCAACTCGCTCTTCGTTGCCAAGGTCTCCTTGACAACGGAGCGCCAATGACAATGAAAGCGAAGCTTTCGGTCTATACGTTACCAAGGTGACCTTGGTAACGATGAAAACCCGAATCCATCATTAGGATTCGGGAGCGTATCGCTGACGCGCTTCCTCTCCCGACGCCCCGTGTAAAAGCATTTATGAATAAGATTCCTCTTGAAATCCTTTCTCAATATCTTTTCCCATGACACGCGCCGATGGGGAGAGCGAAGCCTTCCCATCGGCGCTAGCATGAAAGATTTTGAAAGGGATATTAAGGGAAAACTTTTTCAAAAGTTTTCCCTTAACAATTCATGTTGTTTCCAACTTGTGTTTTATCAACTCAGCGGTCGCCGAGCGCGGATTTGAACGTGTTGCGGTTCTGCTCGTGCCAAGAGTACCACTGTTCGGCCAGATCGCCCTTGTCCCGCGAGAACCGTTCCCCGGAAATTTTTTCCAGAGAGACAATAGCCGCGTCGACTAGGATGCTTGCGCCGGAGAACTCGCCGCCGATCCCGGAATTGAAGCGCTGTCCGCCGCCGGTGACGACGAACAGGACGAGAGCGTCGAGCGATTCGCGGCACGGGAGAGAGCCGAGCAATTCGATGATATCGCCGGCGGCGAGCAGGCGCGATTCGGCGCGCAACGCGTCCGCAAGCGCCGGGACCGCCGCCGCGCCGAGCGACAGGACATTCTTTTTTGCCGCACCGGACGCGTGATAGTCATAGTTGTTCAGCCACTCGGACACCAGTTCCGCCGCGGCTCTCGCGTTCTTCTTCGCCGTGTCCTCTTTGACCGTCACCATGACCGGGTTCGACATCGCCGAGCCGTTCCACGCGCCGGGCGTGTTCGGTCTAGAAACATATTCAGCCGATATCGAATAGGTTTTGCCCTCCTCGAAAACGAAACATTGGGAGAGATCGAACGAGCGCAGGCCGTGGTACTCGCCGGGACGGAACGGGACGGCCGCGCCGGGAGCAGGTGGAATTCTCGGAGGGCACGCCGACCGCTGCGGCGAGCCTCCCTCGTCCTTCACGACGAAGAACAGCCCCGCCCCGTCCGACGCTCCGGTCGAAAAGAAATGGGGCGGCACGAGCAGGTCGGCGTCGCCCGCGTTTTCCACTTCGCAACTAATCTTAACGGGTTCCCCGACGTTGATAGTCTCCGCCGTCAGCAGCCTCGCGACCGCCGACACGCTCTGCGCCGCCGCCGGGCCGCTGGTTGCCGCCGCCGCAACGAGCGCAAACGCCATCGCCGCCGATTTCAGGTGTTTTATTTTCATGACGCGCTCCGTTTTTTACTTGTTCGATTATTATAGCGCCATCTGATATGTTCCGCCCTTCATTAACCCGCCGAGTCCCGGTTTTAAATATTCCGGCGCTTTTTCGCGCTTGAAGGTGTAAAATATTCGCATGAAAACAAGGGCGCTCATATTCATAAGTTGTATCCTTATTCTCGCCGCGAAGTCCCTAGCGGCGGCGGAAAGCCGGATGACCTATTTTTCCGCGAACATCCTTTACTGCGACTTGCAGGCAAGCGAAAAGCGGGACGACTACGTTAAACGCAGAGAAGCCCTTATAGCGCTGCTCGCGGAGATGAAACCGGACATCGTCGGCATTCAGGAAGCGTCCGTCTGCAAAATCTACGGCCACGCCTCCGGAGACGACACGATAAAGGAAATCGCGCTCGGATTGAAGAAGCGGGGACTGAACTACGGCGCGTCGTTCTGGGAGTCCGAGAGGGTAGGAGCGCTGTGGATAGAAGGGCTGGCGTTCCTGTGGAACAGAGAGACAGTCGCTCTCGACAAGGCCCATATCAAGTGCTGGCATCTCGAAACGTCATACCGGCGCAGCGGCGCGCTGATACAAAAATCGCTGTGCCGGGCGGACGCCGCGGCAAAAGACGGCGGCGCTCTGTTGCGCGTATACAACACTCACTACGAAGCGTATAAAAACGATGTGAGGATAGAACAGTCCCTCGAAGTAGCATCCATCCTGAGGGAAGAACTGGCCGCGCCGGACGCGCGCGCGCTTTTCGGCGGCGACCTCAACAGCCGCGATATGAGCGCGACATACGAAGCCGAAGGATTGAAAACAGTCGGCGCTGACCGCGTGGACTATGTGTTCTCGCTCGGCATCCCGGACGAAGACATTGCGGCGGAAGTGATTCCGCTGCACTCGACGCCCGGGAAACTAGACATCTCCGACCACAACGGCATCCTCGTCACAATCCGGAACAGATAAGCGGCGCGGCGCAATCGCGCATGATTGCTATTCAGCGCTATTCCGCGGCTCGGCGCGCCTTTTTGCGGCCGCTCCTATTGCCTCGCCGACGCTGGAGAAGCTGAGGAAGAGCGCGGCGCGGGTTGATTAGCGGGTTCGGCTCCGTTAGTATTAACGTCCATGAACGACGCGGCGAAAGACATAAGGCGGCGGGTGGAGCTTGAGGTTCTGCCGAGAGTTGAGAGGCCGGGCAGGTACGCGGGCGGGGAGTTGAACAGCGCGCGCGGCTGCGGCTCCGACCCTTCGGCGCTCCGCGTCGTCCTCTGTTTCCCGGAAGTGTACGAAATCGGGATGTCCAACCTCGGCTTCATGCTGCTGTATCACCTGCTGAACGAGATTCCGGGGGTTGAGTGCGAAAGGGCGTTCGCGCCGTGGCCGGACATGGAGCGCGAGTTGTCCGAGCGCGGCCTGCCTCTATATTCTCTGGAAAGCTTCACCCCGCTGAGCGAATTCGACATCGTGGGGTTTTCGCTGTCGTACGAGATGACGTACACGAACATCCTGACGATGTTGAGCCTCGGAGGCATCGGGCGAAGGTCTGCTGACAGAGGAGAAGCCGGGCCGCTGGTTATCGCCGGCGGGGTGTGCGCTTGCAACCCTGAGCCTCTGGCGGATTTCTTCGACGCGTTCTTCATCGGCGAAGCGGAGGAAGGCATCGTCGATATAGTAGAGGCGGCGCGCGCGGCGAAAGGGCCGGGCGGCGGCAAACCCGCTCTGCTGAACGCGCTCGCCGATATCCCCGGCGTATATGTCCCCGCTCTATGCGAAACATTCGACGCCCCCTCCGGCCTGACAGCCGTTTCCTGCGGGCCGCGCGGCAGCGTGAAGCGCAGGTTCCCGCGCGACCTTGATTCGATACAGGCCCCGCGCGCGTTCGTCGTCCCCGGCGTAGAGGCGGTGCACGACAGGATTCAGATCGAGATATTCAGGGGCTGCGTTCAGGGATGCAGATATTGCCAAGCGGGGATGATTTACAGGCCCCACAGGGAACGCGGCGTCGGCAGCCTGACGCGCAACGCGGAAGACTTGTTCGAGGGCATGGGCTGCGACGAGATTTCTCTGTTGTCGCTGAACGCGCCGGACTACTCCGGGATGGGAGATCTGCTGGACTCGCTTACGGGCTTCGCGGCCCCGCGCCGCGTTTCCATCTCCATGCCTTCCACGCGCGTGGACACCTTTAGCGGGGAGGTCTACGCGAAGCTGAGGGAGGTGCGCGCAACCGGGCTGACGCTCGCTCCCGAGGCGGGCTCCCAGAGGTTGCGCAACGTCATCAACAAGCGCGTGACCGAAGAAGAAATAATGAATACTGTGGCGTCGGCCTCGCGAGCTGGCTGGAAAAAAATAAAGCTGTACTTCATGATCGGGCTGCCGACGGAGACCGAAGAGGACGTTCGGGAAATAGCCTCGCTTGTGGCAAGGATGGTCGAGACGCGAGGCCGCTCCGCCTCCCGCGTCAAAGGCAAACAGGTCTTCACCGTCAGCGTGTCGAACTTCATCCCGAAGCCCCACACGCCTTTCCAGTGGGAGCCGATGGAAAGCATGGAATCGCTGATCGCCAAGAAACGCATCCTGCGTGGGCTTATCGACCGCCGCGCGGTAAAACTGGACATGCACGACGTGGAGACAAGCTATCTCGAAGCCGCGCTCGCCCGAGGCGACAGGCGACTAGGAGCGGTCATCGAGCGCGCGTGGGAGTCCGGCTGCCGATTTGACGGCTGGTCAGACATGCTGAAGTTCGACGCGTGGACGGACGCTTTCGCCTCCGCCGGACTGAACGCCGACCGCTACGCCCGAGCCGAGATGAAACCGCTGTCGCCAACCCCGTGGTCTCACATCGACTGCGGAGTGTCCGAGAAATATCTCTTCCTCGAACGCAACAAGGCGCTGCTCGGCGAAACCACGCCCGACTGCGGCCCGCGCGGCGGCGGCTGCTCCGGCTGCGGCATCGATTGCTCGAACAAATAGCGCGCAAGCAATTTTCGAACAAAAGAAAGAATAAGCAATAAGCAACTTCTTAATATGTTTCTCTTTGGCGCGCGAATAATTAAATGAAAGTTCCCATCAACTATTTTGGCAAAAAGCATCATGCGCAAAGAAAAAAGCATTGCGCATGGCACACTTGGCAGCGGGTAGAATCATCTAATAACATGTATATTTACAAGTTTTCTCTTAGCTCCGCGCCGACCAGCTTGATTTCGGGGAAGCCCCCTCGACTATGAAGACGGTGCTTTCGCAGATGTTGGTGACATGGTCGGCGATGCGTTCAAGCGACTGCACGACGACCATGAGGTGAGACACGTAGTTGATGCAGGAAGGGTCTCGCTTCATCAGTTCTATCAGTTCGGTGAATATCCTGTGGTTGTATTCGTCTATCGAGTCGTCCATGTCGATGACTTTCAGCGCCAGAACGGAGTCGAGGTTGATGAAGGCGTCCAAACTGAGTTTGAACATCTCGATGACGCGTTTGGCCATTTCGGGGAGATCGACATAAGGTTTGAGTTGCGGCAGTTCGGAGAGGATGGCGGCTTTTTTCGAAATTTTGGTCGTGTGGTCGGCCAGCCGCTCGATGTCGGAAGATATTTTCATCGAGCTTGCGATGAGGCGCAGGTCTGTGGCCATAGGTTGCTGAAGCGCAAGAAGCCTGATGCACGTCTGGTTGATGGCAGCTTCCATTTCGTCCACTTTTTCGTCGTCCGCGATAGTGCGCGCGGCAAGCGCGGAGTCTCTCTCGATGAGGGCTTTGACGGAGGAGCGGATAAGTTCCTCGGCGAGCGCGCCCATGCGCAGCGTGGATTGTTTCAGGGCCTCTAGCTCCTGAGAGTACGTCCTGCGAACCTGATCGGTCATCCGAACCTCCCGGTGATGTAGTCTTCCGTCCTTTTGTCTTTCGGACGGGTGAAAATCTCGTCCGTGTCGCCCTGCTCCACCAGCTCCCCGTTGAGAAAGAACGCGGTGCGGTCCGACACGCGGGCCGCCTGCTGCATATTGTGCGTCACTATAACAATTGTATACCGATTTTTCAGGTCGCGCATAAGCTCTTCTATTTTCAGGGTGGCGATAGGATCGAGCGCCGAGCACGGCTCGTCCATCAGCAGCACATCCGGCTTGACCGCAAGAAGTCTGGCTATGCACAACCGCTGCTGTTGTCCGCCGGATAGGGACAGCGCGGATTGTTTCAGTTTGTCCTTCACCTCGCCCCACAGGGCGGCCGCCACGAGGCTTTCCTCGACTATTCCGTCGAGGTCGCTTTTCGAGCCTGCCGAGCCGTGTATCCTCGGCCCGTATGCCACATTGTTGTAGACTGACATCGGAAAAGGGTTGGGTTTCTGAAACACCATGCCTACGCGTTTTCTCAGTTCCGCGACATCGGTTTCCGGATCGAGGATGCGGCGTCCCTCGAACTCCACGACGCCCTCGGTCCTGACGCCCTGTATCATGTCGTTCATCCGGTTTAGAGAGCGAAGGAAAGTGGATTTGCCGCACCCGGAAGGCCCGATCAGAGCCGTGACCTGATTCTTCAGGATGTCGATCCCCACGCTCTTGAGCGCCTGAAACCGACCATAAAAGAGGTCGAGGCCCCTGACCGATATCTCCACCGGGTTCTGCGCGGTTTCTTTAGCCATGCTGAAAGCCTACCATTTTCTTTGTTTTCTGATTCTGTTTCGGGCGATGATCGCGACAAGGTTGAGGCCAAACGCGAGGGAGACGAGAACGAGAGCGGTTCCGTACTTGACGGTCTCCGAGGCTCCCGGAACCTGAGTGGAGACGATGTAGAGGTGATACGGAAGGGCCATAGCCTGATCGAAGATGGAAGAAGGCAGGCGGGGCAGATAAAAGGCCGCGACGGTGAACAGTATCGGAGCGGTCTCGCCAGCGGCGCGGCTTACGCCGAGTATGGCGCCGGTCAACATGCCGGGCAGCGCGTTGGGCAGAACCACTCTGAGGATGGTCTGCATCTTAGTGGCTCCGAGCGCGAGAGACGCCTCACTGAAAGACTTGGGAACCGACGAGAGCGCCTCTTCCGAGGCCGTAATCACGACGGGCAATATGAGGAAAGCGAGAGTAAGCGAGCCGGACAGTATGGAAACGCCGAACTTGAGAAACAGCACGAAAAGGCCGAGGCCGAAAAGGCCGAACACGACGGACGGCACGCCCGCTAGGTTGACTATGCTCAAGCGTATGAGCCGGGTGAGCCTGCTGTCGCCGGCGTACTCGTTCAGGTAGACGGCGCAAGCGACTCCGAGGGGAAGCGCGACGGATATGGCGAGCGCCACTAGGATAACGGTGCCGACGATGGCCGGAAAAATGCCGCCCTCCTTGAGGCCCATTCGGGGCGCGCTCAGAAGGAACTCGGCGCTCAGCGCCGGCGCGCCTTTGACAATCAGCAAACCGAGGATGAGCAGTATCGGAGCCGCCACCGCGCACCCGCATATCCGCAGCGCCAGAAAAGCCGCTCTCTCGCTGGATTTAGCGCTCATGGCTTCAAGCCCCCGCCCCTCTCCGCCTCGCCGCGCCGGAGGCGGCGGCGTTTATGGCGAACGATATCGCGAACAACGCAAGCCCCACGGCAAACAGCGCCATGTAGTGGTCTCCGCCATGAACGGTTTCCCCCATCTCGGCGGCGATGGTGGCCGTCATGGTTCTGACCGGCTGAAAAATCGTGTTCGGAATCACCGGCGCGTTGCCGCACACCATCATCACCACCATCGTTTCGCCGATGACGCGGCCCACTCCTAGCAGGGACGCGGCGAGGATGCCCGACGACGACGCGGGGATTATCACCTTGTAAATCGTCTGCCAGCGCGTAGCCCCCATCGCTAGCGACGCCTCCCGGTATTCCCTCGGAACCGAATATATGGCGTCCTCCGATATGGTTGCGATAGTCGGCACAGCCATAAAAGCCAGCACGACCGCCCCTGTGAACGCCGTCAGCCCTGTCGGAAGGTCGAATATTTCCTGAACGAAAGGAGCCAGCGTCAGAACCCCAATGAAACCGAGCACGACCGACGGTATGCCGGCTATCAGCTCGACGACGACCTTAAGGAATTCCTTCGCGCGGGGGTCCGCTATCTCTGCTATGTAAATCGCGCAACCGACCCCCATCGGCACGCTCATCGCCGCCGCCGCCAGAGTGACCACAATGGACCCGGCTATGAGGGGCAGGATGCCGAAAACCGGCGGCTCCGATATCGGCCGCCACGTGTCTCCGAACAGAAACTCCGCCACCCCCACGTGCCGGAACAGCGGAATCCCGTCTTTAACAAGAAACAGAAATATCAGAGCGAGTATGACGATGGAAATCGAGCCTAGAACGGCTATGCTCTTCTCCCACGCAAACTCTTTATAGCGCGCGGTTTTTCGCTTCACGCCGACTGGTTTTTTCACAATTGCCGCATTCCGCTCCATCATGCGCCTCAGTATTTTACCTGTAGAACCGCTTTTACTGCTTTGTCCTTCTTGTCCGCGGCCGCGTCGTCGCCGTCGATATGCGCGGCTATGGACAAATTGAGATTCTTGTCGAGGTCTACCGCGACGCCCGCAATGACTCGCGATATCAAGTCCCCGGACACGCTTTCATCCGGATCGTTGTTGTCGTATCTTGCAAAGGCCGCCCACCGAGAGTCCGCAAATCTATGATTGGCGAACGCTGAAAAAACCCGCTCTTTCACAGTTCTATCGGCGGAGCCGTCGTAGTCGAAGCCTTTCATGAGGCTCAAGCCGTAAGAAAAGCGGCCGGCGCCACCGCTCAACATGGCGCCGATCCTGTTTGACTTGTTTCCGTCAATTGAGCCGGCATCCCCGTAGAGAGACATCTTCGGAGCCTTGCCGCCGAGCGCGAATGAAACGCGACACTGAACGTCTTTTCCGGTGTCGCGCTCTCTGCGGTTGCCGCCTTCCCCGTTTGCGATAAGCAAATGATAGTCTCCCTTTGAAAACCTGCTTTTCAAAGCCACTCCGAACTCCGCCGAATTAAGCATGCCCGCGAGATTGGAAGCGCTCTTCTGCTGCATTCTATATTTCCATTCCGAATCCTCATAACCGACCCAAGGAGCGTCCTGCAACCCGAAAACCAGATTCGCCCCCAGCGCCGCTTCCGACACTTCCACATATCCGTACTTCATGTACGCGTCAAAATTGCCGTCCGGCATCGTTTTGACATCTGTCGTGTATCTGACGCTTGTCCTCTCGCCAACTTTCTTTCTGACTGTCAGATAAAAACGGTCGATAGCGAACTCGTTCGCGCTTTTATCGTTCCCGTCCGCGTCGTAGAAGTATGAAAGATACCCCAACCCGCTTATTTCCACGCCTTGGTTTTCGTGTTTCGTCGACTTTAGCTCAAGAGCGGCCTTCACTTCGGCCACTTCTTTTTCCAGCGATTCAAGCCTTGCCTTCAGAGCGTCCATCTCGGCGTCGGCGAGAGCGGGCATTTGAACCGCCGCTATCGCCGCCATTAGAAGCGCCGTCGATATCAGCGCCTTTGGTTTTCTCATTCGGCCTCCTTGGTTTCGCGCGGTTTTCTCTTGATCGCATTTTTGACGAGAAAACGGTTTTAACCCGCATTGGCGAAAAGCGCGGGCTGATTATTGAACCGGCACGAAGCCAAGCTCTTTGACTATGTTCTGCCCTTCTTCTGAAAAAACGAAGTCCATGAACGACTTCGTCACCCCGGCAGGCTCGTTCCTTGTGTACATGAACAGCGGGCGAGACACGGGATACTTTTTTGCCACCACGTTCTCCAGCGTAGGCGACACCGCCTCGCCGTTCTCATTGACTATTTTCACTGCTTTTTGCTTCTCCGAAATGTAAGCCATCCCGTAGTAGCCGATTGTGTTCCTGTTTTTAGCTGTTTCGTCCGCGATCGCCTGCGAAGAAGGCATGAGCAAAGCGGTTCTGGCGAACTCTTCCGTTCCTTTCGAGTCGCCTTCGTTAAGCACGTGCTCCTTGAAGTAAACGTGAGTGCCGGAATTGACCTCGCGGGAAAGAACGACGATGCCGGCGTCCGGGCCGCCGAACTCTTTCCAGTTGGAGGCTTTGCCTGTGAAAATAGCTTTGAGTTGGGACAACGTCAGTTCCGAAACTGGGTTTTCTGGATGAACAACCACCGCAAGCCCGTCATAGCCCACAAGAAACTCCTTTGGAGAGATGCCATTGGCCGCGGCGGCTTCTAATTCTTTCTCCTTAATCGCGCGCGAACTTTCGGCGATGTCCGTCGTTCCGTTTATCATTGCGGCGATGCCCGTGCCGGATCCGCCGCCGGTGACCGCCACGCTCGCGCCCGGATTCACGGCCATGTACTTCTCCGCCAGCGCCTGCGTCAGGTTCACCATTGTGTCGCTTCCCTTGATTTGGATGCTTCCCGAAACTCCTTCCGACGCCGTCTTCGCCCCTTCGGGCCTGCTGCATCCGGCGGCGAACGCTATCGCCGCAACGCACACAATCGTCAATGCCAATGCTCTTTTCATCAGGATGTTCCTCCTCTTTCTCCGGATTGATATGTATGGATGTATGAAATGTTTCCGCGCGTCATTCGCGACGGAATTGTTTTTCTCTGCCGAATCGCTTTCACGGCGATAACTATATGATCTCAATGTTAAGGAAATATTAAGAGAGGGTTAATTGTTCTTTAATTTTCGGCGCGCGCGGGAAAAGTCACGGTAAAAGTCGAGCCGGCTGCGAGCCTGCTTTGCGCGGTCACCGAGCCGCCCCATTTTTCCGTCAGATGCTTCACGATGGAAAGCCCCAGCCCCGTGCCGCCGCGCTCCCGAGAGCGCGACTTGTCCACTCTGTAGAACCTCTCGAAAACGCGCTCGATATCCTGCGCCGGAATCCCGACCCCGGTGTCGCTCACGGAAATCCTTACCGCGCCGCCAGCCTTCTCCGCCTTCAGCCTAATGACTCCCCTGTCGGTAAACTTCACCGCGTTGTCTATCAGGTTGACGAATATCTGCCTGAAATCCTGTTTCGACATGCGGAGGAACGCCGGTTCCGCAGGGAAGTCCGTTTCCAGCTTCAGCCCTTCCCCGAAGATGAACAGGTCGAAAGACGAGACGCAATCCTTGAGCATAGCCGCCGCGTCGAATGATTCCGCGTCGTCCGAGGAGCGCCTGCTCTGCGCTCTTTCAAGAGACAGGATGTCCTCGGTCAGGTTCATAAGGCGGAGAGATTCCTTGTCGAGCAGGTGGAGGAACCTGTCGAGCGCGGACGCGTCTTTGGACGCGCCGGCTAGAAGAGTTTCGACGAACCCCCTGATTATCGCCACCGGAGTGCGCAACTCGTGCGAGGCGTTTTCGATGAATTCCCGCCTGACTACCTCGAGTTTTTTGAGGCGGGAGATATCGCGCGCAGCAATTATCGCGCCGGCATCCGCGTCTCCGCCCCTGAAAGAAAATATCCTCGCGTCTATGAACGTTCCCTCAATGGGATCAGTCTCGATCTCTATCTCGCGCGGAGAGCCGTCCGAGAGAACGGCGTCCACGGCGTCGTTCAGCGCCGCCAGCCTCAACACGCTCGCGAGCGGCTTCCCTGCGCTGTTCCGGCATTCGACCCGGAACACCTCATCCACCGCGTCGTTAATGAGGACAATCCTCTTTTCGGAATCCACAACGACAACTCCGTCCCTCATGCCCCGCAGTATGTTTTCGATGTCGTCTCGCGCGCGTTTCAGTTCGGCGACGTCCCTTTCGATGTTTTCCGCCATCGAATCCATCGAGCGGCCCAGAACTCCGAATTCGTTGTCGCCCCTGACGCCGCTGCGCGCGGAAAAATCCCCCGCGGAAATCCTCGCGCTCGTGTCCGTCAGCCGCCTGACCGGAGCGGCGAACATGATAGAGGAAGCCAGCACGGCGATCAGAGCGGCGGCGAGAGTGAAGACAGCCGCCGTAATCATGGACGCGCGCGTCTGCCTTGCGGCCGACTCCGCTTTCTCCATCGGCGCGGCGGCGCGCGCGAAGCAATCCTCTCCGCTTTTCAGAACCGCCTTCCTCGCCGCGTACATGTATCTTTTATTGACCGTGTCGCTGTTCCGCGACGCAAAACCAACGCTGCCCGCCGCGGCCTCGACAATCTCCGGCCTGTCGAGATGATTGTCCATCCTGTCCGCGTCCGCCGCGCTGTCGGCGGCCACCGAGCCGTCAGCCATGATTACGGTGAGCCTTATTTCACCTTCCGCGCCCAGAGTCCGCGCCGCGTCCCCGACCGCGCCCCGCAGCCTTTCCCGCGGGACCTCCCTCACAAGCGCCGCAACTACCGCCGTCAGCCCGGACAGCCTCTCCTCCATCGATTCCTGATGCTTCTTGTTCAATATCGAAATCGAAATCAGCCCGCTGGTCGCTATCGAAGCGAGCGTCGCAAGCAAAAGGAAAGCGATGTATTTTGCGATAATTGATTTCATAATGCCGCGCCGAAGCGCAATTCCGCCCGCCGCCGTTTCAGCGCGAGCCGCCCGGATCCTCGAACCTGTATCCCACGCCCCTTACGGAGCTGATCAGAGACCCGCCTCCGGGGCTTGCCGCGTCAAGTTTCTCTCTCACGTGCCTCACGTGAACGTCTATCGCCCTGTCCACAACGCAGGCCTCTCCGCCCCATACTATATCAAGTATCCTTTGTCTCGAAAAAACCACCCCCGGCCTCGAAGCCAGAAGCCACAATAGATCGAACTCCTTGGTGGTCAGGTCCGCCTTCGCGCCGCCGACTTTGACCTCGCGCCTATCCCTGTCCATGCTGAAACCGCCGCGTTTTATCAAACTCGCCGGGCTGTTTCCGTCCGCGACGCCGCGCCCCGCCTCGGCCCTCCTGAGATTCGCCTTCACTCTCGCCATCAGTTCCGCCACAGAGAAAGGTTTCGTCACGTAGTCGTCCGCGCCAAGCTCCAGACCCACCACCTTGTTCGTCTCGGTGTTCCTCGCCGTAAGCATGATTATCGGAACATCCGACGTCTTCCTTATCTCCCTGCACACTTCGAATCCGTCCATTCCCGGCATCGAGACGTCCAGTATCACAAGCGACGGCTTTTTTTCGGCGAACACGCGCAACGTCTCCGGCCCGTCCGCCGCGGCCGCAGTGTCATAGCCCTCCCGGCCCAGATTGTACGCCAGCAACTCCACAATCGAAGGCTCGTCGTCAGCGACAAGTATCAAGTCTTTTCTCATGGTTGAACATTATCCGCCAAATGCCCTATCCGTCAAATAAAATGAAAATGAATTGCGGCGGCAACATCGACTTTGTCGGCGGGAAAGAAGCCGTTTCAACCCGAATTCTCCTGTGAATTCGGATAGAACGGATCAGGCTCGGCGGACGTTTGAGGAAAGGGATGGAGCGGCGGCGGCTTCAAGGGGGATGAAGAATCCGGCGCGCGTGAAGCCTCCGGAGCGGTCGATGCCTATGCGTCCGCCGTGTTTGAGGATGGCGCGGCGGGCAAGCGTTAGTCCGAGGCCCATTCCTCCGGGGTTGGTCCCGTAGAACGGCTCGAAGAAGCGGGAGATGTCGGCCTGCGGATATTCGGGGCCGTTGTCGAGGATTTCGACAAGGACGCCCGCCGCGCCGTCCACCTCGGAGCGGAGGGTGCGGGCCACCATCTGGCCGCCGCGTCCGTTCTTCGCCGCCGCGCTCGCCGCGTTCGCCGCAAGATGCCATATTGCCATCTTGAGCAGGTTTTCATCCGCTTTCATCTCCGGGCAGTTTCTGTCGAAGCGGGTTTCGAGAGCCACGTTGGCGGGCAGCATGTCCCTAGCTTCGAGAGCGCGCAGGGTTTCGGCGACCGCCCGGTTCACGTCGCAGGAGCGCATCTGCGCCGGAGTGTCCACCGAATACATCATCAGAGAGTTTGCGGCAAGCGAAAGTTCTTTTGCGTGCTCGACCACGTCCTCCCAGATGGAGCGCGTTTCGGGAGCGAATATCACGCCGCCGAGTTCCTTGATGTCCGCGTTGAGGTTGTCGAGGACGGACTCGAACCTGTCTGCGACGGCGCGTGCGAGGCGGGTCTTGGTTCTGGCTTCGAGCAGTCGGGAGTCGCGCGCGCGCGATTCCATCTCGCTGCCTATCTCGCGCACGCACACCACGCAGGCCTTGTTGCCTTCGGAGTCCTTCACGGCGGCCCCGGAGACACAGGCGAAGAACTTTTGCCCGCGCATGGTGCGAAGCGTCAACTCGCGGGAGGCCGCGCCTCCGAGGTCTAGCCGGGCGGTGTCGAATATCGGCCCGTCTCCGGACGCGTTCAGAGCGTCTATGCTCTTGCCGAGGAATATCTCTTTGCGCGCTTCGAACCTTCGCGCAAAGGCCGCGTTCGCCATCAGTATCTTCCCTCCGTCTCCCACCACCGCCATCTCTTCAGGCATGCAGTCTATGATGGAGGAAAGGAACCGTATCTTTTTTTCTAGTAGAGGTTTTTCGAAGAGGGCGGCGCGCTCGACGTCCCGCTTCGGGTCAAGCTGCTTGAGCGAGAAGATAAGCCTGCCGCCGGTTTCCGCCGGCTTCGAGACGGCGCAGACAGACATCTCGAAGGCGGACTTTTCGCCGCCCGCGCCGATCTCGATTTCCACCCGTTCGGCTTCGGACATGTTTTCGGCGGCGTTTCTTGCCGCCGCGAGCGCGAGATTGCGGCTCTTTTCGGCGATCAGCGAGAAGAAGTCCGCGCCGACGATGTCGCCCGCAGCGTTGAGGGCGCGGGCGGCGGGCGGGTTCATCCACTCTATCTTTCCGCCGCCGTCCACCGCGATGAGAGGCTCCGGCGCGTCGGTGGATATCTCTCTGAAGAACTTCTCCGCGCCCGCTATCTTCTCATGCCTGTTGACAGTCTCGCTGACCTCGCGTCCGTATATTACCGCGCCACCGCCGCCTGCCGTGAGCGGATAGACGCGGAAGTCGTATATGGAAGGCGCGCCGCCGTGCGACGGCTGGAACCGGACATCGCTGACGGTGATTTCCTGAGCGGTTTCAATAGCTTTGCGGACGGCTGACGCTAGCCGTTTCTGCGCCCACGCGCCGCCCAGCGAACCGAGGCCTTTGCCAACGCAGGGCATCGCCTCTTTCGGCATGTACGCCTCCGCCCTTTCGTTCGCCATTATCACCGCGTTCCACCTGTCTATCACCATGAAAAGGTCTTGAATGCTGGAGAGTATCGCCTGATTGAAGCGGGCTGTTTCGCGGACGCTTTCCAGAGTTTTGCCGCTCTCGCGCCTGTCTGTGGAGATGGATGCGACCATGCGGTTGAAGGCGGAGGCGAGCGGAGCGAACCCGCCCGTCTCGGCGGAGCCGATTTCCTGATTGAGATGGCCCCGCGCGATGGCGTCCATCCTGCCGCCGAGCATGAACAGGAACCGCGTGATGGACTGAGTCTCCATCACGGACAGCGCCCCGGCGGCTCCGCAGAACAATATTAGGAACAGCAAAAGAGTCTTGAATATGAAGTCCGCGCCGGCGGCGGCTTCCGCGTGCGGGCGTTGAGTTATCAGCCCCCACCCCATCGATTCGACGGGGGTGAACGACGCGGCCATCTTCACCTTGCCGTAGCGGTAGACCATAGAGCCTATCTGGCCGGAGAGGACGGCCTTGACCGGGAGAAGTTCGGCGAATTCCTTGACGGAGCCTTCTTCTTTGTCCGGATCGCCGCTGGCAACGAGCCTGCCCTCGGCGTCCACTAGGAAAGAGAATCCGCTTTTGCCGGATGCGAGTCCGGTCACCGGCGCGCTGAAACTCCTGTCGTCCAGATTGAAGCCGGCGGCCACCACGCGGGAGACCCCGCCGCCTTCGCCGTAGGAGGGAACGAAGACGTACGCGGTGCGCTTTCCGCTGTCGAGTTTGTACATGGAGGAATAGCACGAGGCGACGCCCTCGCGGGCCTGCATCAGGCACTTGTCCTTTACGAGCGCGCGGGCCGCCCCGCCGTCTTGCTCGGACGAGGCCAACAGCCGGGATTCGCTGAAAAGATACACCGAATCTATCGCCGGCATGTGCTCTATCTGCGATTTGAGAAGGGAGGAAATGACATGGTAGTCCTTGCCGCGAGAGAGACTGGACGCCGCGACTGACTGGGCGAACGCGGCGACGTTTCCCGCGGCTCCGGCTACGGCCTCCGCGCCTGAGCGGGCGAGGGCCAGTTGATCGGTCTTGGTTCTATCGATGAGAGCGGAGCGGGCCTTGAGCGCCGAGACCGCGCCGACCACCAACACCGCCGCCGCAACGCACGCGACATACATCATCACGTGCCGCGACTGAAGATGTCTCAAGCCAAGCTCGTCCCGCAACGGGCGCTCCGCCCCGTCTTCAGCCTCGATCAAATCGCGCCTGTCCATCCGGCCTCCGCCCCATTGCGTCCGCCCCGCGTCGCGGAGCGACTATCATTGCCGCGTCAGTTGCTCGCCGCGCCGAGAACGGCAGCCGCCGCAACGCCTATCCACAACGTGGTCTGCGCTTTCTTGCGGTCGCTTCTTTCTTTGTCGAGGTCCCTGTTTAGCTTGGCGACATCCTGATTGAGCCGCCCGATGTCGTCTCTCATCTTCTTGTTTTCAGCCGCCAGCGCGTCCGTCCTCTCGCGGAATTCAACTATCGCCTTCGAGAGGTCGTTCTGGAGGACGACTTTCGCCTTTTCGTTGTCCGCCACCCTCTGGTCGAGGGCTTTCATCCTGTTGTCGTAGTCCGATATTTCATTTTTAAAGATGTCGCTGAGCTTCTTGATCTCCGCGAGGTCTCCGCCGCCGACGCCTATCTCTCCGCGCTCGATCTGGTCGATGAGCTTCGCGAGCGCCGCCGCGAACACAACTCGGCTGAGGGCCTGTCCGCCTCTGAACTCGCCTGTGTCGTACAGCGCCAGATAGCCTTTGTCCACCAGTTTCTTAACGCTGGAGTACGCCCAGTCCGACTGCTTCATGTCCTTGATTTCCGTGTCCGCGCTCGCGACCGACGCCGAGAACGCCGCCAGCAGAACCGCCACAACAATCGCCTTCGCTCTCATAAACCACACTCCTTGTAATTTTTGCTATGCCGCAAAATATGTCCGGGCCGCGGGCCGCGCGGCCTTTGATTCATCTCCGGCGCGCGCTCATTCCTCGCGCGATTTCACAACAGTCTTCTCCATCGAATACTCAATGCCTCCGCCGGAGAGGTCTTTGAGAGCCATGTCCACCACGTCTATGCCGCTCTCGCCGGGGCCGACGGCTCTGAAATAAATCTTCACTATCGAGCCTTCCTTTATGTCTAGAGGAGACGAGCGGCGGCCTTTTATCCCGGTTATCGAGCCTAGTTTGTTGTCTATGACCGGGTCGCGCCACGGCAACGGTTGGCCCTTCTCGACGAACAGCGTTCCCTGAGAAGCCATGACCGCCTGAAGCACGTCCGCGTTGAAACGCACCGTCATGTCCGCCTCGCCGATCTGCTCAATGTCTGTCACGAAAAGTTCGGCGGTGAAAAACATGCCGGGGTAGGTCTCGGCGGGAGCCCCAGTCCATCCCATCGCCACGGGCAGCGGGTCAACCGTCACCTCGCGCGTCACCGTCTTGTCCTCCGCGCTCTCGGAGGTTATGTTGAACTTGAGCGGAAGCGCGCCCGATTTTTCGCCGTTCGCAGACACGCGCCACGAGAACACAACTTCCTGCAGCCCGTCCAGCCTGCGGTAACTCTGCTCCGCTTTCTGGATGCGCGGGAACTCAAGCCCTTCCGGTAGAACCAGATCCACCTTCAGGCCGTCCAGAGGCGACCTTCCGGTGTTCTTGCACTTGAGCTGCACGTGGAACGGCGGGCCGTATGGGCCATACTCCCTAGTCGCCGCGCGCGACACCCTCTGCGGCGCGACCGCCTCTGTCGCAATGTCAGGCGGAGAAAGAAGGGTGACGCCGATTTTCAGATGCACGGAGTCCACCTCGCGGGCGCTTCCGGATATGGTTAACTCCTTTTCGCCGCCCGCGCCCGGTTTCGGGCGTATCACCCAGCCGATGGTCGCCTCCTCGCCGGGCTCCAGCTTCGCAAACCGTCTGACGCCGGAGTCCCTGCCCGCAAACTCGATCCCCGCCGGCAAGTCTATAGTTATCAACACGTCGTTGAGCGTTATGTTCGAACTGTTCGCCACGTATGCGTACAGCGTGTAAGGCCTTATCTGGTTTTTCGCGGTCGACCACTCGCCGAGGTGGCGGTTGGCCCCGATGCTCAACACGTCCCCGATCACGTCAAGATAGTCGATGCCGAACAGGGTGGCCACCTGAAGCTCGCCCTGCGCGGGGACGACCGTCTCGTCCCAGTAGAGCGCGGTGGCGCTGTCCATGTCGTCCTCGTTCTCCCTCTGGAACGAGCCTCCCGGCGTGTGGTGGACTGTCCACAAGTTATCCGCCACCTTTCCCCAGTTGGCAAAAAGAACTCTGTCGGGAGTCGCCAGTCCCGGCCCGCGAAGTGTTCCGCGCGCAACCACTCCGGGGTCTTCCAGCGAGTCGAAAGCGATCCAGTATTCAGGCACGTCCGCGCCGGTCAGTTCCGCCTCGGACGTCACGCTCGATTCGCCCACTTTGAAAGGAGAGCCGTCGTTGCTGCCCAGAAACGTGTCGATGACCGCCCGGACGCCCACCTTGCGCGGCGTCGCGCCGAGGTTGCGGATGTCGTAGCTAATCTTTATCGTGTCGTTCAGTTTGGACACCGGGCCGCTGACGATGCTAAGAGTCTGCGTCACCTCGACATCCTCCATGCGGTATCTGGAGACGATGGCGTTCGCGCCGCTCGTCCGGGGAAGATCGACCGGCTCGCCGTAGAGCGCGTCGCGCCCCGCCCGCCTGTGCGTCGAGCCTCCGAACACGTAGTTCTTCCCGTCTATCCTTATCGTGGTGAAAGATGTCCACGGCAGCGCGCCGCCGTAAATCAGTATCTTGTTGTCGTCCGTTTCGCGCGCCGGGTCGCCTTTGACGGTGCGGGCGAGGAACCGCCCTGTGTCAACCGGCATCACGTTCACGTGCGCCGATATGAAGTCGTTGCTTATCGTCAATTCGCGCGGGCCGTCGTATTGAGGGGCCGGATCCGCGGCCGGAGAAGGAACCTCGACCGCGGGCGCTGTTGCCGCCGGAGCAGGAACCGGCTCGGAGGCTAAAACTCCGTTCACGTCCGCTATGCGCGGCTTGGGATTCTCTTGGGCTCCGCGCACGGGCAAAGCAAAAAGCGACAGAGCGACCGCCGCCGCCGCCAGCCATGCCGCCGCTATTGTGAGTTTTTTCATCATTTCGTAATCATCTCGCATTTCGGGAACGCCCCGCACCTGCACCCGATCTCGGTCTTAAACGTCTTGCCCGGGTCGGACGCCACCGCGTTCCGGTTGAAGTCCATCTCGATTATCCTGCGCGTCATCTCTATCGTGTTCTTGTCGAACCGGGTGGCGGGCGGGTCTGTGAACACGACCTTAAGCTCGCCGTCCATGTATGTCACTTCGTAGGTGAAATAAAGCCTGTCGTTGTCCGCGTCGTCCTTCTTGCAGTCTGGGACTCTGGCCAAACCGAAGGAGCCTTTGGGGAAAGGGCCGACGCCGGGGCCGACGCCCATGCGGTCGTTCCTGCCGTCGCCGACGGTGTCGAGCGGCCTGTCGCCGCCCGCGCCCGCGCTGCTCGCCCCGTCTTCGGCGCGGTCCGCGACCGCTCCCGTGCGGGCGCTCGAATCGCGCCCCGTCTCGCTGCCCATCGCGCGCGGCTGCGTTCTGGAAAGCTGAGGCTCCCTGTCCGGCAGCCTCTCGTCCCTCGGCTTGTCCGGCATCACCACCGGCGACTGCGTCCTGTCTCTTACCGGAGCCCTGTCCGGGGCCTCCCTGACAACCGGGGCCGCGTCCCGGTCAGGCGAGATGTCGTCAGACGCCGCGACCGGCGTCTTTGCCCCGTCCACCGGCGAGGTCACTTTCACCACCCCTATCGGCAGAAGCCCCTCGCTCAACGCCCCGCCCTGTATCGCCCCGCCCGGCCTGCTGAACAGCAACCCGATTATCAGCAATAGCGCAAGGTGCAACAACAGCGACGCCGCGTACGACGCCGCTTTCGTTTTGCGCTCGTCCGTCTTTTTCTTCTTCATCGGCATCGACCGCCTTTAGTTTCCAGCCTTCTGCTTCAATTGCAGCGCGAGCTTTTTGCCGCCCGAACTGTTCACGATGTCGATCACCCTGACCACGTCGTCGTAAAGCGCCTCCGGCTCGGCGGCAACCACGAACGCCGAATCCGGCTCCGACGAAAGTTTCGCCGCCACCATCGCCCCCAGAGTGTCCGGCGTAACCTGCAAGTCCTCGAAAAATATCGCCACATCCTGCCCGCCGCCGTTCTTCACCGACACCTGCACGTGCTTCTGCAAAGGCTCCACTTCCGACTTCTCCGGCAGATTCAGGTTCATCCCCGTCCGCGCCGAAATAAGGGTCGTGGAAACGGCGAAGAATATTATCAGCGTGAAAGCGCAGTCGATGAGCGGCGTGAAATCTATGCTCGGCTTAATCCTGCTCGACCGCTTGTACCTAATTTGAAACATCGGCCCGGCCCTCCATCCGCATGAAATTGACCAATTCCGTGACCGACTTCTCCATCTGGTTGATTATCCTGTCCACCCTCGCGGCGAGCAGGTTGTGGAAAATCATGAAAATTATCGCTATCGTCAGCCCGGTCGCGGTGGTGATGAGGGCCTCCGCGATTCCGCCCGACAACTGCTCGCTGTTGCCGATGTGCCCGCCCGCGATGACGCTGAACAGCTTCATCAGCCCCGCGATGGTTCCCAGCAGACCGAGCAGAGGCGCGACCGTCACTATGGTGGACAGTATCGGCAGCCCTCTCTCCATCCGGGGAGCTTCCTCGAGGAACGCCTCGTTCACGCCCTCTTTCAACTCCTCAAGTTCGAGATCGTGCAGGTCGATCGCAGTCGCAAGCGCCGCCGCCACCGGCCCCGGCGTCGCTTCGCAGTATCCGACCGCCACCCGGAAATCTTTCTTCTTGAGCGCGTCCTTTACTTTGCCAATCAGTTTTTCCGGGTCCGCCCCGGCGCGGCTCAGACTATAAAACCGCTCGATTGTTATCGCAAGAGCCACAATCGAGCACAGCAGCAGCGGCCACATCACCGGCCCGCCCTTTGTCATTATGTCCACTATCGCGCTCATTGCCGTCCTCCATTTTTCACTTTGTATTTTTTCATCGTTGAAAGCGCTGTTTTGTCGCTTAAAGTGCGGAATAATTCCGCTTTGTCCTAGATTCTATTATGCGCCCCTCGAAAAATCAACCCTTCTTAGTAAATTATTCACCTATAGTTGCCGACAGTTATTTCTATTAGGCGGGAGACAAACAACAAACAAGCCGCAAATAATTGCCATCTGCGGTTTTGTCCTTTTTGTCACTTATGCCCGCCATCGCCCCCGCTCGCCTTATTTAGACAATGCTCTCGCTCATTCCGGCGCTTTTTCTCAAAAATATCGATATGGCAAAAATAATGAAACCCGAACTCACAGTTTTATCCCGGGTTCTCCGCTAGGGTGTTCGACTTCGAAGAGCGCTACGGGTTTTTCGCGTTTCTTATCATCGTTGCGGAACAAATCGGCGCGCAAAAGTTTTGGCAAAAGGAGTTTTGGCGAAACAACCCGTTTTAAACGGTTTTTTCGTGTTAATTGACCGGCGGAGAGAACAAAACTATCATATCAAAAGCGCGCGGCTTCGCGCGCAATCAGCCCGGAGGAGAGCGCCAACATGGACATTAAAAAACTCGTTCTGCCGCATCTTTTCGAAATCAAACCGTACGTTCCCGGAAAGCCCATTCAGGAGGTTCAGCGCGAACTTGGCATAGACGACGTTCTGAAGCTGGCTTCGAACGAGAACACCATAGGCCCTTCGCCGAAAGCGGTCGAGGCGATCCGCGCGGCGGCGGCGGGAGTAAACTTCTACCCCGACGGCGGCTGCTACTACCTGAAAGAGAAGCTGAGCGCGAAACTGGGCGTCGGATCCGACAGAGTAGTGGTCGGCAGCGGCATAGACGAGCTTCTTCGCATCCTTTGCGTGTCCTGCCTCGGCCCGGACGACGAAGTTGTCTTCGCCGACCCTTCGTTCGTCATGTATAAAATCTCCGCTATGGTCGCGGACGCCACTCTGGTATCCGTTCCCTGCAAAGACAGATACTACCACGACATCCCCGCCATGCTCGAACGCGTCACGGACAGAACCAAGCTGTTCTTCCTGTGCAACCCGAACAATCCGACCGGGACGATAGTGAAGAAGGCGGACGTCGAGCTTCTCATGAGCAAGATTCCCGAACATGTCCTAGTGGTGTTCGACGAGGCTTATTGCGAATACGCTTCCGACCCTGACTATCCGCAGACGATGGAATATTTCAAATCGGGGCGCGATGTCGTAATCTTCAGGACGTTCTCGAAGGTGTACGGCCTCGCCGGGCTGCGCGCCGGATACGGAATCATGAGCGAGGAACTGGCGGGCGTGTTCCACCGCGTGAGGAACCCGTTCAACGTCAACGAGCTTGCTCAGGTCGCGGCTCTGGCCGCGCTCGACGACGACGAGCATGTCAAACGCGTGGTTGAAGCAAACGCGGCGGGCAGGAAACAGTTCTATGCGGCTTTCGACGCCATGGGCCTCGAATACGCGCCGTCCGACGCCAACTTCGTTCTGGTGGACATCAAGCGCGACTCGGAAGAGATATTCAACGCGCTCCTTAAAAAAGGCGTCATCGTGCGCCCCGGCAGGTTCCTCGGATTCCCGACCGGACTGCGGGTTTCGGTGTCCGACGAAAAATCCAACGCGCGATTCATCGCGGCTCTGAAGGAAGTCCTTTGATGAGCGGCAAGAAAAACATATCGGTCGCGATAGACGGTCCGGCTGGAGCCGGGAAGAGCACGATAGCCAAGCTGGTGGCGCGAGCCTTCGGGCTGGAATACGCGGACACCGGGGCGATGTACCGTGGCGTGGCTCTTGCCGCGCGGCGCGCGGGCGTCGCCTCGGACGACGAGGCGGCTCTTTCCCGCATCGCCTCGGAAACGGTCTTCTCGTTCGAGGCCGTCGAGCGCGGCGGCTCACTCGTCAACCGCGTCTTCATCAACGGCGAGGAAATCACCGACGCCATCCGCGAGCCTGAAATATCTTCCATGGCCTCGTCGGTGTCCGCGCTCAGCGGCGTGCGGGCCGCTCTGGTAGCCAAACAGAAACAAATGGGGGCCGCCGGCGGCGTCGCCATGGAAGGCCGCGACATCGGAAGCGTCGTCCTGCCGGACGCCGAGGTCAAGATTTTCCTCACCGCGTCTCCCGAAGCCCGAGCCGGGCGCAGACATCTCGAACTGCTCGCCGCCGGAAAATCCGCCGACTACGACACTGTCCTCAAAGAGATATCAGAGCGCGACCTGCGCGACGCCACCCGCGCCGACTCTCCCCTCAAACAGGCGGACGACGCGGCGCTGGTGGACACGGACAACCTGTCCATCGAGCAAGTCGTCTCTCATATCTGCGATATTGTGACGGAAAAAACGGGCCGACGGCCCCTTACGGCTTGATTCCCAGCAAACGCTTTATCGGAGAGGCCTTCTTCATCGCCTTCGCCTCCCGCGTGTTCTCCTCGCAGAATTCCAGATGCCTCGACTTGAACTCGCGCAAAGACGCGTTTTCCTTCTTCAACACTTCGACGGACTTCCTGATTTCCTCGACCGCGTTCTCTTTCTGAGAAAGCTTGGCGCGGACAACTCGCAACTCTTCCTTCACGCGCGCCACATCCGCCGCCGAGTCTCCGCTTTCCGCGATCTTGTCTATTCTTTCCTCTATCGAGGCTAGTTGTTTTTTTATCTGTTCGAGGGATTCCCTGTCTTTGCCCGCCGAAGCGTTCATGGCGGCCGCAAGAGAGCCTAACGCCCTGCTGATGTTCTCGCGCAACTGCCTGTTTTCGGCGCGAGCCTCTTCCCTCACCGTCTCGACCGCTTTCAGCATCTGAAGCGCGATCGCGTTCACCACCATCGTCTGCTTCTCGTTCATGGCGAGGAACTTGGCCATGAGGTTCCCGCCGTTGCCCGCAGCCGCCGCCTTCGCGTCTGGCGCTGCCGCCCTGCTCCGCTCAACTTCCAGAGAGCCGGTCTCCAGCGGCATCGTCGTCTGCGCCGGAACCCCGCCTTTCGGCGTCGCGTCTATCGGATACTTCTCGGCCAGCTTCTCCGTTATCGCGTCCCACGGCAGGTGCTGCTCCTCGCGCATATCCCGGATGTCCTTCAGGACTTCCACCGCTTCCGCTCTGTATCTGCGCGAGCGCCCCGTCCCGACTCCGGGTATGAAATCGCTGAACAACTCCCTGTATTTCCTCAGCGAGCTTTCAGGCACGTCCAACTGCTTGGCTATATCTTTCAATGTCATCAATCGCGACAAGTTATCCACCCGACCAGAACCTGTTTCGCATCAATCAGAACTTCCCTTTGACTGAATGCGCATAATATATCATACGGCATATACACTGTCAAAATATCAGTAGAGTAATTTTTTTGTGTAAGTGTATATTGACTTTTCAATTAATTGGCGGTAATCAGCCCGGAGCCGGAGAGTCGTTCGCCGCATCCTGTTTCTGCTTCAGCGGACGCAGGCCGATAAAAGCGGCCAGCGCGCAGACGCCCAGTATCGCAGCGCAAGCGCCGAACGGCGCGTAGCGTCCCGCAAGATTGTACGTGTTCTGCGCTATCGTTATCTCGATTTTCAGTCCGTCGCCGTACAGAACCGGGCCGAGGAACAGGCCGATCGCCGCGCCCGCCCCCTGAAACGCCGTGACCACTCCCAGAACGGCCCCGCGAAGCCCAGCCCACTCGCCGCGCGTCACCAGCGCCATCCACGCCGGCGCGCCCACGACGAACGCCAGCCCGTACCCCGCAGCCGCCACACCCAGCGTCCACGGCTCCCTCACAATCGCCATCAGCCCGAGGCAGACCGCGGAGATGGACATCGACACTTTTACCGCCGCCTCCCTGCCCGCGACGTCCGCCAAGCGGCCCGCAGGCAGCGCCAACAGCGCTATCCCCGCCCCCGCCAGAGGAATCACGTACCACAAATCCTTCTCCTCCCACCCAAGCTCGTCGAACAGGAAGAAGAACGTCGTGTGCGTCACCATGCTCGTGCCCATCATCTGCATGAACGCGATAAAAATCAGAGTGGCAAGCTGTCCGAGAACCGGCCAGTCCGTCAGCAGTTTCTTCAGGTTCTGCGTCATCGTCGCCGGGTCGGCGGCGCGCGCCCGCGCGTCAACGCCCGCCTTAACCGCCCTGCCTATCCTCTTCGACGACCACACCGTCAGAACCATCGCGCACACCATCAGCAGGCTCATAGTCGCGAACACGTGCTCGTAGTCGCCGAACGTCGCTTTAATCAGCGGGGCCAGAGTGAACCCTATGCCGAGGCTGCACAACATGCAGATGGTGAAAACGCTCATCGCGGTTGCGCGGTGTTTCTCGTCCGTGGCGTCCGCAAACAGGGCGATAATCGCCGGCCACAGCGCGGCGGCCCCCGCCCCGTCTATCAGCCTCAGCGCCAGAAACGCTCCCGGCCCCTGCGCCTTTGCGTAAAAAAACGGCGTCACCATCCCCACCGCTAGGCTCAACATCACAAGATTCGTCCTCTTCACCCGGTCGCCCAGCCCGCCCGTGATCGGCTTCAACGCCGTCTCCGACAACACGAACCCCGACTGCGCCGCCCCGGCCAGCACCTTCGACCATCCCCTGCCCGCAAACAACAGCGGAACCAACGGGATCATCATCTTATAGCAAAGGTCCGCCGACAGCGTCACCGCCGCAAGCAGCAACACCACCGGATACCTCCGGAAAAATTCCCTTATCGATATCCTCGCCTCGTTGTCCGCTCCCTGTTCCTTCAACATCCGCTCCTCTTCCCCGCAATACTTATTCAGCGCGCGCCTCAGCGACAGTTAAAGTTTACACGCATCCGGGATTGCTCATAAAGAGGAGTTTAAAAATGTCCGTCGCGACGCAGACGAAAAAAAGGCGCTGTAAACGGCGGCGGTTTCGTGTTATGATTCCCCGAAAGCATACCTGCCGGCGCCGGGGTCTTTTGGCAACCGGTCAACGGCGGACATCGCGGAGGCGAACCATGAAATGCTCCACATGCGGAACCAACCTCGAACCGGGCGACGCGTTTTGCCCTGAATGCGGAACAAAAGCGGCTCCCGCGCCGGCGGCCTCCAAACCCGTCGCGCCTCCGCCTGCGCAGCATCCTAAAAAGCCTGCCGCCGCAGCGCCGCCTCCGCAATATCCTAAACAGCCCGCAGCCGCCGCCGAAGACGAAGAAATCCTCCCCGGCAAAAAGAAAAAAGAAAAGAAAGAAAAAAAACAGAAAACGCCCAAAGAGCCTAAAACGCCCAAAGCCCCGCGCGCGCCTAAGGCTCCGAAAGACCCGAACGCTAAGAAGAAACCCGTCGCCTTGCTGATCGTCCTGCTGGTAGTCGCCGCGGGCGCGGCGGCGTATATGACATTCGGCAACAAGCCCTCCGAGCCGCCCATGCCGACCCCCAACCGACCCGTCCGCCCCGCCGCTCAACGTCCCGCTCCCGCCGCCCGCGCTCCCAGAACAGGCGACATTCAGGAGCCCGGCGTGGACAAGTTCGCCGCCCGCGTCTGCCGCAACTCAATGTCAGACGTGAAAACCGTGGACGACCTCACCAGCTTCGAGTTCATCGCTAGAATATCTGCCGACCCCGCCGCTCTCGCGGCCAAGAAAATCGATATGCGCGACTATGTTTCCGCCGCCGCAGACGCGGTCCGCGCGGACATCGAGAAACAGGGGATGAAGCCCTGCGAAAGCTGCAGCGTCGCCCTCGCCAAAGAGATGGAATGCGGACAGGCCCTCGGCGCGCTCGGCTCCGTTCTCGCCAAGGAAAACCTGCTGAAAAACACATCCGAGATTCGACCCGCCGCCGCCGAAACCGGCGTGGCAAACTGCGGCGTTTTCGTGCTCGAACAGAAATGGCCCGGCGCGGCCTCGCCCTCTCAGGTCGCCTATTTCACAGGCGAAATCAACGGCAGGCGCTCCATCCTCTTCTACGCCGCCACAAGCCATTTCGCCTCCGAAATCGCGCCTCAATAGATGGAATAGGAAAAAGCCAAAGAGTAACTTTTTCAAAAGTTTCTCTTTGAATCTTTTCGAATTTTTTCAGATGGCGTCGGGAGACAATCGCAGTCGCGCTTCTCTCCCGGTGGGCGAATCAGCGGGCGATTCGTGAATCGTCCCTACAAAAACAAACCCCCTATTATACATGTTATTAGTTGATTCTACCCACTGCCAAGTGTGCCATGCGCAAAGTTTTTTCCTTTGCGCATGTTGCTTTTTACCAAATAGTTAATGGGAACTTTCATTTAATACTTCGTATATCAGCGGGATAAAGGAATTCCCTTAAAACGCTTTGCCAATATCTTTTTCCATGACTTGCGCCGAAGGCGGAAGCGAAGCTCCGCATTCGGCGCCAGCATGAAAGATTTTGAAAAGGATTTTAAGGGAAAACTTTTTCAAAAGT
>DIWT01000057.1 GCA_002435745.1 bacterium UBP15_UBA6099
AATTTCTTATGACCGGCTTAGTAACTGTAAAAAAGAGCTATTTGCAGAATATGCGAAAAGCAAAACACACTACAATGAATATCCTTTATGGCCATGCTAAAAACGTAAATAAAACACGTTTGCTGAAAGTAATAATTGAAGACACAAATGAATGGAAACAAGCAATTGAAACGCTTAAGCGAAAAGTTAGCGGCAAGCAAATAGAGCCAGATCAGACCGCTGGAAATGCAGATAATAGTTTTGATGACGTTCGCTGAAGGGCGAAAATGAGACCCTTTGGCAGCGAGAGGGCAATGACATGGATCAGGCGTCGCTATTGATAGCGATGTACAGGCATTGCGGGATACCGGCGAGGTATGTGGTCGGAACGGTGGAGCTGACCCCCGAACAGGCGCGCAACTGGGCGGGCGGGTTCGACCGCGTCGAGGACGCCGCCCTCGCGTACATGTACGGCGGCATCCCCCTCAGCCAGTCGTTCGCCGCAGGCGGCGGGAAACTGCGCGCGCTCCGCATCGAGCACGTGTGGGCCGAAGCGTGGCTGAGCCGCGACCGCTACATGGGAGCGGCGGAGAACTATCCCCCGTGCGACTATGACCCCGCCGCGCCTCACAAATGCGCCCGCGCGTGGTTCGCGCTCGACCCCAGCTTCAAGGAATATGACATCATCGCCCCGCCCGACATCGTCTCCGACATGGGGTTCGACCCCGAAACGACCGCGCAACAGATAGCTGTCGGCGCGAAATCATCCTGTGTCTTTGTTGATGAGAGCCATATTTAAAAGTATATCAACGCATATTGTATGCATAATAATTATGCATACGGTAGGTCGTTAGCAAATATGATAAGCAGAAATAAGCATTATACAAAGGGCATATATGATAGAAATGGGGGTGCGCGACGGTGGGTGTAATATTTCGGGAGGTTGACAATAACAAGAAAGCCGTAATGGCTAAATACAACTATAGTAACAGCAATATTTGTCAATTTGCGGAGTCGGACGAGAGCGGCAATTTTTGCGTCTGAATAAACGGCATGATTGCCGTTATGTGGCGCGGGTTCAATTCGGGAAGGTTCGCATGGGATAGGCGTGAGTGGAGGGGAGAAGTTTTTCCGGCGCGTGGAGGGATTCGGGTGTTTTGTTCGTGGTATAATTGTGACGAGAGTTGTGAGACACCGCGAAAGCGGGGGCGCCGCTGGCCCGCAGTAGTGGAAAATGAGGGCTAGGGCGGACTGCGACCGGGGGTGGGATATGCTGCTCGGCGCGAAGAGAACATTTCTTATGACGGCGGCGTGTGTGTTGGCGACGGTGGCCGCAACGGTCCCGGCGCGCGCCGCCCGACCTTATTACACATTTGACGATTCGCAATTAATGGTCGAGGTGGAGAACGTCTCTAAGAGCTTCGCTAGGCATCTGGACAGGATTGTGTTCAGCGAAGGGTTCATGAGGCTGGAGTCCCGCGAGGCTCTCAACAGGATGGCCAAATGGCTACGGGAAAATAAGTATCCTCTGATTAAAGATTTTCTGGACGCGCTGACGCTGGAGGATTCCGGAACGCTGTTCGAGGTCTTCAAAAAAGGGGAGCAGGTAGGGTCGGACGGGTTTCTGCCTGTAATCGAGGCCAGTTCGGCGACAGGGCAAAGCACGGCTCTGAGCCTTCCGTTCCGAGGGGCCTACTATGTGGTTCAGGGCAACCGGGGGAGCATCTCGCACATAGAGGGGACGTCCAACGAATACGCGTGGGATTTCGTCGTGATGAAGGAAGGGCAGATGCAGAAGGGGGCGTCGCACAAGAACGAGAATTATTTCGCGTGGGGGCTTCCGGCGGCGTCGCCAGCCCCCGGCACGGTTGTCAAAGCGCAAAACGGCCAGCCGGATCATCGTCCGCTGACGACGGACATGAAAGGGGCGAATTTCGTGGCGGTCAGGCACGAAAATGACGAGGTCAGCCTCGTTTATCATCTTATGAACGGCTCGGTGGGGGTGTCGCCCGGAGACCGCGTGGAACGGGGCCGAGAACTGGGCAAGGTGGGAAACAGCGGGATATCGATGTTCCCGCATATCCACTATCAGTTCGACCGGGGCATTGACGAAAAAAGGAAAACGGGGCCTGCCGTGTTCGCCTGCTACTTCGCCCGCGTCGAGGGGGAAAGCGACTGGGCGCTCGTGGTTTCTGGCAACCCGCAACTAAAACAACACGTAATCAATGTGGACGACTATCTTCACGATATTAAATAACGCGAAAAATGAATTTGCGCAAAGCGGGTGTGTGTGTGGGCCTCCGGCGGCCAAAGAGAAACTTTTGAAAAAGTTTCCTTGAAAATCCTTCAAACTTTTCCTTGCGCGACGGGACGCGACGCGCCAGTGTCGCGTCCCGTCGCTCCTGTAAAAATGTTTAAGAAGAAGATTCTCATAGAAAACGCTACCAATATCTTTTTACACGATACGCGCCGAAGGCGGAAGCGAAGCTCCGCCTTTGGCGCTGACATGAAAGATTTTGAAAGGGATTTTAAGGGAAAACTTTTTCAAAAGTTTTCCCTTAATCCTTAGTCTTAGCCTTAGCTTTATCTTTGCTTAATATTTCAGACGTTGAGTTTCACTGTGGCGTTGGTGATGACATCCAGACCGCGTTCGGCGGTTTTAGCTTTGAGCAGGATGGTGTCGGGAGCGGTCTGCCACATTTCGGTGACGATGGTTTCGCCGGGGAAGACGTGGCTTGCGAACCTGACGTTGATGCTTTTGAATTTGGCGGGGTCGTTGCCGCAGAAGGCCAGAAGGACGGCGCGACCTACGTGGCCGAAAGTGCAGAGGCCGTGGAGGATAGGTTTCTCGAATCCGCCGATGGTGGCGAAGCCGGGGTCGATGTGAAGCGGGTTTTTGTCGCCTGAAAGCCTGTAGAGAATCGCCTGCTGGGGGAGCGTTTTCAGGGAGACGGATTTATCCGGGGCGCGGTCGGGCAGGGCGAACTCGACTTTCGGGCCGGAGTCGCCGCCGAAGCCGCCTTCGCCGCGCAGGAACAGGGTGAACACGTTGTAGAAAAGCTCTTCGCCCTTCTCGTTTTCGGTGACGCATTCCAGAAGGAGCGCCGCGCCCTTGCCTTTGTCGTAGATAGCTTTGATGGCGGGTTTGTTTATCGTTTTCGCTTTTACCGGGATGGGCGTCTTGCGGATTTCCAGATACTGCTCGCCGTGGAGCAGAAGCATCGGGTTGAACTTGAGGCCGGGGTGGCCGACAGTTTTCATAAGAGAGGCGAACGGGGGCACGACTCCGAAAGTGGGAAGCGCTTTCAGGCCGCTTTCGTAGGTGAACTTCAACTCGTCTTTGTCCGTCGACGGAACCCCTGCGCCGACGCCGAGAGCGTATAGTATCACTTTGTCCTGATCGTACTCAAACTCCATAGGGGATATCGGGGCGGACATTGCTTTTTCGACATCGATCGGCATTTTGAATCCTCCTGTTAGGGCAGCGCGCGTTCGGCGCGCCACGATTTTATTTTCTCAAATATTTTCTCACAAGTTTGGAGACGCGGAGAGCGGAGTCTAGAGCGATATCGCCGCCCGCGCCGACGCCGCAAGTGGTATCGCCCGCGAAAAACAGGTTGTGAACTTCCGGGGAGACGAGCGGGGCGCGCTCGTTCCAAGTCTGTCCGACCTTTAGCATCGCGCCGTCAACGACCGGTGTGAAAAGCTCGCGTTTCCATTCGCAGACGTCCCATACGCCGGGCAGGGCGCGCCCGATGAGGTCGAGCAACTCTTTTTGTGTCTTTTTGACGAATTCTTTGTCGTCGGCGCGCGAGGCGGGAATAAACTGAAGCCACGTGCCGAGTTGTTTTCCCGGAGGGGCAAGCGAGGGATCGACGTTCGAAATCAGGCAGCCCATCGTGACGGGGTCGGGAGTGAGTATCAGGCCGCTCTTGTCGGACACCGGCCGGCTGAGCGCGAAATCCACCACCACGCCGCAGGTCGGCTCGACCCGTTTGGCGTATTCGACGAGAGGCGGCGACATGTGTTTCGCGTCGATGATTTTCAGCGCGTCCTGAAACGGGACGGCGCACACCAGAGCGTCGCATTCGAACTTCTCGCCGTCCGATTCGACGCCCGCCGCGCGCCCTTTGCTGAAGATGACCCGCTCCACTTTCCGGCGGGTCAATATCTTTCCGTTTCCTTCGATGTTTTTCTTCATTAAGTCGAAGAAGCCGTTCCAGCCGCCTTTGATGTAGCCCACAGGCTCGAAAGGGTTCTTGAGAAGTTGTTCGAGGAACTTCTTGAGTTCCTTCATCGAGGCCAGTTCCGGATACGGGTTGGCAAGAGCGGTGGAGGCCAGCAGAGCGCACAACTCGGAAAGGTCGTCCGGGGCGTCGATGCCCGAAAGCGCGTCGGCCAGCGACGCGTCGCCCGCGCGGTCCGGGTTGTTCATGGCGGTCCATGCCAGAAGTTTGAGAAGGGATAGTTTAGAGAGCGGAGAAAGGAGTTCGGTTTTAATCAGTTCCGCCGGGGCGCTGGGGAAAGGAAAAAATTTGCCATCTTTAAAGACTTCCGGAGGGCCGGGGGAAAGGAAGCTTGGGCGGCCGCCCGCCGCGCGCATAACTTCCGCCAGCTTGCCGCGCTTGTGGAACCTGTTCATGTGGATGCCGTAGTCGAGGGTGAAGCCGTCTTTCACGACGACATGCGAGCGGCCACCGATGAACGACGCGCGCTCGAAGACGATGGTTTCCCTGCCCGAGCGGGCAAGCAAAGCCCCCGCGCTCATCCCGCCAAGTCCGGCTCCGATAACGATTACTTCCGCTCCGCCGGCCATAATGGTTTCCTCCGCCGCTTTTCGTTTTTGTTGCCGCGAGATAAGTTTACCCGGACGCGGCGCAGACCGCAACAGCGCGGGACTGACGGCAGACAACGCGCGGCGAAAACGCCGCAAAGAGCATGATGAAACCTGCTTAGACATCCAAGCGCAAAAGGTATATATTATTTATCGACAATTATGACATCTGACGGGGAAGGTGCGGAGACTATGTTGAACGGAAGATCAATAGCGAGCGCGCCGGCGGCGCTTGTTCTGCTGCTGGCGATGTGTCTGTTTCCTTTAAGTTGTTCGGGCAAGGAAACGAAACAGGCTGACGTGAAGAAGTCGAACGCGAAGGGGGCGGAGACGACGCTGTCTGCGGAGGGCTACGCCGCCGCGCACAACGTGATAAAGCTCGGCGCGCCCGCGCCCGCAGTGGCTCTCAGGGACGCCCAAGGCAAGTCCGTCACCGTCGCCTCCATGAAGGGCAAGACCTTCATAATCGCTTTCTGGCATCCGACCTGCAAGCCTTGCTTGGACATGATGAAGGAGTTGGAAAAAGCGTTCGCGGCGGACAAGGCGGCAGTGACAATTCTTGCGGTCACCGCCGACGAGGGAGAAAAGAAAAACGCCGAGAAGGAGAAAACTCTGTCCTCTTCGGGATTCAAGGCAAAGGCGGTTTTCGATATCAACAACGGGACGGCGCGGGCTTACGAGATGACTACCGTGCCGTATTTCGCGCTTGTCGATAAGAAGGGGAACCTCAGATACGCAGGCTCGTTTTTCGTGAGCCAGCCGATAAGGACGATGACGTTCATCGAGATGGCGACGCGGGTGGCGAAAGGGATAGAAGTTCCCCGTTGCGAATTGCCGGGGATGGTTTCGGCGTCGGATTATGCGAGCGTGGTCGGAACGCAGGCTCCCGCTTTCAAGCTCAAAGGGCTGGACGGGCTTGATCAGTCTCCCGTCTTTTACAAGGGGTTCTCCCGGCTGCTCGTGACTTTCTGGTCTCCGGGCTGCCCGCACTGCAAGATGCAGTTGCCGAGAGTGGAGAGTTTCATCAGGAGCGACGGGCGAAGGCTTGGCGTTCAGGGCATGACGGTCGTGGGGCTGCCTGAAAAGAGCAATCCTGAAACCCCGCAGTATGTGAGCCTGATAGACCAGATCGCCGCGCAGCTTCAGTTGACGCAACCGATCGCGTTCGACTACGGCGGGGAGGCCGACACGCTTTACAAGGTAAGAGGCGTGCCTTCGATTTATCTCATCGGAAAAGACGGAAAGGTTGAGCACGCGTGGCGCGGTCAGTTCATGTTCTTCGGGGAGACGGTGGAATGCGTCATCTCCGAGTCGGGCGGGGGCAAGTGAGCGGAAAACCGACGGCAAAAGCGGCGCGCGGCCCGCGCGACGGCGCGTGGTCGGCCGCCGTCTTCCTTGCCGCGCTCGCTCTTTACGCGAGAACCGCCGCTCCCGATTTCCTGTTCGACGACAACCCTGAGTTCATTTCCAGCGCTTATCTGCTCGGCGTGTCGCACCCTCCGGGATACCCGATAATATCACTGTTCGGCAAATTGTTTGCGTATGCAGCGCCGGGCGCGGGCGGGTTCGCGGTCAACCTGCTGTCGGCGTTCGCGGCGGCGGGCGCGATAGCTCTGTCGTTCCGGCTGCTGCGCCGCATGCCCATGAGGATTGAAACCGCGCTGCTCGGCGCGGCGACGCTAGCGACTTCCCGCCTGTTCTGGGAGCAGGCGGTTCAGGCCGAAGCTTACTCGCTGAACTTCTTCTTTATGATTCTTGCTCTGAACATCGTCTGGGGCATGGACGGAACGCGAGGCGACGCGCGACGGTTCGCCGCTCTCGGCGCGGTGTCCGCGCTGGGGATGGTGAACCACTACAGCATGGCGCTGGCGCTGCCTGTCATCGGGCTGTTCATTCTCTGGACGCGACGCCGCTCGCTAGGATTCGTCCTCAAGTGGCTCGCTCCCGCCGCTATGGCCGCCGCCGTCGGATTCTCCGTGACGATGTATCTGCCCGCGAGGTCCGCCGCAGGCCCGGCCATCAACTGGGACGACCAGACGACCGTCTCCGGACTCTTCAGCCACCTCAAAGGCGTAGACCGCAGAACGGAAAATCCGAGGGTGGCGTTCTCGGAAAAAATAAGGTTCGCGCGCGACTACGGATGGAGGCTGTGGAGGGAGAGGACTCCGGCGTTGTTGCTGTTGCTGCCGCTGGGCGTGGTCGCCGCGGCGTTCAGGCTCAGGGAGCGCGCAGCTCTTCTGGCCGCCCTCTGGCTGGCGCTCTTCGCGGGCTTTATCCTTCTGCTCAACTTCATGTACGGCCCGCGCGCCTCTTACGTGGTAAAGGTGTTTCACATCGCGTCGCTTCAGTTGCTGGCGGTGTTCATAGCCATCGGAGCGGACGCCGCCGTCGGCGCGTTGCGGAAAAACAAATATTTATGGGTTCCCGCGTTCGCCGTCTTGGCGGGGATGGTCGCGTGGTCCGCCGCCGCAAGCTCTAAAACAGCAGACGCGTCCCGCGACACTATGGCCCCCGTCTACGCCCGCAACATGCTTATCAACGCCGACAGGGACGCGATAATCTTCTCCACTCTCGAAATCGAGACGTTCCCCATATCCGCCTCGCGCGCGGTGGCCGGGATGCGGCGCGACATCGTTCTCATCGGCAGGCAGGGCGATATCTCTCAGACCGCTTTCTCATTCGGCAGACACGACATTCCGCTGTTCGACGTCAAAGACATCTCCGACCTCGAATCGTTCGTCGTCAACCAGTCGAGCATGAAGAACAAACTCTACTTCACGAAGCGGCTGAGCGTTCAGCAGGGCGGCGCGCCGGTCCACGTCAACGGCCTCATGTACCAGTTGCTCCCGCATGAAAAGAAGATGTTGCGCTCCGACCCGTGGGACAGGATTGACACGAGCGCGATAAATCCAGACGACAAGGATTACGACCGGATAGAAAAGACTGTGGTGTCCCGCTATCTGCTGATGAGAGGGGAGCATCACATAGAGCGCGGGGACTGGCCGCGCGCGCTCGACTATCTTAAGCAGGCGGAGGAATTCAACCCGGAATCGAGGTTCCTGCGGGCCGGGCTCGGCGCGGTTTATATGGCCGCCGGGGATTTTCTGCGGGCGGCGGAACAGTTCGAAAAGGGGCTTGAGTGCGACCCCGAAAACGTCGAGATAAGCATCGACACTCTGGCGCTGCACAGCAACCTGTCGTTTATCTACGGCAAGTTCGGGCGGCATGAAAAATCGCTCGAGCACATGAAAACGGCAGCGCGCCTGTCACCGAAAACTCCCGTGCTCCGCGTCAACCTCGGCAAGACTTACTGGAACCGCGATATGTGGCGGGAGGCGGTGGATGAACTGGAAGCGGCGGTCTCTCTCGGAGTTGAAAACGCCGCCGTTCACGCCATTCTCGGAATATGCTATGAGAAACTCGAGATGCTGCCGGAAGCCGACATCAACTACAGGCGCTCGCTAGAGCTTAACCCGAACCTCGCGGACACTCACCGCGACTTCGCGATTTTCAACGCGTACTCCGCCGACAACCCCGCGCTCGCCATTGAGCACTTCAATAAGTATCTGGAACTAATCCGGAAGGATCCCGCCGCCGACTTCTCGGCCGTGCCGGACATCTACGTCAACCTCGGCCTGCTCAACCAGAAAATCGGCGACCACCGGCAGGCGGTCTCCGACCTGAGGATGGCCGTCGAACTGAACGCGGGCGGCTCTCCGCGCAAGAGGGCCATCATCCGCACCGGGCTTGCCAGAAGCTTTGACACGCTCGGCATGAAGAAAGAGGCGGGAGCGGAATACGAAACGGGCATGGAAGGAGCGTCGGAATACCCCGAAATTTTGAAAGAGCGCGCGGCCTTCCTCGACCGCAACAATATTAATCAAGCCCTCGCCGCCGAGTTGCTTGAACGTTATCTGGAGGTTGTCCCGGACGCGCCGGACAGGATAAAGATCGAAATCGACATATCGCGCCTCAGGGCGCGGACTCGCTGACAGGCGGAGCGGAAATGTTGTTTTTCAGAAAAAAAACTCTAGCGGACTCGATAGTCGAGGGCAGCTTCGACGACAGGACGCTCGCGAAACGAATGAAGGAATGGATGCTTAAGGGCAGCCCCGGAGTGGCCCGCCGCGCTGTCGAACTCTACGAAAAACAGCCTCCGGCAAAACGCGAAGCGCTGGCGGCTGGCGGCCTCTCCGCAGACTTCGTGAACAAACAGAAAAAACGTCTGAATATGAAATGACGCGCCGAAGCGCGCGCGCGATTCCGATGCCGATTGACATCTCAATAACCATAGCTAACCACAACGGCAGGGACATGCTGGACAGATGTCTGCGCTCGATTTACGCCGCCCCGCCGGCCCGCGCTTCCTTCGAAGTTATCGTGGTGGACAACGCGTCTCGCGACGGAAGCGCCGAGATGGCGCGCCGGAAATATCCTTCGGCCGCGCTTATCGAAAACGACGCTCCTTTGGGGTTCGCCGCCAATCAGAACAAATCTATGAGCGCGGCGTCGGGCGAGTTCTTCCTTCTTCTCAACAACGACGCGGAACTTCCGCCGGGAGCGCTGGACGCGATGGCGGACTTCATGCGCTCCAATCCTCGCGCGGGGCTTGCCGGGCCGAGGCTCCTCAACCCGGACGGCTCGGTTCAGGAGTCCTGCTTCCGCGCGCCCACTCTGAGCGTGCTGCTGTGGGACGCTTTTTTCATCAGCTCGATATTTCCCGCCAGCGAAACATTCGGAGGCTTCAAGCAGTGGGCGCACGACGCCGCGCGCCGCGTCCCCTCTCTTTCAGGAGCCTGCCTGATGGCCCGCCGCTCCGCCGTCGCAGACGTCGGCCCTCTCGACGAGCGCTTTTTTATGTATTTCGAGGACCATGACTGGTGTCTGCGCTTCAGGCGCGCCGGATGGGAAGTCTGGTTCGCTCCAGTCGCCGACGTTCTCCACATCGGCGGAGGAAGCGAAGGACTCCTCGGCCACGACAAAATGGACAGGTTTTATTCCTCGCTGCTTTTTTTCTACCGGAAACATTACGGCGCGCCCGCCGCCGCCGCCGCGGCATTGTTGAACATGACAGGCGCAGCGTTTCGCGTCGCCGCGTTCACAGCCGCCGCCCTGATTACTCCATCCCGCCGGGCATCCCTCTCCGTCCGCGCTTCCCTCTACAGACGATTGATCTCATGGCATCTGCGCCGCAAGAACGCGCCTTAAGACAAACATGACATGCGACAAATAACTTGCCGCTCAGCGATTCTTTTTGCCTAAGAAGGAGGAGAGCGTCGCGGATAGTATCCATCCGGCGGCGAAGATGTAGGATTTCACTTGTTCGAGGGAGTTGACGCGCTTGAGAGCGCGCAGGATGTACGACGGACGCAGATAGAAGCGAGTGTACGCGCGGGAGATGATTTTCTTCAGTTCGTCCGCTCCCACATCTCCTTGAGTGAAGAGCGGTTCTTTGTCGCAGTACGCCGACCAGTCGTTCCAGCGGGCGGAGTCCACCCGGCAGCCGGGATCGTTCTCGACTATTTCTCTGAGCCGCGTTCCTATGTAGGGCAGAGCCATCGTGAAGTTCGCCATAGCGAGCGGAAGCGACAGGGCGAAACGCGTTGTCTCCTCCATCGTCTCGCGTGTGTCGCCGTGCAGGTTGAATATGAAATAGCCGCGGCTTTCGATTCCCGCCCGGCGGGCAAGCTCGACGGCGTTCCGGACTTGTTCAAGAGTTATTCCTTTTCCGCACCTTTTCAGAACTTCGGCGTTGCCGGACTCGATGCCGTACCCGATGGAGTAGCAGCCGGCGCGGCGCATGAGCGTCAGCAATTCGGCGTCCACGCGGTCCACTCTCGAATTGCACCTCCACGGCAGCGGCTTTTTTTCTTCCAGCATCTTTTCGCACAGGGAAAGCGCCCGGTCGCGGTCAAGCGTAAACGTGTCGTCGAAGAAAGCGACCTCTCCCGCGCCGTGCTTGGCCCTAAGCTCCGCGATGTCTGCCATGACTCTGCCGACGCTCATGAAACGGCAGCGCGGCCCCCACAGTTTTTTAAAGCAGAACGAGCAGTCGTATGGGCATCCCCTGCTGGTTATCATGTTGATCGAAGGGAAATAAAGCGACGCGGCTCCGGGCTGCGCGTACTTTTTGATGTCGAAAAGATGCAGCGCGGGCGGCGGGAGCGTGTCGAGGTCTTCAACCGGCGGCTGAGGGGCGGTCGTGACAATTTTCCCGCCGCGCCTGAACGCGATTCCTTTCCCCGCTTCGAACGATTCACTGCGGGCGACGGCGCGGGCAAGCTCGACGACGGTGATTTCTCCTTCTCCAAATGCCGCGACGTCCGCGTCGCATTCATCTAGGACAGCCGGGCCGAGAGCGGTCGGGTGCGGGCCGCCCACGACCACCGTAGAGCCGGGCGACGCCTCGCGCGCCTTCCCTATTATGTCGTATGCCGAATGCGCGGATAGCGTGAACACCGAAAGCCCGATCATCCCGAATCCGCCGCGCAATACTTCCCGCAGACGCGAGTCGGTGTTGCCGGGAATCTGGAAGTCGAACGCCTCAACCTTGAATCCGCCGCGTTCGAGCGCGGAACCAAGGTGCGCCACTCCGAGAGGGATGCCGGAGCCGATGGCGTTTTTATAGTCGCGCGAATACTTGTCGCTCGGAGGCGGGAATATCAGCAGAACTTTCATGGGGCTGGCGTCCCGCGCCTGCGAACCGGCATCGTAGGATTTCATTTTGATTCAGAGAGCCTCCGCCTCTAATTCTAACCGGATTCAAATCATTGAGAAAGACTTCGTCCGTTACTACTTGATTAAGGGAAAACTTTTGAAAAAGTTTTCCCTTAAAATCCCTTTCAAAATCTTTCATGCTAGCGCCAAAGGCAGAGCTTCGCCTCCGCCTTTGGCGCGTGTCATGTGAAAAGATATTGGCAGAGTTTTCTATGAGAATCTTCTTCATGAACATTTTCACAGAAGCGACGGGACGAGACGCGTTAGCGTCGCGTCCCGTCGCGCAAGGAAAAGTTTGAAGGATTTTCAAGGAAACTTTTCAAAGTTTCCTTGAACCGCCGGAGGCATCTCATTTGCATTTATTTATAAATGATTTTACATGGGGCGTTGGGAGAGGAAGCGCGACAGCGATTCGCTCCAGACGACCAGTGAAATGTTTTGAAGAGATTCCAAAGAGAAACTTTTTCAAAAGTTTCTCTTTGGTCTTAGATTGGTTTTTGAATTGGATTAAAAGAGGGATAAAGACAAAGAGCAAAAGCCAAAATGGACAAAGATATTTAAAAGTGCGCAATTGTTTGCGAAGCGCGCCGAAATTACATATACGCGCATATACTCGCAACGCCTTCGCATTTTTTTGTCGCCTCTTTTCTGCGGACTTCGCAACAGGGTGCCGGGGGAGTTTATGATCGTGGGTAATGTTGAAAACTTTGTGAAAATGTGAATAAATCAGGATGTTAAATGTTGAAAACTTATTGATAACACGAAAAAGTCATAATGTGTACAAACCCTTGCCTATATTTGCGTATATTTATATTTTTGCATTTATGGACTTTTTTCCTTTTTTAATTTATCATTGTTTTCGTCAATTCTTATCCGCGTTAAACAGGATTTCTACAAGTGAAATCCCGGTTGTCAGCATTCACAGTGAACCAACTGAAAACGCGGAAAAATAATGTGCGGAGGAATCCGTCATGACGGCCATGAATGGAATAAGTGGATTTATTACAGCGCGGATTCGGGCAGGGGCGACATTGAGGATTTTTGCGGTAGCGCTGGCGGCTCTGGCGATGCTGGCGGGAGCCGGATGTTCGTCTAAACCGGCCGCAGACAAGTCCGCCGCGCCCGCAGGCAAACTGATTGTCATATCCCCGCACTGGGAGGGCATTCGGGCTGAGTTCGACAGAGGGTTCAGCGAGTGGCTGGCTGCAAACAAGCTGCCGGACGTCAAGATAACATGGCTTGATCAGGGCGGGACGTCTGACGATATGAAGTTTATCCGCGCGGGTTTTTCTAGAAGTCCGCAAGGGATAGACGTGGACGTGTTTTACGGGGGCGGGCTTGACCCTTACATTGAGCTTGCGGACGCTGGGCTGCTGGAGCCGTTCCGTCTGCCGGACAAGGAGTTGGCGAGGATACCCCCGGAACTGAACGGCATGCCGTTGTACGACAAGCAGTTCAGGTGGCACGGCGCGTCTCTTGCCGGTTTCGGGATTCTCTATAACAAGAAGCTGTTGGAGATGTACGGCCTAGAGACTCCGGACAGTTGGGAAGATCTGGCGTCCCCGAAGTTCATGGATATGGTGGGGTCGAGCGATCCCCGGCACAGCGGCAGCGTTCACATGATGTACGAGATAATCCTTCAGGCGAGCGGATGGGATAAGGGTTGGGACATCCTGACGCGCATAGGCGGCAACGTTAGAAATTTTCCGAAGAGTTCGGGACAGATAGGCAAGGATCTGGCGACGGGGGAAGTGGCTGCGGGGCTGTCTATAGACACTTACGCGTTTTCCGCCATCGAGCAAGCCGGGGCGGATCTGCTGGGGTTTGTTCTTCCCGCGCGGGCGACGGTGATAACGCCCGACCCGGTGGCGATACTCAAAGGCGCGCCGAATTTGGACAACGCCCGTTTGTTCATCCGCTTCTGCGTCAGCCCCGAAGGGCAGAAGCTGTGGATGCTCAGGAAGGGCGTTCCGGGCGGCCCGACGGAGTTCTCTCTCAATAAGATGTCCATCCTACCGGAGCTTTACCCGGAAGGTTTCGAGAAGACGACCAATGTTACGGCTAATCCGTTCGCGATGGAAAGCGGATTCGTTTACGATTTTGAGAAAGGCGCGGCGAGGTGGGAGTTGTTAAACGACATGGTGGGCGCGCTGATAATCGACACGCACGCCGATCTGGCGTCCGGCTGGAAGAAGGCCGCCGGGCCGGGAAAGACTCCGCCTGCGGCGGCATTCGCGCCTCCGGTGTCCGAAGCGCGCGCGCTTGAACTGGCCCGGACCGCTTGGAACGACCCCGTCGAGCGCAACAAGGTCGCCACTTCGTGGTTTGCCTACGCGCGGAGCAGATATAAAGGATTGAAATAGCGCCGGGCGCGTCGCGTAGCGACATTCTAACTAAAGACGATTTTATTCGTTCTTCAAATTCGGGTTGGGCGCAGACGGATTTGAACCGCCGACCCCTTGCTTGTAAGGCAAGCGCTCTTCCGCTGAGCTATACGCCCTTGAACTATCTTGTTCCGCCGGGGGGTGGCGCGGCGAAAATGTCATCCCGGATCTTTCGAGAAAAATCCGGCCCAGTGATTTTCATTTCCTGCTGAGGTTTTGTCAAGCGCGCGCCGCAGAGAGGGCCGCGCGGTTTTAGTCCGTAAACTGGACACCCGCGGGATTGTTTATAATAATTTCACGGAAAAGACATCGCGCCGGGGCGGTCTGCCGGCGGCGGGAGGGCAATATGGCATCCATGAATAGAACAGCGAGATTGTCGGCGTTGCTAGTGGCGGCGCTTATTGTTTTTCAATGCGGGCGGGCGGCTGTCGCGGAGCCGGGAGCGAGCGCGCCCCCCGCTCCGGCTATCGATCTTTCCCAGCCGGGCGAGGACGGGCTGATTGTAAAAAAGAATATAACATTCCGGAAGGTCGGGTCTGCGTTGCTGAAAGGCGACTTATACAGGCCTGCCGGGGACGCGGCTCTGCCGATCGTTATCGTGATTCACGGCGGCGGCTTCATGTTCGGCGACAAGGACATGGAGCATTACACGAGGATTTCGCGCGAGGTGGCGGCGGGCGGCTACGTCGTGTTCAACGTCAACTACAGGCTGATACAGAACGGCGGGGTTTATCCGGAGAGCGTCAAGGACGTGAAATGCGCGGTGAGGTGGGCGAGGGCGAACGCGGCGCAGATCGGCGGCGACCCATCGAGGATAGGGGCAATCGGAGGCTCGGCGGGCGGGTATCTGGCGACCATGCTGGCGGCAACGGCGAATCATCCAGACTTCGAGCCTGACTGCGACTATGGGGCGGACCCGTCCACTGAGATCAAGGCGGCGGTCGTTTACTTCGGGCTGACGGACATCCGAGCGGACGCTCCGCACACAGCCTCGTTCAAAATGCTGCTGCCGAGGTTCCTCGCAGAGAAGAACGGCGGGAGCGCGGAGTTGCAGGCGGCGGCGTCTCCGGTGTCATACGCGGCGGGCGCGGCTCCTCTGTTGCTGTTGCACGGCACGAAAGACACTCTGGTGGAGCATGAGCAATCTGTGGCGCTGTGCGCGCGGGCGGCGGAGGCGGGGCGCGTCTGCGAGCTTCATCTTTTCGAGGGGGCCGAACACGCGTTCATCACCTATCCCGACGCCCCCGCGTCTGTCGAAAGCTCCCGCTTGACCTTCGAATTCTTCGGCAAATATCTGGGCGACTGATTCGACGCCGCTCCTCCTTATGTGGTAGTATATGCTAATAGACAGCGGGGCATTCGGATTAGCGTCTTTTGTTGTGTTTGCGCCGCTTCTGCCACAATGATTCGGGCCGAGCTTTTCGCGCGCGAAATATGTTCGCGGAGAAACAGGCTCTCGGAGTTCGGCAATGAAAAAGCTTTTGTCCGTAAACAGTATAATTAATGGGGACAGCGCGGATATTCTCGCGGAGTTTCCAGACGACTGCATAGATTTGATAATAACATCGCCGCCTTATGCCGACAGCAGAAAGAAAACATACGGCGGCATTCATCCCGATGATTATGTAGGCTGGTTTTTGCCGATTTCAAAGCAACTGCTAAGGGTTTTGAAGCCCAACGGGACGTTTGTGTTGAACATAAAAGAAAAGGTGACGAACGGGGAAAGGCACACGTACGTCATTGAGCTTATTCTTGAGATGAGAAAGCAGGGGTGGCTTTGGACGGAGGAATTCATCTGGCACAAAAAAAACTGTTATCCCGGAAAGTGGCCGAACAGATTCAGGGACTCATGGGAGAGATTGTTGCAGTTCAATAAATCGCGACATTTCAAGATGTATCAGGATGAAGTGATGGTTCCCACAGGAAAGTGGGCGGAAAGCCGGTTGGATAATCTGAGCGAAACGGACAGGACGCGAGATGAATCGAGAGTGGGCAGCGGGTTTGGAAAGAACATATCGAACTGGCTGGATAGGCCGATGGCGTATCCGACGAACGTGTTGCACATGGCCACCGAGTGTTCCAACCGCAATCACAGCGCCGCTTTTCCCGAGGCTCTGCCCGAATGGTTCATCAGATTGTTTACAGATAAGGGCGATGTGGTTTTGGACCCCTTTTCCGGGTCGGGCACGACCGCGTTGGCCGCAAAAAAGGCTTCGAGGGACTATATCGGCGTCGATTCAAACCCGGAGTATTGCGAAATCGCAAGGAAGCGCCTCGGTGTCGGCGTTCAGAGGGCTTTGATATGAAACAGGCCAGAATCGGCGAGACCGAGAAGTTTGTCAGCGACATGATTGCGGAGTTTCACAAGAGCAAAATAAAATGTTTGGAACAACTTGATCTGAACAAAATCCTGAAAAGCAAGAATCCGTATTTGTTCAAGGCAAAGTATTTCGGCGTGGCGTCGGAGCTTGTGAAAGACATTCTTGACGCGTATTTGTATTCTTCAGAGGAGAAGCTTTTCGGCGATTTCTTGGAAGAGTTGGCCATATTCGTGTGTTCAAAAACATACGGAGGAGAAAAGTCCCCCGCGACAGGCATCGACCTTCAGTTCGACAAGGACGGCATAAAGTATCTAGTGTCAGTAAAGTCTGGAACCAACTGGGGGAACAGTTCACAGCATAAGAGGCAGGAGCAGGATTTTCAAACTGCGGTCAAAGTGCTTTCTCAGTCAAAGCAAACAGCAAAAGTTCAGCCTATTCTCGGAATTTGCTACGGCAAAACGAAGACAACTTATGTGCGCAACTATATGAAAGTGGTCGGTCAGAATTTCTGGCATTTTCTCAGCGGGAACGAGGATTTGTACACCGACATTGTGGAGCCTCTCGGATACAGGGCAAAGGAGTTGAACGATGATTTCCTCAAGCAGAAAGCCAAAGTGGTAAATCTTTTCACCGAGGAGTTCATGAAGGATTTCTGCGTCGGCGGAGAGATAGACTGGAAAAAGCTTGTGCGGTTCAACAGCGGCAATCTGGGAATGGGAGCGGCGATATAGGGAGCCGCGTTTTGTTTTGCCGTCCGCGATTTGAAGCCCGGTTTTCGGAGGCCCGAAAATGTCTGACAGGAAGATAAGGATAACGGCGGGGGCAGTGGAGGCGGAGGCGGTTTTGAATGATTCGGAGACCGCCGACAGCATCTGGAAAGCGCTGCCTATTTCTGCGCGGGCCAACGTGTGGGGCGACGAGATTTATTTCTCCATCCCGGTTTCCTGCGCGCCGTCGGCTGACGCGCGAGAGGTGGTTGATCCGGGCGAGTTGGGGTACTGGCCTCCGGGGAACGCTTTCTGCGTGTTTTTCGGTCCGACGCCCGCGAGTCAAGGCGGGGAAATCCGCGCGGCAAGCCCGGTCAATCCCATAGGGAGAGTGTCGGGCGACGCGAAGGCGTTCAAGAAAACCCGCGCGGGCGACGCGGTAAAAATCGAACCCGCATTCGTCGATTGAGAAGCGGGCCGGGCGTTTGACCGCAGTCACACCGAGAATGAATAGGCCACAAAGTTCGGGAGCGCGGAATTCGGGAAGGCGGCCATGAGGGCGGCGGTTGCGCGGGGGCCTGTGCAGTGGGACGGGACTATCGACGAGACGCCGTATTTTTTCAGGGCGGCGACGGTGGCGTCGATCTGAGGCTGAGCGGCGCGCTCTAGGTGCATCCCCCCGACCACCGCGTCGAACTTCTCGATTCCGGAGACCGCCGCGGCGCGCTCGATGTGGCTGATTATCCCCCTGTGCGCGCAGCCTAGAAGCAGCGCGGACTTCTTTTCAGACTTGACAATCAGCGATAGGTCGTCGCGCAGCGGGTCGGGCGCGGGAGCGCCGTCGGTCCCGCGGACCATCAGCATCGGCTCTATCTTCTCGAAATCGTTCGCCGACGGGACCTCTCCGGTCGTGGACACTCCGGGAACGACCTCGAACGGCTCGGTCGTCTCGATCCTCTCCACTCCGGCGGCGGCAAGCTTGTCCACAATCTCTTTAGAAATGCCGATCGGCATCATGCCGGCGGGCGTCATCGCCAGCTTCTCCGCGAACGCGTCCGGGTGGACGACGAGCTTGAAGTTTTTGGCGACATCGAGCAGGGCGAGCAGCCCGCCCGCGTGGTCGTAGTGGCCGTGGCTGAGGACTACGAAGTCCGTCTTGCTCAGGTCTTTCCCCATTTTTGCCGCGTTGCGCAACGCGACGTCGGTCTGCCCGACGTCGAAAAGAATCGAAGCGTCGGGCGTTTCGACCAGAAAGCTCTGGCCGTGTTCGGCGAGCAGCCCCGCGCTAGTCATAACGTTGTTGCAGCACAATGTGGAGATTTTTATTCCGCTCATGTCAGCCTCCCCGGCAAGTTGATGAATGTTTTTGTGAGTTTGCAATAAGCGCGCGTGCGCGCGGTGTATCTGCCGCTTTCGTTGAAGGATATCCCCGGACATGGTTTGCAGCGGGGGAAGTATTCGCAGTCCCTGCACTCCATATCGCCCACGCGCAAAGCGCGCAGTTGGTTGAATAGGGGCGAGTCGTAAAGCTCCTGAAAGGAGCTTTCCCGGAGGTTTCCCGCCGGCGTCTTGATTACGGAGCAGGGGGCCATGTCGCCGTTCGGCAAAATGTTCGCCATGCGGCCCGCCACGCACCACTCGGATATCATGGTTTCCGGCGGATAGGCGGAAGGGACGCTCAGGGGGTCGGGGTTCAGGAACTCGTCCCACTTGATGGGAAGCGACCTGAGTGTCTCGTCGTCCACCGCGTGGCCGAGAGGGTCCGCGCAGCCGTCTTCGCGCGCCACCATCAGCGTGGAAAATTGATAATGCACGCCAAGTTGTTTGAAAAACTCCTCGGCTTTTCTGAAATGCGGGGCGTTCTCCTTCATCAGCATGCAGAATACGGCTGTGGAGACGCCGGCTTCTTTCAAAAGCGAGAGCGTCCGGACGGCGGCGTCGAACGAGCCTGCGACGCGGGTGACGGCTTCGTGAGTCGCGGCGTCTCCGCCGTACAGGCTGACCGCGCAGCGAACCAGCTTGTCGTTGTTGCGTTTCATCAACGCTATATGTTCCGGGCCGACCAGCGTCCCGTTCGTCTGGATGGCGACAAGGAAGTCCTGCGCGAAAACAGTCTCAAGAACTTCGGTCGCGTCCGGACGGGCGAAGACTTCGCCGCCCGTGACCGCCAACTGAAACGTCCCCGCCTTTTTCAACTGGGCGAATATGTCCGCCATCTCGGCGGGAGACAGTTCGTCTGAAGGAGCTTTGCGGATGGCTATCTTGCAGTGGACGCATCTGAGGTTGCAGCGCTTCGTGCACTCGAAACGCACTTTGACCGGAACGCTTTTCGCGTTCAGCCTGCGCAACATGCCCATCAGCCGTTTTTGCTCCATCAAAGACGCCTCGGTGAACATTATAACGCAAAAACAATCGCGGATGTTTTTGTATGTTTATACAGAAAAAACTTCGAGGAAGAGAATTAGCGGCGCTCGATGTTGATTTCCGGGTCGGAGTAGCCTTTCGGAGAAGGCCGAGGCTCGGTCATCCGGGCTGGGACGGCGTTTCTTCCCGCGTACAGGTTCACCATCTGATTGGCGGCGGCGGCGATGGCCTCAACTCTCGGATAGCCCGCCCCCGCAGGAGTCGTCATCAGCGCCCCGGTCGAGGCGTCGGTGTATCCGACGATGACAACGCGGTCCTTGAATATCTCTCTCATCTTGTCGTTGTGTTTCTCTTCGGCTCCCGCCTTGAAATTATCTTTCACTTTCACGATGTCATAGTAGGAAACGATTTTGAAGACCGATTTGTGCGGCGGAAAAAGAACCTGCAGGGTGTCTCCTTGAGCCAGAGGCACGCTTCTGCCCCGGACGGAGACTGCGCGGGAAACGCCGGAGCCTGAGACCGAAACTTCGGAGGGAGAAGCCTCTATCGCCGCCAGAAAGACTGCCAGAGACAGCGAAGGAAGGACATAGCCCTGATGCCTGACGAACATGTCCACGCGACGCAGAGTTCCGTCCGCGTCGGGGTAAAGAGACCGCCCGGCGGTGGAAGCGCCCGCCTTTAGAAGGCCCTCGAAGGGAAGGGCCAGAGCGGGGGCGGACCTGCCAATCGCGGCTCCTGCTCCTGCTCTGCCGATGGCGTAAGAGCGCAGGTCAACTTGGGGGTTGACAGCGTGAGGGGTGGGAATGATGTCGAATCCGGCGATAACGGGGGGAGGCCCGGCGGATACGGCGTCGGTGAACATCTTGTCGTCGCGCGTGTCCCAAGTCTGCTGGAAAAGCATGTCGAACACGACCGCGCGAGCGCCGGCCTCCCTGAGCCGCTCGACCAGACGCCCGTGCCACATCCTGTGCATCGGGTACGGGCCGGTGTACGCCTGATTGCTCCGCTTGCTTTTTTCCGGGCCGAGGTAGTAAAGGGTGTTTGCGTCCACCGCGACGATGACGATCTCGGAGACCGGGTTCATGGTGGCGGGCCAGACTGCGGCGGCTTGCGCCGGGGGTTTCTGTTGCGCAGAGGCGACAACGGATAAAAGGAAAAAAGCGCACGCCAGAGCCGCTCCGCAAGCTCCCGCTGTTCCGAACGCCCGTTTCAGGTTGATGTTCATATCATCCGCCGATTTGCGCAAAAGATTCCATACAATGTTATCTTATATTCTCGCCGCGTGTCAAAATAAAAAGCGGGCGGGGCAACGCGCCGCCCCGGCCCGCCGGAGAATATGTCGGCAGCTCGCTCGTCAGTCGACGGCGATCTTCTTTACGTCTTCCTCTTCCTTCTTTTCGATTTTGGGGATTCTAAGTTCGAGCAAACCTTCCTTGTAAGAAGCCTTGATGTTGTCCGCGTCAGCGTCTTCGGGCAGATAGAAGGAGCGCGTGAAAGAGCCGTATCTGCGTTCGGACCTGTAGTATCGCCTGTTTTTCTCCTCGGTCTCGACCTTCTTCTCTCCTCTGATTGTGAGAATGTCGTTCTTTACCTCTATGGCGATGTCCTCTTTGGCCATGCCGGGTATTTCAGCCTTGACGACAACGGCTCCCTCTTCCTCGAAGACATCAAGAGCGGGAGCCCATCCGCGCGCCGCCGCGCCCGAATCGGTGTCGCCGAGAAGGTTGTTCCCGAACAACTTGTCAAAAGCGTCGTCCAACCTTCCCATCTCGCTCAGAAACCCTGTCGGTCTCCACCTTACGATTGTCATAACGACCACCTCCAGAAATATTCCATTTTATTTTTCGCTTGAATTATAGCCCATGATAATTATGCTGTCAAGCATTCTGATAAAATAAATCATATTATCTTTAAAATATCTGCATCGCTGGTTTTTTGAAGATAGACGCTCATTTCTCGATTTGTTTATGTTGGGAATTAAATATATTAAGAAACAACACGAAATTATTGTGGGCGAAGAGGTGACGCGCCAAACTGCGCGGGAACATATCGCGTCACGTTGATAAGTAGGGATCTGTTTCTACCGATTGATTCTAAGCAACACTTTTTTAGAGGCGGCGGAGAGTTTTTGAGCGCCTCCGCCTTGGCTGATTATGTCGAATGCCAGCGGCGCGTCGCGGACTATCATTCCGGCAAGCAGCGTGACTTTGGTGTCTTTGAAAAGCGAGGGCAATAGAGGCGTCGAGGCGCCGAGGAAGGCGACTTCGCGGGCGTTGCTCAGGTGATACAGAAGGCCGTCGGCGGTATGGTTGATTAAAGAAGTCGATGTTATGACTGCCACATCCATGAGAGGTAGGAGTTCGGGCTGGCGTTCGATAGGCTCTTTGCAGTGGCAGTCGCCTTTGTCCAGTTCGAAAACGGTGACGTCTCGTCCGGCCAGTTTGTCCGCCACCGGGGCGAAGAAGCCGACCATCGCGATTTTGTCCGAATCTCTCAAATCCAAGCAATCGGCCACATCCTTATTTTCGGCGGAGATGGCTTCGGGGCGGGAGTTGGCGACGGCGTTCATGGTGGCAAGCCCGATGGCCGCTTCAATGGCGTCTTTGGAGCCGGCCATTTTTGCGAGGTCTATGGCGGGGCCGCGCAAGGCTCCGGCTTTATTAACCACCGAGCAACCGTGGCGGGTGTTGTGTCTGAAGGTGTACGCGAGGCCCATCGAGCCGTCGTCGAGTCGCACTCCGGTGTAGCCGAGTCCGATCCTGACTTCGACGGCTTTCCGTTTGTTAAGCTCGTCTTCGAGTTCGCGCATCATCCAGAAGAGAATGGCCATGTCAGCAAATCCTCCGAAAAAAGTCATTTCGGCGGCGGGAAAAGGGCCGTCGCGTCAACTGCATTTGGAGAAGCCGCAGATGCGGCAGACGATGCAGCCGCCGTCAGGCTCCATGACGCTGCCGCATTCGGGGCAGGAGCCTACGATGTCCACGTTGCGTCCGGCGGAGGAGCGTTCGATGCGGGCGGCGGGGGCGGCGCTTTGAGCGCGTGCGCTCCCGGCCTCTCTCCATTTCATGTGTCTCTCGATCACTATGCCGATTGCGTCCGGGCAACTGGTTATCATCCCGCCGTTTTCCCACGCCGGGGAATGGCAGCGGATGCCGCGCAGGTGTTTTTTTACTTGGTCGATTTTCACGCCGGAGCGCAGACAGAGGGAGATGAGGCGGGAAATGGCCTCGGACTGGGCGGCGGCGCAGCCGCCGGCTTTCCCCATCTGGGTGAACACTTCGCAAAGGCCGCGCTCGTCCTCGTTGACTGTGACGTACAGGTTGCCGCAGCCGGTGTTGACGCGTTCGGTTCTGCCGAAGGTTACGGAAGGGCGGTTGCGGGGCGCGGGCTCTTTTTCGGCCGCCGGGGCGGGGGCGGGAGCTGCGGGGATTGCTGTTGCGGCGGAAGCGGCAGGCTCTTTTTTGACGCTCAGCACCTGATCCTCGCGGCTTCCCTCGCGGTAAACGGTGATCCCCTTGCAGCCGAGTTTGTGCGCGAGCCGGTAGGCGTTCTCGACGTCCTCGACGGTCGCGTCGGAGGGGAAGTTTATCGTTTTCGAGACGGCGTTGTCCGTGTATTTTTGGAAGGCCGCCTGAAGGCGGACGTGCCATTCGGGGGAGATGTCGTGCGCGGTTGAGAAGAGCCGTTTGACGTCCGACGGGATTTCCTCGAAGCTCTGGATGGAGCCGTGCTGGGCGATTTTGAGGAAGAGGTCGGGAGAGAAGAAGCCTCTGTCGCGGGCGATTTTTTTAAAGTAGGGATTTATCTCCACCAGTTCGTCTTTGTCCATGACGGTGCGGATGTAGGAGACTGCGAAAAGAGGCTCGACGCCGCTGGAGCAGTTGGCGATGATGGAGATGGTTCCTGTGGGGGCGATGGTGGTGGTGGTGGCGTTGCGAAGTCTGGGAGCGCCGGGTTTGTCGAGCGCGCTTCCTTCGAAGTTGGGGAAGCAGCCTCTTTTTTCCGCGAGGTCGGCGCTTGCCGCGCGCGATTCATCTTTGATGAAGCCCATCACTTTTTCCGCCAGATCCACCGCTTCCTGCGAGTCGTACGATACGCCGAGCTGGATGAGCATATCGGCGAAGCCCATGACGCCGAGGCCGATTTTGCGGTTGCCTTTCGTCATCTGCTCGATTTTGTCCAGCGGGTATCTGTTCATGTCGATGACGTTGTCGAGGAAGTGGACGGAGTCGCGGACGACGGTTTTGAGGCGGTCGAAATCGACGCGTCCGTTTCTGACCATGCGGGCGAGGTTGATGGAGCCGAGGTTGCAGGACTCGTAGGGGAGCAGGGGCTGTTCGCCGCATGGGTTGGTGCTTTCGATGCGGCCTACGTGGGGGGTGGGGTTGTCGGCGTTCATGGAGTCGATGAAGACGATGCCGGGTTCGCCGTTGCGGTGGGCCATTTTCACAATGAGGTCGAAGACCTCGCGGGCGTCGAGCTCGGATGCGGGCAGTCCGGTGCGGGGGTCGATCAGCTCGTACGTCGTCCCGGCCTCGACCGCTTCCATGAAGGCGTCCGTGACCGCGACTGAGATGTTGAAGTTAGTGAGGCGGTCGGTTTCTTTTTTGCAGGAGATGAATTGAAGGATGTCCGGATGGTCGACGCGGAGGATTCCCATGTTTGCGCCGCGGCGGGTTCCGCCTTGTTTGATTATTTCTGTGGCGGAATTAAAAACCTGCATGAATGACACCGGGCCGCTGGACGCTCCGCGAGTGCTGCGGACGGCGGAGTTTTTCGGCCTGAGACGGGAGAAGCTGAACCCGGTGCCGCCGCCGGACTTGTGTATGAGCGCGGTGTTTTTAACCGTCTCGAATATGTCCTCCATCGAATCTTCGACGGGCAGAACGAAGCAGGCGGAGAGTTGTTGCAGGTCGCGCCCGGCATTCATGAGCGTCGGCGAGTTGGGCATGAACTCCATATCCGTCATCATGCGGTAGAACTTTTCCTCGACGGCCTGCAGGTCGGCGTAAGGCTCGTAGAACGAGTCCGCCGAGGCGATATTTCGGGCTACCCGGCGGAACATGTCCTCCGGCCGCTCGACCACTTTGTTGCGCTCGTCTTTCTTGAGGTATCTGCGTTCAAGAACTTTCAGGGCGTTGACGGTTATCTCAAGCGCGCTGTCGACGGTCGTCTCCTGAGGGGCCTGTTTGGCGCGCGAGTCGTCCGCCGGAGTGTGTTTTTTCTGTTTGACAACAGGGACATCTTTCATCGGCGCGCTTTCCGCCGCGTCTATCGCCGCCGCGCTTTCAGCTTTCATTTCCATTCTCATATCCTCAAATCTTCTTTTTTATCGCTTCCCCGCCCATTTCAAGGGGCGAGGGCCGGCCTTTTCGGAGCGCCCGCGCGTTCAATCGCCAATCGCCGGTTTCAGCCGTTTTTTACTCTGTTTTTCCCTGCTTACCGGGTCGGGTTTTAGCTTTTAATAATGCGCTCCCCAAGCGAGTACATATTAGCCCCCGGCGAATGCTCATGTCAAGCGGGGCAGGTCAAAAAAACCACCATATATTGTGTGGCTTCATGGAGTTGTTCACAATTTATTGTGGAAAACTTAAAATCCGGTTCTCCGCGATTTTCATTTATTAACTTTTATGTTTTACGCGATATCGTTCTTATATGGCGATATTCGACGAAAAAAGATGTTCAGACAGTTTATTATCGTATAAACGACAAATAGCGGTTTATCAGGCTGTTTCCGGGAACGTTGAAAAGCCAATGAAAGGATGTGGAAAACAGTGGAATTCATTGTGAGGCTGAAAAAAATCTGAGTAGGCTCAGTCGGCGGAAAAATTAATTATTGAATTGAACAGGGATCTCTGATGAGCGGCGGAACGAATAGCTAAGCGTTTTGAAAAAAGCCGACAGGCCGGTATAATGGAGAACGTTGAAATGCGAATGAAGGCGATATGGAAAACGAACACGAAAAACACATGAAACGGGCGTTGGAGCTAGCGGAGCATGGACGGGGGCGGACGTCGCCGAACCCAATGGTGGGGGCGGTGATAACGCTGGGAGGCGAGACGATAGCCGAGGGTTGGCATCGGAAGGCGGGAGAGCCGCACGCGGAGATAAACGCGCTCAGGGCGGCTGGCGGGAAGGCTGCAGGAGCGACGATGTATGTCAATCTGGAGCCTTGTTCGCATCACGGCCGGACTCCGCCGTGCGCTCCGGCGGTGGCCGCCGCGGGGATAGCGAGGGTCGTGGTCGGCATGACGGACCCCAACCCGAAAGTGAGCGGCGCGGGAATCGAGTTTTTAAAAAACGCCGGAGTGGAAACGATAGTCGGCGTCTTGGAAAAAGATTGTCTCAGACTGAATGAAGCGTTCGTGAAAGTCATGAGGACGGGATTGCCGTTTGTCACTTTGAAGGCGGCGGCCACGCTGGACGGCAAGACGGCGTCGCGCTCCGGGGACTCGAAATGGATATCGTGCGAGGCTAGCAGGGAGATGGTTCACCGGATGAGGGGAGAGGCGGACGCGGTGGCTGTCGGGTCAGGGACTTTGAAAGCGGACGATCCCGCTCTGAACTGCCGACTGCCCGAATCCGAAAAGATAAAGGATCCGTTGCGCGTGGCGCTCGATCCTGAACTGATTTTATCCGTCGACTCGAAACTGGCGAGGCAGGCGTCGGACGGAAAAACCGTGGTGTTCACGCTTGAGGGAGCGCCGGCGGACAGGGCGGAAGCGCTGCGCCGCGCGGGTTGCCGGGTGATCGAACTGCCGCCGGACGGCGCGGGAATGCCGGACCTTCGCAAAGCCATGCTCGAACTGGCGGGCATGGGCGTTCTATCCGTCCTGCTCGAAGGCGGCGGAACTCTCAACGCGTCGATGATAGAGGCCGGGCTGGTGGACAGGGTGGCGGTGTTCGTAGCTCCGAAGCTGCTCGGCGGCGCGGACGCAAAAACGTTCTTCGACGGCGCCGGCTTCCCGCGCGCGGCGGACAGCGTCAAACTTTCCAATATGTCCGCGATAACCGTCGGAGACGACATTCTGATTCAGGCCGATGTGGCAAAATAGACATCACATCTTCGCTGTTACGCAACAATTCAAAGCCGGATGACTCGCTTGTCGCAACGGCGATATTCGAGGAAGCTTTGCGAGCGCAGAGCGATCAAAACGCAAAAAGAAGCCCCATGCGCCTGAAGGGTTATGATTACTCCGGGCCGGGCAAGTATTTTATTACGATTTGCGCCCGGAACAGGGAGTGTTTATTCGGAGAAATCGCGAATGGATGGATGGGGTTAAACCGGACAGGCCTGATTGTCGACAGAGCGATTAATGAAGTATCCCTTTTATACGATAGCGTGGAGATTGATGTCTATACAATCATGCCGAATCATATTCACATGATTGTTTCCATATCGCGCGACGACGGGCGTAACACGGAGATAAAGGATAGCTGCATCGGCAACACAAGCGGCGTAATGAAAAATAGTAGGGGCGCGGTTGCCGCGCCCGGCGGGAAGAGCGGAAAAACCGGGGCGGGGAGACCCCGCCCCTACGAATTAAAACCGTCATTGGGACAAGTTGTCGCGCATATGAAATACCTGTCGACGAAGAGAGTTAACATGATAAGCGGGAATTCGGGGAAATCGGTTTTTCAACGAAATTATTACGACCACATAATCCGAAATGAAGAATCTTACGAAGCAATTTCCACCTATATTGAAACTAATCCGAAAACGTGGGATGAAGACGCGAACAATCCAAAGAACGCTTTCCGGAAGCCGCGATCATTTGACGAGTAATGATACTTATGCCATTTCTTAATTGGTTTTACCCATCTCACACCCACAACGGGGTTGTGGGTGGCGCCGTCACAATGGGCAAAATAAAATAATACGTCGTATAAATGTAATGGCGGAGAACGCCATTTGACGTAGGGGCGCGGTTGCCGCGCCCGGCGGGAAGAGCGGAAAAACCGGGGCGGGGAGACCCCGCCCCTACGAATTAAAACCGACATCAGGACGGAGTATCGCGCATTTTAAAGCGAGCTATGAAATCAATCAGCAAGCAATATGCCCGAGAGCTTACACCCGAAAATTGAACACGGATTCGTCGATAGAGCCGAAGAATCGGGGCGATTTTCATAGCGGCGAACTGCATCGTTGCCAACGCATTTTTTTGTTCAGTAGGGGCGCGGTTTCCGCGCCCAATAACTACTACAATTTGGGGCGGGGCAACCCCGCCCCTACTGGAAAAACGCGCCTTGCGTTCCGCGTTTCATCCGCTCTGAACAATCGCTCCCGAATCCTATACGAAGTATTAAATGAAAATTCCCATTAACTATTTGGTAAAAAGCAACATGCGCAAAGGAAAAAGCTTTGCGCATGGCACACTTGGTAGTGGGTAGAATCAACTAATAACATGCATAATAACGGATTCGGGTTGACCCCGGATAGGAGAAGCGAAGCGGGCCAGCGGGGGAGCGGCTTGCGCGCTTGCGACGCCGCGAATAGAATTCAGTTATGAGTCAGGCTGGGGAAAAAGAGTTCAGGCTGTCGATATACAGGCGTCTGGGATATCCGGCGGCGGGGCTGGCCGTGCTAGCGGCGGCGGCCTTTCGCGCTAAGACGACCGGCGACGCCGACGCGCTCCGGGCCGCCTGCGTCGTGGCGTTCTTCTCGGCGATGGCCGGGGTTTACCTTCAAAGCATATTGCTGCGCGTGGGCGAATCGGGGGTTTTCCTCAGATGGCCGCTCATGGGCGCGCGGCGGATATCTTGGGACGAGATAACGAGGGTGCGCAGGTCGTCCGCCCCGCCGGGCCGAGACTTTTTCATCGACCTTTACGCGTCGCCTGACGTTTCGCTTCAGTTTAATCCTTTCGTGTTTGAAAAGCCCGACGAGATAATAGAGGAGTTGAACAAGCATCTGAAGTTCGACCTTATTAGAGACGAGCCGGGCGACGGAAAGATCGAGCCGGGAGAAATAGCGCTGGCGGCGGAGCCGGCTGTGGCGCAACGGCCTCTCTGGGCGCTGCCGCTTCTTATCGGCGTCGCCGCAGCCATCGCTCTGTATTGCCTGCTATCATAAAGATTAATGCTGATTTAATGATTGTTTATAAGTTTGCGGGGAAACCATTTTTT
>DIWT01000060.1 GCA_002435745.1 bacterium UBP15_UBA6099
ACACACCGCCCGTCACACCACCCGAGTCGGGTGCACCCGAAGTCGCTGACCTAACCCGCAAGGGAAGGAAGCGCCTAAGGTGTGCCTGGTGAGGAGGGTGAAGTCGTAACAAGGTAGCCGTAGCGGAAGCTGCGGCTGGATCACCTCCTTTCTAAGGAGAAGAATACGCTAGGAAGCTCTGCGGAAATGCGAGCGATCCGGCGTACTCCAGGTCGATTGCAACGGGTCAACCCTTCACTATTCAATTGTCCGGTTCCGCCGGTTTTATCAGGCGGCGGCGGCGTTCTGGTAAGGGCGTTGCTTCTCCGGTTTTTCTTCAAAGTATTCTCTCGCCTTTATCAGATTGTCAAATTTGGGGTTTTGTTGTTCTGTTTTTCGTTTTTTCGTTTTAAACGCTTTTAAAACCCCAGATTTGCCTGTGTACTGAGATGCTCGCGACTCTGTGCGGCACTCTGTGCGGGTCTCTGTGTAGGGTCCTGCACGTTGTACCTTGATAACTGAATAAAATTGTGAAATTTGCCCTTTGCGTCGTGCTCTATTTTCACTGAGAATATATCGCGATGTTGAAAAGACCAGTCGTTTCCTGTCTTTGCCAGATAGTCTTTTATCAGGTTTTCCACATTCGGCATTTCTACGACTGTTGAAAACTCGCCACTCTGTGCGGGACTCTGTGTTGCCGTTTGTGCGCGAAAGCTCGGATGGTTGTTTGCTATCATCAGGGTTTGCGGCCATGGGCGCGTGATCCGGAGCGGGTTTCCCTGCAGGACGAAACTGGGCAGATAGATGGCGTAGGGTCGTTTCGTTCGGTTGGTCGTGTAGACGACTAGGCCGAGCGACCGCAGTTGTTGCAACTGGCTTCGCACGTGCTCGATGCTGGCGGCGCCGGCGGGGGCGGTTTCCTCTGCGAGGCGCCGCGCGGTGGTGTGGTAGATGGCGGTTCGGGGGTTTGCTCGACAGTGCAACTGGACTAATAATCCTTGTCCGGCAAGAGATAGTCCGGCCCGGGCGGCGGCTTCGAGGAGCGCGCGAAAAATCGGCTGGTATCCGTTCATGCGGGCTCCTTTTCGTCGTCGGTTTTGTTTCTTAAGTTGAAAACGTCGATTTCGCACCTTGCCGATAACTCTGATGTTTTCGGCGGCGTGTCTAGAAACGCGACGAGAAACCAACACATTATGAGCCGTCTTTCATCGTTGAACGATTCGCAATTCTGACAGCTTTTGAATGGCTGTTGAGCAACTTCTTTGCAGTGCGCAGGGCATCCGTTCGAGCGAATCAGTCGAGCGATGTACCATGCAAACATGTCCATCGCCTTTTCCCTCGTGACAATGAAGTGTTTCGGAATAAAATCCGAGGTCGGAATTAAAGCAGGGTCTAACAGAGTGAATTTAGGCTCCATAGAAGGGCCTCCTTGAAAGGTTTTTTCGGGGGTGTGTGTTTCGGCGTTCGTGCGCCAGAAACGCAAAACCGCCCGATTTGACGATCTGGCGGGAGTGTAACCCGCGAAATATTGACCTGTCAAGGATGGCGTGTTAAAATCCACCCGTCAACATATACCGCCCGATTTGACGATCTAGCGGGAAGATATCCACTCTGACGGGTGGATTTTTTTTTGCTCTAAGAGGAGAGTCTTTGAATTTTTGCCATGAGAGATTCCGCTTTCACGTGTTCGGCGAAATCGCGATCGCGCTTGTGACCGGCAAGGTATTTGCCGATAGCTTTTTCGATTAACTGAGAGCGGGAAAGTTCCGGCTCGAAGTTCGCCCAGTGTTCAATCAGTCTGCAATAAGTCTGCTCTGAAAGCATCGTGTCGATGCGTTTTTTGCGTTGTTTTTTCATGTGTGAATTATACACAAAAGTTACACACGAAAAAAGCGCCGAAGCGAGGCCGCCGCCCGGCGAGGCCGGCTCGAAGGCCCAAGGGCGGCGGCGAGCGAAAGCCGCGCGCGCTGCGAGGAATCGCCGCGAGGGGCGACCGGGGGTGTCGGACGAATGTTATGGGAGCGGCGAAGCGGACGGGCCGCGCTACTTTGCGGCCCGCACCGGCGAACGAACAGGAGCGATTAGCGACAGTCCCGGAGCCGGAAGCGGAGTGCTACGCGGACATCGACATGAGGGAGACGCCCCCGGCGCCAAGCGGCCGCAGTTATCACCGGGAATTTTTTTATTTCTTAATAGGCGCGGGCGCAAGGCCAAACGTCCGGGAGGCTTCGAGGCCTCCGGACGAGGCCGCAAGGCGCCCGCAAGAAAACGCGCATCGAGGGCGGCTCTGCATGGCCAGCGCGACCACCGCAGAGCTTTGCCCCCAGCGGTGAGCTGCGCAACGAATAACCGGAAAGTTCTTTTGTGGCGGGAACTCAACTAACGGGGAGACCGCCACCCGCGACGACCGCGCCGACCGACGCCGCCACCAAAGCGGGCGACACGCGAGGGCGGAGGGAAGGCCCAGCGAGCGCCGAAGCGACTATCGCCGCCGCTGAAATGTTTTTTAATAACGGCGAGCGATTTAGAAATGGAGCGAGAGGCGCCGCGTCAACGGGGGTGGAGGGCGAGAGGGTCGGAGGGGTGGAGTAACTGTACGGGCCGGGCCGGGGCAGGGGAGGAGCTGCTCGCCGATCTGCCGCCACGCCACGACGACGCTCAACACAGTTGTTGAGCGTCCACCGCGCCGAATCCCGGAGAGCCATCCCGGAGAGGACCGCCTCCGCGTCCGCGTCCGGACGTGACGCCGGCTGCCGGGACTCCCGCCGCCGCCGCCGCCGGCGGCGGAGAAGAAAAACAATCCCACAACCCCGGCTTCGGCAGTGCGCGCGCGCTTCCCCACCCCTCTGCGGTGGCCGCTCGCCGTCCCACCGGCGGCGGCCGTCTCGGCGCGCCCCTCCGCGCCTCGGTCAGCCCCGGCCTCTCTCGCGTTCGGCCTCGATATCTGGCGGCTCGCGTCCTGCTCGCCGCTATTCGTCCCTCTCCCCCGCCCGGCCTCGGCCGAAAAAAAAAGAGGGGCCTCGGCCCCCCCCGCAAAGCGCGCGCGCACTGCCTCGCCCCCCTCGCTCGGTCGGTCGCGATTGCTGCGCGCGCGGCAGTTGCCGCGTGCTCGCGCGCCGGGCGGCTCCGCGAAAAAAACCGCGTCGCTTCTTCTGCGGTCGCCCGGCGCGACGCTCCCTTCCTCGCCCCCCGTCGCTTGATACGCGACATTTCAACCCTCTATTCCCTCTCCCCCGCCAACCCGAAAACCTCACGCCACACGCGGCAGAAAAAACACCAGACAAACCACGTCCCCGGAAACCTCCACAAGACACGGCGCAGAATCCGCCGCGCGGAGAATCGCCGCGGACACCGCCGCGCGGCCTCCGGACGCGGCCGCAAAACGCCTCATTTCCTCTGTGACAGAACAGGATTCCTCAACCATCGTGGATTAATTTTAACTGAACACCTGAACGCTCGTACAGCGACGCGCGAAGAAAACACGCGCGGAGCGCGTGATCCGGAGGCGACGCATAGAATTTCAGAATCGTCTGGGCAGAACACCCCGCCGCCCGCGCCACAATCGAAACATCCGCGCCCTGCTCGAGCGCGCGAGTAATAAAATTCTTCCGCAAATCGTACAAATGGAAGTTCCGGATCGAGCGACACACAGAAACGAGAGATCTGATCGGCCACGTCGGGCAAACACGCGGCTCAAAGCGCGGCAGCGCCGCCGTAGCCGCGACAACGGCCGGGGAGCAATATATTTTCCTGCCCCGGCCAGTTTTCGTGCGCGAGAGCGAAAACACACATTCAGTAAAATCCACCTGAGACCACAACAGCGACCGCAGCTCGGAAGGTCGCATGCCAGTATCGTGCAGCGTCCGGACAATCCAGTAAACCACAGGACCCGCACGAAGCGCCGAAGCCATAACAACCTCGATTTCCTCCTTCGACAGAGTGCGAAACCGAGGATTCGAACCCCCCAAACGATGCAAGCGATCGCAAGGAGAAACCTCGATATAACCCCACTCGACCGCCTTGCGGAACATCGAGCAGACCGCGTTAAACTCCCGGTCGACACTCTGATCAGCCACCGCCAGACGGCGCGCCGACCGCCACGAATCCACATGGCGCGCCGTTATGCCCTCCAAAGCACACGAGCCAAGACAGTCGAGGAAATAACGAAACGCATACCGCTCCCGCGACCACGAAGGCCGCACGACCGCAAACTCGGCATATAGAGCGAAAAACTCAAGAACAGTCACAAAATAACATCCCCTCAAAAAACGACAAATTGTCAATTAGCGAAACAACGCCGCGACCAGCCGCCCGGAGGCAAGGCGACAGGCGGAGACCGGGCGGCCACACCGACGCCGGGCCCAAGCACAAAAGCGGCCGCAGAGAAAAAAACACACGAGAGGGAGACGAAAATGAGAGAGAAAACCCCCGAAACGACCCCGAAAAACCCGAAATGTCCGTTTTGTCGAAATGTACAACTTGTACACCTCCTTTCTAAGGAGAAGAATACGCTAGGAAGCTCTGCGGAAATGCGAGCGATCCGGCGTACTCCAGGTCGATTGCAACGGGTCAACCCTTCACTATTCAATTGTCAAGTTCTAAAAAGAAGCCGGCGCAAGCCGGCTTCTTTGTTTTAAACATTTTGTGACTTTCCTTTATAAACCCTGATTCGTCGGTAGAGCCGACGAACCGGGGGCGATTTTCATAGCGGCGAACAGCTTCGTTGCCGCCACATTTATTCCTGATTCCCCCTGAAACTCATATAGTGGTAAAACCTAAAAAAGCCCCGTTTCACTTAATAAATATCTTCTCGAGTCGCATTAAATTTGGAGTGCGGCGATTCATCGCCGCTTTAATCGCGATCAACGCTGACAAGAGCCGGGAATTAATTCCCGGCTCCGGGATGGCTCACATCGCTGGGAAAAGCGGCGATGAATCGCCGCACTCCAAAGTCCCGCTCGCCGCGATAAATATCTGAGTTTCAGGGGGACTCAGGAATTTATTTGTTCAGCAGGGGCGCGGTTTCCGCGCCCAATAACTGCGACAATTTGGGGCGGGGCAACCCCGCCCCTACATCAAAAATGAGTTTCGCGTTTCATCCGCTCTGAACAATCGCCTCCCGAATCCTATTGAAGAATTCGGGATAAATCATATATGGCAACTATGTTTTTAGTATTTGTCTGCTCTATCGACGAATCTGCGTTGAATCATCGACTAGAAAGCGGTCACTTACGAAATATGTTCCACAGTCATGAAAAGATCTTTCTTGTATCAATCTATATATAAAAAATTGATTTTTGATGCTGTATCTATTGGACAGAAACCGCTTCTCGGCGAAAAAGGAGCTTTCGACCCTGAGCGCGTTAAGCAGGCTCAGTTTTCGCATTTATCAATATATTGCGTTAAGCGCTGTCTCCCGATATTGAACCCGGATACGCTGATAGCGCAGACGAACAGGGCGGTTTTAATAGCGGCGAACTGCATGGTCGCCGCCACATTGTTTTTGTTCAGTAGGGGCGCTGTTTCCACGACGCATAACTGCGACATTTTGGGGCGCGGCAACCCCGCACCTACTGCTAAAATGCGCCTTGCGCCTCGTATTTGATCCGGTCTGAATAATCGTTCCCGAATTCTAATGAGGATTCGGGAATATTCGTTCAACCTGAATCCGATATAAGCCAGTTTTTTATGGGAAAAATCCGAAAAATCGAATAGGGGGCGGTCTACGGCGTTGAATAATCTACTAGAACTCGGTCTAAGAAGCAGCATGATTCATAGTTCTCGCTCGAATCGCCTCGTATATCATTCTTTTCTTTGACTTCAGCCTAGATTGTTGAAATCAAGTTAAGGTTGGAGGATTTTTGAAAAACACGGAATTGCTTAAGCGCTAGTTTGAAAATAATGATTTCGGGCAATAATTATGCTATATGGAAAATTTATTTTAAGTATTGTATTCATAAAAGGGTTTGTGAAATAATAGGGATGAAGAAATTGAAAGCACAAGGCGCTTGAAAAAGAAATATATATAGTATAGTATCTGCATGACCGGGCCGACAGGCGGGAAGCGGCGGCGCGTAAAAAGGGACATCCTGCAAGGAGGAATACGTTGTTGATCAGGAGATATATATTTCACGCAACGATTCTCGCAATTACGATAATGTTCGGGACGGCGGCCAACGCTCACCTGTGCATGTTGAAAAACGGGAGTTACACCTTGACTGACGCGGCGGTTTGCGCATCGGGAGACGGAACGACGCCGCTACAAGCGGAGTTCTATGCCACCGATTCGGAAATAGCTCTCGACGTGGTTTTTCAACAGGACGGGACTACCAAAAAGACATTGGACGCGTATCAGTCAAAGATACGGTTCGACCCGGCGATGGGAAACCCGGCGAGTTGCAACTGCCATGACGCAAGAGGCTCGAAAACAGAGCCGCCTCCCGGAGAACTCTGCGACGGCGATTCTCCATCATCAGTTTGCGGTTCATATCCTGTGATATGGAATGATATTTCTTCTTCGCTTACGGTCGGATTGGTGGATGATTTCATCACTGTTGAAAGCGGGAGCTATTACGCTAAAGTGGTGCAGGGCACGCTAGGGAAATCCACAGCGAACACTAACCTTCTGATGCAGAGCTTGGTTTTCAAAAACATATATTCAAGCGAAACGACGGCGGCGTACACATTCGCGTTTGATTCGTTTACAAATCTTTTCGACGGGAACTTCTGCGAATTGCTGACGGAGGCTTGCGGATGCGCGGTTCAGCACAAAGGGATATCGACAATCATCAACGTGTCAAAAGTTCCATGTTTCACAAGGCCGCCGGCGGTGAGCAGCCTCACGTGTCAGGGAAGAGCCGGCACGTGCTCAAGCGACACTGACGGAACTCCGGCGGATGTTTCGATGTCTTTCACTCTGCCGACGGGATGCGTGACGACTCTGGGCGGGTCGACGCCTTATACTCCATGTAACGACATCCGTGTTGATATAACTCCGGTTTCGGGCGGAGCCACTGTTCCAAAAACGTCTTCGCCATTTACTGCGGAAACCGTTTTGAACGACACCTATGTTTCCTACAATGTCGTGGGATCCAGTTCGAGTTGTCTGAGCAGCAATCCTGTAACGACCAGTTCGGTCAAATGCAGATGCGGAGACCCGCCGGTTGTCGTCATGCAGGAATTGAAAAAGCCGTTTATCGAAAACGGAGCTATAAACGTCAAGTTTAACATCACGGATCCGGAAGGCGGCGGAATAACACAGTTAAAGTTCTATTACACGAATGATTCCGGAACACCCACGTTGATGCAGTTGAATCTGATATCGTCGCTATTGCCAAACGGCGATGTCACGGCGACCATTCCCGGAACCGCGGTAAAGTCGGGGACGGATATCTATTTCGCTATAGTGGCGCAAAGCTCGATGGGGTTGGAAACATCGTATCCGCCGGAATTCGATCCTGAAGACGCGGAATCAATATATATCAATGAGGACGGGATGATTTCCGGAGACGACATAATCAAAGGAACCCATTTCTATTTCGTTGACGGGAATCAGCCTTATCCGAGTTCATTCCCGTTCAGGGCGGGCGGGGATTTGGTTTTAAAGGTATTCTTCCAGTTGAACGACACGGCGGATGTGTCCGCGAGGATATACTCGCTGGACGGAAGGCTAATCAGGCATCTGGACACTTCGACGGTGTCGCTAAGTTCGTGCAGCGCGTCGCAGCCGCAGTATTGCAATATGTGCAACTGGCAGGAAGGATGCGTGTGGGACGGGACGACGTACGAGGGCGGAAATAGGTATGTGGCGAACGGGATGTATATATTCAATATATACGCGGTATGCACAGGCTCGAATTTCGGCGGGAGCACTCTGGATTACACCAAAGGCATAGTTGTAATGAAATAAAACAGTGGGAGCAACGCAGATGCGGAGAATGAAAGTCCTAGCGGCGGCAGCCGCGATAATGGCGGCGATGGCGCCAGCGGCGGCGTTCGCCGGAAGCGCGGATTCCGGGATGCCTACGGTCGGAGAGCGCGCGCAGGCGATGGGCAACGCTTTCGTGGCGGTGGCAAACGACGCCAGCGCGATTTATTGGAACCCCGCCGGCCTTGCGCTCGTAAAAAACAGGCAGGCTCAGATCAGCCACACTGACCTGTACGGATGGGGCATCGACTACAACCATGTCGCGTACGCGGACGGCGGATACGGGGCATCGTGGTCGCACATCGACGCCAGCGACTTCCTGATGGGCGGAGGCGACTGGACGGATGACATGTACACCATCGCAGGCTCAAGGCAGGTTGACCCCCAGACTTATATCGGGGCCGCCGTTAAATGGAGAAAACAGAAATATAATCCTCCGGCCACGATAGACAGCTCAAGGAATCCCGGCAACGGGATTACCGCATACGGGCTATCCGGCGACGGGTTCTCCGTGGATGTCGGGTTGCTCTATCTTGTGGACGAAGCGACGACTGTGGGGGCTACGATACAGGATTTGTTCGGCGAGTTGAAAACTCAAAACACGGATAGGGACGTTTCCGCCGACAAGATGAATCCCAACATCAGCGTAGGCTTCTCAAGGAAATCCGACAACGATTCTCTGTATGCGATACAGATAAGCGACCTCGGCGAGGAGTCCACAGTTCATTTCGGGATAGAGAAGAAATTGCAGGAGGAATTCGTGGTGCGCGCCGGCGTGGACGACGAGGTCGTGACGGCGGGGCTGGGATTCACCCGCAATCAGTGGCAAATAAACTATTCTTTCAAGAACAAGTCCGGACTGGGACTTGAGCGGACGCAGAGATTCGGCGCGGTAGTTTATTTCTGATAATAAGACTTGCGAGAGCAAGAAATGTGAAAAGCGAAAAACCCCGAGGTTTCCAAGGGGTTTTTTTCTATCAGCCGCAATGCGGCGCGACCGAATGAATATCTATTGATATGATTGATTTCAAAAGAGTCCATCTGATTTACCACAAAGACAAAGTGCATGCGCTTAAGGATGTCAGTTTGTCTTTTTCAAAAGGCGAAATATCATTTCTCGTAGGTCCGACCGGCTGCGGCAAGTCTTCGCTGCTGAAAATGGTTTACATGGACATCATGCCGAGCCGGGGTTCGGTGAGAGTTCTTGGGAAAGACACTTATGATTATTCCGAACGGCAGATAGCGCACCTGAGGCGTAAGGTGGGAGTGGTGTTTCAGGACTTCCGGCTTTTGCCGACGAAAACGGTATACGAGAATGTGGCGTACCCGCTGCACGTGATCGGGGCGTCCGATTATGAGATAGAGAGAAGGGTTCCGCAGGTGGTGAAGCTGGTGGGCTTGGAGGACAAGCTGGATTCGTTGCCGGGGTCGCTGGCCAAGGGACAGGAACAGCGCGTTAGCATTGCGAGGGCGATAGTGAACGACCCTCTGATACTTCTTGCGGACGAGCCGACGGGGAACCTCGACCCGGACACATCGATGGAAATCATCAAGCTGTTGTTGGAGATACAGACGACGCGGGGAACGACGATACTTGTGGCGTCGCACGACATGGAGACGGTGAAGCGCAGCCGGAAGCGCATCGTAAGGATAGAGAACGGGATAGTGGTGTCGGATCAGCAGCCGGGGTTCGCGCATTGCGCGGACTCTCCAGAAGACGTTCGCGGAGAGTAGATAATTGGGACGCAACACGATTTTCTTTTTTCAGGAGTTGTGGAAAAATCTGACGCGGAATCCGCTGATGACCGCCGCCGCCGCGAGCACCACAATGGTGTCTCTTCTGACGTTCGGCTTATCGCTGGCGATAATCACTAACATTAACAATATTTTTGTTGAGATAACTTCTCAGGTTGAGATTCGGGCGTTCCTGAAAGAAAAAACGGACAACTACCGTATCAAGCAGTTGCAGGACGAGATCATGAAGCTGTCGCACGTGAGAAGGGTGGAGTACGTGTCTCCGAGCCGGGCTCTGGACAAGCTTCAGGAGGATTTAAATCTTTCGCTGGACATGCCGCCGGAGGAGAACCCGTTGCCGCACACGATAGTGGTGAGGGTTGGGGATCCGAGGCACATAGACGATGTGGCGGACAGGATAGCGGGCATGGACGACGTGGCGGAGTTGCAGTACGGAGCGAAGATTCTACAGGGGCTTCTGGCGCTCAGCGTCGCGGTGAAGTCGGTAGGGTATCTTCTGACGCTGCTGATGGCGATAGGAGCGATGTTCACGATAATGAACACGATCCGGCTGACGGTGATATCAAGACAGGCGGAGATAAGGACGATGAAGCTGGTAGGGGCGACTTCGTGGTTCATCCGTTGGCCGTTTCTTCTGGAGGGCATGGCGCTTGGAGTGATAGGGGCGGTGATAGCCGCCGGGCTGGCATCCGCCGGTTATTATATGATGAGCACGAAAGCGCAAAGCTCGCTGCCGTTCATCATTCCGATAGTGGACGCGTCGGCGATGTCCAAGCTTATCGTCTTCACGCTTCTTTTCGCCGGAGTGGTAATGGGGCTGGCGGGCAGTTTCATCTCTCTAGGCAGATATCTGCTGGAAAAGGAAGATTAGAGTCCGCGCAGGATATCATCCGAGCCGTTCATTTTTTGCCAATCCAGAATAATAATACTATACTAATCCAAGCGACAATATTATAGGAGAAGCGACATGAAAAAAACGGCAAAATCGCTGTTGCAACTATCAATGCTTATCGCCGTGATAACGATGGCGTTTTACGGCGGCATGAACGAATCGAAAATCAGAAGGGCTTTGGGAGTGGAGAACATCCACGCTCAGGGAATGAGCCAATATGACGACCGATTCCCTCTCATGTTCGAGGCTTTGGATATCGTAAGAAGCAACTTTATCGACGACACGGTGTCCGAGGAAAAGACCAAGGACCTGACTTATGGCGCGATTCGGGGCATGCTTCGCTCTCTAGGAGATCAGTATACCCGCTTCATGGACCCGAAGGCGTACAACAACATGTCCATCGACACGAAGGGGAAGTTCGGCGGCATAGGAATAACCATAGGAATAAGGAACGAGCAGTTGACGGTGATATCCCCGATAGAGGGAACCCCGGCTTATAAAGTCGGTTTGAAGGCGGGGGACATAATAATAAAGATAGACGGGGTGGCTACGGAGGAGATGGCGCTGGACGACGCGGTGGCGAGGATTCGCGGGGAACAGGGCGAGCCTGTCAAGCTTACGGTCTGGCGGAGGGGGTTCGAGGAGGACGGCAAGGAATTCGACATAGTAAGGGACATCATCGAACTGAAGCCGATAAACACGGCGAAGATGCTGGATAACAAGATTGGCTATGTGAAACTGGACACCTTCAGCGAGCTTTCGGCGGAGAAACTGGAAGAGCAGATAACGACGTTCAACAAGCAGGGCATGAAGGCGATGATATTGGATTTGAGGTACAATCCCGGCGGGCTTCTGCCGTCGGCGATCGATGTGGCAAGGTTGTTCGTGAACGAAGGCCCGATAGTGCACAGGGAGAGCAGGAGCGGACGTACGGTCACGTACTACGCGAAGCGGAAAAAGATAGTGAATGTGCCGACGGTGGTGTTGGTTAACAAGTACAGCGCGTCAGCGTCGGAGATAGTGGCGGGGGCGCTTCAGGATCACGAGGCGGCCACGCTTATCGGGGAGACGACGTTCGGCAAGGGGCTTGTGCAGACGGTTTTCAGGCTGAGCGACAACTCGGCGATTCTGGTTACGACGGACAAGTACCTTACGGCGAAGAAGAGGGATATCAATAAATCCGGAATCGTTCCCGACATAGCGGTGTCGCAGGACAGCGTGGACGCGCACGAGAAGGCGGACAACGGAGATGAAGACGATGACAGCGCGCCCGGAAAAGTCGGCAAGTTCGCGATATCCGAGCTTCACGGAAAGAACGGAGTGGTCTTTAAGAAGAATCCGCTTAAAGACATTCACTATACGGTGGTCAACAACAAGCGCTATCTGAACGTGGACGACGTGGCGCAGATGTTCGGGACAAAGGCGAGCATCGACGAAAGAACGGGACTTCTTTTCATTGATTCGTTGGGCCCGGACGAAGAAGAGGAACAGAAAATGGGCTTGGACCTCGAAAAGGACGTTCAACTGAAAAAAGCGGTGGAGTATCTTAAAGATAAGATTTGACGCGCGAAAGCCGAGGCGCAACTATAAACAACAAGCATCGTGTCGGAGGATCTGGAATGGCTACTAAGTTCAAAGGCTACATGGGCAACATGCTGAAGGTGAACCTTTCCACGGGGGAGGTCTCGGAATTCGACGTGACTGACCGCGATAGGGAACTTTACATAGGCAACAAGAGCTTGGCGACTAAGATACTGATGGACAACCAGAAGGCTGGGATAGACCCGCTGTCGCCTGAAGCGATGCTGATAGTCAACACTGGGCCGCTTACGGGCAGCAACGCGCCGTGCACCAGCCGATTCAACGTGTCGGCGAAGAGTCCTCTGACGGGGGCCATCGGGGCGTCCAACTGCGGGGGCGACTTCGGCGTTCAGCTTAAGCGATGCGGGTACGACGGGATTGTTATCACGGGCAAAGCGGACAAGCCGGTTTATATAGACATAACGGAAAAAGGGGCGGAGATAAAGGACGCGTCGCATTTGTGGGGATTGGACACGGAGAAAACACAGGAGGCGCTAAGTCCGAAGACGGGCAAGCTGGTGATAGGGCCTGCCGGGGAGAATCTGGTCAAATACGCGTGTCTGATTTCGCAGGAAAGGGCGGCGGGCAGGTGCGGACTCGGAGCTGTCGCGGGTTCAAAGAACCTTAAGGCGCTACAGGCCAAGGGCGCAAAAAAGATTGAGGCGGCGGATCCGGAAGGATTCAAAAAGGCGGTGAAGAGTTGGATCGACATGCTCAAGAGCCATCCCACGACGGGCGAAACTCTCCCGAAGTACGGAACCGCCAATCTGGTCAACCCCATTAACCTGAGCAACGCGCTGCCGACGGCGAATTTCAGCCGGGGCAGATATGAGGACGCCGAGATGATAAGCGGCGAGACGCTGGCTGAAAAATATCTGGTAAAAAACATGGGATGCCTGTCGTGTCCGATCCGCTGCGGAAGAGTGGTCGAGGTGGACGGCAAACAGGTAAAGGGGCCGGAGTTTGAGACGCTGGGGCTTTTCGGCTCCAACATCCTGAACAATGATTTGGCTCTTATCAATAAATGGAATAGGCAGATGGATTTGCTGGGCCTAGACACGATAAGCTGCGGAAACACGATAGGCTTTGCCATCGAGTTGACGCAGAAGGGCATGTTGAAGTCGGATCTAAAATTTGGGGAGTTCGGCTGGATGGAACAGTTGCTGGAAGACATAGCGCACAGGCGGGGGATCGGGAACGACATAGCCGAGGGTTCGCGCGCGATGGCGAGGAAATATGGCGGCGAGGAGTTCGCGATCAACGCGCGGGGGCTGGAAGTGGCTTGCTATGATCCGCGGTCGTCGGTCGGAATGGGGCTGGGATACGCGGTGTCCAACAGGGGAGGCTGCCACATAAACGCCGGGTATATGATTTTCATGGAGCGCACGGGGCCTGTGACGATGGATCCGTATTCGTCGGCGTCCAAGGCGGCGTGGACTGTTTTTCAACAGAATATTTTCGAGGCGGTCAGCGCGTCGGGCAACTGCATATTCACAACATACGCGATCATGCACAAGGTTCTGCACAGGATAAACAAGAGAGGGCTGCTGTCGAAGATAATATCGAAGGTGCTGGGAGTGTCCGGGCTTGCGATGGACCACACGGCGATGATTCTGCCGTGGGGGATGCCGATTAACATGCCCGTGATGATTCCGCACTCTCTGGTGATAGGGAAACTGACCGGGATGAAGATGACGCTTGGCAAATTCTTGCAGGCCGGAGAGCGGGGATACAACATTGAGCGGATGTTCAATGTGAGAGAGGGCGCGGCTCAGGACACGCTGCCCGGAAGGTTCATGAACGAGAAGCTCGACCCGAAAAGGCCGCCGCTTAAGGCGGCGATGGCCAAGATGCTTCCCGGCTACTACAAGGTTCGCGGCTGGGACGCGACGGGCGTTCCGAAAAAGAAGAAGCTTGCTAAACTCGGCATAGGGATTTCGGCGTCAAAGTAATGGACAAGCCGGAAGTGACGGTTAGGTTTTACACGGCGTTGCGCGCGCGGGCCGGGACGGATGAGATTGCGTGCAGGGCCGCGAGCGTAAGGGGCGTTCTCCGGTATTTGAAAAGCAATTTTGGAAACGATTTTAACAAAACTCTGAATTCCTGCCATATATTTCTGAACGAAGAGAATATAGTGTTCCTGCGCGGCGCGTCTACGAAGCTGAAAGACGGAGACACTTTGCATATACTGCCTCCGACGGGCGGCGGCTGACGCGTTGCGTTGAGCAAGTCCCGGCTTTATTATCCAAGCAAATCCTTCAACATTTTTCGGTTCAATACATTGTTTGATACGGCCTGTTGCGGCGGCTGATGAAGGATTGGATTTCTTCGGGAGTGATTACGGGGCGCTTGGGTTTCAGGAGGGCGCGGATTGCTTCGTCCAATCCGTCGAGGGTCAGTTCGAACATGGGGAAGATTTTAGAGATCATGCGGCCTGACAGGGATGTCTCGAAGATGCGCCTGCGCATAGGATTCAGCCAGACTGAGGCGGGGAACCGGGCCATGAGTTTGTGCAGCCACCATATCCCCGCTTCTTCGTTCCGATAGAAATACTCTATACAGCCGTTGACGTCAAGCAACTCGCTGGGGGCCATGCTCGCGTCTCCGACGTATATGACTTTATAATCCTTGTCATATTGGTTTATCACGTCAGAAGTCGGGATGGAGGAACTGCGCTCGATGTCCGTCCAGAGGTCCTGATAGACGCAGTTGTGGAAGTAATAGTGTTTGAGGTCTTTGATCTGCGATTTTGCGGCGCTGAAGAGTTTGCTGACCGCCCAGTGGTAGGGTTCCATCGAGCCGCCGACGTCCATGACGAGAAGGACTTTGATTTTATTTTTTCGGCTGCGTTTCCAGACCAGTTCCAGATCGCCGGCGTTGCGGCAGGTTTTATCGATGGTGTTGTCGATGTCAAGCTCGTCGAATGGGCCTTCGGGGAGGAGGGTTCTGAGTTTGGACAATGCGACGCGGAGGATGCGGGTGTCGAGAATCATGTCGCTTGAGTAGTTGCGGAACTCCCGTTTTTCCGCGATCTGGATGGCGGAGCCGTGCCTGCCGTATCCTTGTCCGATTCTGACGCCTGCGGGGTTGTAACCGAAAGCGCCTTGAGTTGACCTGCCGCCTGTGCCGATGGCGCGGTCGCCGCCGACATGTCCCTTGTAGTGTCCTTCTTCCCACTGCTTGCGGAAGTTTTCAAGGACTTCTTCCAGCGGGAGCGCCTGAAGAAGTCTCTTTTCCGCCTCCGTCAGCGTCAGGGGATCGACGTCTTCAAGCCCTTTGAGTATCTCGTCCACAAGGATGTCGTCGCTCTCTATTCCTTTGAAATATTCAGCGAAGGCCCGGTCGTATCGGTCGTAATAGGATTCGTTTTTGACGAGTATGGCGCGGGCCAAGCGGTAGAAGACGCTTAGGCTGGCGTCCGCAAGGCCGGCTTTCAGGGCTTCCTGAAGGGTCATCCACTCGTTGATGGAGACCGGAACGCCGAAGCGTTTTAGCGTGAAAAAGAAAGCCGTGAACATAGAGCCTTTCGGAGCGCGCGCGGCGCTTCAGTAAGGGTTGGCTTGAGCCAGAACGATGTCGATGTCCTGTTCTTTTTTAATGAGCACGCCGAGGAAGGGGATTTCCTTTTTGATTCTGCGCGGGTCGACGCCGCCTGTAACCAGAGCGCTGACCCAGTCGATAATCTCGCTTGTGGACGGTTTTTTGCGAAGCGAATCCAAGCTTCGCACCCAGTAGAATTTCTTGATGATTTCGGCGAGCAGCTTGTTTTCGATGTCCGGGTGGTGAACCCTGACGATGCGTTCCATCATCTGTTCGTCCGGGAACGCGATGAAGTGGAAGAGGCATCTTCGCAGGAAGGCGTCGGGAAGTTCTTTTTCGTTGTTGCTGGTGATGATGACGATGGGGCGGTGTCGGGCGGAAATCGTCTCGTCCGTCTCATGGATGTGGAAGGACATTTCGTCGAGTTCGTTGAGCAGGTCGTTGGGGAATTCGAGGTCGGCCTTGTCGATTTCGTCGATGAGGAGGACGACCTGTTCGTCTGCGGTGAAGGCTTCGCCGAGCTTGCCCATCCTGATGTAGTTTTTTATGTCGGAGACGTCGTTGTCGCTGAAACGGCTGTCGTGGAGTCTCTGGACGGTGTCGTAGATGTAGAGGCCGTCGCGCGCTTTGGTGGTGGATTTGACGTTCCAGACGAGAAGGCGTTTGCCGAGGTCTTTGGCGACGGCGTGCGCGAGAAGAGTTTTGCCGGTTCCGGGTTCGCCTTTGACTAGCAACGGGCGTCCGAGAGCGGTCGCGGCGTTGACGACTTCGCTCAAGGCGTCGGAGGCTATGTAGCTGTCGGTTCCTTTGAATTCCTTTTTCATCGGCGTTCATCCAGTCGAGATATTGGCGCGAAACGCGAGGGCGAGCGCGCCGTACAAAAGTCTAGCGGCTCAAGATGTGTTCGGCAACAGCGGCGGCGGCTCCGCAGGCGAGGAAGAATGCGGGGTCCTGCTCTGGTCCTCGGCCCATGGTTGTGACGCGGATGCCCGCCTGTTCGAGAGCGGGGACGGCCGCGGAGCCGTCCGCCTCGACGATGTCGTGCCGCGCGGCGGCTCCGGATTCGTTAAGTTGCTGTATGATCACAGCGGCCTGAGCGGCAGGCAGGAGAGGGAGGGCGACGCGGGCGCGGGCGAGGGCGGCCACGGTCAGGGCTGTCAGCGTGTGGTGGCTGACTCCGCGATGCCGCTCCCTTTCGTCGGCGAAGCTCAGTCTCGGAACGACGACCGGAGTTCCGCCGAGTGAGGCGGCGGCGTTGATCCATTCGCCGACTTCGAGTCCGGCGTGACCGAGTCGGGTTCCGGTTCCGGCGATGCCGACGCCCATAGCGACCACAATAACGTCAGCAACTAGCGCGGCGCGGGCAGCGGCGAGCGCGGAGAATTTGGTCACGGTCTCGATGTCGCCTCCGAACGCGTTGCCGCAAGTGACGGTTGCGGAGAGGATGTTTTTGTCTTTGAGCGCGCGGACCGTCCTGCTGAAAGCCAGAGGGAGGCAGGCTCCGTCGGTCATAATGTAAACGATATTTATTTTCGGGCGCGCGGACTTAAGGGCGGCGCAGACAGGGGCGACCATGCTGTGAAGGCCGCCGATAATGACGGGGCAGCCATCGAGGGATGCGAATGATTCTACGGCGGCTCTGTGCGGAGAGCCTTCTTCTTCGGCGCAGGCGGCGCGGCACTGGGAGGGAGTGTAGCGCAGTTTCATTATGTGGCCGTTCGAAGGGGAGAGTTCCTTTTCGGGGCAGGAAAGATTCGCCGCTACGAAGTGCCTTCCGCCGGAGCCGAGTTCGAGGCGGACGGCTGTGGTGTTCAACAGAAGCGTGTCGCCCGGAGAGACCGGGCCGGTCAGGAGGGGATAGCAGACCGCTTTGACCTGTTTGCCGCCGCAATCTACTAGAAGTTCGACCGCGTCGCCGTCGTCCCGGAGCACGTCTATGGCTTTTCCTTCGCGAAGCTCGATCATGATAGAGAGTCTCCGAAAATCACAAGGGTTCTTTTTTAGAGATACCTACGCGCAATGAAGAAGGGACGGAATCAGCAAATGAAATATCGACGTCGCATGAGCCTGCGCGGAATTTGCCGGAGAAAACTGCGGCTTCGCCGGGGCCAGCGGCAAGCAGTCTCGGTTCTCCGCAGAAAGAAACGGAAAAGCTGAAATCGGAATTCGATCCGGGCGCGGCCAACAGAAATGAATACTCGTCCGACTCCGGCAGGAACACTTTGAAGGAGCAGGAGCGTCCGGGTTCGGGGGAGCAGTCCAGATGAGGCGGGGAGTCAGGGGAGTTCCCGTCGGGGATGGCGGACGCTATTATGAATTCCGAAGTTGAGTCGATGAAATATCCTTCAAAACTGAACAGAAGGATGTCGCCGAGCGCGCCGCCGAAGCGTTTGCCGAAAGGGGAACGGATGCGCCAGTCTGTTTCGCGCCCTGTTTCTATTCCTCGAATGGACCTGTCTCTTGCGATCAACCAAGAACGGGGATGATATCTAAGAGCGGCCGCGGCCTCTTCGGGCGTTTCGACTTTGACGATGTTCAGTTTGGAGGCGTCTTCGGGCTTAATGAAGTAGGAGATGGCGACGGAGTCTGAAGCCTTCACGACGAGCGCGTCGCCGGGAGCCGCGCCGGCGGCGATTTCGGACAACGGCTCTCTCCAGTTTTCTCTTTCGCGGAAATGGGTCTGAGAGACGCATTTGACCGTGTAGGCAGCGTAAAACACGATGGAGACGATGATGATGAACCCGGTCGCGGCCATTCGTATAAATGTCGTTATAGAGTAGACTCCGGCCATGTCGCGCTTGAGCAAGTTCGACGCGAAGGCGCATGGAGATGCGGAAAAGATTATGCAGGCAAAAGGAGCCAGCAGCGCAGTCAGGGGGATTATCCTTTTAAGCGAAACGGTGGACGCGCCCGAGAGAGCGACCGCAGCGAACGCGACGCATGCGAACCATATAAACAATGGAGCGAGACTGGAGCGGTGGAAGCGAAGGGAGTGGTAAAGGCCGTGGAGGGCTAGGGGGAATGAGGCGGCGGCGAGAGCGGCGTTGGCCGGAGTAAATCCGCCCGAAGCTCCGGTGTAAGACATGATGAACAGCCGCCATGCGTCGATGTCAGAGGGAGTCGCTGACGGCGCGGACGCGAAAGCGGGAATAATCATCCTGAGGGCAAGCGCTGGAACGAGTCCGGCGAAAGCGGCCGCCGCGTATCTAAAAACGTCTCCAGCGTTTTTTTGTTTCAAAAAAACGATGGCAGCGCCGGCGGGGAGCGCGACCCAGATATTCAAATCGATCAAAGACGCGACGGCAAAAGAGACGAACAGCAATACGCCGCGCGCTTTTGAAACGCCGGATTCCGCCGCTCGGAGCGTCGCCAGAAGAGCGGCAAGGGCGAAGAACACGAACATTGAGTATCCGCGCGCGGTCATTGAAATGAACAACAGCGGCGGCGAGAAGCACAGGGCAATAGGAGCCAAGATGGAAACGCCTGCCGGGGCCGCGCGCGAAAGAATCAAGAATAGAAGAGGAATGCAGAGAGCGCCGAAAATGAGAGCGGGAAACCTGAGAGAAGTTTCGGACGGTCCCGCTAGTTTCATCGAAACAGCCGCAACGGAGTTGTAGACGATTCCCTCCGGGTCTGCGGAGGCGGAGATCTTGGCGGCATTGTAAGGGCATCCGGACGCGGCGGCGTTCATAGTGTGAATCTCGTCCGTCCACAGCCGCGTCAGGTCTAGCGTTCCCGAATGGAGCCAGACGTATCCGGCGGCAAGTGCGGCGAAGACAAGAAGGGCGGTTTTCGCTCCGCGTTTAGCATTCATCCCGTTCCTCTTTTCGCGTTCAATCGTCGTACCACGGAGGCTTGACCAGCCCCGCGTAAACTTTTGTCTTGAACGGCCAGACGAACGACCGGGCGGAAGTCAGCAGGACGCGGATGGTGACAATCAGCCACCAGATATACATTTTGCGCTTGTACACGCCCTTGCTGGTTATCCCTTTCAGGAACCACTTGAGGGAGACGAATCTTTTGCTCAAAACGATGAGCAGTTCTTCGATGCGCTCCCGCGACATGTTCTCGGAGCTAATGATGGGAGTCATCCAGTCATAGTCGGCGAAGTCGCGGGTCTCAATCCAACCGGCGGCCTCCGCTTCAGACCAGAAATCGGTTCCGGGAACAGGAGTAATCGGATGAAAGCCCGGATAGTCGAGTTCGAGCCGCCGGGCGAAATCCGCCTGAGCGAGCATGCTCGCCGGGGTTTCGTGCCGCACGCCGACGATGAAAGTGCCCTGCCTGAAAATATTAGGATATTTATTTTTGAGAATGCCGAAGCACTCCAAAGCGGTGTTTTCGCTGTAGAAAGGCTTGCCCATGCCCTTAAGCTCGTCCTGCTCGACCCGTTCGACGCCGATGGAGACATGGACAAGACCGCTGCGGGCAAGTTTCTCGAACACGCCGGACTTTTCGTCCCGGATGACCGCGTCGGCGCGCATGAAGGCGAACCACTCGACGCCGAGGTTTTCGGCGATCAGCGCGTCCGCAAAACTTGCGCTCCATGCCGGGTCTTTGTTCCAGTATTCATCAACGAAGACTAGGCAGCGCTTGTTATGTGTTTCGGCAAGGACGCGGATTTCATTAATAGTGTTATGCACGGATTTGGTGCGCCAGCGCGGCTTGAGGGAGACGGAGCCGTCGTCGCTCTGCTCTACGTCCGCCATCTGCCTCCACCAAGCGCAGAAGCGGCAGTTGCTGACGCAGCCCCGGCTGTGATGGATGGTCGCGCCGCCGGGAGAAAAAAGGAACTTCGATGTTCCGTAAAGATGCATCGGCATCAGGTCGTAGGCGGGGAGGGGGAGGGAATCGAGGTCGCTGATGAGCGGCCGGGGGGGCGTCTCCACCGCGCGTCCGTCTTTCCTGAAAGCGATTCCTTTGACTCCGCCGACAGCGCTTTCGCCGTCGGGGATCGCGTCGAGCAGTTCCACAAAGGAAGCCTCGCCTTCGCGGCAGACCACGTAATCTATGAAGTCGTTTTTCAGAGTGTCTTCGATGAGGTTGGTGAAATGAGAGCCGCCCGCGATTGTTTTTGCGTCGGGGCATATCTCTTTGGCGAGTTTTAAAGCCCTGATCGATTCATGGCTGTAAACCGCGTGGTTTTCGCCTACGCCGACAGCGTCGGGGTTGACGCGCCTGATAGTTTCAGCGAGGCTTTTCCAACCCATTTTCAGAGGGGCGCAATCGACGGCGGCGACGGTGTGTCCGGCTGCGCGGGCGGCGCCGGCCAGACAAGGCATCCATTGAGGAGTCAGAAAATTGTCGTCCGCGCTGATATACGGCCAGAAGTGTTTCGGCGGTTGTATAAGAAGAACTTTCATCAGCCCTCCGGCTGTTGCTAAGCGCGGTTCGCGCCGACGGCTTGGTCAGCTTCCGCTTTTGATGACTTTTAGCGATTCGGCGGCGGCGGCGGATATCGCGTCGACGTCAGCTTCCGTGTGAGCGGCCCCGACGAAGCAGGCCTCGAACTGCGACGGCGCCAGATAGACGCCGCGCTCAAGCATAAGGGAGTGGAACCGCGCGAAAAGTTTCGTGTCGCTTTTCAGAGCCTCAGAGTAATTTCTCACCGGGCCGGGCGCGAAGAAGGCGCAGCCCATGGAGGCTATCTTGTTGACGGCGATATCGACGCCGTTGTCGCGAGCGCCTTTTTCCAGACCATCAAAAAGCCTGTCGGCGAGAGCGGCCATCCTCTTGTATGGGGATTCGTTAATGAGTATTTCGAGGGTGGTTATTCCCGCCGCGACCGCGATCGGGTTGCCGGACAGAGTGCCGGCCTGATAGACCGGGCCGGACGGAGACATCATGTCCATGAGGTCCGCGCGGCCGCCGTAGGCCCCGACGGGCAGTCCACCGCCGATGATTTTTCCGAGCGTGGTCAGGTCGGGGGAGATGTTGAAGCATTCCTGAGCGCCGCCGGGGGCAAGCCTGAAACCGGTGATCACCTCGTCGAAAATCAGCAACGCGCCTCGCTCTGCCGTCAATTGTCGCAGGTCTTCGAGGAATCCCGGTTCGGGCAAAATCACGCCGACGTTTGCGGCCACAGGTTCGAGTATCACGCAGGCGATCTGTCCGGGCAGAGCGTCAAAAAGTTTTTTCACGGAATTGATGTTGTTGTAGTCGGCGTTCAAAGTGTCGGCGGCAAGAGAGGCGGGGACGCCGGGGGAGCTTGGCTGGCCGAGAGTGAGCGCGCCGCTGCCGGCCTTAATGAGAAAGCTGTCCGCGTGCCCGTGATAGCAGCCTTCGAACTTGATAATTTTGTCGCGGCGCGTGGCGGCTCTTGCGAGTCTGACCGCGCTCATGGTGGCTTCGGTTCCGGAGTTGACCAGCCTGACTTTCTCCACGCTCGGAACCATTTCCACGATGAGTTTCGCGAGCCGGGTTTCGGAGGCTGTGGGCGCGCCGAAGCTCGCTCCGCGCTCGGCGGCGGACTTCACGGCGGCAACCACTTCGGGCCTCGAATGGCCGAGTATCAGCGGCCCCCAAGACGCCACACAGTCGATATATTCCCTGCCGTCGGCGTCCGTGATTCTCGCGCCGTTGCCGTTCTCGATGAATCTCGGCCCGCCGCCGACTGATCCGAACGCCCTCACGGGCGAGTTGACTCCTCCGGGGATATACTTCAACGCTTCAGCAAACAGGTCCGCGCTGCGGCTCATCTGTCTTCCTCCATAAAAAGTTTGGTGTCGGATTTCTTCAACTCGCGCAAGCTGAATAGGATTCTGAAATTTTCGACGCGCAGTTCTTCAGATACCATGCGCGCCTGTTCTCTGACTTCGTCCTCGGTCGCGCCATGAATCATCGTGTATAGGCGGAAGGGCCATTTGTCCGAGCGCGGGCGGGCATAGCAGTGGCTGACGCAGTCGCGCTCGCTCATCGCGCGCCCCGCCTCTTCGACTCTCTCTTCCGGGACGTCCCAGACGACCATTCCGTTGGCTTTGACGCCGGCTTTGCGGTGTCTTATGAACGCGCCCATCCTTCTGATAATGCCGGACGCATTCCATCTGCGGGCGATTTCGAGAGCCTCGGCTTCAGACATGCCCGCGCGCGCCGCCAAATCAGCGTACGGCCTCTCGCGCACAGGGAGGTCCTCCTGCAGAGCGCGCAGCAGTCTTATTTCCTTTTCCGAAAACTCCATCCGGCCCTCATTTCGTAAGGTCGAAGTTCACTTTAATCTTAAAGATATGCGTCGCCGGAAGGTCGATTACCTCGTCGGCCCCCGAATGTTTTCTTATGTCGTCGATGATTGCGGCCACCACCGCCTCGTCGCGCGCTATGACGGTGAACCACACGTTAAACTCGTCGTCCCGCTCGTAGTTGTGGGTGATCTCGTTAAACCGGTTGATATAATTCGCTACGGAATCCACTCTGCCGGGAGCGACGCGCGCCGCGGCCAGCGTGCTGACGTAGCCGAGCGCGCGCGGGTTCAGAGAGGCCCCCATCCGCCGGATAAGGCCCTCTTCGCGCATTGCTTCAATCCGCGCAATGGCTTCGCTCTCGGTGACTCCCGCCTTTTCCGCGATCTCAACATAAGGCCGTTCCGAGAGCGGGAATTCCCTCTGAATCAAAGTGAGCAGAAGCCTGTCGATTTCATCCATCGCCGCGCCTCATCGATTTGGGCGTGTACACGCAGAACGGCTCCTCGGCCAGATAGTCGCCTGAAAGAGCCAACGCTCTAGCCCTGCACCCGCCGCAGACTTTCACGTATTCGCACACGCCGCATTTCCCCTTGTATGTCCGCGTGTCCCTCAATTCGTTGAACACTTTGGAAGTCTCGTAGATTTTTTTAAAGTCGAAGTTTTCGCGCCTCAAATCGCCGCAGTTGACGTCGAAGAAGCCGCATGGCTGAAGAATGCCGTCATAAGAGACAAAGACGAAGCCGTCTCCGCCCATGCAGCCTTTTGTCATGGCGAAAAGCCCGTGGGATTTCGGAGTGACCTCGCGTCCCGCTTTCTCCTCCCGCTGCCTGAATATGCGGTGGTAGTGAGGGGCGCAGGTGGGCTTGAACTGTATGTCGGTTTCGAGGCTTTTTTCATAGACCCAGTTGAGGGCGCGCTCGTATTCGCCGGGCGGGATTTCGAGGTCGGATATTGCTTTGCCGCGCCCGGTCGGAACGAGCAGGAACGGGTTGAAGGCAACGGCTCCGAGCCGTTCAGCGAGCGCGAGTATGTCCGCCAGCTCGGAAATATTGTGTTTGGTCACAGTGGTGTTGATCTGGAACTCCATGCCAGCGTCCCGCGCGTGGCCGATGCCTCGGAGCGCGTCATCGAACGCCCCCGGCACGCCTCTGAATTCATCGTGAGTCGCCGCCGTAGCGCCGTCGATGCTGACGCTGATTCGCTGTATGCCTGACTCCATCATCTTCGCGGCTGTTTCGGGGGTGATGAGCGGCCCGCAGGGGGACATCACGACGCGCAGCCCTTTGTCGGTTCCGTACCGGGCTATGTCGTATATGTCGGCGCGGGTCATAGGCTCTCCGCCGGTGAGAATTAGTATCGGTTTTGAGAAGGAAGCGATATTGTCAATGAGCAGTCGCGCTTCCGCCGGGGACAGCTCGCCCGCATAATCCTGATCGCGCGCGGAGCCTCGGCAGTGCTTGCATTTCATTGGGCATCTGCGCGTGGTTTCCCAAGCCACCAGCCGAGGCGCAGGCCCGGCCGGTTTTCCTCCGCCGTCCATGCCGACTTTCATCCGCGCCTCCTCTTCAACTCTTCCGCGACCGCCTTTGCGAAGTACGTCAGAATCATGTCCGCGCCCGCGCGTTTGATGGAAGTGAGAGACTCGAACATAGCGCGGTCCGCGTCGAGCATCCCGCGTTCCGCCGCAGCCATAATCATCGAATACTCGCCGCTTACGCTGTAGGCGGCCAAGGGGAGGTTCGAGCGCTCGCGGACGGCGGCGATTACGTCAAGGTAAGCCAGCGCCGGTTTCACCATGAGGATGTCCGCGCCTTCGCCTTCGTCGAGGTCGATTTCGCGAAGAGCTTCGCGCCTGTTCGCGGGGTCCATCTGATACGAGCGCCTGTCGCCGAACTGAGGCGCGCTGTCAGCGGCGTCTCTGAACGGGCCGTAAAAGGCCGAGGCGTATTTTGCGGCGTATGACATGATGGGAGTCATGCCGAATCCGGATTCGTCGAGCGCGGCGCGTATGGCCGCGACGCGTCCGTCCATCATGTCCGACGGAGCCACCATGTCAGCCCCCGCCGCCACGTGGGACAGCGCCATCCGCGCGAGCTGCTTCAGCGTCGAGTCATTGTCCACTTCGTTGCCTTTCAGCAAACCGCAATGGCCGTGCGACGTGTATTCGCAGAGGCAGACGTCCGTTATCACGCACAAATCCGGCGCGGCCTTTTTTATCAAAGCCGTCGCTTTCTGCACTACGCCGTCCGCCTTGACGCCCGACTCGCCTTTGGGGTCTTTCTTGTCCGGAAGGCCGAACAATATGACCGCCGGGACTCCGAGAGCGAAAAGCGACTCGCATTCTGCTGCTGCGGCGTCCGCCGACATCTGATATTGTCCGGGCATCGAGGCGATAGCTCTCCGCTCCCCGGAGCCGGGAATAATGAAAAGCGGAGCTATCAGGTCATCGACGCTCAGCGTCGTCTCTCTTGTCATCCGCCTTAGAGTTTCGGTCCTTCTCATCCTTCTCATTCGAACAATCGGGAATTCCATGAGCGTCACTCCAATCCGATTTCATCGTCGGTCAGGTAGCAGGCCGGGTCTTGCGCCCATTCATCGCCGTAAACCGCCTCTGCGCGCACGCGGAAATTTCCGGCGCACACGTCGAGGAAACGGCATTTCGCGCACCTGCCGCCAACGTGTTTCTTCTTTTCCTTCAGTTTCGCCATCAGGGGGTCGGATGTGTCCGTCCATATCTCGCTGAACGGGCGCTCCTTTACGTTTCCAAACGAGCGATGGCGCCAGAACTGGTCGGCGTGAACGCTCCCGTCCCAGCTTACGCAGCCTATGCCCACGCCGGAGCTGTTGCCGCCGTTCATCTTGAGCAACTCCATCACGCCGTCCGCGCGCGGGTTGCCTTCGCGCAACATCCGCAGATAAACGTAAGGCCCGTCGCAGTGGTTGTCCACGGTGAGGACTTCTTTTTCAATGCCGCGCGCGTGAAGCTCCGCTGTCCTGTCGATTATCAGGTCCACCACCCGGCGCGACTCCTCCCGCGACAAATCCTCTTCGATGAGCTTTGCGCCCCGCCCTGCGTAGACGAGGTGATAGAAACATATCCGGGGGATGTCTTTCTCTTCGAGCAGGTCGAAAATCCCGCCGATGTCCGACGCGTTGCGCTTGTTGATAGTGAACCGCAGGCCGACTTTTATTCCCTGCCTTTTGCAGGCGTCGATCCCGGCAAGAGCCGCGTCGAACGCTCCGGGAATCCCCCTGAACTTGTCGTTAGTTTCCCTCAGGCCGTCCAAGCTCACCCCGACGTATGAAAGGCCGATCCGTTTGAATTTCTCCGCCATCTTGTCGTCGATGAGAGTGCCGTTTGTGGATATTACCGCGCGCATGCATTTGGACACGGCGTATTCGGCCAGCTCGAAGAGGTCGGGGCGCATGGTCGGCTCGCCTCCCGAAAACAGGGCGACCGGACATCCGAACGCGGCCAGATCGTCGATGAGCGCGCGCCCCTCGGCGGTCGAAAGCTCGCCTTCATAGTTGACGTCGCGCGATTGCGAGTAGCAGTGGACGCAGCGCAGGTTGCACCGCCTCCCCATGTTCCACACCACGACAGGTTTCTTGTCTTCAGAGAACTGAAGCAGGTGCGACGGAAGCCGCCCGCTTTGCCTGCCGTATCTCAGCGCGTCGGACGGCTCGACCGTCCCGCAGTACAGTTTTGATATGCCTATCATCTATTTTCGCTCCGAATGTATTTGTCCTTCTAAGTCATTTCGCGCCGAAGAACTTCAGCGCGGCGGCCACAAGGCCCGGAATCGTGAAGTCGTCCGCTTCGGCGGAGATCGGTATGCCGTATTTGCGCATAGTGTCGGAAGTCACCGGGCCTATAGAGATTCCAGCGAATCTATTCGCGTTCGCAGCGATGAAATCCGCGCCCATCCTTTCGGCGAAGAAGCGGGCGGTAGAAGAGCTTGTGAAAGTCACGGCGTCCACATCGCCGTCAGCGACGCGCGCGCGCAGCGCCTCGATGTCGAAATCTCCCGGAACGGTTTTGTACGCGACGACCTCGTTCACCTTCGCGCCTTGTTCGCGCAACAGGCGGGGCAGGGCTTCCCTCGCTATGTCCGCTCTCGGCATAAGATACTTCTTGCCGTCCGGCGGCTCGATCCCGCACAAACCTTCAAATATCTCTTCGGCGATATATTTGTCAGGCTGGAAATCAGGGACAATGCCGAAATCGCGGAGCCTCTGGGACGTTGCCGGGCCGATGCTCGCCACCCTGACGTTCGCGAAGTTGCGAGCGTCGCCGCCGATTTTCCAGAGTCTCTCCATAAAGTATTCGACACCGTTGACGCTGGTGAAAATCGCCCAGTGATACGAGCCGAGTTCGCCCGCCGCGGCGTCCATCGGACCCCAGTCGTCCGGCGGAACTATCGCGATGGTCGGCATCTCTATCGTGTCCGCGCCCAGCCGCCTCAGAGCCTCGTCGAGTTTGCTTGCCTGCGCCCGGCTTCTTGTAACCACTATGGTTTTTCCGAACAGAGGTTTCTTCTCGAACCAAGCAAGTTCGTCCCTAAGTTCGTTCGCTTCTCCTACTATAGTCAGGGCCGGCGGCTTCACATTTTCACTTACCGCTTTGGCAACGATATCTTCGAGAGTTCCGGTCACCACTCTCTGTCGCGGCATCGTCGCCCATTCGACAATCGACACCGGGGTTTGAGGCGAGCGGCCGTTCGCGATAAGTTTTGACACAATGTCGGGAAGGTTCTTTACGCCCATGTAGAACACGAGCGTTCCCGCCGCGGTGGAAATCTTCGACCAGTCGATTGAACTGTCGTCTTTGGACGGGTCCTCGTGTCCGGTGACGAACGCGAGGGTGGACGTGTGCCGCCTGTCCGTCAAGGGGATGCCGGCGTAGGCCGCAGCTCCCAACGCGGCGGGTATGCCCGGAACAACCTCGACCTCGACTCCGCGCTGAACAAGAAAGGACATCTCTTCGGAGCCGCGTCCGAATATATAGGGGTCGCCCCCTTTGAGCCTGACGACATGGGAGGCGGACGCGGCTTTGTCATAAAGCAACTGATTTATGCCGTCCTGCCTCAGCGTGTGCGCTCCGCCTTTCTTTCCGACGTATATTTTTTCCGCTTTTTCGTTCGCGTGTTTGAGCAGGGCGGGGTTGGCTAGGTAGTCGTAGATAATCACATCGGCGTCTTTTATCGCATCGAGGCCTCGGACAGTGATTAGTCCGGGATCCCCCGGCCCGGCCCCGACCAGCGTGACTCTTCCTGTTTTTGCCATAGGTTTCTTCTCCGGGAATCAATCCATTTTGGGGCATTGAGAGCGGATATCTTTGAGAACGGCGTCGGCGCCTTCCGCTATTAGCCGCCGAGCAAGGCGTCCGCCTAGCGTCGAGGCTTCTTCCGCAGGGCCAGTCTCCTCGCCTTCATAGAACGGCGAACCGCATAATCCGGCCACCATTCCGGAAAGCCTGAGCCTGCCGTCCGGGAGCGCGGATGTGAGGACGCCTACCGGAACCTGACATCCGCCCTCAAGCTCCCGCAGGAAAGCGCGTTCGGCGTCCGTCGCCGCGCGGGTCGGCGGGTGTTCCAGAGCGCCGACGATCTCCTTGACGCGCGAGTCATCCGCGCGAACTTCCACCGCCAGAGCGCCTTGTCCGACCGCATGAAGCCAGTTGTCATCTTCGCCCAGCACGCGCGAAACTCTGTAGGCGCAACCCATGCGCGTCAAACCGGCAAGCGCGAGGATAAGCGCGTCGTACTCGCCCGCGTCCAGTTTGTCCAGCCGGGTGTTGACGTTGCCACGGATGTCCACCGCTTTGACGTCGGGCCGTCTGCGCAGAAGCTGCGAAATCCGCCGCAGGCTGCTTGAGCCGACCCGCGCGCCGGCCGGAAGATTTTCAAGAGACGCGCCCGGAGCGCCTATCAGCGCGTCCTCCGCCGGCGCTCTTTCGAGAACCGCCCCGACTTCCAGCCCGGCGGGAAGCTCCGTCGGCAGGTCTTTGTAGCTGTGGACGGCCATGTCTATTTCGCCGTCCAGCAACTGCTGTTCTATCTCGCGGGTGAAAAGCCCCTTGTCTCCTATCTTCGCTAGCGGGGCGTCGAGTATCCTGTCCCCCGTCGTCACTATGATTCTCTCCTCGATGTCCAGACCGGGGAATATCGCGGCCAGCGAGTCCCTGACGAACGCCGACTGTATGCGCGCCAGCTTGCTGCGCCGTGTTCCTATAATAAGCCTACTCACGCCCGTTGTTCTCCAGATCGAATATTTTTCTTATAGTCGAAACCCAGTAAGGCGCGTCGTCCGCGCCCCCGTGCCTACTTTCGCGCAAAAGAGAGATTGGGGGGTGCAGCAGCTTGCCGACCAGCCCCTGCGCAAGAGCGTCCAACTGTTCCCGCTGTTCCGGAGAGAAATGCTTCGCGCTTCTCTCCACTTCGTTTCTCTTTACCGAGTCCGCCCACTCGACAAGCTCCTTTATGGCCGGAGTCACCTCAAGAGACCTGTACCAATCGACGAAATCGTCGAGATCTTCTTCGATGATGCGCTCGACGCGCGGGACTTCCCGCTTGCGCCTGCCGAGGTTAGCGTCCACGATTTTCTTCAGATCGTCGATGTCGTGCGCGAACACGTTGTAGATTTTTTTTACCGCCGGATCGACGTTCCTCGGCACTCCGATGTCGATGATGAACAGAGCGCGGTTTTGCCTTTCGCGCATGGCGGCGCGGACGGTCTTTTCGTCGATGACGAACTCTCGGGAGGCGGTGGCGGCGATAACCGCGTCCGCGTCTACAAGCGCCGCTCTCATGTCCAAGAAAGGCGTGAAGCGCCCGCCGAGCGAATCCGCCAGCGCGCGCCCGGTCTCGTCCGTTCTGTTCGTCACCGCGAGCGAGCCGATTTTCTTTTGAATAAAATGCTCTGCCGTCAGACGCGCCATTTCTCCTGCTCCGACGACCAGCGCCCTTTTCTTGGAGATGTCTCTGAACACTTTCTGCGCAAGCTCGGCCGCCGCCAAGCTGACAGACACCGCGCCCACGCCGATCTCCGTTTCCGACCTCGCGCGTTTGCCGGCCCTGAACGCCGCGTGCATCAGCTTGTTCAGCATAAAGCCGTTTGAGCGGGCGCGGGTCGCGATCGCGTACGCGTCTTTCATCTGCGCCAGAATCTGCGCTTCGCCCAGCATCATGGACTCCAGCCCCGCCGCCACTCTGAAGGCGTGCCTCGCCGCCTCCCGGTTGTGAAAAGAGTAAAACAGACCGTCGTCCAGCGCGGCGGCGATTTTCCATCCCTTGAGTTTGCTGATAAGCCACAATGGAACCCCTGCGGCTTCTTCTCCCGGCATCGGAGAATGCCTCGCCAGAAGTTCCGTCCGGTTGCATGTGCTGACCAGCAGGCATTCCTCGACGCGGGGGTCTGCATTCAGCTCGTTCAAGGCCAACTCGGCCTCGGCCTCCGAGAACGCCAAACGCTCCCGTATCTCAACGGGCGCCGTTTCATGGTTGATGCCGACAAGAGTCAGACGCATTCCTTAAGCAGCGCCTCAAGCGGCGCCTCGTCTCCTTTTAGAAACATTTCAATCTCCGGCGACGCGGCAACCTTGCTCATTATCCGCATACGCAGTTTTTCATCCGGTTCGTTCTGGATGAGCTTTTCCCGGAACTCCCGCAGCTTTTCAAGGAGGGCCGCGTAAGAGGGCGGAAATGCCGCCTCCAGATTCCGTCGTATCTTCTTCGCAATTGCGGGAGCCGCCCCGCCTGTCGAGATGGCGATGGTCAATTCTCCCCTGCGAACCGAAGCCGGAACATAGAATCCGCAAAGGTCAGGCACGTCCACCACGTTTACGAGCCGGCCCGCCGCGCGCGCGTCCGCGCTGATCTTCATGTTCGCCGCCTCGTCGTTCGTGGCGGCTATCACTAAAAAATATCCCGCCGCTTCTCCGGCCTCGTATGCCCGTTCGCGAAACTCCGCTTTTCCCTCCGCCGCCAGACTGCGCAGCGCGTCCGTAGCCTGCGGAGACACTACCGTCACCTTCGCGCCGCATTCGAGCAGGCTCTCGACTTTTCTTTCCGCCACGGCCCCGCCGCCAACCACTAGACAGTCCGTTCCTTCCAAATCCAGAAACATCGGATACATCGGTTTTTTGCGCCGCGCCATCCGCTTTTCCCCGTCAGTAATAAATATTGTGGAACGTGTACGGAGCCACGTTCAGAAGGAATATCGAAACCGCGACGGCGATGAATCCGACCGCGGACATGAGGGCAATGCGGACTCCGCGCCACCCGAAAAATATTTTCGCCACGAGTATTATCAGGTATACCTGCGCTGTAAAAACGGTGGCGGCCACCTTCGGATCTCCCATCAGCAATTGCCCTCCGCCCACCTGCGCGAACCCCAACAGTATCGACACGCACAGCATTATGAAGCCGAACACCGCCGCGCGGTATGTAGTGTCGTCTAGCTCCTCCAGAGACGGCAGTCTGTGGAACAGCAGTCCGAAACTGCCGCGTTTCAACTGCCTGTGCATCGCAAGATACATAGCGCTGTATATGAACGCAATCGTGAACGCCGCGTATCCCATGAGCGCCACTCCCACATGCGCGAAAAGCATGGGATCGTTGAACTGGGGCGGGCCGGGAACAATCTTCATGAAAACAGTCGCCGCTCCCTGCATAGCCGCCGCCGCTCCGTATATAAGCGCCCCGACGGATTTTGTTTCGGAATACCTTTCAAGAATGAGATAGATAGCGACCAGCATGAAAGATAAAACAGCGGTCGCCTCCGCCCCGGTTGTGAGAGGGGGATGTTTGACCGCGCTACGGAGAGCAATCAGGAAGAAAAAATCGAGCGCCGCCGCGCCGACAGCCAACGAGCGCAGCGTCTTTCCTCCGCTTTTGCCATCTATCAGCGCGAATTTTACATATCCAGCGCACGCCGCAGCGTATGCAATCGTCACAATGACGGAAAACAGCTTCAAACCGGATTCTTCCTTTCCGATATCTATATACTTCTGACATTATAAGATAATAATTAAATCGTTAATTGTAAAGGAAATCGACGACACGAAAAGACCGGGCTTTCGATAGCAAAGAGCGGAGCCGCCGCCTGATGTAGACTGATCAAACTATTAATTGCAACTTACATTTGCGACGTAGGCGCCGAATCTTAAAGGTTTTGAGGTTCCAGTATAAGAGCGCCCCTCCTTCCACTTATTGATAATGCGTTTGACGCGTCGAGGGAACAAACGGCGCGCGGCTCCATTCGGGGGAAATCGACGGAAATATAATTATTCTTTTTGTTGCGGCCATTTTTGCGGTTTCTCTGCGGGGATTGAATAATGCGGCGATTGTGCTAGAATATCTCGAACCTTTCTGCTCCGCGCGCAGCGACGCAACGGCCGCGTATAGCAGCGGAGCCGATGACCGAAGGGAGGTAAGCCGTTGAGCCACAATAGTTATGAATTGCTTTTCATTACAGACCCGGCCTTGGCGCCGGAGAACCTGACCGCATTGCAGGACAGGATAGGCAGCATCCTCACAGCCAACAATGGCGAGGTCGAGGGAATTGACGACTGGGGCGTGCGAAGGCTCGCGTACCAGATCAATCGCCTCGACGAGGGCCGCTACATGCTTGTCAACTTCAAATGCGAGCCGGCAACGCTGGCTGAACTGAAAAAGCAGCTCGGTTACATGCAAGACGTGGTTCGGTTCATGCTAATCCGAAAGGGGGATTAGCGATGTTGAACCGGATTATTCTCATAGGCCGGCTCACAAGAGAGCCGGAGATGAGATACACGACCGGAGCTGGCAAGCCGGTGGCGACGTTCACGCTCGCCGTCGACAGGGGGTTTCAACAGGCAGGCAGAGATAAGGAGGCCGATTTTATCCGAATCGTCTGCTGGGAAAAGCTGGCTGAAACCTGCAAGAAGTATCTCGTGAAAGGGCAGCTTGTGGCGGTGGAGGGAAGGTTGCAAATTCGCAACTGGGAGACTCCGCAGGGCGAGAAGCGGACCATAGCCGAAGTCAGGGCCGATTCGGTGAAGTTCCTCGACAAGCCCGCGCGGCAAGCCGGAGGCGGAGGAGCGGGCGCGTCGCAAGGCGTCCCTCTCGCGGGTCAGGAATACGAAGACCCCTATTTCTCCAAAGGGAGCGATTTTCCCCCGGAGACTCTGCCCAAAGAGTCCGCCACACCCGCCGCAGGCGGCAAGAAGGATTTCGGGTCTTACCCGGATAACTCAATCGATGAAGAAATCGAGCTCGACGATGACGAGCCGTTCTAGGAGGCAAATCTGACATGTCTTTCGATCCTCGGAAGAAAAAGAAGAAAAAAGGATTTTTCCGCAGACGCTCGCGCAAAGTGTGCGAATTCTGCGTGGACAAGGATCTAGCCATCGACTACAAAAACGCTGACCAGATGAACAAGTACATCACCGACCGCGGCAAAATCAAGCCGCGCAGAATGTCGGGTTGCTGCGCCAAACATCAGCGAAAACTCACGACGCAGTTGAAGCGCGCGAGAGAAATGGCTCTGATACCTTACACACGGGACTAACCGCCGCGCGCGGCAGTCCATTTCTGAAAGGAGCGTTTTACCTGAATGAAAGTCATACTGTTGAAAGACGTCGACAACCTTGGAGACAAGAACGACATAAAGAACGTCGCTCCGGGATACGCGAGGAACTTCCTCGTCCCCAGAGGGCTGGCTGTTCAGGCGACTGAATCCGAGATGAAACAGCTCGAACACAGGATGAAGTTCGAGCAAAGGAAGCAGGCGAAGCTCGAAGAAAAGCTCGTCAAGATGGCGGGCAAGATAGAGAGCGCCGTGGTAGAGATAACAGCGCACGCCGGCGTGGACGGAAAACTCTATGGCTCAGTGTCCGGCAAGCATATCGCCGAAGTCCTGACGGAGAAAATGGGAATTGAGATCGACCGCAAGAGGGTCAAGATGGAAGCTCCCATCAAGCAGACAGGCGAGTTCGAAGTGGTTGTGACGCTGGGTTCGGGCAAGAAGGCCAATATTAAGGTGATCGTCAGCGCGGAAGGCGGAGAGGCTGAGGAAGAGAAAACCGAAGCCGCTCCCGAACAGCCGGCGGCGGAAAAGCCGAGCTCGGAAGAATCGGGCGAATAAACTCCGGGCGCAAGCCGGTTGCTGAACGACGCGGCTAGCGTGTCGCGACGCCGCGGTCGATCCACGCGCGGGCGAATGCCCGCGCGGCAGGGACGGCGGTTCACCATATGTCTGAAAATGTGAAATTTTCTAAAGTCGCTCCTCAAAGCATCGAGGCGGAGCAGTCCGTTCTCGGCTCCATGATTTTGGACAGAGACATGATTGCCATCGTGCTCGAAACGCTCGAGCCGAGGCATTTCTACGCCGAAAAGCACGGAGAGATTTATAAGGTCGTCCTCGAACTTTACGAAGCGAACGAGCCGGTAGACATGGTGACGCTGGTCGAGTTGCTGAGCAAGAAGGGGATGCTCGACAAAGTCGGCGGCCCTGCGTACCTTTCAGCTCTGGTAGAGGGCGTCCCCACGCCGGAGCATGCGCCGTCATACGCGAAACTCGTCGCCCAGAAGGCGATGCTCAGAGACCTCATTAAAACCGGCAACGAGATCGTCAGGATGTCCTACGACGAAGAGGAGAGCGCGGACGAGATTGTCTCCGAAGCGGAAAGACTCCTGTACGATATGTCGCAGGGCCGCGCTTTCAAAGATATTACCCCTATCAAAGCGGAACTGAAAAAGGCGTTCGAGATCATCGACCGCAAATATCAGAACCGCGGAGAGGTCAGCGGGCTTCCCACAGGGTTCGAAGATCTGAACAAGCTGACAGGCGGGTTCCAGAAATCGGACTTGATAATACTGGCGGCAAGGCCGGGAATGGGCAAGACGAGTCTCGCGCTGAATTTCGCCGAACATATCGCGGTCGAAAACAAGACCGGCGTGGGAATATTTACTCTTGAAATGTCCGCCACGCAACTCGTGACCAGAATACTTTGCGCAAGGTCGGAGGTTGACGCTCTGGCGCTGCGCGAAGGATGGCTGAGGGACGACGACTGGCATAGGCTGGCGATGGCGTCGGAACAACTCCACAACGTGCCTATCTGCATAGTGGACAGCCCCGGCCTGACTCCTCTGGAACTGAGGGCGAAAGCACGCAGGATGCAGAAGGAGTTCGGAGTCGAATTCATCATAGTCGACTACCTCCAGTTGATGAGCATGCCCGGCAAGTGGTCTGACAGCCGCGTGCAGCAGGTCTCCGAGATGACCCGGCAGTTGAAGATGATGGCTCGCGAATTGAACGTCCCGGTAATGGTGTTGTCCCAGTTGTCCCGCGCGGTCGAAACGCGCGAGAAGGACATAAAGAAAAAACGGCCTCAGTTGAGCGATCTGCGCGAATCAGGCTCCATCGAGCAGGACGCCGATCTTGTGATGTTTCTTTTCCGCGAAGGATACTATCTGGAATTGACCCAGACGGGCGCCGAAAGCGTGCAGTTCGACGAATCGGAAGCGCAGAAAGTCGATCCGCTCAAAACAGAGCTTATTCTGGCCAAGCACCGCAACGGTCCGACCGGCAAGGTCTTTTTAACTTTCCGCAAGGAGTTCACCAGATTCGAAAACGCTTCTTCCCGGGAAGACTATTAGGACGGATCGCGGATATCGCATAACATAACAAAACCTCGTCAGACAGACTTCGGATGAAGTCGGACTGGGGGACAATCCAATGAAAATTTTAGTTATAGGCGGCGGCGGAAGGGAACACGCGCTCTGTTGGAAACTGTCGAAGGGCGGCTCTGCTGAGAAAATCTTCTGCGCTCCCGGAAACGCCGGAATAGCCGGCGTCGCTGAATGCGTCCCCATCTCCGATGGCGACGTGAAAGGGTTGAGAGATTTTGCCGAGCGGCAAAAAATAGACCTAGCCATAGTCGGCCCGGAGCTTCCTCTCACCAGAGGAGCGGCGGACGCGTTCAAAGAGGCCGGGATAAAGGTTTTCGGGCCTGCCGCATACGCCGCGCAACTCGAGGGCAGCAAGTTCTTCGCAAAGGATTTCATGCGGGAGATGTCAATCCCGACAGCCGATTTCGCGGATTTCGTCGAGTACGAGCCTGCGCGGGCGTATCTGGAAAAGGCCGCGTATCCGCTGGTCATTAAAGCGGACGGATTGGCCGCCGGAAAAGGCGTTCTCGTAACGTCGAGCAAAGACGAGGCTCAGGACTTTCTGAAATCTCTGATGCTGGACGGAGCGCACGGCGGCGCGGGCGCGAGGATTGTTGTCGAGGAATGCCTTGTCGGGGAGGAAACCTCTATACTGGCCGTCTGCGACGGGCGCGACATGGTCATTCTCACCCCGTCTCAGGATCACAAAAGAGCTTACGACAACGACGAAGGGCCGAACACAGGCGGCATGGGCGCGTATTCCCCGGTGTCGATTGTCACCCCGGCTTTAATAGAAACGATTAGAGAACAGGTGTTGCAACGGGTGGCGGACGGGATGAAAAAGCGAGGGACTCCATTCGTGGGAGTGATCTACGCGGGCATGATGCTGACCGCCGCCGGGCCGAAAACGCTGGAATTTAATGTAAGGTTCGGCGACCCGGAAGCGCAGGTTGTGCTCCCGCTCATAGAGGGAGACTTAGCGCAGATATGCCTAGCCGCCGCGGAAGGAAGACTGGCGGAAACGAAGTGGGAACCAGCGCGCAAAACCGCGATGTGCGTCGTCATGGCGTCCGGGGGGTATCCGGGCAGCTATGAAAAGGGGAAACCGATAAGCGGGCTGGAAGCGGCCGGCGCGCTGGAAGACGTGGTAGTTTTCCACGCGGGCACGGCGGCGAAAGACGGACGGATAGTCACAGCCGGAGGAAGAGTTCTGGGAGTAACCGGAATAGGGGCAAGCCTGAAAGAGGCGTCCGACAAGGCTTACGAGGCGGTCGGCCTTATAAGTTGGGAAGGCGAGCGGCACAGAAACGACATTGGAAAAAGAGATCTTGCGAGGATAAACTAACATGAAAAAAGAAGTATTGTTGACGCCGGGGCCTTCTCAGGTTCCGCACAGAGTCGCGGCGGCGGGAGCCGCTCCGATAATGCATCACCGCACAGCCGAGTTCGGCGAGATTTTCGCCAGAGCCGTGGCTGGAATGAAAAAGGTTTACGGAACGGAAGGCGACGTGTTCATTATCGCCTCGTCGGGCAGCGGCGCGATGGAGATGGCCGTTGTGAACGCGCTTTCGCCGGGCGACCGCGTGGTGGTCGGAAACACAGGGAAATTCGGCGAGCGTTTCGCTCAGTTGTGCCGCGTTTACGGCGTTGAAGTCGTCGAGCTTGTCCGCGAATGGGGCAAGATTGTGACTCCCGAAGAGATGGACGAAGTCCTGACGAAGGAAAAAGACATCAAAGCCGTTTTCATCACATACAGCGAAACATCCACCGGAATAATGCATCCGCTCGCCGAGTTGGGCGAAGTGATAGACAGGCACGGCGCGTTGTTCATCGTGGACGCCGTGAGCGGTCTGGGCGGGCTTGAGATGAAGATGGACGAGTGGAAGGTGGACATGGTGGCCGCCGGCTCTCAAAAAGCTCTCATGCTGCCTCCGGGACTCTCCTTCCTCGGCGTCAGAGGCGAAAAGGCATGGAAAGCGGTCGAGGAGTCGAAGATTCCGAAATATTATTACGACCTCAAGAAGTACAGGAAATCAATGCAGAAAAGCGGCGACACGCCGTTCACAATACCCGTTACATTGGTGATAAGCCTCGACGAGTCGTTAAAGATGATGTTCGAGGAAGGGCTTGAAAGCATTTACGAGAGGCACAAGAAGATGGCTGCCGCCACACGCGCCGGAGTCAAGGCGCTGGGGCTGAAGCTTTTTTCCGAGCATCTTTCGTACGTCGAGACGGTGCTCGAAGTCCCCGAAGGCATGGACGGAAAGAAACTTTCGTCGCTGATCACCAACAAGTACGGTTGCAGGGTGGCCGGAGGACAGGACGCTTACAAAGGCAAAATAGTCAGGATCGCCCACATGGGATACGTGACGCACCACGACGTTCTGCTGGCCATCTCCGCGCTTGAGATGTCGCTCAAGGAGCTTGGGCACGGCTTCGAGCTTGGGACGGGCGTCCGCGCGGCCGAGGAGGTCTTCATGTCATGAAACAGAAAATTGCAAAAACGGCCTCGAAGAAACCCCGCGTGCTTATCTCCGACAAAATAGACGAGCGCGGGATAGATGAACTGCGGGAGACGTGCGAGGTAGTGGTCAAGACGGGTCTCGGCGAAAGCGAACTGGTTAAAATCATAGCCGGGTTCGACGCTCAGATTGTCAGGGCGGCGACGCGCGTGACAGCGAAAGTCGTCAAGGCCGGAAAAAACCTGAAAATCGTCGGCAGAGCGGGCGTCGGAGTTGACAACATAGACGTCGCCGCCGCGACCGAGGCCGGCATCCTAGTGGTCAATTCCCCGGAGGGAAATATCCTGTCGGCGGCAGAGCACACTATCGCCATGATGATGTCGCTGGCGCGCTGCGTGCCTCAGGCCAATAGGTCTATGCACGAAGGCAAATGGGAAAAAAGCAAATTCATGGGCTGTCAGGTAGGCGAAAAGACTCTCGGCGTGGTCGGATACGGAAAAATCGGGAAACTTGTGGCCGAGAGGGCGGTCGGGCTTGGCATGAAAGTCCTCGTGGCGGACCCGTACACAAACGAGCAGGCGGTCGCGCGCATCGGCGGAAAGCTTGTCGACAAAAAGGAACTTTTCAAAGACTCCGATTTCATAACCTTCCACGTGCCGAAGTCGTCCGAAACTTTCCACATGATCGGCAAAGACGAGTTCAAGAAGATGAAGGACGGCGTGAGAGTCGTCAACTGCTCAAGAGGCGGAGTCATACAGGAGGACGCGCTGATAGAGGCGGTCAAGAGCGGCAAGGTGGCAGGAGCCGCGCTGGATGTGTTCGAGAAAGAGCCTCTCGAAGACAGCGAACTGAGAGATTTGCCGAATGTCATCCTCACCCCGCACCTCGGAGCCTCGACCATAGAAGCTCAGGTGAACGTCGCGGTGGATGTCGCCCGGCAGATAAGGGACTTCTTGCAAGGCAAACCGGTGACGGGCGCGGTGAACCTTCCTCCGCTCAAACCTGAAATACTCAAGCTGCATCAGCCGTATTTCGAGATGGCGGAAAAACTGGGAAGGCTGCACGAAAGCCTCCGGGATTCGTCCGTGTCTTCCATAGAGCTTACTTTCGAGGGCGACCCGGCGGAGATGCAGACCAAGCTCATCACGAACTATTTCCTGCTCGGAATGATGAAGCCTCGCTTTTCCGACGCTGTGAACATTGTGAACGTCGAACTGATGTTCTCTCACCGGAACGTGGCGGTCTCGGTGAACAAGAAGAATTACGGAGCTCCGTCGGGCAACATAATCACCGCCTCGGTGAAGACTCCGAAAAGCTCGCACACTGCCTCCGCCGCTCTCATAGGCGGAGGAGAGATGCGGATCGTAAGCATAGACGGGCTGAAGATGAACCTCGTGCCCGAAGGCAGGATGCTTTTGATATCTCACTTGGACAAACCCGGCATGATAGGCAAGGTCGGAACAGTCCTCGGGATGAACAACATAAACATCGCCGGAATGGTGGTAGGCAGGGAAAAAGTGCGCGGCAAAGCGATAATGGCGCTTGGAATCGACGACGAGGCGTCCGCCGAAGTAATCAAGCAGATAAGGGCCATACACGGGATGAAATCCGTCCGGATGGTGTCGTTCTGAAGCCGGGAACCGCGTTGCGTTTGCGTATTCTTCTATTTTGATTTACAATTTAATGTTTGAACAACGAAGCGGATGGACGCTGAACAGGAGAAAAGGAAATGACCGTGGAAAAAGGGAAACTGGATGAGGATTATTTCGGAACGCCGCTGAATGTGGCGATGAGCGTTCCGTTCACTATCGAGGTAGGCGACATTATTCTCGGCCGCATATCCAAGGTCGACGAGGAATTCGTGTACGTCAGCACCGGGTTCAAGTCGGAGGGAAGGATACCCGTCGCCGAGTTCAGGCGCGGGCCGGACGCCGGCAAGGAATGGAAGATAGACGACGAAGTGGAAGTGATGGTCGATCGGGTGTCCGGCGAGGATATCTATCTGTCATATGAAAAAGTCGTCGCAAGAAGGCTGTGGGACACTCTGGCCAAGAAGCATGAAGACGGCGAGCCGGTGGAAGCCGAAATAATTCAGCAAGTCAAAGGCGGATACCGCACGGATATAGGGCTTCCCCGCCACGCGTTTCTCCCCGGCTCTCATCTGGGCATCCAGACGCAGGCTTCCGAGCTTATCGGAAAGAAACTGCCCGTTTACATCATCGAGTTCAACACCGAGACCGAAAACATCGTGGTGTCGCACAGGGAATGGCTTAAGAAGCAGCAGGACGAGGCACAGGGCGAAGCGTTCGAGACTCTGCAAAAGGATTCCATCATAGACGGCCGAGTCACGCGGCTCACCAATTTCGGGGCGTTCGTTGACATCGGCGGCGGAGTAGAAGGGCTTGTTCACGTGTCTGAGATCGCGTGGTCGCGCGTCGGGCATCCGTCTCAGGCTCTCTCCTGCGGGCAGGAAGTCAAAGTGAAAGTGCTCGACTTCGACCCCGACAGCAAACGGATATCTCTCAGCATGAAGCAGGCGGCGGGCGACCCGTGGGACAAGGTTGACGAGCATTTCGCGGTCGGCGAGATCATCGTCGGTTCAGTCGTCAAAATGGTGAAGTTCGGCGCGTTCGTCATGCTCCGCGACGGCTTCGAGGGTCTTCTCCACATCAGCGAACTGGAACAGGAAAAGGCCGGCGGCGAGAACATCAAGTTGAACGCCGGCGACGAAGTGAAAGTGAAAATACTAAATGTCGATCCCAAAGGCAGACGCATAAAACTCGGCCTTCCCGTAGAGAAATCGTCCAAGGTTTCCGGCGAATTCAAACAATATATCGATAACGGCTCCAGCGGCATCAGCATAGGAGACATGATCGATCTGGACAAGAACAAAGAATAAATTCTGATTGACCGAAGATTTGACATTCAAAGCGTCCGGGAGACCGGGCGCTTTTATTTTTACATCTAAAAAACGATCCGGTCGCGGCAGGTGTAAACCATCATCGAATCGTCCCGCATCCTGCCCGCCAGACAGCAGTTGAGAGAGTCGGCAAGCTCGACGGCCATTGAAGTCGCCGCAGAGACCGCGCAGACTATCGGGATTCCCGCGCGGGCGGCTTTCTGCGCCATCTCAAAGCTTATCCTGCTGCTTAGGAAGGCGACGCACCCGCCGGCGTCCACCCCGTTCATCATGGCAAACCCAATAACCTTGTCGAGAGCGTTGTGACGTCCCACGTCCTCGCGGACGGCGACGAGCGTTCCGTCAGGCTTGAAAAGCCCGGCCGCGTGAGTCGATCTTGTCTTAGCTCCGAGCGCCTGATGTTCTATCATAAGTCGCTGCATTTTCATCAGGTCGGCCGCCCCGGCTTTCATATCGCTTTCGACGGGGCGAACTTTTTTTCTTAAGTCCTCAAGCATTTCCACGCCGCATATTCCGCATCCGCTCCGGGACTCGTATTTTCGCCCGGAGGAAAGCCTTAGGTCTTCCGATTCCGAGCCGTTTTTCGCGCCGCCAGCGTCCGCAAGAATGACGTTGACGACGTTCGAGGCGTTGTCTGCGGCGTCCGCGCAAAACCCGCATCCGGCGATTTCAGAGAACGAATCGACTATGCCTTCCGTCAGGCAGAAACCGCAGGCAAGCTCGGTCTCGCAGCCGGGCGAGCGCATTATTACCGCGTACGGTTTTCCGTTTAATCTGATTTCCAGAGGCTCCTCGACGGCAAGCTCGACGCCGGACGATTTGCGTCCGTTGCTTTCGATATTCAGAACGAAGTGTTTTGTTGTGGGCTCCATTAGAGAAAACCTTTCGGGCAAAGGCGGCGCGGCAACCGCAAAGCCGGACCGCAGAATATTATTAAGTGTAAACAAAAAAAGTCTTGGATGAAAGCAGGGAGTCGAAACGGGTCAGCCGGCGGAGGGTCGCAGGCGCGCGGAATGAACCGGGGCGCTTGCGTTGCCTTTACAAATGTGGTAGTGTTAATTCCGTTGACAGCTATCCGAAGCGATATGAAGCTGAAGACGGAGGTAGTTTCGTGTCGGAGAAAGATCTGGAACTGATAAGAGATGTCGATATGACCGTCAGCGTGGAGCTGGGGCGGACGAAGAAGCTGTTTAAAGAGATACTCGAGATGAAGCCGGGGACGGTGATCGAGCTGGACACGTCGACAGGCGACAGGATCGATTTTCTCGTGAACAAGAAACTCGTCGCGCGCGGCGAAGTGATGGTGATAGACGGCAAGTACGCGTTGCGTGTCACGGACATAGTCGGCTCCATCCCCGAAGCTGTGAAGCAGGCGTTGAGCGAAGGGCGCAAAATCGGCGCGTGAGCAGTCGAGGCGCCGGTCAAGCGACAGCCCGCCGGATGGGAAGTCGGACATGCGGGACACTGTAAGCATAAGGGCGCGCGGCGGTCGCGGCGGCGACGGCAGCGCAAGTTTCAGAAGAGAGAAATATGTGCCGCGCGGCGGCCCGGACGGCGGAGACGGCGGGCGCGGCGGCCACGTGATCATAGCGGCCCACGACAAAGTCAATTCCCTCAGAGACATCAAACCCGGAACTATTTTTCGCGCGCCCTCCGGAGGGGCCGGCGGAAAATCGGGAAAATACGGACGCGCCGGCGCCGACCTTGTCGTTCGCGTTCCGGCCGGAACTTCGGTTATGGACGCCGAGACAGGCGAACTTTTAGCCGACCTTGCGGCTAACGGCGACAAAATCATAGTCTCCGCCGGCGGCTCCGGCGGCAGAGGCAATATGCATTTCGCGACTCCCAAGAACCGGGTTCCGCTCGAATTCGAGCCGGGCGGCGAAAGCGAGGAGCGCGCTCTTTCTCTTGAATACAGCATACCCTCCGAAACAGCCGTCATTGGTTTTCCGGGAGCGGGAAAATCCACTCTCGTCCGCGCTCTCACAGGCTCCAGAACTCCAGTCGGCGAATATGACTTCACAACGAGGAAGCCGTACATAGGCGTTTGCGGCGCGGGGGAGTTCGCGAGTTTCAGAATGCTGGACATGCCAGCGCTAACCGACGGCTCGTCCGAAGGGCGCGGAGTGGGCAACTTCTTTCTGCGACATCTGCGAAGAGTGGAACTAATCGTGTTGCTGATAGATTCCCGCTTCGGGTCGCCGGAACCGGAAGCTCAGGTGGAAACGCTGCTGCGAGAGCTTGCCGCTTACGACCCTGAGTATCTGGAAAAGAAACGGCTTGTGGTGTATAACAGGCGAGACGCGGAAAGCGCTCCCGAAGGCGCGGCGCGGGACATCGAAATAGACGCGGCGCGGGGAGACGGGCTTGAAGGCCTCAGAGCCGCGATATCGCAATCTTTGGGACTGACTGAAGATGTCGAAGATTAAAAAACCGAAGCGAGTAGTGATAAAGATAGGCAGCCGCACGCTCACCGGTCCGGACGGCAGGATAGACGGCTCCCACATGAGGGATTTCGTGAAGGAGACGGCCAGACTGCATGAGCGCGGGCTGGACATCGTCGTGGTGTCCTCCGGAGCCATAAGGACGGGCGCGCCGATGCTGAATCTGGACCCGGCGAAGATAAGCATCAATCAGAAACAGGCTGCCGCCGCGGTCGGGCAGGGCATGCTCATAGCCAGATACAGCGAGCTGTTTTCGGCTCACGGAATAGTCGCCGCGCAGGCGCTCCTGACTCCCGACGTGATAAACGACAGGCGGAAATATCTCAACGCGCGCAACACGCTGAGGGCGCTGCTGGCCCTTAGAGCTTTGCCGATTGTCAATGAAAACGACACTGTGGCCATCGAGGAGATTAAGTTCGGGGACAACGATCGGCTGGCGGCGATGACGGCGATACTAGTGGACGCCGACCTGCTGATAAACCTATCAGACGTCAGCGGGCTTTGCAGCGACGACCCTGCGGTGTGCGAGGACGCGCGCCTGCTGGAAACAGTGACGGAAATAACGGAAGAGCTCTTCTTGAAAGCGCGCGGGCCGCGCTCAGGAGGCTCCGGCGGCATGGCCACAAAGCTTGAAGCAGCCCAGATGTGCATGGACTCAGGCATAAAGATGGTTATCGCGGACGGCTCGACTCCCTCGGTCATGTCGCGAGTGATCGACGGAGAGAAAATCGGCACTACCTTCGTGCCTCAGCCCACCCCGCTTTCTGCGCGCAAGAAGTGGCTGATCGGGTGTCTGCCCGAAGGCAGAATTGTTGTGAACGAAGGCGCGCGGGAGATGATTCAGAAAAAAGGCAAAAGCTTGCTTCCGAGCGGCATTGTTGCCGTAAAGAAAAAATTCGACCGGGGAGCCTGCGTTCAGGTCTGCGGCGATTCGGGCATGTGCTTCGCCAAAGGACTGGTCAGTTATTCCTCTGAGGAAATTAAAAAAATCATGGGACGACAATCGTCCGATATTGCTAATATACTCGGACACAAGATATCCGACGACGTGATTCACAGGGACGACCTGACTCTGTTCTAACGCGAATTCAGAACAGGGGCGATTGAATATTTCACGAATATAACCGATTATATAAGGATACGCAAAGCGCGGGCTTCGCGCGCGCCGGACGCATGAAACCGGCGTGGAATTGACGTTGACGGGGGAAACGGACATGGCGGGAACTGACAACGAGCTTAAGAAGAAAGCGGAGGCGGCGAGAGCGGCTGCGCTCGAACTCGCCAACCTCAAGGACAGCCGGAAAAGGGTGGCGCTCAAAGCGATGGCGGCGGCGCTTAGAACGAACGCGGACGCGATTCTGAAAGCGAACGCGGCGGATGTGGCTGACGCCCGCCGCGCGGTAGCGGCAGGCAAACTGTCTCAGGCGATGCTCAAACGACTAATGGTGGACAATGTCAAGATAGAGGGCATGGCCGAAGGCGTAGAGAGCGTCGCGAAACTGCCCGACCCCGTGGGCCGCGCGATATCGGAAATAGAAATGGACGACGGACTCGTTCTCGAACAGATCTCGTGCCCGATAGGCGTTATCGGAGCGATTTTCGAATCCCGCCCGGATGTCGTCCCTCAGATATCCGCCCTCTGTTTGAAATCCGGCAACGCGGTCATCCTCAAAGGAGGCTCCGAAGCCGCGAGGACGAACAGGGTTCTTAAAGACACGCTCTGCGCCGCCGCGGAGGCGGTTCCCGGAGTCCCCGCGGGCTGGGCGCAGTTGATAGAGACGCGCCGCGAAGTGAAAAGCGTGCTCGCGATGGACGAATACATCGACTTGCTCGTTCCGCGCGGCAGCAATGAGTTCGTAAGATACATTCAGGACAACACGCGCATTCCCGTGCTGGGACACGCGGACGGCGTCTGCCATGTTTATATCGACAAAGGGGCGGACTGGAATCTGGCGACGGCGATAGCTATCGACTCCAAGACTCAGTATCCTGCCGCATGCAACGCGGCGGAGACGATTCTGGTTCACAAGGACATAGCGGCGGAATTTCTGCCGCAGCTCGCCCGCGCTCTGGCGGACCACAACGTCGAAGTCAAAGGTTGCGCGGCGTCCCGCCGGCTCGCGAAAGGACTCAAGGCCGCGAAACCTTCCGACTGGGACGCAGAATACCTCGACCTTATCGTTTCATTGAAGGTCGTGGATTCAATCGAGGCGGCGGTGGAGCACATCAACAAACACGGCTCCAAGCACACGGATTCCATAGTGACGGGTTCGAATAAAGCGGCGGAGTTTTTCTTCAAAAACGTGGATTCCGCGTGCGTGTTCCTCAACGCGTCCACAAGATTTTCGGACGGATTCCGGTTCGGAAAAGGAGCTGAGATCGGCATAAGCACGAACAAGACGCACGCGCGCGGCCCGGTCGGGCTGGAAGGTTTGGCGATTTACAAATACTTGCTTCGGGGTTCGGGCCAGATTGTGGACGATTACATGGGGCCGCACGCTAAAAAATTCAAACACAGGAAAATCAGATAACGGGCTTTATGGCAAAACAGGCGGAAACGAAGCTAATCGCGAAAAACAAAAAAGCGTTTTTCGACTACGAGATACTCGACAAGTACGAGGCCGGTTTAGTATTGAAAGGCTCGGAGATTAAATCTGCCAGAAACGGCGGAGTAAGTCTGAAAGAAGGGTATGTTAAGATTATCGAGGGGGAGGCGTGGCTGACGCAGACCCGGATAGCTCCATATAAGCAGAGCGGGGAATATTTCAACCATGACCCATTCAGGGACAGGAAACTGCTCTTGCACAGGAGAGAAATTGATTCGATAGTAGGAAGAGTGCAGAGAAAAGGGCTGACAATTTTGCCGTTATACATGTATATTAAGGGAAATCGGGCTAAACTTGAGATAGGACTTGCAAAAAGCAAGAAAAAATATGACAAAAAGGATGATATTATTAAAAGAGAGTTGGACAAAGAAGCGAGACGCGAAGTAAAAATGCGGACTCGCTCGCAATAGCATTCGCTCAGGGGGAATGAAGAAAAAGAAAGGGGGGCGTAAGGGCTCGACGGGGTTTTTACAGTCGATCTGCAGCATGCCGAGATCCCCGCAGTCTCGAAAAACGGCGGGAACACAAGTTAAGTGCAAACAACGAACTAGCTCTCGCGGCTTAATTCCGCGACATCCGCCGGACTTTTGCCGGTCAGGTACGGGTCGGGTGACGCTCGATCGGATGCCGCGCTCCGATACCCGGTAAGGGCGCGAAAGAAACTCCGGGACGTGGAACGCCGAAACCCAGTCCACAGGGGGTTGGCGGTCCGAGATCAAATAGTGGACTAAGCATGTAGACGCGGGCCGGTTGGATTCTTCGGACGCGGGTTCAATTCCCGCCGCCTCCATACACCCCACGCTCCCCCTGAGCGACGAATATGAAAACGCGCGCCACACGGCTGTTTCAACGGGCCGCGCTGATAGCGGTTCTATCAGCGTTCGCGCTAACCTCCCGCGGATACGCTTCGAGCGTGTCCGGACCCGTAGTTTCATTGACGAAAAACCAATCAGGAGCGGCGGCGGAGTTTTCTTTTTCCGGCCCCATCGTGTTCAAGGCGTTCTATCTGTCGAATCCGGATCGCCTAGTGCTAGACGCGCAAGGCGCTTTCTTTGAAAAATTGAACGAAACCATTGATGTGAATTCTGAACATATCAAAACCATAAGAATCGCGCAGAACAGCAGGGACCCCGAAATCGCGAGAGTGGTTTTCGATCTCAAGCATTCCGTGAAACTAGATATCGCCACAGACAGCGCAACCGGCAAGGCGACCGTAAAGGAGCCTTACATCGGCAACGGGCTTCCTTTTCCAGAAATGAGCGTAAAGAAGCTCAAGGACAGCGTCGAATTAAGATTCGATTTTAATAGGGATGTCCAGCACACCAGATGGTCTACGGACAACCCGCCGAAGCATGTTTTTGATTTCACCGGTTACGCGCCGGCATCAGGGCCGATCGAGAAAATCATAGGCGAGGGGATTGTTAGGGCGGTGAGAATCTCGCGCAAGGACGCGGGGACGGACGCGGCTCGCGTGGTTATCGACACCTCGCTGCCCGCCGAAGTGAAGATAGAAAAAGAAAAGAGCGGCCACGCGCTGATTCTCAGGGTGATGCAGCCGTCCGTATACGGCAGAGTGGTGACGATCGACCCCGGACACGGCGGCAAGGATCCCGGCGCGCAGTACGACGGAGTGGACGAAAAGGACATAGTTCTGGACGTTTCCCGGAGGCTGAAAGAGATGTTGTCGGCGGCGGGCGCAAAAATTGTGATGACGCGCGAAACCGACATTTTCATCCCTCTGGAAGAGAGGTCGGCGATATCGAACAGAGCGGGAGCGGAATTGTTTTTGAGCGTTCACGCAAACGCTCTGCCCAATCACGAAAAAAAGCAGCATGTGAGAGGGGCGATGTCACTATACTATTCGGACACGACTAAGGATTTTGCGAAGGCTGTTTACGACGAAATGGAGAACGCGCTCGGATGCGGCGGACTTGGAATAGTTGAAAGAAAGAAGCTCGCCGTATTGAGAAACACAAAAGCCAAAGCGATTATCGCCGAACTGGGTTTCATGACGCACCACAGCGATTTCGAGTTGTTGAAGGACGACATTTTTAGGGAGAACGCGGCGAGAGGCTTGTACAACGGAATCGAAAAGCAGCTAGGCGGGCGCGGAGCGGCGCTGGCGGCCCTCGAACTGCCTCCGCAGATGGTCGCGCATCAGGGGCGCGGAGCGCAGGCGGTTGCGACGCGCGCCCCTGACGAGATTTTTTATGCGGCCGCTGGAAATGTTCTTATTGAGCCGAAATCCGGCAAAGCGCCCGCCGGTCAAGCCGAGATGTTGCGCGAATTTCTCGATCAGTGGGAGTTGCGCGAGGAAGGTCTGACGCATGAGATGGAAGACCATCTGAGCGAAAGCCGCGCCGTTCCCGCCAGAGGGGTTGTGAAGTCCCAGCCGGCGTCCATGCCCAACGTCAAAGGCGAATATCTCAAGCAGACTCAATAATCCGCCTTTTTTCATCTTTTGAAAAACTATTTTATTCGCCGTTTTGTTAGTATATAATTTGCCCGTTGAATTGACCAAAATGGCTAAACAAGAAAACACAACTTTGGTGAAGTCGCTGGAGGAATGCATCCACGCGGCGGAACTCCTTCAGGCGAAGGCATTGCCGGCTCTGAAAAAAATCGAGAGCGGGGCGGCGGGAACGGATTTTGCCGCAAATGTAATAGAATTCGTTGATGAATTTGATCGGGTAAAGGCGATTTTTTCACAAATTCCATTCATAGACGGCAAGCCGTCCGGCAAAGTGTCAGAAGCCGAAAAAAGGGCGGCGCTGGAGCTTTTTCCGACGCTTATAACGCTTGTGGAGGAGTTGGCGGTTGTGCAGGGCTTGATGATGGAAGCTATACAAAAGGACATGAAAGCCAGCAAGGATTCGTTGGAACTGGTAAGGAAATCTCAGAACATCTTCAACAAATTCGTAAAAAAACCCACAGACGAGACACCGCAATTTTTCGATAAGAAAGGATGAAGCGGTAGCCTTTGTATTAAAAATCACATCCCTTTTTATGTGAATTTTATGTTGACAGTGTTCTATATTTAATATAGATTAAGTAAGATTTTAGGAGCGAAGCTATATTTTTGACATTGTTGGAGGCGGAGCGTGCTTGATAAATTGTTTAAAAGTATGCCGATGGTGGCGATGACGAAAGCTCTCGACACCGCGTCCGTCAGGCAGAAAGTAATCTCGAACAACATAGCGAATGTTGACACTCCGCACTTCAAAAGATCGGAAGTCAATTTCGAGGACGCGTTCAAAGCGGCGATAGAAAGAACTCCGAGCAGGCTGGCCGGCTTCAGGACGGACGGCAGACATATCCCCATCAATCCTTCGACAAGCATAAATTCGGTGAAGCCGACGATCTGGAGGCAGAACGACACCTTCAGCAGGGCGGACGACAACAACGTGGACATCGATGTCGAGATGGCGGAGTTGGCGAAGAATCAATTGCTGTTCAACGCGGTTGTCGAGGCGATGGACAGAAAGACGGCCGGGATAAAGAAAGCCATCTCCGGCAGATGATGAAGAAAGGTTGAAAAGGCCATGACGAACAATGGAATGTTCACATCGATAGACGCGAGCGCATCGGGGCTGACGGCGCAGAGATTGAGGATGGACGTCATCGCTGGGAACATAGCGAACGTTGACACGACGCGCACGCCCGAAGGCGGCCCGTTCAAGAGGCAGTTGGTGGTGTTCGCGTCAAAGACTGACATGACTTTCAGGAAGTTCCCCTTTCTCCCGATGAAGATTAAAACTGAAATGCAGAATCCCGGCGAAGGAGTGAAGGTGCTGGAACTGATGAAGGATCCCGCGCCGCCGAGGCTCAGATACGAGCCGGGGCATCCGGACGCGAACAACGAAGGCTATGTGGCGTATCCGAATGTGGATGTCATCAAGGAAATGGTGGACATGATATCCGCGTCAAGAGCGTACGAGGCGAACGTGACGGCGATAAATTCCGCCAAAGCGATGGCGATGAAAGCGATATCGATAGGCAACGCCTGAAACAGGGCGGCATAAGGGCCGCGCGCGAGCCGCGCGGCGACAAGAGGAAAACGAGGATTAGAACATGACGACGATAGACCCGGTACAGTCGATCGGGCCGGTAAGGCCGAGTTCCCCGTTTCCGTTCGAGACGGACACGCCCGCGAAAACGGACGAGACGTTCGCGCAGATGTTGCAGAGGGCGGTCGGAACGACGAACGACATGATGACGCACGCCGACGAGATGGCGTTCAAACTCGCGCTGGGCGAAGTCGAAGACATCCATCAGGTGATGATAGCGATTGAGAAGGCCAGCATAGCGATGAGCTTGACGCTGGAGATAAGAGACAGGGCGGTCGAGGCGTTCAACACGCTGATGAGAACCGCAGTATAAACTGACACACGGGAGCGCGCCGAATGAAAGAGCGTTTTTTAAAACTGAAGGACAGCGCGGTCGAGTTCTGGACCCGGACTAACAAAAGGCAGCGGATGATAGCGGCGGGAGCGGCCGGAGCGGTGGCGCTTCTGGCTGTAGCGGCTCTGATGTTCGCTTTGGTCCGCGGCGGCCAGAAGGGCTTCGAGCCTCTTTTCACGAACCTCGAGCCTGAAGACGCCAGCGCGATAGTTCAGGAGTTGAAGAAGACAAAAACTCCGTACACTATCGAGCAGAGCGGCAAGGCCGTCTTGGTGGACAAGAAGATGGTCTACGAACTGAGGAACGAGCTTGCGGCCAAGGGGCTTCCGGCCAAGAGCACGGTAGGCTACGAACTGTTCGACGCCACCCGGCTGGGAGTGACGGACTTCACTCAGAAGGTCAACCTGAAGAGGGCGATAGAGGGCGAGATATCGCGGACGATAATGAGCCTCGAAGCCGTCGAGCAGGCGAGGGTGATGGTGGTTCAGCCGGAGCCGAGCCTTTTCGTTGTTGATACGGAAGAGTCTACGGCCTCGGTCGCCGTACAGCTTGTGAAGGGCAAGACGCTGTCGGAGGATCAGGTAAGCGGCATCGTCCGGTTGGTTTCATCCTCTGTCGAGGGGCTTGACCCGAAAAACGTCATAGTGGTCGACTCTCAGGGAAATATCCTTTCCGAGTTCGATGAAAAGAAAAAAATGCAGGAAAAGATGAAGCTGACCGAGCTTCAGTTGAGGCACAAGGCGCTTCTCGAAGACATCTATCAGAAAAAAGTCTATGCGGCTCTTTCGAAGGTTTTCGGCGAGGACAACACGGTGGTCGTGGTGTCTATCGAACTTGATTACGATTCCCACGAAATAGAGGATGAAATTTACACTCCGGTGGTGGGCGACAGCGGGATAGTCCGAAGCGAACAACTGATCGACGAGAAATATCTCGGCACGGGAACCGTTCCTGAAATCGGAGTGCCGGGGACGACATCGAACATTCCCGGATACAAGGGGTTGGCCGAGGGCAACGCCGAGTATAACAGGACGGAAGAAACAAGGAACTACGAGATATCGCGCCGACTGGACAAGACGCAGAAGAATCAGGGCGACATACGGATGATGTCGGTCGCCGTGATGTTGAACGACGAGGGAATAAAGTACGGGGAAGAGACGTACCTGACGAGAAGAAGAATTATGGAGATCAGGGAGAACGTCATCAGCGCGGCGAATCTGAACGAACAGCGCGGGGACAAAGTGAGCGTCGTGCCGATAAGGTTCATGCCGGGCGAGCCCGGACCGAAGGACGAGTACATCTTCAACCAGAAGATGGAGACGGTGAAGTACTGGACGCGGGTTGGGCTGATAATCTTCCTGATACTGCTGACGCTGGTGATCTCATTGCTGGCGATGAGGACGTGGGTGGTGCGCGAGGAGTTGCCGCAGGAGCCGGAGTTCGAGGAGGAAGTTCTCGAAGAGCCTGTGCCGGTGGAGGAATTGCTCGCGCCTGAGTTGTCGGACGAGCAGAGGATGAGAGAGAAGATAAAGGAAGAAGTGCTTCGGATGATACACGACGATCCGGAGGGCGCGGCGCTGATAGTGCGCTCATGGCTGTTCCAAGACGCCGACTGACATAAAGCGGCCGGGACCGATGTCCCGGACCGACTCACGGGAGCCGCATAAATGGCAAAGGACGAAAAGAACACAGGAATCAAAAAAGCCGCCATGATGATGGTGGCGCTCGGCCCGGAGATAGCCGCGGACATATTTAAACACATGTCCGACAACGAAATCGAGCGGCTGACTCTGGAAATCGCCGGCCTCAACAAACTGTCGCCGAAGGACAAGGCGGGGGTTCTTGAGGAGTTCTACAATCTGGCGATGGCCAAAGAGTACATACTGGCCGGGGGCATAGACTACGCCCGAGACGTGCTGGAGCGAGCTCTGGGAACGGGCAAAGCCATGGACGTAATCAACAGGCTCTCCACGTTCTTGGACGTCGCGCCGTTCGAATTCGCCCGCAAGAGCGATCCGAACCAGTTGTTGAACTTCATCCGCAACGAGCACCCTCAGACCATCGCGCTCGTCCTTTCCTACCTGTCGCCCGCGCAGTCTTCATATATCATGAAGGCCCTCAACGACCCGGCGCTGCAGGTTTCGGTGACCAAGCGCATCGCGCTGATGGACAGAACCAGCCCCGAAGTTATTAAGGAAGTTGAGAAGGTGCTGGAGAAAAAGCTATCGATGGTGCTGTCCCCTGAGTACACGGAGGCGGGCGGAATCGGCGGCGTGGTTGAGATACTCAACAGAGTGGGCAGGAAGACGGAGTCCGAGATAATGGACAAGCTGTCCGAGGAAGACCCCGAGCTGGCCGAAGAGATCAAGAAGAGGATGTTCGTGTTCGAGGACATCGTGAAGATCAACGACAGGGACTTGCAGCAGGTGCTCAGGCAGGTGGAGAGCGCGCAGCTAGCCACCGCGCTGAAGAACATGAAGGACGAAGTGCAGCAGAAGGTGTATGGAAATATGTCGAAGAGGGCGGCGGAAATGTTGAAGGAAGACATGGATTTCGCAGGCCCGGTGCGGCTCAGGGAAATAGAAGAGGCGCAGCAGCATATTGTGAACACCATCAGAGGAATGATCGAATCCGGAGAAATCTCGGACTACAGGTCCGAGGGCGGAGAGATGCTCTAAAAAAAACGGACGGTAGTCTGATATGCGCATAATCAAACAAGCTGAAGTGGGAAGCAACGGCGGAAAAATCCGGCTGATGACATTTTCGGAATTTCCGGAAGAGTTGTTCATGCCGGAGGAACCGGACGATGGCGAGGGCGGCTCGCAAGATCACGAAGCCGAACATTCGCGCGCGGCGAAAGCCGCGCTCGAGGCCGCCCAGCGCGAGGCTGCGGAGATAACTCAGGTGGCGCGCGAAGAAGCCGCCAGAATGCGCCGGGAAGCCTCTGACGAGACGGAACGGGCGCGCCGGGACGCCGCGCTCGAACTCGAGCAGGCGCGCGCGCAGGCCGCCGCCGACGCCGACCAGAACATGAAGCAGGCTTACGCCTCCGGTTATTCTTCGGGCGAACAGGACGGCTTTAAAAAAGGATATGAGGACGGTTACGGCAAAGGCAAGAATGCGGCGGCAGAGGAATCCGCCGGGGCCGTCAGCATGATGAGCCAAGTCATCGACCAACTTAAAATGTATCACACCGAGATACTCGCGGAATCCCAGAACGATATAGTCAAGATGGCGCTAGCGGTCGCCGAAAAAGTTCTCCACAAGGAGATAATGACCGATCCGTCCACAGTGCTGGCGGTGGTGAAGAACGCGCTGTCGAAAGTAAGCTTCAAAAAACAGTTCATTATCCATGTCAATCCGCTGGACATCGAGGTTCTGAAGGGGGCGTCGGACGAGATTCGCGCGGTCGTGCAGAATCACGAGTCGATAAAGTTCAAGGCGTCGCCGCAGGTCGAGCCGGGCGGTTGCATCGTGCAGACCGAGAGCGGGGTCGTGGACGCGCAGATAGACAGGCAGTTCGGCGAAGTTCAGGAAGCCGTATTGAAGGCGGTCGAGGGCGAAGACGAGTAAGCGCCCGCGAGCCGGTATAAATAAGATATGAATATTAAGACAGCCCAACCGTCCCGGAGAGTCAGCGATTTCAAAGAGCTGATCGGCAACCTCAATCTGGTCAGGCAGATAGGCCGGGTGACGGATGTGATCGGCGTGATAATCGAATCGCGCGGCCCCGGCGCGGCTATGGGCGAATACTGCGTGATATACCCGCAGAACGGCAACTCGCCCATCCCGTGCGAGGTGGTCGGCTTCAGAGACGACAAGCTTCTGCTTATGCCTTTCACGGACATGCACGGAATCAGCCCCGGCTGCGAGGTTCACGCTTCCGGCAAGCCTCTTTCCGTCATGGTGTCGGAAGACAGCATCGGGCGGGTGGTGGACGGACTTGGCAATCCGATCGACAGCTTGGGAAGGATTCCCAACGCGGTCCCGGTGCAGGTTCACGCGACCCCTCCCAAACCGCTCGAAAGGCGTAGGATAACCGAACCTATGCCGCTGGGGATAAGGGCGATTGACGGACTGTTCACAGTGGGAAAAGGCCAGAGAATGGGCGTTTTTTCAGGTTCCGGCGTTGGAAAAAGCTCCGTGATAGGAATGATTGCCCGGTTCACCAAGGCCGACGTGAACGTCATCGGTCTTATCGGCGAGCGCGGACGCGAAGTTCGCGAGTTCATCGAAAGAGACCTTGGGGAAGAAGGGCTTTCCAGATCAGTGGTGGTGGTTGCGACGTCGGATCAATCCCCGCTGATGAGAATCAAAGGGGCGTATCTGGCGACCGCGATAGCGGAGTATTTCAGAGACAGGGGCAAGAACGTATTATTAATGATAGATTCAATAACAAGATTCGCGTACGCGCAAAGGGAACTCGGACTGGCCACAGGCGAGCCGCCGGCGACGCGCGGATACCCGCCGTCCCTGTTCACCATGCTGCCGAAGCTGCTTGAACGCAGCGGGATGTCCGGAAAAGGCTCCATCACCGGCCTTTACAACGTGCTTGTGGAAGCCGACGACATGAACGAGCCGGTGGCTGACACTGTGCGGTCGATTCTGGACGGACACATAGTGTTGTCCAGATCGCTGGCCGCGCGCAACATCTATCCTGCGGTGGACGTCATGCAGAGCATAAGCCGCGTTATGCCGGACGTCACCTCCGAGGAGCATCTGCAACTGTCCCGCAGATTCGTCGAGGTGATGGCCACCCACAGAGACGCCGAGGATCTTATCAACATCGGCGCTTATGTGAAGGACAGCAACCCGAAAATCGACTACGCCATCACGCGCATCGAGCGCATGAACGACTACATCAGGCAGGGGTTGTTCGAGAAAATCGAATATGAAGATGCAAAGAGATCTCTGAAAGGAATATTCGGCTGATTATGTTTAAATTCAGGCTTCAGCCGGTTCTCAAATATCGCGAGTTCATCGAAGAGCAGAAGAAGATGGAGCTTGCGGAAAAACAAAGGGCGCACCTCGAAGAGAAAAAAAGAGAGGACACGCTCAAGGATATGCGCTACAGGTATCACGAGGCGATGAGGGACGAGACGGCGCAGACGGATATTTCGGTGACGAAGCTGGCGTTCTTTCAGACATATATATTCGTCATCGAGAAACAGATAGCAAGACAGCAGGAAAGGGTGTTCGAGACGAGCAAGAAAATGGCCGCCGCGCAGCAGGTTCTGGTCGAGGCGAAGCGGAGCAAGGAAGTACTTGTGAAAGCTAAAGAGTCGGCTTACGGAAGGTATTCATACGACGAAGCCGTGAAAGACCAGAAGTTGCTGGACGACATGGGGACCGTAAGGCACATGAGGTCTGAAAAAGGAATGGACGCCGCTTCAAGCAGAATGGCGTAAATAGCGGGAGACGACAGACGATGCCGATGAACGACAACATCATACGGATAAGCAACCGGGCCGAAGGCTGGGGAATTGTCAGCATGATGGAGCGCATAGAAAATATACAACAGAAATTCGGCGCGAATATATTTCCGAAAGTGGACAATTCCGCTTTCCAGAAAGAGCTTGAAAACAGCGCCGGGACGGCCCCGGCGAAATCGATAAAAGAGCGGGGCGGGGACGAGTTGTTCGCGCCCGGAACGTTTACCCGGCCGGTTCCCGGAGCGGCGACTTTCGATCCGCTGATATCTCAGGCGGCGGATAAGTACGATTTGAGCCAGAGCCTGTTGAAAGCGGTGATAAAAGCCGAGTCGAACTTCAATCCCAGAGCGGTGTCGAGCAAGGGCGCGATGGGGCTGATGCAGTTGATGCCCGGCACGGCAAGAGACCTCAATGTGTCCGACCCGTTCGACCCGGCGCAGAACATAGACGGCGGAGCCAGATACCTAAAGCAGATGCTTGATCGGTTCGGCGGAGACACCAAGAAAGCGTTGTCAGCGTACAACGCGGGGCCGAAAGCGGTGGAGACATACGGCGGAACCCCGCCTTACAAGGAAACACAAGATTACGTCGGCCGCATACTGAATATGTTGTCAGGCGGATGACGAATAGACAGAGCGGAAATAATAGGAAAGAGAGATGCTAGATATGGCGAAGAAAGCGGTGAAAACAGAAGAACGCGCGCAGCCTGAGGCGTCCGGCCGAGGCTCGACATTGCTTTGGGTGGGGCTTGCCGGAGTGTCGGTTCTGCTGCTCATTGCCGTGCTTCATCTGTCCGGAGCCTTAAGAGGGCCGGAAGAGGCTATTTACAGGTCAACCAAGAATGTGCCGGTATTGAGCTTTTTCACTAGGCCTCTGCACAGGGAAAGCTGGAAAGAAATCATGACCCCGGAGCAGACCATAGACGTCAAGCAACTCTACGCAAAACTGGAGCGCGCCGAACGTCAGATAGAAAACCTCCAGAAAGCGACGAGGAAGATCAACGGGGTTGCCGCCGATATAGACGAAATGAAGGTCGGCATGGAAAAAATGGCCGCCGGGATGAAGAGCTTGTCAGACGGCGAGATCGATATTGAGGTGCAGCCCGCTGCGGCTCCGGCGGCTTCGCAGGCGATCGCGGCGACGGCTCCTCAGGCGCTTCCCGGAGCCGGCATCCCGGAGCTTGTCTCTCCGGTCGGCTCCCAGAACTACAGGCTTATCGCAAAAATATTTGAAAATCTTCCGGCGGACACAACCGTCGATATTCTTAACAATTTGAACGACGACGAAAAAGTGGGGATACTAGCGGCAATGAAGGACAAGACGGTGGCGGACATACTCGCCGCATTCGATCCCGTGAAATCCGCGCAGCTTGCCAGAATGCTGGCGAGAGCAAGAGGCTGAAACCCGCGCCCGACGGCGCGTATGATAATGATAATTTCTTTGGGGGTGATAAACCTTACAACTTAATAGAAAGGAGGTGATGGTAGATGCAAGCGACGGATTTGTTTCTTGGGTTGATTTCAGGCGGAAGCGCCGTGAAATCCCCGGAGCCATTTCCTCAAAGGGTCGACGAGAATTCGCAGCCGGGCAAGTTCCGAAGCGTCTTAGACCAAGCGACTCGAAAGCAGTCTTCAATGGCGGAAGCCGGAAGCGCGCGCGAAGCTCAGAAAACGAGCGAACCGGGCGCGGACAAGGCCGCGAGGCCTGAACAGTCGAATTCCACCGCGAACGATGCGGCGGAAATCGCTCGGCAACAGGCGGACGCCAACAGAAAGCTTGAAGCGCTGGTTGAGAGGCTGAGACAGGAACTCGAAGAAGGCGAAGGCGCGGCGGACGAACAGACGCTGGAGCTTCTTATCAGACTCCTAGCGCTCATGGCGGCGGCGGCGCAGCAGCAGCCCGAACAGGCGGAAAACGCCCTCGCGCTCGAACTGAGCCTTGACGGCGAAGGCAAGCTTGGAGAAATCCTTGATTTGCTGCTAGCCGGACGCGAAGCGATCGCTGCGGAAGACTTGGAAGGCGTGAACCTTCTGGTCAAGCTCGGCGAAGACAAAGGAATCATGATTCCTCTGTCCGAACTGATGAAAGCGGACGCCGAATCGGAAGAGCCGGAAGGCTCGATGAAACTCGCGCTGAAGCTGACGGACGCGTCGGACGCTTCGAAGACTGTCGAACTGAAGTTGACTTTGAGCGCCGAAAGCATGAGAAGCGCTCAACTGGTCGACATGACCGACCCGGCTCTGAAGGACTCCGAAATAGCTCTGACGATACCGTTGGACATTTCGGCGGCTGAAAAGGCGAAACCGGCGCTCGACGAAGAACTGTCGAGCATTCTGGCGAAACTGCCCGAATTGAAAGCCGGCAAGCAGGAAGCCGAAGTCCGGATGAACGAGGAAAAGGTTGTCGCCGAAACCGACCGCCAGACAGCGGCGGACTCCGAAAAGGCGAAAGCGGCCTTCACGCTCAAACCCGCTCAGGGTTCAGGCGAGAACGGAGTCAAGATTTTCACCGCCGAACCGCTGTACCCGCCTTCGGACGTCAGTCTGAAGTCGTTGGACGCGGAAGCGCTGGCGAAAGAGCTTGCCTCGGTCGGCTCCGACAGAGTGCAGATTTACGAACGTCTGCAGAAACTCCTGTTCGGAGACCAGCAGTCGCAGCTCGATTTGGAGAAGATGCTGGCCGGCAAAATGGAATCGGCGACGATTCTCAAGAGCCTGCTGGAAGAGTTCTCCGAAGGCGCCGGACGAAACCCGCGGGAATGGGCCGAGAGCCTGCTTAGCGAAAGCTCGGGCAAGGCGGCGGCGAACGCGGCGGACGACGCTTCGCGGATCCCGTTCTTGGGACGCGAGCGGATTCAGAATCCCATTCAGGAGATTCTGATTTCCAAAGCGGAGACGGCGGCGATGACCCAAAGCGGACAGCGGCTTCAGGAAAGCGTGATGTCGCAGGTAATGGGCAGGATGTCATACACCGCCCTGAACGGAGCGAACGGAGAAATCCGTATCGCGCTGCGGCCCGCCGAACTGGGAGACCTTTATCTCAAAGTGAAGGTCGAACAGGACGTTGTGACGGCCAAGTTCACGGCCCAGAGCAACGAGGTCAAGGCGATCATCGAGAACAACCTCGGACAGCTTAAACAGGCGCTGGAAGAGATGGGCGTCAAAGTGGGCAAGTTCGAGGTCGAAGTGAGCGCCGGAAACCAAGGCCAACCGCAGAACGCGCGCGAAGAAGCCCCGGGCGGCTCCTATCAAGCGGACTATGGAACCGCGGCGATGGAGATGACCGACAGTTACGCGGCTACCCTCGATTTCGACTCGGAAACGACCGGCACGTACGGCCTAGCGGGCCGCTCGGCCGCCGGACAAGCAAGCATTAGCTACCTAGCCTGAAGCGAACAACGAAGAAAGGAGGACATCATGAGTCTAGTAGAACTAATCGAGCAGTTTTCATCAGACCAATTGGCGAAGTCCACAACGGCTTCGAACGAACTCGGCAAAGACGCGTTCCTGCAGCTTCTCGTAACCCAGATGAAGTATCAGGACCCGCTGGACCCGATGAAGAACGAAGATTTCGTGGCGCAACTGGCCCAGTTCAACTCTCTCGAACAGATGATGAATCTGAACGAGAGCTTCGAGAAGATGCTTGTCATGCAGACGTTGGCGCAGGCGAGCGCGTTCATAGGCCAGCAGGTCGGATGGTACAACACGGACGGTACGACAGGCGAAGGCCTCGTTGAAGCCGTGGAAGTCATAGACGGCGAACCGAGACTCATCGTCGGGACAAAGCTCGTTGATGTCTCCACCGTGTTCGCCATATCGAAGCCGACAGAATAAAGCGATTGGATTTTTCAAAGAAGGAGGTGAACTAAGTGGTTTCCAAGATTTATGGGCCTCAGACAATCAGGCCGCAGCAGGTCGAGCAGATCGGGCTTCCGATATCCTCTCCGCAGACAAGCCGTCAGTCGGACGTCAAGACTGAATTCCAGCGGATATTGGAACAGAAGACCGGAGCGGTGGAGTTTTCGGGGCACGCGACGAAACGCCTTGAACAACGCGGAATAGAGCTTGACGCCGCCGATATGGAGCGTCTGGCAAAGGCTGTCGACCGCGCCGGAAGCAAGGGCGCTAGGGAATCGCTCGTTCTCCTTAACGGCATGGCCTTTGTGGTCAGCGTGTCCAATCGCACCGTCATTACGACGATCGATATGGAAAACATGAAGGAGAACGTGATAACGAACATCGACAGCGCGGTTCTCGCGTAGTCGATCGGCAACAAGGGGCCGGACCTCTCCGAGGAAGCCCCCATGAAATGCCGCCGAATGACTGAGGCGGCGAAACAACCGAATAGCAGTCCGACGCGCGCATAGGGAGCGCAAAGCGGTTTGTTCTCTCCAAGGTGGCAAACCCGCTCGACTCGACTTAACAAGCTCCCAAGCGGCGAGGACCTCCGGACTCAGGGCATAAGCCCGGGTTTCCGGCGCGAAGCGCGCGTCGCGCGCCCAGCGAAGCTCTTCGGCAACTCTAACGGGAGGATCACATGAACTCATCGTTTTACACGGGTGTGCTTGGCCTGAAAAACCACCAGACCCGCATGGACGTGATTGGCAACAACATCGCCAACGTTAACACTTACGGCTTCAAGATGGGACGCGCGACTTTCGCCGACCTTCTGAGCCGCACGTACTCATCCGCTTCCTCGCCCCGCAACGGGCGCGGCGGCACGAATCCCCTTCAGGTCGGTCTCGGCGTCACTACCGCCGCCGTCACCAACATCATGACCCAAGGGCAGCTCGAAACCACCGGACGCCTCACAGACGTCGCCATCAACGGCAACGGCTGGTTCGTTCTTCAGGACGGCTCCGGCAGCACCGTTTACACCCGCGACGGCTCCTTCGGCCTCGACAAAGAAGGCAGCCTCGTGAACGCCAACGGCTTGTACGTTCAGGGCTGGTCGCGCGTGCTCGTGGACGAAAACCACAACTTCTCCATCGACACTCAGCGCCCGGTCGAAGACATCTCGTTCGTTTACGGCGAGAAACTCGAAGCCGCAGCCACCACTCAAGTCGCTCTCGCCTGCAACTTGGACGAGACGTCCCGCTCGCTCATCGCGGACGGCGTAGACCCCAAGGAAGGCTGGGCGACTAAGAACGACCTGCTCGTCGATCTTTATGAGTCTTATACCAACCAGTACTCGCCCACCCACCTCGGAATCCGAGAGGGCGACTGGATAGAGATCAACGTGAACACGCTGTATCAGAACCAGCAGACCCTCGGCCTGAGCGAGAACATCCTGACGAGCGGCACAACCATCACGTACGGCGCCAATACAGTCCAGCAGTACAGCGGTCTGGCCGATCCGACGGAACTGCCGATGGCGAATATCGCTCTATCCGGCGGTTTGACTCGCGTGTTCATGAGCCCGCAGCAACTAGCATTAGCAGGCGCGGGCAGCAACCTGTACACAATCGACGAAGGCTCAGGCGTGATTTACTCCACTGAAGACCTCACCGGAGAAACTCTGACATGGGCCGCTCAGTCGAGCGCCCAGAGCACAACGCCTTACAACGCCGATAAGTATCTTTATTTCCAAGTGACGAACGATACCACAATCGGCAACCTTGAAACGGCCATCCAGAACGCTCTCAACGCCGCGGACATCAACGGCACTCTTAACGCCACAGTCAAATACAATTCCGACGAGGCTAAGTTTTACATCTACAACAACGGAGTGGATGGAACAGGCAACTTCAACAGCATCACCGTGAATATCAACGCGGTGTCGGGTTCAGGAATAAGGCAGGCGTTCATGCTTCAGGATTCCACATACCCGACGCTGACCGGAACCCGCCTCGGTATCACTCAGGGCGGACTCGGCAACGCTATGACCCGCGAGCATGTCGGCAACTTCGACTACCAGACGAACAACCTCACTCTCGACTACGGCGATGTCAACGGCTCCGCTCAAGTTTATGGACAGGTCGTAAGGTCTTTCCTGACGAATACGGGAGTGACAAACGCGCCTGTCGGCCCAGCCAACCCGGCGAATCCCACAACAATGTACTCCTATATGAATTTAAGCGACTGGACGGGATACACGAACGGCGGAACGCTCGGCATGATAGACGGAACGGCTGAATTGACCGTCAACGGAACCACATGGCGAAACGTGTCTTCGTTTACGGGAGCCGCCAACGAGTATCACATCTCGACGAGCGCGACAGGCGCGCCGAGAGTGTATTTCAACAATGTGGACAATGTTCAACCCGCTGCGACAGATGTGATTACTTTCAGCTACCGCACTCAGACCAACGGCGTGGCCGGAGCTCCGAATCTGCTTCTCACAGAGAACGTCGATTACACAATCGACGCCGCGACGGGCAATATTTCCCTGATTTGGAGCGGCGCGACCGCGAGCGCGGTGTTCGGCACAGGCAGCGCGGATTTCACAGGAACCATCAGCCTGACAGCCGACTACACCACCGAACAGAGAAGCCTTACGCCTCCCGCAGAAATCATGAACAGCCGCTGGGCGGATTTCGCTCAGGAATGGCAGGAAGTGAGCGCGGGCGGCGCGGGCAATGCCCGAACCGAGTTCAACAACATGTTCTCTTCCGTCAACGGACAGGCGATCAACGATCAGGCGACTTCCGCACAGCCCACCTCCAAGGTCACCAAGCTCTTTAACTCGGCAGAGACCTACAGGACGTCCATCGACGTTTATGACTCCCTCGGCGACGCCCACACCCTTCAGTTCGTTTTCACTCACGTCGGCTCCAACTACGACCTCACTGAGCTTGCCAGCTACCAGAATCGCTGGTACTGGAGAGCGGAACTGCCCTACGACGACGTGTTCTCGTTCGACAGCATGGACGCCGTGGACGGGATTTCCTCCACAGCGAAGCTCAGCGGAGAACTGGTGTTTGACAACAACGGCCTGATTAACATGACCCGCCTCAGCGGCAACACAGGGCCGATAATGTTCGACCCGTCCCCGGTGGGAGCCAACGGAGCGAGCAGCCGCGCTGTGGCAGCCCTATCGATAGAGGCCGTGTTCGACGGCTTCGACAGCCCCATCGATGGCGTCACACAGTACGCCTCCCAGTTTACCACCCGCGCCTACATGCAGAACGGGTGGGAGATGGGCGTGCTCGAAACGTTCGGCGTGGACAAATCGGGCGTCATTCAGGGCAAATACAGCAACAACGTGGTTAAGCCCATCGCTCAGATTGCCCTCGCGATGTTCGCCAACGAAGAAGGTCTCACCAAGTTGGGCGACAACGAATTCTCGGTTTCGGCCAACACCGGCTCGGCGCACGTCGTCCCGGCCTATGTCGCCGGAGCGGGCGAGATCGTCGGCGGCACGCTGGAACAGTCCAACGTGGACATCGTCAACGAGTTCACCAACATGATTGTCACCGAGCGCGGGTTCCAAGCGAACTCCCGCATCATCACCACTTCGGACGAAATGCTCGTCGAGGTGCTGAACATTAAACGTTAATCCGCCGCATTCAGACGGAAACGAAGAAATCCGAACCGGCCCCTTTTTCCGGGGCCGGTTTTTTTATGCCTAGGATTCGCACATGCTGATGCCTAAATGAGATTTTCCGGAGTTTGCGGGGAAACCATTTTTTTGNNGCCCCTTCCGAAAAAAACTCTCAATAAGCCGGTTTTGCTGAACTTTGTTCTGCCAAAACCGGCATTTTTTCATTCGTAAAAAACACCCGGAAAGTTTTTTCAGAGGTCGCAAATCCTTCATTAGGATTTGGGAGCGATTGTTCAGAGAGGATGAAATACGAGGCGCAGGCGCATTTTTGAAGTAGGGGCGGGGTTGCCCCGCCCCAAATTATCGTAGTTATTGGGCGCGGAAACCGCG
>DIWT01000061.1 GCA_002435745.1 bacterium UBP15_UBA6099
GTGGGTTTCATGAATAATTCGGGATAATTGATCATAATCTGTTTTTCTGAATAAGCCGCCATTGGAATCCAGCAGTTCAAGGTCTTGAGGGCTTTCGACGAACATCCATGCGTTAACTACATCCGCGAGTGGGATGTCTGCCGATTCATAGACGAGTCTAAGCCCGTCTTTGGCATATACAACTCCGATGATGCCTTTTCCGTCTGGAGCCCATTTGGGAGGCGTTTCAAACAGCAGAGAATCTGCGGCAACTCGGACATGGTTTCCGATATGTGTCTTTACTCCGTTCTCGCCTCGCTTCCACACGGTTAGGCCAATTCCATTAGGGGTGAAAAACACCGCATCGCCTCGGATGTGCTTAATAGGCTCATTTATTCTATGAATCCAATAATCATTATAATCTGAAACATGCAAAGAACCGTTAGCGTCTTTCCATAGCATTCGAGAACCGACAGGATGGATGTTTTCCGGCAAAGACCAGTCTATCCCAGATGGGTCGAAGTAGTCATTGATTTTCTCGAATGTGCCGGGAGAGAAAAAATCATCAAGATATTTGAATGGGGCGTGGACATTATAAGGAAGCTCTCCGTGTTCAGTTATCGTTCTGATGCCGAATACACCCGGCTCAAGCTCAACTCCGATGATCAGCCGATGCTGTTTGCCGCCGCCTGTCAAAGGTTCATCGTACAGGGAAAATGTTGTCGGGGATATCAGAAGTTTTTTGAGTTCTTCTTCAGTCGAGTAGATTATCCGCCAATCGTCAGGGGCTGGGTATTCGCGCCGCCAGACAGCGCTTTTTCCTCCGATTGATCCCAACGCGAAAATCGCTTTGTTTTCAGGATGCCAAACGATTGCGCTCATGCCGTCTGCATCCGGAGCAGGAATGATCTGCGTTTTTAACGAAGCGAGGTCGGCTTCCAGTATCATGTGCGAGTCTTTCGGTGTTGCCTCTTTTTTGATAATAAGAAGGGCCAAAGGTTTGCGCTTTGAGACGTCCATGTCCACAACATCGACTCCGTCTTGAATGAGCAAGGAGACGCTTGCGGCAGGAGATGAAGAAATATTTATATTTGGATAATCGAACTCTCCGCAGAGGGATGCCGCGCAAGCCGTGAGAATTATTGCGGCAAAAGCAAAAAAACAAGCTGACATTTTCATGTTAGTTTCCTTTGCAGAATTATCATCAATGCCGATAGTGTATCATGTGAAAACAACATTGACAATAAGGGTGATTGCATATTGCTGTTTGATAAAAACAAACTGCGGGGTCGGATTAATCCGCGGGGAAGGGGGGCGGGCCGGGGGGGGCGGAGACGACTTTGATCTCGCGCCATTTGCCGCTTCTGTATCTGAGGTAAATTGCTAGGCTGAACACCATGAAAACGGAGACGAGGGCGACCCATGCGGCTTCCACGCTTGTGTTCATCACATGCAGCATGACGTACAGCGTAGGCACGAGTATCCAGTGCGTCGCGACGGAGATGAGCATGGCGAAGAATGTGTCGCCCGCTCCGCGCAACGCGCCCATTAAGACGAGGACGACGGCTTCGATGGATACGTAAACGGCGGCCAATCGGATCATGAACGCGGCGGTGGGGGCCGCGGCGTCGAACACGGAGTCGGCGGCTGCCGGGCGGAACACTCCGACCAGCGTTTCCGGGAATCCGGCGAACAGAGTCAGCATGACCGCAGAGTAAATGCATCCGATTTTGATGCCTGACATGGCGGAGCGGTGGGCGATGTCGGGTTTGCCCGCGCCCATGTATCTGCCGACTAGGCTGGTGACGCCGATCTCCATTCCGATAAGCGGGACGAACGCCACCAAGTCCCAGTTGAAAAGGACGGTTGCGGCGGTGGCGGCGACGGGGCCGCGCGAGTGGAACGCGAGTATCATCGCGTTGAACGCGGCCATGTTCAGAAGGAACTCGAACCCGGCGGGCGACCCGAACCTCCACAGTTTCGCCATCGCGGCGGCGTCGAAGAAGAACGAGCGTCCGACGCCGAACTCGGCGCGGTTCTTGGCGCCGAAGTAAGCGAAGGCGAGGACGGCCACGCCGCACGCGCCGCCGAGGACGGTTCCGTACGCCGCCCCTCTGATTCCCATCGCGGGGAAACCGAATTTGCCGAATATCAGCGCGTAGTTCGCGCAGACGTTGACCGCCATCGACACGAGGGTGGAGATCATTACGACGCGCGTTCTGCCGACGCCGGAGAAGAAGCAGCTCAGCGCGCTTCTGGCCAGTCCGACGATGGAGGCGCTCACAAGGATGTTGAAGTACAGCGACTGGGAGGCGAGTTGCGCCGGGTCGATGCCCGACTTTGCGAACATCCACGGTCCGAGAGGCCGCAACGCGAGCAGCAGCGGATACGCCGCGACGCACACTATCATCGATTGCGTGATGACCACCGGGCATTTCTGTTTCATTCCGGAGCCGAGGTACTGCGCCACTAGCGCGGTTGAATACCCCGTCAGGCCTATGAAGAACGTGAGCAGCATGAAGCTGGCGACGCCTCCGCCGAGGGCCGCGTTCATCTGCTCCGGCCCCAGACGCGACAGGAAAAGCCGGTCGATGAAAATCATCGCCGTGTCGCATCCCGCGGAAACCACCATCGGCAGGGCGATGAACGAAAGTTCCGCCACGCCGCCGGGGACGATGTTCTTATGTTTCTTTTCGGAGAAGCCTTCCATAATCCAGAGCGGCGCGCCGCTCCCTCCCTGCAAACCCGAAATATGATAGGACTAATAAAGGGATTTCACAAGAGCTATCGGCAATGTCGAACGAACTCAAATTCGCCGATTGAATCCGGGCAATCGGCGCTGTTGCGGAAAAAGGAAACGCTATTTCGGCTGTTTGAGCACGGCTCCGAGGTGCGCCGACTGCACAATGTCCGCGTATCTGCCGAGGTATCCTGATTTGATTTTTTTCGCGGGCGGTTTGAATTTGGCGGCGCGTTTTTTCAGTTCGGACGCCGGGACTTCGAGCGCGATTTTTTTGGCCGGGATGTCGTAGGATATCATATCGCCCTCCTTGACGAGAGCGATGGGGCCGCCGGAAGCGGCCTCCGGAGAAACGTGTCCGATGGCGGCGCCGCGGGTTCCGCCGCTGAAGCGCCCGTCGGTGATCAGCGAGACTTCCTCGCCGAGTCCCATGCCGACAACCGCGCTTGTGGGAGAAAGCATCTCGCGCATCCCCGGCCCGCCTCTGGGGCCTTCGTATCTTATCACCACCACGTCGCCGGGTTTGATCTTCCCGCCGAGAATGGCGTCGTAAGCCGTTTCCTCGGAATTGAACACGCGCGCGCGTCCTCTGCGTTTCATCATGGACGGGGCCACCGCGCTGCTTTTCACCACGCAGCCTTCCGGCGCGAGATTGCCCCAAAGAACGGTCAGCCCGCCTGTTGGCGTGTGCGGCTCGGTTATGGGCCTTATCACATCGCGGTCGAGAACCTTCGCATTTTTGATGTTGGCGGAAAGTTTTTTGCCGGTCGCCGTGACGACGTCGAGTTCGAGCAACCCGGCTTTTGCAAGCTCGTTCATTACCGCGTGAACGCCGCCCGCTTCGTGAAGCTCGGAGAGATAGTGAGTCCCGCCGGGGCGGAGCCTGCACAGGTTGGGAACGCGAGCGCCGACCGCGTCGATGGTCTTCATCGTCACTTTCGCGCCCGCTTCCTGCGCCAGAGCCAGAACATGAAGCACGGTGTTGGTCGAACAGCCGAGAGCCATATCGACCGCCAGCGCGTTGGCGAAACTCTTTTCGTTTATTATCGCCGAAGGCCTGATGTCGCGTTTAAGCAAATCCATAACGGCGGCTCCGGAGCGTCGGGCGAGCCTGACGCGCTCGGCGCTGACCGCCGGGGCCGTCCCGTTGCCCGGCAGCGCCATCCCGAGGGCCTCCGTAAGGCACGCCATTGAGTTGGCGGTGAACATCCCCGCGCACGAGCCGCAGCCCGGACACGCCGCGTCCTCAAGCGCCTTCAGCTCGCATTCGTTCATCTTTCCCGTCTTAACCTGACCGACCGCCTCGAAGACGTCTATCAGGTCCAAGCTCCTGCCGCCCAGTTTGCCGGGCAGCATCGGCCCGCCGTTCACCACTATGCTCGGCAGGTCCATCCTGATGAGCGCCATCATCATTCCCGGCGTTATCTTGTCGCATGCGGTCACCGCGACCAGCGCGTCGAACGCGTGCGCCGTCGCCATCACTTCCACAGAGTCCGCTATCAGTTCCCTGCTGGCCAGCGAGTATTTCATTCCTATGTGGTTCATCGCGATTCCGTCGCAGACGCCGATGCAGCCGAACTCGATGGGCGTGCCACCGGCCATGCGTATGCCAGATTTGACCGCTTCCGTCACCGTGTTCAGATGGATGTGTCCGGGGATTATCTCATTGGCGGAATTTATGACGCCCACCAGCGGGCGGCTTATCTCTTCGTCTGTCAGTCCGAGCGCCTTGAACAACGAGCGGTGCGGAGCCTTCTCGATCCCTTTTTTCACAGAATCGCTTTTCATAGCTTCGTGTCTCCTCTCAAAACAATGAACTTTTTGATGATAGGACAACGAAAAATAAAAGTCAAACAAGCGTCCCGCATGTTGAATTTCCCGTTTTGCGGTTATAATATCCGCGAACAAAGACGCAAAGGAGGCGCGCGCTATGGTGCGGTCGCTGGCTCAGGTCGGAATCACTTGCTCGGACATAACAAAGTCGCTGGAATTCTATCACGATGTTCTCGGCCTGCCGTTGCTTGAGGCTATAGACGTGCCGTTCGATCAGAGGCGGGACATCTACGGCGTCGGCGAGGAAACCAAGGTGACGCTGTTTCTATTGCGGACGGGCAACGGAGGCTTCGTCGAGTTGTTCAACTTCGACCCTCTCGTCGGCCCCCATCAAGACGTCGTATGGAACCGCGCGGGCATCACCCACCTCGCGCTCGACGTCAAGAACCTGCCCGCCGTCATGAAGAAACTGCAGGAAAAAGGAATCAAGTTCGTCTGCCCCGTCAAATGCAACCTCGGAACCGATTTTATCTTCACGCGCGACCCCGACGGCAATCTGGTCGAGCTTATCGACATGAAGAAGCTTTACTGGCCGGCGCGAATAGCGGGCGGCCTCATCGCAAAAATGAACACGAAAACAAAATACAAAGACCTTTACGAGCGTATAAAGAACAAGAAGCCGTTCCCGGTGTGACCCCGGATTTATTGTTGAATTTTCGAAAATGAAACGACCTGCTCGGCGATCTCGATGGCGCGAAGGCCGTCGTTTCCGGTCGCTCCCCAGATTTCCCCGAAAACAGGATGCGGCTCGAACGAGCCGTTGACGCGGGAGACGAAGTCGTCGATTTGCCGTTTGAACATCACGTGGGCGGGGCCGCGCGGGACGCGTTCCGGCAGCCAGCGGCCCAAGACGAGAGAAGGAACGCCGTACTTCCAGACGCGCGCGCGAGTGTGATAAAGGTGCGGATACCCGCGCAGATACCAGCTTGGGTCGAATTTGTAGCGGATGCATCCGCCTGAGCCGTTGATCATGCCTTGGTCGATTTCGTCGCGGGCGCTCCAGCGGCTAAGGCTGGTCTGAATGTGGGCGGCGGCCCCGGACTCGAACCTCAGCATGCAGGACGCGTGGTCCTCGAACGAGCGTGTTGGAACGACTTTATGCGCGGCTCCGCCCAGAACGTCGCAATCCTCGTCCATGAAGAAACGGAATAGGTCGACGTAGTGGATGCCGTGGTCGAAGAAAACGCCGCCGCCCGCGCGGGCGTCGTTTACGCGCCACGCGCCCATGTCGGGCGAGTTCAGCAGCCTGAGGCGTCCGCCGACTTGTATTATTTCGCGCATTGGCGATTTAGTCATGTCGGGAGCCCATAGGTCGTATTCGGCTCTCAACTGGAAAACCCGGCCTATGTCGCCGGTTTTTATCATTGTCTTGACTCTTTCATAACCGGGGTCGAAGCGGAGAGAGAATCCGATGCGAAGGAGGACGTTGTTTTTCTCGCACTCCTCGATCATGCGTCGGCATTCGGCGGAATTTACGGCCATCGGTTTTTCGCACAGCACGCTCATGCCGCGCCGGGCCGCGAGAGCCACAGGCTCCGCGTGCGCCCATGGAGGGGTGACGACAATCGCCGCGTCGGCTTCGCTCTGCTCGATGGCCTTTTCGATGTCCGTGAACACTTTGCGCGCCCCGAACTCTTTTGCCGCGCGCCGCGCTTGATCTTCATTGATGTCGGCCACCGCTTCGAGCCGCGCGTTCGGATTCGCCTTTATCCATGGAAAAAACGCGAGCCATGCCTGCCGCCCGCAGCCTAACACCAGAAATTTGACTGTTTTCTTCGGCATTTGTTCATGTCCTTTCGCGAGAAGCTTAAGCGCAACCGATTATATTATACGCGCGTTGAAAAAACAATAAACAGCGCGCTTGACGAATATCGGGTTTTGTATGGATGAAAACGTTAAAATGTGTACAATTTGTTGGATGATGGAAACGGACTGAGGCGGCGCGCGAGGAACAAACGGGCGTCCCGCCGGGAACAAGGCGAGAGCGATATGAAAGGCCGGCTGATATTCGAAGACGGAACGGCGTTCGAGGCCGAGGCGTTCGGGTCTCACGGAGACCGGGCCGGAGTGGCCGTCGCGTTCGCGGGCGGCGCGGGTTTTCAGGAGGCTGCCACGACGCCGTCCTACCTCGGAAAGATACTGGTGTTCGAGCGCCCGACGGTCGGCGCGTGCGGAGCGGACGAGTCGTGGAACGAGTCCGACCGGGTATGCGCCGAGGGCGTGGTGTGCCGGGAACTGTCGAAGTCGGTCTCTGACGGCGGAGGGCCGATGCCGTTCGGGCGCTTCTGCGAGTCGCGGCAGTTGCTCGGCCTCGAAGGAGCGCCGACGCGGGAGATCGCCGCTCATATCAGGTCGCGCGGCGAGCAGTGGGCGCTGCTGACCACCGAGGAGTCTTCGCTGAAATCGCATCTGGCCAGACTTGCCTTGCTGAAAACGCAGACGAGCGCAAGCCCCGACAAGTACCGGGTTAGCGGCGAGGCTCTGCTGGCCTCTTGGAGGCCGACCGGCGGCGGGGCGACCGCGGTGGTCCTCGACATAGGCGCGGGGGCCTCGTTCTACAGATTGCTGAAAAGTCACAACATATTCTGGCGGGCGTTCGGGCCTCGGATGTCCGCCGACGAGATAATGGCGATCCGCCCGGACGCGGCGCTGGTCTCGAACGGGGCGTATCCGGCGGACTCGCTGCCGGGGACGGTGGCGACGCTTAGGGCGCTGCTGGGCCGGGTTCCGGTGGCGGGGATAGGGTTGGGGGCGGCGCTCGTCGCGTCCGCGCTAGGCGTTTCCCCGTCCGAAATGAAGAGCGGCCACCACGGCGTGAACATCCCGGTGGCGAACGCGGCGACGGGCGCGTTGCGGATAACCGAACAGAACCACTCCGTGGCGCTCCGGGCGGAAGACCTCCGGCGGCGGGGCGCCGAGACGCTTTATGTCAACACAATCGACGGATCGGTCGAGGGCTTCATCCACAGACGGAAGATGGCCGCCGGCGCGTTCTTCGAGTTGGACGGGCTGGACGCGATTCAGGAACTGACGGGCGGGTTGCCGCTATGACGGCTAAAAAGAAAAAAATTGTTCTTGTGGGGGCCGTGTCGTCGTCGGCAAGCGCCGGAGCGGAGTTCGACCACGCGTGCGCCGAAGCGATGAAGGCTCTTCGCGACCTCGGTTTCGATGTCGCTCTCATCTCCGCAAATCCGACAGCGGTGTCGACGGACAACGACGCTCCCGGCCCGGTGTATTTCGAAGCGGTCTCTCCGGAGAACTTGGCGGCGGCGCTCGAGCGCGAGAAGGCGACGGCCCTGCTGCCAGTGTTCGGCGGCGGAGCGGCTGTGAATGCCGCGACCGCTCCGGCGACTCTCAAGGCGATGAAGAAACTGGGCGTCTCGCTGATGGGCGTGTCGGAAACATCCCGCGCAGCGTCCGCGGACAGGCGCAGGTTCCTTAAACTTATGAAAACCGCCGGGGTGGAAGTCCCGCCGGGCGCGGTCGTTTCTTCCGTGGAAGAAGCGGAGGCCGCCGCGCTTGAGATCGGGTTCCCGGCGGCGCTTCGCCCTTTAATGTCGGAAGGCGGCGCGGGCAATTCCACCGCTTACAATATGGAAGACCTTGAAGGGCAGGCGGCCTCCGCGCTCAAATCCAGCGCCGCCGCAACCATTCTCGTCGAGAAGCTTCTTCGCGGATGGAAAGAAATCGAGATGGTTCTGTTGAGGGACGCCAAAGGCAATGCCGCGACGGTCGCGATGATAGAGAATATCGACCCGGCGGGGATACATTCGGGAGACAGCGCGGCGGTTATACCGGCGCAGACGCTGACTCTGAGCGCGACTCGCCGGTTGAAGAAGAGCGCTGTGGCGGTAGCGCGCGCGCTCGACGCTGTCGGCGTCGTCAACGTCAGGTTCGCTCTCGAACCGGCTTCAGGCGATATCAAACTCATCTACGCCGTGCCGCGCTACACGAGGTCGTCGGCTTTCGCCGCTCGCGCAACGGGGTATCCGGTCGCGCGGGTCGCGGCGAAACTCGTCTGCGGCCTGACTCTGGACGGTATAACCGAGCCGGAGTTCGGGGGCGGGAGCGCGTTTCGCGAGCCTGAGCCGGACTATTGCGCCACCCGGTTGCCGAGATTCGATTTTGAAAAATTTCCCGGCGCGGACGACACTCTGGACACTGCCATGAAATCCACCGGCGGGGCGATGGGAGCGGGGAGGACTTTCAAAGAGTCGCTCCTGAAAGCCATGCGCGCTCTCGAGACGAGCCGTCCCAAACCGCCGAACGCTTCTACCGAAGCGGGCATGGAAACCCTGCGGGGCCTGCTGTCCCGCCCGAACCCGGCGAGGCTGTTTCACATATTCGACGCCTTGGCCGCCGGGATGCGGGTGGAAGAAATCCGCAGCTTGACCTTGATAGACGGATGGTTCGTCTCGCAGTTCGCCGAGATAGCTGAAATCTCGGCGCGGGCGGGAAAGTATAGAATCGAGACGGCGCCGGCTTCCCTGTTGAAACAGGCGAAGCTGGCGGGGCTGGGCGACGAGGACATCGCGCGCCTGCTTGAAACGGAGGAGACTGAATTGCGGAGACTGAGAAAAAAACAGGGAACCACCGCCGGAGCCGGCGCAATGGACGCGAGCGGAGCCGCGCGCGCCCGATACGCCGCTTTTGAATCGACGGACGCCGCGCCCAAAGGCGACAGAGGCAAAAAAATCATCATCCTCGGCGGCGGCCCCAACCGCATCGGTCAGGGCATCGAGTTCGACTACTGCTGCGTCCACGCCGCTTACGCCATCAAAGAGGCCGGCTACACCGCAATCCTCATCAACTCCAACCCAGAAACAGTGTCCACCGACTTCGACACCTCCGACAGGCTCTATTTCGAGCCGCTCACGTTTGAAGATGTCATGAATATAATCGACAGGGAAAAACCGCATGGCGTCATAGTGCAGCTCGGCGGGCAGACGCCTCTGAATCTAGCCACTAAGCTGCTGCGCGCGGGCGCTCCCATCCTCGGCACTTCCCCGGACAACATTGACCGCGCGGAAGATAGAAAACGGTTCAAGGAAACGCTAGACAAACTCAACCTAACGCAACCGGACAACGACACCGCCGGCACGGTCGAAGAGGCCGTCCGCAAGGCGAGGCAGATAGGATACCCGCTGCTCGTCAGGCCGTCATACGTCCTCGGCGGGCGCGCGATGCGCGTCGTATACGAGGAAGCCGACCTGCGGGAATACATGGCAAAGGCCGTCTCCGCCTCCCCGGACAAACCCGTCCTGCTCGACAGGTTCTTGGACGACGCCATAGAGGTCGATGTGGACGCGGTGGCGGACGGCGAAAGGTGCTTGGTGTGCGGCGTCATGGAACACATCGAGCAGGCCGGAGTCCACAGCGGAGACAGCGCCTGCTGCCTGCCCCCGTACACCCTCAACGAAGCCATAGTCGAGGAAATAAAAGGGGCCACTCGCGCGATGGCCCGCGAGCTTGGCGTCGTCGGGCTTATGAACGTCCAGTTCGCTGTGAAAAACGACGTCATATATGTTCTTGAAGTCAATCCGCGCGCTTCCCGCACCGTCCCGTTCGTCTCAAAAGCCACCGGCACCCCGTGGGCGAAAGTCGCCGCCCGCGTAATGCTCGGCGAATCGCTCGAAAAACAGGGCGTCACGGAAGAATCAGCGCCGGAACACATGAGCGTCAAAGAAGCCGTGTTCCCGTTCTCCCGGTTCCCCGGCGTGGACGCCACTCTCGGCCCGGAAATGCTTTCCACAGGCGAAGTCATGGGCATCGACCGCGATTTCGGAATGGCGTTCCTCAAATCCCAGATCGCCGCCGGACAGAAACTGCCGGACAAAGGAGCCGTCTTTGTCAGCGTCAAAAACAGCGACAAACGCGCCATTGTCCCCATTGCCCGGAAACTGATAGACATGGGGTTCGAGATTGTCGCCACCGAAGGCACGGCCAGCACTCTGCGGCGCAACGGCATAGAGGCGCGCTCAGTTCACAAACTAGACCAAGGCCGCCCGAACATCCTCGACGTCGTCAAAAACAAAGAAGTCGTCATGCTGATAAACACCCCGGCGGGCAAAGACACTAAAGTTGACGAAGCGAAAATTAGAAGCGCCGCCATCGCCCGCGACATCCCTCTTGTAACCACCATCTCAGGCGCTCAGGCCACCGTTCAGGGCATGGAAGCTTTTCGGGAGCGCGGCTTCACGGTCGCTCCTCTGCAGGAATACCACAAAAAAATCCTCGCCGCTTCAAAAGCCCGCAAGGCCATCGCCCAAAAAGCGCCCGTGAAAAAAATTGCCGCGAAGAAAACTGCGGCAAAAAAAAGCAAATAGAAAATTGTTAAGGGAAAACTTTTGAAAAAGTTTTCCCTTAAAATCCCTTTCAAAATCTTTCATGCTAGCGCCGATGGGAAGGCTTCGCTCTCCCCATCGGCGCGTGTCAAGTAAAAAGATATTGGGAAAGGGGTTTTCAGAGGAATCCTGTTCAGAAATGATTTTACATAGGGCGTCGGGGATAGACGCGTTTTGAGCGTCTATCCCCGACGACCAGTGAAACTTTTGAAGAGATTCCAAAGAGAAACTTTTTCAAAAGTTTCTTTTTGGCCGCAGGAGGCGCTTTATTAGCGGCATCGCCTCTGTTCTTCTTGTTTCCGGTTGTTGCGTATAATTGGTCGGACGGGGTTTCCGGGCGGGGAATCGATTTATAATTACACTTAATGATTATGACGAGAATGAGATATGCGGCGGGGTTGGCGGCGGCGCTGTTTGCGCTTTGGGCGGCGGCTGGGTTCGCGGGCGCGTCGGAGTCCCGCGCGTTTAGAATCGAGGTGAAGTCCACCGGCGGCTCGCGCGGGCTTGAGGAGGCGGTCAGGCGGGACGGCGAGAGGGCTCTTGCGAAGGCGGCGGAATTCATCGGACACGAGCCGACCGGGCCTTTTGTGGTGTACATCGCGGCGGACGAAGAGGAGTTCGAGGAATACACCGGCGGAATGGTTCCCTCTTGGGCGATAGCGGTGTACGTTCACGACAGGCGCGCGGTTGTGATGAGGGCGGAAAGTTTCGCGGGCGACGCGGGATATTTTTCAAGCGTGCTGGAACACGAGTTGTTTCACGCCGCGCTCGGCCACAAGTTCCGCGCGAGGCCGGGGGCGCTTCCGCGCTGGCTCAACGAGGGGCTGGCCGTGCATATGTCGGACGCTTGGGAATCCCCGGAATCTTGGCACAAGCGCCGGGCGGACCTCTATAACGCGGCGCGCAAGGGCGCGGCCCTCGATTTCAACGACCTGCACTACGGCTTCCCTTCGGGCAAATTCATCGCCGAACTGGCCTACGCGCAGAGCCACGATTTTGTTTCATGGCTGATCAAGCGCAAAGGCGAGGCGGGCATAAGGCGTCTGCTCGACGGCCTTGCGGACGGCGATTCCGTTGACGACGCGCTCCGGCGGGTTTACGGCGACGGCCTTGAAGGGCTGACAGCCGACTGGCTGGCTCAGGCCGCTAAACCGGCCCCGATTGTGTGGGCAATGCAGTTTTTCGCGGCGTTCGACACTTACATCTGGACGGGCATGGCGCTGCTGGTCATAGTCGCGGGAATGAAGGTCTTTCTGGGATTCAGGCGCAAGAGGAAATTCAAGCTCGTCTATCCCGGCGGCGGCTCGGATTACGACCCGGAGGACGATTGGGACGAACTGGACGAGGAATGGGACATAGACGATTACGGACACCGTCCGTGGAGACCGGGCAGACGCGACAACTGAGAAGCGTCCCCGGCGGAAGGAGTCGCGATATGAAGACGATGAAAATAGCAAGGATGATATTGACTGCGCTGACGGTAATCGCTGTGGTCGCCGCGGCGGCCCCGCGCGCGTGCTGGGCGATAGTGGTCGATCTCAAAGGAGAGACGTCCGCCGAGCAACCCGCGCAGCCCGCGTCCGGCCCCGGCGGCGCGGCCTATCCCCACGCTGACATCACAATATCGCAACACGGCGCAGATAATGACATGTTCTGGATATTTGAGCCAACCGACCCGGCTCCGGAGTCCGCGCCAGTTGTAGTCTTCTTTCACGGCTGGAGCGCGATGCATCCCAAGATGTACGGCGGCTGGATAAGCCACCTTGTGCGGCGCGGCTCGATTGTGATATTCCCGAAGTATCAGGAGAACGTGAACGTGATGCCGCCCGTGATGCACAAGGCGGCGATGGACGCTGTGGCGGCGGCGCTGGCGGAACTGGACAAACCCGGACGCGTCAGGCCGGACAAGGAGCGGTTCGCGGCGGTCGGACATTCGTTCGGCGGCGTTCTGGCTTCTAACCTGACGGCGAACTGGAGCAAGCTGGGGCTGCCGAAGGTTCGCGCGGCTATGCCCGTCGAGCCGGGCGACCCAAAATACGCGCACATCGCAAAGATGGTTCACCACAAACCTCTGGACTCCATCATGGCGGACTATTCGGACATTCATCCGGGGACTCTTTTCGCGGTGGTCGTCGGGGCCGAAGACGGCATCGTCGCGGAGCGGACGGCGGCGGAGATATACCGCGCGGCGACATCTCTGCCCGCAGAGCACAGGAATTACATAGTGTTTCATAGCGACAGGCACGGAGACCCCGCGCTGGCGGCAGACCACATGTTGCCGATAGCGACGGACCAGAATTTCGACATTCCTGAAAGGCGGCTGGCCGCCGGGCCGGTTGTGGGCATCGTCCGCGACAGGCTTGAGCGGACGGCGCGCGACGGCGGGGAAGAGCCGGAGGAACGCGACGTTTACGCGGCGAACGCTCACGACTTCGCCCTCTGGCGGCTGTTCGATTCGCTTACCGATTGCGCGTTTCACGGAACGGATTGCGACGGCGCGCTCGGCTATTCAGACAAAGTGAAACGCGTCGGCGAATGGTCCGACGGCGTAGAGATAAAGAAGCTGGAAATCAGGGAACCGTCCGGCGGGCAATAAGCGCGCCGTTTAGGTTTTCTCCATGAAGCAACACATCAAACTTTCGCTTAAATGATTTTCTGTGCGTTTGCGGGGAAACCATTTTTTTGCNNGCAAAAAACAGGTTTCCCCGCGCCCCTTCCGAAAAAACTCTTAATTGCCGGTTTTGTTGAACTTCGTTCATTACAAAACCGGTTCTATTCATTTGTTTCGTCGCCGATAGGCGAAGAAGCCCTATCAAGCTCCGCAATAAACCGCATCTGAAAATACCGCCGCCGCTACTTCTTTCCGAATTTCTTTTCCAAGCTTTGCGCGCAGCACTTAAAGTCCTGCTCTTCGTTCTTTTTCAGAAGCTCCATTATGGCGGCTTCCAGAATAGGGCCGAACAGCGGTATGTCGATTTTTAGCGTTATTTCGAAGACCCGTTTCATCTTGTCCGGGCCGTCGGCCATGTATGCGGTCTGCCCTTTGCATGAAATCTGTTTCCGCAAATACCTCGGCTCGATCTCGAAGAAATATATTTTTTTCTGTCTGTCCCAAACCGAATGCTCGAACCATGTGAGCATTTTGGGGCTGATGACGTGCTGAGCGGCGCGGGGGATTTGGCCGTGGGCGCACCACTCTTTGGTTCCGACTCTGCGCACTCCGTCGTCCTCTTCTTTCACCACTTTCCACGCGGTGACGTTCTCCAGTTCGTGCATGTCGTACGCGTCTTCGCCGCCGTCCAAGAAAACCCTCACTGCATCGTCCACCGGATAGTTGAATTTGCGTTCGGACCTGTAGCGCGCCATAAAGGCCTCCCCTGTGGTCGCGGGGCGGGACTGACGCCGCGCCGCGCCGTTGTCTCTTTTATATTATCAAATGAGATGCGGCAGTTTGTTCCCGCCGCGCGCAAAAACTTTTCGCCTATTCCGCAATCTCCCTGAGCCTGTGGAAAAAGAAGTCCTCTTTCACGACCGGGGGCGCGAGGATGATTATCCTGTCCGGACGTCGGAACGCCGAGCCTGCGGCGGTCTTGATAACATAAGCCGACTCGAAGCTCCCGCTGATAAAATCCGCGGCCGTGCCGCGCGGGGCGGTCGTCTCCCTCGAATCGAACAGCCGGGCGGCCGCGATTTCGGAGGGCGCGGCTTCGCGGGGCGACATCCAGCCGAATTCTTCAGGCATGGAGAACGGCGGTTGCGGGGCGTCCCCGCGCGCGCCTTTTCTCAGGAACAAGATATATTCCATGGCCGTCGGGACAGCCGGTTTTTCTCCTTCGCGCACATAGCGCGCGGCGGTCGGCTCAAGCCCCGGCGGCATTTTTGCGGCGAGCGCTCGAAGCGTTTCTTCCACGCTCTTTTCCTCTTCGAGCATAAACCGGAACCGCTCGCATTCCGACGTGTGTCCCACAGCAAGCGGCTGCGTCAGATACGAAACTTTGGGTTTCGGATTGAACCCTTCGGTGAAATAGATTGGAAGCCCGGTTCGGCGCAGCGCGCGGGAAAGCGCTCGCATGACGTCAAGGTGCGAAAGCAGCCGCGCCTCCCACTTCTTTCCGAACTGAACTTCAATGGTGGTTCTAGTTTCTTCGCTCAAAGTCATTCCTTGCCCTGCCGCCGACCATATCGGCTGGCGGCGGGCGCGCGTCAGCGCTTAAATTCGAATTCTTCCAGCGGGGCAAGCGTCGCGCGGCGGCGCTCGAAACGCGCCAGCCTGTCAAACCCTGCGGCGCGCAGCGCGGCTATGCCTCTGTCAATGTCTGTCCCGGCGTCCCGCGCAGTGTGCGCGTCCGAGCCGACGGTGACAGGCCCGACGCCCCGCGATTTCAGCAGCGACAGGAACTCGCCGCTCGGATACTGTCCGCCCGCCGAGTGTGAAAAGCCCCTGCAGTTGATCTCGAAACCGACGCCGGACTCCGCGAGCGCGTCCGCCACGCGCTCCGCCTCCGCCGCGTAGCTCTCGAACGGCTCCCGATCTTCCGGGGTCTCGGAGAACTTGCGGATAACGTCGAGGTGCGCCATCACGTCGAAGAGGCCGGAGCGCGCCGCGCGCTCAACCGCGAGCAGCGAGCGCCTGAACGCCTCTGTCCTGCCGATGTCCCGCACAAGGGCTTTCGCGCCCGGTTCCGCCGCTATTCCTCTCCCGTCCACGAAGTGCGCCGCTCCTATCACTATGTCGAAATCGAACGACCCCAGAAAATCGCGAATCTCCGGCAGCCTGTCCTCGAAGTAATCCACTTCCGCTCCGACGAGTATTTTGATTCCGAGCCTGCCGCCCAGCTCGTCAGCAAGCGCGCGGTGCGCTTCAAGTTGCTTAACGGTGACGCGGTAGTTGTCGTAGCCGAGGATGAAATGGTCGGTGACTGCTATCTCGGCGAATCCGCGCGCGGCGGCGGCCAGCGCAAGCTCCTCGACGGTCGCAACCGAGTCTTCCGTCGTGTTCGAATGCAGATGATAGTCCGTCGGGCGCGACATGCTCACATCTTGTCCAGCGGGTTCACGCTTCCCGCCTGACCGGAGTAGAACAACAGCACGCTAACGTAGTTGTCGCTCTGGGCGACGAATTTTTCTTCCAGCACGGCGAACGGGTTGGATTTCACCCATTCGGTGATCTTGCCGCCTAGCGTGTCGGCCGAAATGTTGGCCTCCGTCTTGGCGGTGAATGTTACGCATCCGGATATTTTTGCCATGCGCGCGCTCCTTTGTCGATGCTCATCTGCCCGCCTCCCAGACGATGTGGGAGAGTTCGGGAAGGATAATCTTTTCCATTGCGAGCCTGACGGCGTGGATCGAGCCGGGGATGGAAAACACGGCAAGCCCTGATGCGGCGATTCCCGCGGTCGCCCTGCTCATTATCGCCGCCGCGCCTATCTGCTCGTAGCTCAGCATCCTGAACAGCTCGCCGAAGCCCGGCAGCTCTTTTGCAAGAGCCGAGCGGACGGCGTCGAACGTAGAGTCTCTCTTTGAAATCCCGGTTCCGCCGTTTACGATGGCGGCGGAAGTTCCCGCGGGCGGAGCCGCCAGCGCCTTCGCTATCAGCGACGGCTCGTCCGGCAGTATCTTATATCCGGACACCGAGTGTCCGGCCTCCGTCAGCAGCGCCTTTATCAACGCGCCGCTTTCGTCGGTTTCCTCGGTCCGCGTGTCGCTGACCGTCAACACGAACGCGCTTGCCGGGCCTCGCGCTTTTTCCTTGTGATCCTTGTGTCCCATTCCGCCTCCGTTTATCGCCGGTCTTCCCTCCGCGTCATACGCCGATGAGCGGGAACCGTCCGGCCTCCATCAGAAGCACGTCCCCAAGTTTGCCGCCGCCTATCATCCGGGCGACTATCTCGCATTTTATTTTTAGCAGAAAGAAAAGTCCCGGCCGCTCCATATGGCACAGCGTCTCGAAGTTGGCTTGGCCCTTGGACACCACAATGTCCGCTGTTTCAAACAGGGCGAGGACTTCCGGCCTGACGCGTTCCGGAGGAAAACCGGGGGACATCGCGCCGGTGTCGGCGAGGGCGGCGAATTCGTCGATTCCGGCGCGGCGGGCGTACTCGATTGTGGCGTCATTCAGTATCGGCGCGCCCCGCGTGACGAATGTGATCTCAGCTCCGCCGGACTTGATTAGCCTGAGCATCGGCCTGTCGAAGTATATTTCCCCGGTGTTGTCGCCGAGGTAGAGGACAGAGCGGGCGGAAGCGAGCGCTTCCCTGAGCCTTTCGAGGTGGTCGATTGCAAAAGGAGCCTCCAGCGCGCCCCTGACCGCCGCCTCGACGTCGAAGTTCGTCCCCGCTCCGAAATCTATTATGTTTCCGGCGATTGCGAGCTTGGCGGCTGACAGCAGCGGGTCGGCTCCCGCGCGCGCTATCTCCTCGATGCGCGGCAGCAACCCTTCGGCTATGCTAGTGTACTCCTCTTTCACATTGAAGTACGGGTCGGGATTCCCTAGCGCGTTCTTTATCGCCCGGTGTATGTCTTCGGCGACAAGCATCGACTCGTCGTCAGGAGAAACTTTTGTGAGGAGCGATGCCACGGCGCGCGCAGCCTCCCATTTCCTGTCGTCCGTTGCGCCCGCGATTTCAGAGGCCTGCAACGCTTGCCTGAAGTAACACGGAAAACACTCTAGTCTAGCCTTCATCCCTCGATGTCCTTTCACGCGGGAACATTCTAGCCGAATAAGGCTTCAGGTTCAAACCCGCTATAGCATGGGACCGCGCGCTCGCCGGGGTTGTTTTATTCGCCGGAGCGGCTCCGGTTTTTCGGGAGATCCCGCAAGAGGTCGTCGATCCGCAACTCTATCAGTCCGTACGCGCTGCCTACGAAGACCCTGCCGGTCGACGCAGAGACATGAATGACGCGGCAGGAGCCGCCAGTGAACACCTTGGCTATCTGTTTGCCGGAGACGTCATAGACTATCGTGTGCGGGTCGATCATGTTGCAGACGTAAACAAGGTCTCGCTTGTCGTCAGGCGCGACGGAGCGGACGCCGGGTTTCGTGTGAAATGTCGCCACGCGGCGCAATGTGTTCTGATCCAGCGCGTGAACTGCTCCGGTTATGAATCCGGTGACATACACCCTGTCTCTGTCGCCGTCCACGCCCGCGCCCAGCGAAAAGAAGTTCGCCGGAAGCCGCTCCCTCGTCGTTTTCATCGTTTTCATGTCGATCTCGCTCAGCATGTGAAATGTCGAGCAGAGGTTCGCTGAGTATATGCGGTCTTTGCCGTAGTCGACCGCCACCCATTCCGGGCACGTGGAGTTGTATGTCCGGCTTAATTCCTTCAAGTCCGGCATCGAATAGCTGATGTACGATGAAAGGCCTTCATGAGTGACCGTCGCGCGGCCACGTTTCTCGTCGTAGATAATCCATTGCGGCCTATCCTGCGTGTCCGCGCTCGCCAACGGCTCCAGCGTGTCCGCGTCCAGCAGCCATATTTTGTCATTAGAGTAGTCCGTCGCGACAATCTTCGTTTCTCCCTCCACAAGCGCCGCGTCCGACATCCGGGCGCGCGACCATTTGCGGACGTTCGACGGCTTGTCGATTTCGACCTTGTAAAGCCCGAAGTAATCCGGGTCTTGAGTCTCCCGCGCTTCTTTCGCCGTGAAATAAGCGAACCTGCCGTCCGAGGTGGTGGTTATCCTGAGCAGGCCATTGTAGAGACGGCCGTCGTCCCGGCCCATAGCGTCGCTGAAAAGATATATAGGTTTCGCGTATTTTTCCATCGAAAGCTCGATTATTCTTTCCGGAGTCTGCCGCGGCGCGTTGAAAAAAAAGAATGTCGCGATGGTGAAGATATTCATTAAAATCCCGGAGGTCAATTCGACGCGGGGTTTGAAAAGGGCGGCCGCCAGCATAAGCGCGGCGGCTGCCGCGCCGACGTCGACGCGGGTTATGACGGAGCACCACACAAAGCAGGCGAATGCGACAACGACGCCAATAGCGACCGTCGGCAGCTTCGAGACCCGGCTCGCGCTCAGAACGGACAGAACAACAACCGACGCGACGGCGAAAACGAAGAATCTAGGATAATATGGAAAGAAAAGAAGGAACAACGCGGCGGCAGCGAGAGCCAAAGTCGCGTAATAGCAATATACCGCAGCTTTTAAAAGCTTTCCCGATGGTTTGCCGGAAGCTCGTTTTGCGGAATAAACGGCGCGCGCGAAGCCGAATATCAAAATCGGCGGCAGTATCGGCGTCACCGGCCCCGCGTTCTGAAGCAGCAATGCGAACGGAAACAAAGACAACAGAAAATATTTCGCGATCTTCATAGTCTCAGCTCGACGCGCCGCGTTTTCGGCGTTTAAATATTCAACCCCGAAAGCGCCGGCCCGCCAAGCGGAATCAGATTTCCCCTCTGATGATTTTCTTTCTAAGCGCAAAAAGGGACCTGACGTATTCGGCGGTGTCGCGCAATGGCTTCACGGTGGACTTTTTGTTGTTCCGCTTGATATACGTGACAGGCAACTCGGCTATCGCGAATCCGCCCCGGCTGGCTCGCAACATCACTTCGGTGTCCCAGAACCAGCCGTCGGATTCCGCGCTCTGTATTACGTCGCTCATTCGGGCGAGGTTGAAAAATTTAAAACCCGCTTCTGAATCCTTCGCGTCCATGTTCAACATGATTTTCGAAGCGAGCTTGTAGCCTTCGCTGAGCAGCCGCCTGAAAAGAGCGTCCATGCCGAACGGCGACTTGAAAGACCTCACGCCCACCGCCATGTCGGCCCCGCCCTCTACCGCTATAACAAGCGGGCGTATAAAACGGCTATGCACCTCGAGGTCGACATCCAAAAACCCTGCGATTTCTCCGGCGGCGGCGGCCATTCCGGTCTTGACCGCCGCGCCGCGCCCTCTGTTCATTTCATGAAATATGTATCTTGCCCGGTTATTCCCGCGCGCTATCTCCTCGATGACATCCCGCGTGTCGTCCTCGCTGCCGTCGTCCACGAATATCATCTCATAATCGTCGTATCCCGCCTCGGCAAGACTTCTGAATATCTCTTGCGCCCCGGCGAGAAGATGGCCGGCTTCGTTGAAACAAGGAGTGATTATGGACAAATAAGGTCGGCTCATAAAATCGTTGGTCTGAACGCCTCGCATTCGAGTCTTACAACGAGCTTGTCATAGCGAAATAAATCAAGCCGTCATGCCGGACTCCGGCCGACATCTATGCTAAATCTTCCTACGAACAAATTCTTATTCTATTCAAATGTGGCTCGCGTTTCACGCTTAATTGTTATGCGATTCAATTATGAATGAGCGCGCGGCGTTTATCAACACAAAACAGCAAGACATATTATTGTGGAAACACTGTTGTCAAGGTCTCCGTCAGCGCTTGCGCGGGAACGGGCGGCGGCGAAATCTGTTGCCCGGCGGCCTGTTTTAGGATAGAATCAGCCGGAAATGCAAACATGACGACACGGGCGGCGGGACGCGGGTCTCTCGCTCGCGAAAAAGGAGAACGGACTATGAAAGACGTATACATCGCAAGCGCGGCAAGGACGGCTGTCGGAAAATTCAGCGGGACGTTGAAGGATGTCCCGGCGGCGGAACTTGGCAGGATAGCGATAGCCGGAGCAATGAGCAGAGCGGGGCTGTCGCCCGACGCCGGTTTCGACGAAGTGATAATGGGCAACGTGCTCGGCGCCGGGCTGGGGCAGAACGTGGCTAGGCAATGCTCGATCAACTCGGGCATCCCCGTCGAAGTCCCGGCCATGTCGATAAATAAAGTATGCGGTTCCGGACTGAAGGCCGTGGCGCTTGCCGCGCAGTCCATCCGCGCGGGCGACGCGGAACTTGTCATCGCCGGAGGAACCGAGAACATGAGCGCGGCTCCTTATCTGTTGCGCAAGGCGCGCGGCGGCTACCGCATGGGCAACGACGAAATTGTCGACTCGATGATATTCGACGGCCTGTGGGAAAGATTCAATAACTATCACATGGGCATGACCGCGGAAAACATAGCGGCAAAATACGGCATAAGCCGCGAGGATCAGGACGCGCTAGCTTATAACAGCCAGATGAAAGCGACCGCCGCCATCGAGTCAGGCGCGTTCGCGGACGAGATTGTCGCTGTTCCGATTCCCCAGAGAAAAGGCGACCCCGTCCAGTTCACGCTGGACGAGCACGCGCGCGCGGACACCACTCTCGAAAACCTCGCCAAACTCAAACCCGCCTTCAAAAAAGACGGCTCCGTCACCGCTGGAAACGCGTCCGGCATAAACGACAGCGCCGCGGCGTTTATCGTGGCTTCCGGCGAAAAGGTCAAGGAACTCGGCCTGACTCCGCTGGCGAAAATCGAATCATGGGCTTCCGCCGGAGTCGATCCGGCATACATGGGCATGGGGCCTGCTCCGGCGTCCCGCGCGGCGGTCAAAAAAGCCGGCTGGTCTTTCGACGACATCGAACTGATGGAGTTTAACGAAGCCTTCGCCGCTCAGGCTCTCGGCGTCATCCGAGACCTCGGCATCGAAAACCGCATGGACTGCATAAACGTGAACGGCGGAGCCATCGCCATCGGACATCCCATCGGAGCGTCCGGCGCGAGAATCCTCGTTACCCTTCTGTACGCGATGAAGAAACGCGGCGCCCGCAAAGGCCTCGCCACCCTCTGCATCGGCGGCGGCATGGGCATCGCTCTCACTGTCTCAATGTGACCGGCGGTCAAAGAGAAATCAAAGCTTCTCTTTGGAATCTTTTCAACATCTTTTGCCATGATACGCGCCGAAGGCGGAGGCGCAGCCCCGCCTTCGGCGCTAGCGTGAAAGATTTTGAAAGGGATATTAAGGGAAAACTTTTTCAAAAGTTTTCCCTTAAGCGCATGAAAGCATTAAAAGCGCCGCGCCCCGCGCGCGCCGCCTAGCATTGCGAACGGTTTTTTACTTCCTGTTCGATTTTTCCCAGCAGCTTTATCTGTTCCTTTTTTACTTCGCTCACTATGACCTGTTCCATCAGCCTGCCTATGCCGGGGATGCCGACGCTGATAGAAGAAGTGATTTCCATCGTGACGCAGCCCGCTCCCTCCACGTATCTTTTGCGGCCCCGGATGTCGATTACCCTCTGGAAGAAATGAGGCACAATTTTAAAATCTATGGTGAGCGTTTCCGGATCCCACTTTCCGATCTGCCGCCAAACGAGCATTTCCGGTTTGATGACCGTCCGGGCGAATGCAGGCACGCGGTCTTTGGACTTCAGCGTGAATTCCACGTCATGGCTGCCGTCCTCGTGCTCGTCGAACCGGATAAGCTTAATCTCCTCCATGCCCAGCAGTTTCGTGAAACTCGGCATGTTGCGCATGAGATCGAAGTGCGTCACCTGCAGCACAAGGTCGAGCGGGTAGTTCAGTTTCAAGCTGTTGGCAACTTTCTGCATCTGATGCGAACCTCGCTGTCGTTTATGTCCTGAAGAAACGTTTTTCCGCTTCCGCGCCGATGGCCTGCATGAGGCTTTCCATATTCTTCCTGAAAAGCTTGTCTATCATCGCGGTGGTGGCCGGGCCGATGAGGAAATGCTGAACCGTCAGGTCCATGTCCATATTCATAACGCAGCCGTCCTGACACGGAGAGAACACCCAGAGGCCCTTCACGCGTTTGACGATGCCTTTGGAGTCCCGGTTCAGGCGTATGTCGCACTTGCGGCGCTCGTCGTCCCACAGCGCGTCCTTTATCCACGACACTTCGCCGAGTATCTTCGGCAGCGGCACATCCAGCACCCATTCCGTTTTCGAGTACGTCCGCTGTTCGTTCTCTTCAATTTTCCTGATCCTCTTGATGTTCGGCAGCGCGCGCACGAAGTCGGGCGTCTGATGCGCTATCTCGTACGCCATGTCTACAGGAGCCTTGGATTTCACCTGTAGTTTTATAAGTCCCATACCGCCTCGCGTTTCATTCCATCCGAGCCGCCGCGCCGGATTCCCCGCGCCAAATTAAGGTTTAATGATAATATCCTATCTCCAGATTGATAATATGTCTGAGGATTTAATTTGTCGCACATGAGGATGTCAAAGCCCCTGCGTGAAAAACAGCAGCAGCCCTTGGCTCAGCCCTATCAGCAGACCGAGAACCAGTCCGAGGACAATTATGAACCGCAGTTCCGACTTCATCACGTTGTGCAACATGTTGTTGATGTCTTCGGCGGGGAAATTCTCTATGCTCCTCTTGGTTATCTCTCTCACGTCGATTAGTTCAAGCGCGCGCGGAACCTGTTCGACAATCGCGTTCATTCCCTCCCCGGCGAGGTAGTTCAGAATGCTTTTTTCAGTGTCCGCCGGCAGAATTTCTCCGAGCGTCATGTCCGCCACGGTGTCCACCTGAATATCGATCGCCCTGTCGATTACGCTACGCGAGTTCTCGCCTCGCGCCACCCCTATTATCTGGTCGGAAGCGAAGTCCGCCAAAGCCTCGCTGCTTGAGCCGAAGTAGTTCGCGGCGACATCCTTGAGCCTTTCGTCCGCAAGCCCGTCGATAAAGCCGTCCAACTCGCCTTTAAGGTAGCCGCGCGTCTCTTCGTCTGAGATGAGCGCAGACGCCCGCTCCGAAAAGCCCCCAGCGAAATTATCTATCTGCTCCATCGGCACATAAGACATCGCTTCGCTTATCCTCTTGTCCAGAAACCTGTCGATGTGCTCGAACACGAAATCCTTCAGCTTGGACACCGTCTCTTCCCGCTTCAGCGTCCGTTTCAACTCCTCTATGCCCCGGTTGATATTCTCTTCCAGTATCTCGTTCACCTTGTTCTCGTTGTAGAAGAATACCCTGATGACGGTTCCCCAGATTTTCTTTTCCTTTAGGTACTGCTCTATCGCGGCGATAAGCCTGCTCTTGGCCATTCCTACGATTTCAGTGTCTTCCAGCAGCCGGTTCAGGTTCTCGATAAGCCCCGGCATCTCCCGCTCGTACAGCGCGTACAACATCTCGTTGAGGTCCACCGAGTTGACGATGTTTTTCAACTTCCTGTCTGACTCCGAGAGGGCGGCAACCCGCGCGTCGATGACTTCCCTTATGAACGCGGCCACCCGGTCTTGGCCCAGAAAATAATCTATCCGCTCAGACAGATATCCCTTGAGGCTCGCTATGTTTTCTTCCCGTATAAGCTCCGAAACCTTTTTTTCGGACAGCGCGCCCACGTTGTCCGCGATAACTCCCCTGACGCCCGACTCGAACCCCTCGTCGTCAAGATAGTTCCTCACCCAATCTTTCAGCCACGATTTCACGCCGCCGATGTTTTCGTTCCACCTCTCGCCGTCCATCCCCGGCAGAAACGTGTGAAACTCGCGGATGCGCAGCCCCCTGACATCCGCGAAATATTTTCCCGTCAGCTCCGTTATCGAGTTCCTGAATTCGTCCCCGGACAACTTTTCCCTGATGGAATCCGGAGTGAGCAGCTTGCCCACTATCTCTTCCGAGATTTTTTCCGCGAGATTGGATTTGTTGCGAGGGATGACGCCCTGAAGGTTGAATAGGAACTTGACCGGGCGCACAGGCCAGAACAGCAGCTTAATGGCGACCCAGTTGGTGAACCATCCGAGAAGCCCCCCGAACACTACGGGGATAACGAAAAAGAAAACAATTTGATAAGACACAAGAACTCCCATTGAGCCGATTGCCGCCGCCCGCCGTCGCCCGCGCGGCGGCGCTTAAACCCGCGCGCGACAACCCGGCTCGACCGCCCGCCCGGCAGCGCTCATTATAGACTCCCACGCCGCATTTGAAAATTATCGCGGCAATCTACCCCCGGCGCGGAACACAAACGCCTCCAGCGATCTTTGTGCTTCCAGTTTCAAATTCATAGGCAAGAAAATAAACAGAACTGGTTTATAACGTTGCAATTATTCATAGTTGACAAAAGAACATGGTATTCTGATAAAATAGCAACAATTAAGAGAATCAAAGAGCAACGCAGTTCAGTTTAAGCGCGGATAGAGCGATGGTCGCGAGATATTAGACAATATGAGGAGATATTGAATGGATTATTATCCCGAATTGCGCGATGAACCGAATGATAATGAGCCGCGGAAGACAAAGAAAGATAATCGCGGTGAAAACGGCGGAATTATTGGGGCGGCAGTATATCAGATTAAAACCGCGATTTATATGATTTCCAGTCCTCGCAAGACTGGCATGGAGCTGAAACAAAAAGCAAAACTAATTTGGGTTTTAATACCGCTGTCATTTCTTTGCGTTGTTCAGTGCGCACAGTATGCGCAGTATTTTACTAAAATGAATTTAAAGCCGGCGATGATGGTTATATATCTCGGATTTGGATGCGCAGAGTTAATTGTGCGTGTTTTTGTGACTGCGCTAATGGTCTATGTAATCGCGGCTTTATTTCGCAAAAGCGCGGGTTTGAAAGCCAATATTATCTGCGTGTCATACGCTTATTTATTTCCTTATTTTCTTGAAACGACTCTGATATCGCCGGAAAACCAATATTATCTTTTCGGGCCTGCGAGCATTATCTGGTATTTTATCGTTCCATGCGCCATAGCCGGTTGCAACGGCGTCGGCTATTTCAGAGCCTTGTCATTTTATTCATTCGCGTCGCTGTTGGCGACGGCGTTAGGCGTCATAAGCTGGTTTTCTATGATGGCTATTAATTCAGACGAGTTGGTTCGTGGCTCATTGACTAGCGGATTGTTTTCCGAGCAAGTCAAGTTCGGGTTAACGCTCGTCTTGTTCATTTCTTCTCTAATTGTCGGATTTACACATACTCGCTCTATAAGGTTTCTTGCCGTTGGGATAGCGTCAATTGCGCTTGTGGCTAACATTGCTCACTCGACCGCTGATTCTTACTATCGTGAGCTGAAGTCGAATCCGCATGTTGTCGCAAACGACTATTGCGCTATCGGCGAAACGGCGTACTTTTTGAAAAACAACGATAATGGAGCCAAGGTCTTTGCTCATAATATGCGGACTGGAAAAAGAACATCTCTGAAACGATTTGATAAAAGATTCAGTAAAATAGTGGCCGATAGGCAAGGAGATTTGTTTTTTGTGGAACCCGGACTCGAAACAATAGATGTTTATAAATATGACGCTCCTGAAAAACCTTTGTTTGTGATAAACACCAAAGAGCTTGGATGTCGCCTAAAAGTCAATCTCGTTGGAAACAACTTCATATTTGCGGAGAACGGCGACTTCATATTCGGATGCAATGACTGTGGAATCTATAGGTATTCGAGAAAGGGTAAGAAAGTGTCGGAGTTTGTTGCCGAGCCGTGCAGGCGGCTGAGAGAGTCGCGAAAAGAGTGTTCAGAAAAAGACAATTTTAATATGTTAGCCATCGCGGTTGATGAAAATGACGATTATTACGCGGCATATTCAGAAGGCATAATACAGAAAATAGATTCCGGCGGGGTTATGATATATGATCTAGAAAACAATCGCGAATACGACATATTGAACATCGACTATTCAGACGACAAATTATACGCGCTTATCGAATACGATGGGGTGCATTCGCGCAACGCGATGCTGACTCAATACGACTCCGCCGGAGAGTCTGATATTGTGATGGACTTTGATATTGGCTTTGAAGACCCGGATGAAACAAAAACGGTATACTATTATTTCAGAGCAGGGGGAAACGGCTACATGGTTGTTGAGGCACACAATGATTTATCGCTGTTCTATAGCGATTTTGTTTTTATTCATGGAAATGTAGGCATGGTGGCATGGCTCAATGAAAGCAGTCTGCTGGGAAAAGCGTCGCTATTATATTACATGGTTGACTATCACATCCGTGAATACAATATCTCCACTTTCAAGAAGGTAAAGGGGACAATTAAGAAGTTGTTCATTTGAAAAGGGCTGCTTGTAGATGACGAAAACCGCAAAAATACGGTGTCGTGTCCGCGCTCCGAACTACCCTGCAGCGCTTCTTATAAGTCTGCTCGACCAGTTTGAAAGATATCGACGCATTTACTTTTGGACAACAGACAACAAAAACACTAATGTGTAAATCGGAAAAATAGAAACTGCAAGCATCTTTGATCATGGAAGCCGCTTTTTATTATAATGTGCGGATAGTAGATTCAGGGATTATGGGAAATAGCATATTTGCGCGCTACGGTTCTGCATTGAGAACATGGATGCAAAAGGAAGAATAATGTACTGCGAAAAATGTGGCGTAAAAACTATCGATGGCGCGAATATTTGCGAGCAATGCGCATTTGCGGCTGAGTGGCGAAAAAAGTCGGGAATAGATAAATATGCTTTAAAGACAAATCCGGTTCCTCAAGAAATAAGGTTTTTCAACCCCGGAGCTTTCTTGCTCGGCTGGATATGGGCGCTTGCCCATAGACTGTGGGCGTTAGGACTTATGTATTTATTTGTGTTTGTTGTTTTTCCGAATTTGCTTCGAATCGCGCTAGAACGCGACAAGATCGATATTATGGCTTACATTGCGATAAACATTGCATTGTTTATTGCGCTGATTGCGTTTTCGATATACTTAGGAATCACCGGCAACGAAAAAGCATGGAAAGCTCGCCCCCGAGACAACGTCCAGAAGTTCTTAAAGGCTCAAAGAAATTGGGCAGTTGTCGGAATCGCATACATAGTGCTGATAATTGTGTCTGCGATTGTTTAGCAGTTGTGTTCAAATCGTGGCTGACTTCACTTGTGTTGAGAAATTGAATATCAGTATGAGGCTATTTTCAAGGCGGTGATCGGAATCGAACCGATGATGAAGGTTTTGCAGACCTCCCCCTTAGCCACTTGGGTACACGGCAGGTTTGTTGCAGCCGGATGATTGTTGTGTTTGTTTCCTCCTTCGAAGCTAAGCTCCGGGCTTCTAAATAAAGCATTCCGTCGCGGCGTTTATTCCGTAATGTTATTAAAGCCGTCAGGGTCGCACAAAAGCGTCAAAGCCGTTTGATCAAGCGTTCAATATGGAGCCTAGTGTTTAATGGCAAACGAGTGTGGGAATGGGTCTGTGATTGTTGAGAAAAGCAAATGAAACCTTTAGTGGCGACAA
>DIWT01000052.1 GCA_002435745.1 bacterium UBP15_UBA6099
GATTTCCCTTAAGCTCCCTAGCGGCGAACACGTTATACATGTTATCGGTTGATTCAACCAACTACCAAGCGTGCCATGCATAAAGCTTTTTCCTTTATGCATGATGCGCCCCCCCAAATAGTTAATGGGAACTTTTGTTTGATTTTTCGTATAGCAACTTCATTCCGGATGCGTATATACATGCTATTAGATGATTCTACCCACTACCAAATGTGCCATGCGCAAAACTTTTTCTTTTGCGCATGATGCTTTTCACCAAATAGTAAATGGGAGCTTTCATTTAGTTCTTCGTATAACCCGCATTTCTCGCCAATGCGGGCTGAAAGATTCTACTCCACATTCATTATCGTCGGGGTGACGATTATGACGACTTCGGAATCCGTGATTTCTTTGTATTTGCGCCTGAAAAGCGAGCCGATTACCGGGAGTTTGGAAACTAGCGGCAGTGATACGGAGGTGAGGCTTTCGCTTGATCTGACCATTCCGCCAAGAATTATGGGCTGGCCATCTTTGCACTTCACCTCGGTATTTATCTCCCGCGTTCCAAGTATCGGGCCTTCTATGCTCTTAATCTGGTTGGCTGATATGGAGATGTCCAGCACGACATAGTCGTCAACAAAATGAGGCAAAGCGTTGAATGTGAAGCCCTCCGTCGCATACCTCGTCTCCTGAGTCTGCATTGTGGTTCCGTCTTCCCGGGTGGCTGTTCCGTAAACGATGTAAGGCCGCTGGTCCGAAAAATCGAATGAGACCGAAGAGCCTTCGGGAGCAATCATGGTCGGGTTGGCCACAACGCGTCCGTTGACCTTCTCGACAGCGACCTGAAGAGACGAGGCGAATGAAGCGACGTGGTTCGTAAGAGTGTTGTATATCATGAACATGCCGCTCATCTGATCAAGGTCCGGCGCTCCTCCGTCAATGAATGTCGTGTTGTCGTCTTCGCCGCCTCTGCTAAGTGAAAAATCCCCGTATGATTCGGCCACATCTCCGCCTGTGACGAATTTGCCGTCCGCCGCCACGTAAGCAAGCTTATATCTGTCAACGTCCGTCTGCATAAGCTCGACAATCTGAACGTCAAGTTTAAGCTGCGGGTACGGCTTGTCTATTCCGGCGATGATTTTTTTGATTATTTCCATTTCCTGCGGTCGGGCAAGAATCATCACCGCATTCTGCTGGGTGTCCGGCGTGATGACCCACTTGTGGCCTTGAGAAGGGTTATCTCCGCTCAACCTCTCGCCTGATCCCACCAGCTTGGCCGAAGGCATCGCAAAAAAGCCTCCGTCCACCACGCCTTCCTTGTATGGCTTCGATTGCATTATGTTGTCGACCAACTGCGCCGTTCTTATGGAGTACACGTATTTCAGCTTTATCGTCTCTAGCGAATATGTGTCGAAGACGCTGGTGTCCACTGCTTTGAGAAGGTCCACAACCCTTTCCATAAACTGTTTCTGGGTGGATATCACCACGGAATTGGTCTGGAATTCATAGGTGAATTTTGTGATACTGTTCATGTTGCCTGACTGGGCGCTCGACCCGAGTCCGGGCTGCCGCACAAGGTTGTCAAGGAACTTTGATTCCATCAAATCTGTCACGTTTAGATATTTCAACCTAACCACTCTTGTGATGTACTGTCTGTCCTCGACATCAAGCCCGCCCAGAATCTGCATCAGGCGCTCGTATCCTGATTCGCTCCCGGTGTATGTTATCGAATTGGTCGGCTCGCTGAACAGCAAGTTGTTGTAGTATTTCTCAAGAGGCTCGATAAATGACTGGTTGTCCGAGCCGTAAAGATCCCTTATGCTGATGTATCTGAGCGGTATGGTCTTGATAATCGTTGCTCGGAAAGGAACGTCGATTCCCTGAATGAGGTTATAGAATCTATTATATATTTCCTCTTCTCCGACGAATATGATGGAGTTGCTGTGAAAATCCAGAGTTACGGTGTTTATGGCGACCTCGTTTGCGCTGTTGCCCGAATACATGGTGGGAGCTTGTCCGGCGATTGACAGCCCTCCGAAATACGGATTCACCGTCATCTGCCGCAGTTCATTCGAGAAGGTCCCCGTCGAGTCAAGCTGTATATATTTCAATCTGATTATTTTTGTCACCTGCGAGGTCTTCTTGGTGATTTCCCTAACGGGAACGTCCAGCGTGGCGATAAGCTCTCTTGCCCTGCTCAGGTCTTTTTCAATTCCTCTCATGAACAGAAGATTGGCTGACGCGTCGCAAGCGACATCCGGGGCGACGGACCTTACTTTTGTGACCAGATCGCAAGCGAACGAGTGCCTCGGCTGCACAACCACAAAATCCGTCGGGGTTGCGGTGTCCTTATAGACGCTTGCCGTGTCTTGCGTGACCACTCCTTTTTCAGCGGTCGATCTTGTCATAATCGCGTAGTAGTCGCCGAATTTTCTCCACGACCAGTTGTTGGAAGATGTGATGATGTCTAGCGCGTCTTCAAGCGTGATGTGTGAAAGAGTGATTGTGATTCCCGCGTTGGCTCCCGCGCCGCCGGTCGTCGACTGTGTCTGAACCAAAGCGGCTTCAACTACGATATTGGCCCCTCCCGCCGCTTCCGAAAGCAGCCTTATGGTCTGGGATATATCCGCGTCCTGCAAAATCACAGGCCCGACTATGTAAGGCGACGTGTCCAGCCCTTTGACTCTAGCCGGAACGACAAACTCGCCCGCCTTGCCCATTGATGTTGTGGGGTATGGTATCTGCGTGGTTCCTGTCTTCTGCTCGCCGGGCACTTTAATTTCGGGAGGCAGGGATTTGAACGTCTCTGGAAAAGATTGCGACTGGGTCTGTGGAGCGAAAGAGAATGACGAGGCTGACTGCTTGGCTCCGCCGGCGTACATCTGGAATGTCTGTCCATCTCCTGAAAGGTCGAAATCGTAATCCACGTTGGAGTTCAACCGCACCGTGACGAATGTGGATGTCTGAGAATTAACCGAAACCTCCCTTACAGACAATTTGTTGACGTTTCCTCTGTTGACGTCCAAGTCCTGATAGGGAAGGCTTGAGCGCGTGTCATAGAATTGAATAAGCAGATGCGGGGGGGTTTCGTACTCCTTGACCCTGTAACGAATCTTTCCGGACGCCTTGAATTCCAAGACGACTTTGCCGTCCTGCTCGCGGAAATTGACTCTGTTCAGTTCGATGACGGACTGCGCGAAAGCCGTCGAACCTGCCAATGTCGCGAGCATCGCCAAAGCGATTGTTTTCAATATGATTTTCATATTTTCAGATCAATCCTGCCTTTCGCTTGTTTGTTTCTCCTGCGCCTGAAGGTAGTCGTTGAACGTTCCGGGTCTGCCCTTTTCGCCTTCTTCCCCTTCGATCTCCGTGCCGAACTTCTGTTCCAGATATTGTTTGTAAAGGTCGTTGATGTTCAACCCCGGCAGTTCGGGATACATCGCTTCTTCGGGAAGAGTGGCGATTCTTTTTCTGGTAAACATCGTGAGTTGAACCTGCCGGGCGTCTTTTTCAAGCAAAACTTCGTACTGAGATATTTTTTTGACGACAGCTTCATTTTCAAGGATATCGCCCTCGCGGACGATTTTGATTAGCTCGCCGACCTCCACCATTGCTATCTGTCCGGTGGGAGTCATGGCAGTCCCGATAACCCTGAACTTTTCCGGGTTGCTGCGCTTCATCACATCTATCGGACCGCCGGTCATTGTGACGGGAACAAACGGATCCATTCTTCCCGTGTCTTTTCTGAAGTTCGGATAAATCATATCGAAACCGGCCTGCTTGATCAGTTCTGAAGCGGCGTCGTCTTTCTGCTCTTCAGGTTTCTTTTCCGACTGCTCGCCGTCTTTTTCCGGATCCCAGTCAAGGCTTCCCGTCTCTCTCAGCGGAGATCCTTCGTCCGGTCTTCTGGAAGAGGTCACGCCTCTGTCTCTAGAGTCTCTCGACGCGCGGGGGGCAGTGTCTCTCTTCTGATCCGTTTTTGCCGCCGGCGCGGAGGGTTTGGCGGCCGGAGTCCGCGACGAACAACCGGACGCCATAAAAACCAGAATTAAACAGGCTACAATAACCGCCGACGCCGACGCGCCGCGCATTATTCTTTTCATGTCTGCCGGTTTAAGCGGTGTCATTGATCAAACTCCGGCTGTTGCTGTTTCTGTATGTAAAATGTCAACGGCATATCCACGCTCAACATCACATGTTCGCCTATTTCAATTTCCTGTTCCGCTCCGCCGTCTACGGAGTCAATCTTTCCGGGAGACAGAGACAAGCTGTCCACGACGACGAGTTTTGGAAAAGTCGTCAGCTCGTTCATGAAGTTGTGCAAATTGCGGAACGTCCCTGAAGCTTTGAACTCAATATCGCTTGTGGAGTATTCCTTCTTTTCATCGAATTTGATTTTTGCGGGGTCCTTAGTAGCGGCGGCAGGCGCTGGTCTTGACGCGCCTTCTCTGGCCACGCTGCTTTTCGAGCCTTTCCTTCCTTTGGTGGATGGTTTTAGCGATTCCACGTTCATGTTGGTGGCTTCCGCCAGATTCTCCACAAGCACTAGCACGCGAGGTATGAAGACATTTTCCGGGAAAAATCTTTCGATTCTCACGATCTCGGATTTCAGCCGCGCGATTTCCTGTTTTGTCTCCTCGAGTAGTTTTTGTGTAACTTGTATTTCTCTCACTTGTTTTTGTTTTTTCGCGACGATTGTTTCCAGTTCCGTTATTCGCGCCTGCCTCGGCTGATAGTAATAAATGAAAAACACCGCGCCGAGGGCTATCTCGGCAATCAAGCCGATGATTATGAGAAGGTTTTTATTGGCCGACAGCGAGCCGATTTCCATTATAAATCCTCTGGCGAAATCTCGTCTTCCGTTTTGTTTTTGTTTCTAGAATCGTCTTTGGCGCCGCGCCGCGCCGACGCCTTGGCCGATGCGGCTCCTTTTTCTTCTTCCTCAGACTTGGCGTCTTTAGCCGAAAGTTTCATGTCTCCGGTGATTTTAAACGATTTCGCAAACGCTTCCGCTTCCCCGCCTTTTGAGCCTGATTTCTGCGCGGTCGCCTGTTCGAGCGTTACGGTCGTCACATAGGGTATGGAATTGAATTGAAGCATGAAAAAACCCACAGAAGAATAGCTGAAGGTTTTTCCTTCAAGGCTATACGCGCCGCTTCTTTCCCCTTCGAACTTTGTGAGCCACACGTCTTTTGGAATTTTGGCTCTCACCTCGTCAAAAAAGTCGACCCACTGTCTCTGGTTGCTCGATATGCTGTTGACGAAATCGCGTTTGCCCTGCAGATAATCCTTTTCGGCTTGTGCCTGTTCGAATGCGTCGAGGATTTTCTGAAAATCCCTCAGTTTGAAATCGAGGTCTCTTATTTCGGCTTCGGCGGCGCTGATTCTATCGCTGGTGACATACATGACGCCCAGAACTCCCGTCGCCAAAACTATCGTGAGCAATATCAGAGGCCAGAGGGGCATCTTAAAGCCTTCTCCCGCCTCTATCATTACCTTGGGTTGCAGGTTTACTCTAATCATCCGGTCAATGCCTCTCCGCTAGCTCAGGGAACCGGCCTGAGTCGCGCTTCCGAACTCGTATGTCGGTTCGACAGTTACGTTCAAGCAGTGTCTTCCGAGGAATTTCTGAGGCATCTGCCTCATCGCAAGACCGAGGGCCACGCCCATGTACGGAGCCATCTTCGCAACCGCCTCGTCCTTCATTTCGCCTATGTAAAAAATGTTTTTCAGAGGGTTGGCGTGCGCCACCGGTATGCCGAGGTCTTCCTCGAAGAACGCCGCGACGCCCCTCAGAAGCGAGCCGCCGCCGGTGAGGAGTATCTTGGTTACTCCCTCGCCCCGGTACTTGGAAGTGTAGTACGCCAGCGACCTTCTGATTTCGAGGGCGAGGGTTTCGATGTGCGGGCGCACCAACTCGTGCGCGTCCCTCTCCTCTTCGGTAATCGGCGCCCTCTCTTCGTCGATGAAGGCGACGGCTTTTTCCCTTTTCAGTTTCTCAGCTTCAAGATATGTCAGCCCGTAGCCCGACTCTATCGCGTGGGTCAGAGTGTCGCCCCCGACCGCGAAAACTCGAGTGAATCTTAAAACGCCGTTCTTCAATATATTCAGGCTCGTCGATGTCGCTCCCATATCTATCAGCAGAAAGGTCTGTGTGAAAGTGTCCTGATCGTCGAACAGAGAAGACTCGACCACAGAGCGCAGGAGCACGAACGGGTCCACGTCTATCTCGACGGATTCAAGCCCGGCCACATGCGCGGCCTCTATCCGCCTCTGGACGGCTTCCCTGTGCGCCGCCACGAACAACACGCTCGTCTGCTTGACATCTCCCTGCTGCATTTCGCCCAGCACTTCGTAATCGTACTCCATCTCGTCAAGCGGGAACGGCAGGAACCTTTCCACTTCGCTTAACGCCGCGCCTCTTATTTCCTTGTCATTCAGATTCACTCCGGGCACGGACACCTGCCTGATGACCACCGCCCTGCCCGGCAGCGAGCAGACCACTTTCTTTTCCTTAAAATGAAAATGCTTCACTATCTGCGTGAGGGCTTCGCCGATGGCCTCGGCGTTGTTTATCACGCCGTCAGTCACCGAACCGAGCGGAGTCGCGGCGTAGCCGACGTTCACAAGTTGGAGGCCCTGCGAACTGGTTCCCGACTGCGCCAGCTTGATGAACCGGGACCCGATATCCAGCCCCAGCTTCGCCTGCGGCCCTCTGGACAATAATTTGAATTTGGCCATCTGTTCTTTCCAGTTCCGATTTACGCTGTATTATTATACAAATCACAATAATTTGTAAATTGGCATCACAAGAATATATATAAATAGCGCGCGCCGCGCCGGGCTTCCTTTTCCCCGCGACTGCCGCGCTTTCATATTCTCAAGCGAGATTTTATCACGATACGCCTTATTCTTCTCTCTTTTTTTGAAAAAACCGCGCGGCGGCTCCCTCCCGCAAGTCAACATGGGGATTTTAGCGAATCACTTTTAGCAGAAAAAACAATTCTTCGTGGTTCAGTTCGAGGGCAGGAACGGCAGGTTGCCGGGAGTCGGCACCTCCATCCAGTCCAGCGGTATGCCGCCGAGTTGTCCGAAGTACTGCCTGATAACGGCGTCGTGCCTGACGGACGCGTCCTGATCAAGCCGCATTTGTGTCGCCGGCAAAGCTCCCGCCGCGCCCGCAAACACATGGCCTCTGATGTTGAATTCGCTGACTCTGCCCGCAAGCGCGTCCCCGCCCCCTCCGAGCCAGCACGACAGATCGGCTATCGGGTCGTCCATGAATTCGGGGTCTTCGAGCGGCTTGCAGACGTTTCTATAATCATACTCGTTTCCGCTGTGGCTGAGAGAGCCGCCGCGCCTGCTGAACATGGCGTTCGGATCGGCTCCTGCTCCTATCCCGCCTGAATAGAATATGCCCATTGCCGCGCATGCATCGTCGAGCGGCGGACGGTCTTCCGGATCCAAGGTGAAGACAATCTCCGTGCAACCATCAATAAATCCCCCGAAGCCGTAACCGGATATGATGTCGCCCCACACGCTCAGCCCTCCGCGCGCGAGCACGTACCCGACGCTTCTTTCATCGGTGTTCGGGTTGTAAGTCAGAATGTCGGCGCGCCGGTTCGGCCCCAGATATATATTGCCGTGCTTGAATGTCTCATAATATTGAAATGGTTTGCCTTCCTGATCTTTCAAATTATGGAGAACGGGAGGCTGTGCGCTTCCTCCGGCGACTATCGCCCCTCCGTTCCATATCCTTATCGGGTCCATCGCGGGCACGATCTCAAGGAACGGCAGGAACTGTTTAATCACAGTCGTGAAAATCATCGACGCGGCGTCCCATCCGGGTTCGAGCAGACGGAAATCCCCGCGCGTGTACAGCGTCCCGGGGTTCACCGCCGTCGCGTATGTGTTCACCGTGCCGTTGATGTCCAGATAGGTGGCGAAATCTATCAGTTCGTTGTTGGTCAGATTCATCTCAGGCCACCACGGCATAAAACCGCTGATTATCGGATTGAGAACCGCGAATGCCACGTCGCAGAGGTTGACCTCCAGCACGCCGGGGATGATGTCTATCGTCAGCGCCCCGCCGAATGCCAGACCCAGTATCCAACACAACAACTGGTCCAGCCTCAATATCATGTCATATCCGCTGGACTCGTCTTTGATAATGTGTCCGTCGGAGTATATAGTTCCGCCTTCGATGCGTATCCAGTCGGCCATGAACGTGCGGCCGTTAACAAGAACTTCCCCCGTCACCAACGCCGACCCAAGATGCCAGTGCGGCAGCCCTAACTTCCAAGAGGGCACGCACAATTCTTCGAGATTCGGCAATCCAAACAAGTCAAAAAACCATTCCAGCGGACATATCTCGGGAACCACTATGCAGTATATCCCGAGGGCTCCGTCCTCCGTGCCGCAACTGTGATACGGAGATCTGAACCCGACTCCCATCACGCCGTCTATGAATACGAAGTCCCTGAACTCATGCCTGCCCATGAAGGCGAACGCGTACCTGTTCTCGCTCTTTCCGACACAACACGACACGAAGCTGTCCAGATTGATTCCGCCCATTATCACGCAAGCCAGACACCCTATGTCGAAGTGCGGGTCTAGCACGAATCTGACTTTGTTCTTCAGCGATTTGTCCCTGTGGCCGTCCGCTGAAGCTCCGGGAATATACTCCGCCTCTTCTCCTTTTACCCAATGTTCCGGATGCTCGTCCCACTGGTCGAACAAGTCGAACGCCTGCTCCGTGCCGCTGTGCCATAATTGATATGTGTTCCGGTTCACGTTATGGATGCGCCGTTTTTCCGGTTGTTGCGCCGTGCCGTCGAACGACGCGTTGTATGGTTTAGGGTTGGGATTCATTGTGGATATGAATGTCGGGAAACTCGGCTCAAGGCAGTCGTCCGCCAGCGAATTGCCCTCGTTGTCGCAAGCATATTGCTCGCCGGCGTCTCCGCAGTCGCCGAGCGTGGACGTCACGCTCCCGGCCGGACCGAATTTGCAGTATTTCAACCCCATGACTTTTGAGGAATCGCTGTAGAGAGCGCTAGCCTCGGTGTACAAGTCGTCCATCCTGTCTTCCCATTTCGCCCAGTTGACCTTGGGAATATCTATTCTGACAGGCAGATGCACGTACACTATGTCGTGAGTGAGACTTACATTGAAAATCGTCCCCGGCTGCCAGTCGCCTTCCGGGGATTCGGGGAAGCTGACGCTTATCATTTCCGGAGGATCGAACAAAGCGTTGAGAGCCGCCAGTCCGGCTAGCGGAATGCCGGCGAGGTCCGCGCCGAGAAACGCCCGGCTCCTGAACCCGTCCCACCATCCGTTGACGTGTATCGGCCCGTTGATGTCCGTCGCGTACGTGAGCGTGAGATCGACATACTTGTCGATGACTCCCGAATACAGGGAAGGCGGAGCAAGGTCCGTTTTCACCGCTCGCCTGACGATGTTCGGCCCGGCCTGCACCTCTCCCACGGAAACGATGGACAGCCTTATCACATACTGATTGCAAACGCCGGTTCCCTCCCGCGCCTCTTTGCACGCTATGTCATATCCGGTGTCGCCCGGCTGTATCCCCGAGAAATTGTCATTGCAGAGGGTGAAGAATCCGGTGGCGTATCTCGCGCCGGAGCTTTCATTCTGGCTGGAGAGGGGCATCTTCGCCGCGCTCACGACCTCGCTCCAGTCTTTCCAGCCCATGCTTCCGTCGGCGTTGGCCGGCCAGTAGAACAAAGGATCGTAGCGCGGACACTTCGTTTTATTCGATCCGTCGTTGCATTCGTAGTCCGGCCCGAAATGTATGTAGTTTGCGTACAACTGCTCGTTGTACGGCCAGCAAGGCAGTTCGGCGGTGGCGTTCGCGACCGTCGGAATGCTGTCCACAGTAGGGTTGCACGCGTGCGCCCAAACGTCGCTGTGTCCCATCGCGCAATCGCTTCCGCAGTCCGAGCCGCTCTTTGCGCCGGTAAGGTCTTCTATCATCGCCCATCTTTCTTCTGTCGTAAGGGCGTCGTCATGGAAGAAATACGGAAAACACATGTCCGCCGGACGCTTAGAGCGCTGAAACAGAACGTCCTGAATTCCCGATTCGGCGACATACAAAGCTTGGCGCGCCAGCACATTCGCGTTGGCGCTTCTCGTCTCGTTCAATACCATGAGCGAGAACGACGCGCCGACCAGCCCCATGACGGCTATCGCCATAATCGCGACGACCGACGCCGCTCCGCGTTGTTTGTTGTCGTTTGTCTTCGCCGCCACGCCGTCTCCCCCCCGGAGATTCTCCGACAGGCGATCCGAGCCGTATTTGCCGCACAGCAACAGCGCCGCCGCGCTTCGCGCGGAAGCGCGATTCCCGTTTTCAGGCGCGCCAAAGCCCTCAGGCGGAGCGCCCGCGCGGCTAATCTCCGCCGCTTGCGGAACGCTCGCGCCCGCTGTGCTCAGCGCGATATCTTGATTTGTATATTCCGACCCGTTGTCCGCGTCAGTCGCGGGCGGGCTGCTTTATTTAATCCGAGGGCAGGAACGGCAGGTTGCCCGGCACTCCCACTTCCATCCAGTCTATGGGTATGCCGCCAAGCTGTCCGAAGTACTGCCTTACCACCGCGTCATGTCTTACGGACGCGTCCTGATCGAGCCGCATGTGAGTGCCCGGCGAGGCTCCCACCGCGCCCGCGAACACATGCCCTCGTATGTTGAATTCATTGTTGCTGCCGCCGATTACATCCATGACTCCGCTAAGCCAGCATCCGAGGTCTCCCAGCGGATCATTAAGGAATTCGGGGTCTTCCAGCGGCTTGCAGGTGTTGCTGTAGTTGTACTCGAAACCGCTGTGGCTCAAATCGCCTCCGCGACGGCTGAACATGGCGTAAGGATCCGACCCGGCGGAGATGCCGCCTGAGTAGAATATTCCGGCGGCCTGACATTCCTCGCTCAACGGCACAGCGTGCAAAGAACAACTGTCTATCAAGCCCACCATTCCATAATTGGATATTATGTCGCCCCACACGCTCAACCCGCCGCGCGCCATAACATATCCGACGCTTCTTTCATCTGTGTTCGGGTTGTACGTCAGTATGTCGGCCCGGCGATTGTTCGTCAAATAGATATTGCCATGTTTATACGCCTCGGAGTATTCAAAAGGCACGCCTTCCTGATCCTTCAAATTGTGGATAACGGGAGTCTGCGTGGTTCCTCCGGCGACTATCGCCCCTCCGTTCCAGATCCTAATCGGGTCCATCGCGGGCACAATCTCGAGGAATGGAAGGAACTGTTTAAGCACAGTCGTGAAAATCATCGACGCGGCGTCCCATCCGGGTTCGAGCAGACGGAAATCCCCGCGCGTGTATAAGGTCCCGGGGTTCACCGCCGTCGCGTATGTGTTCACCGTGCCGTTGATGTCCAGATAGGTGGCAAAATCTATCAGTTCGTTGTTGGTCAGATTCATCTCCGGCCACCACGGAACCGCCGCTCCGATTATCGGATTGAGAACCGCGAATATCACGTCGCAGATATTTATCTCCAGCACGCCGGGGATGATGTCTATCGTCAGCGCCCCGCCGAATGCCAGCCCCAGTATCCAGCAAACCAACTGGTCCAGCCTGATTATCATGTCGTATCCGCTGGACTCGTCTTTGATGATGTGTCCGTCGGAGTATATTGTTCCGCCTTCGATCCGCACCCAGTCGGCCATGAACGTGCGGCCGTTAACAAGAACTTCCCCCGTCACCAACGCCGACCCAAGATGCCAGTGCGGCAACCCTATCTTCCAAGAAGGTATGCACGGCCCCGGCCCCGCGCCGAACGGATCCAGCAGCCATTCCAACGGGCATATCTCGGGAACCACTATGCAGTATATACCGAGCGCGCCGTCCTCCGTGCCGCAACTGTGATACGGGGATCTGAACCCGACTCCCATCACGCCATCTATGAATACGAAGTCCCTGAACTCATGCCTGCCCATGAATGCGAACGCGTACCTGTTTTCACTCTTGCCCACGCAGCAGGCAACAAAGTTGTCCAGATTGATTCCGCCCATTATCACGCAAGCCAGACACCCTATGTCGAAGTGCGGGTCTAGCACGAATCTAACTTTGTTCTTCAGCGATTTATCCCTGTTGCCGTCAGCTACCGCGCCCGGTATATAAGCCGCTTCCTCGCCCTTCACCCAATGTTCCGAATGCTCGTCCCACTGGTCGAACAGGTCGAACGCCTGCTCAGTGCCGCTATGCCATAATTGATACGTATTCCGGTTCACGTTGTGAATGCGCCGCCTGTTCGGCTGCTGCGCCGTGCCGTCGAACGACGCGTTGTATGGAGCCGGGCCGGGATTCATTGTGGATATGAACTTCGGGAAACTCGGCTCAAGGCAGTCGTCCGCCAGCGAATTGCCGGAGTTGTCGCAAGCATACTGCTCGCCGGCGTCTCCACAGTCGCCGAGCGTGGAAGTCACGCTCCCGGCCGGGCCGAACTTGCAGTATCTCAGCCCCATGACTTTTGAGGAATCGCCGTAGAGAGCGCTTGCCTCGGTGTACAAGTCGTCCATCCTGTCTTCCCATTTCGCCCAGTTGACCTGCGGTATTTCAATCCTCACCGGCAGGTGCACATACACTATGTCGTGAGAGAGGGATATTCCCAGAATGCTGCTGGGCTGCCAGTCGCCGCCCGGAGGCTCCGGGTAGCTGAGGCTGACCATTTCCGGCGGATCGAGAATTGTGAAGAACGCCGCCGGGGCCAGATCGAACGCCGCCAAGAACGAGCGGCTTTCGAACCCGTCCCACCAGCCGTTGACATGGATCGGCCCGTTGATGTCCGTCTGCCACATCAGGGTCATATCGACGTATTTGTCGATGACGCCCGAATACAGGGACGGCGGAGCGAGATCGGATTTCACCGCTCGCCTGACGATGTTCGGTCCCGCCTGAACTTCGCCGACGGAAACGACCGACAGTCTAATCACGTACTGGTTGCAGGTTCCCGTCCCGTCCTGCGCCTCTTGGCACGCCATTTCATATCCGGTGTCGCCCGGCTGTATCCCCGAGAAATTGTCATTGCAGAGTGTGAAGAATCCGGTCGTATATCTTGCGCCTGAACTTTGTGTCTGGTTGGCGAGCGGCATGGTCGTCGCGCTTATATTCTCGCTCCAGTCCTTCCAGCCCATGCTTCCGTCGCCGTTGGCCGGCCAGTAAAACAGAGGTTCATAGTTGCCGCCGTCGGAGCCGTCATGGCGTTCGTAGTCCGGCCCGAAGTGTATATAGTTCGCGTACAACTGCTCGTTATAAGGCCAGCAGGGCAGTTCGGCGGTCGCGTGAGCAACGGACGGTATGCTGTCCACCGTCGGGTTGCATGCGTGCGCCCAGACATCTCCCCAGCCCATCGCGCATTCTTCTCCACAATCCGATCCGCTCTTTGCTCCGGTCAAGTCATCAATAATGTCCCATCTCTCTTCTTTTGTAAGAGCGTCGTCGTGAAAGAAGTACGGGAAACACATGTCCGCCGGACGCTTCGAGCGTTGGAACAGCACGTCCTGAATACCCGATTCGGCCACATATAGGGCCTGCTGCGCCAGCACGTTTCCGTTGGCGCTTCGCGTCTCGTTTAAGAGCATGAGCGAGAACGACGCTCCGACGAACCCCATCACGGCTATCGCCATCAGCGTGACCATCATCGCCACGCCCCGCTCCCGGCCCTTGCCTGTTATTTCTCTGATTCGGGTTTTCATAACCGCCCCCCGGTCAAGTGTTTACGTTTTACGCAATTCTTCCGTCAGTTGGATCTCACTGGCGGACACCACGGGACACCTGAGTCCCCTCTTATGTCCGCGTCGCAGCAGTCCACTATCGTGTCCCTGTCTGAATCCTTCATCAGCGCCGACGTGTATATATTCCTCGGCGCCACCCCCGTCTGATACGAATACTCGACATCGTACGTCGAACTGGTTGTCGACTCCTGTGAAGGCAGTCTTCTCGCGTATTTTACCGCTATCTTCACCAGCCACACGCATTGAGATCCTTCAACAAGTCCGTTGGCGCTGTTTATTGTCTGATTGCTTGTGCAATCATAATCTCCGGGGTCTGCGGCCCCTTCCCTCGGTCTGCAATATGTTATGGTCAAGTCTCTAATGTCTGATGTCGTATCCGTTATTCTATACATGTTGCCTTCAAGGCAATTCCCCGATTTGAGACCAGACAACGCCCCTTTTTCTATATATCCTGTTACGTAATCTTCGCTGTTGGGGTTTGCCCCTTGAGGCGCGGTAAACTTATAGCAAACGGAGTCGAACTCCATGTCAGTGTTTCCGGAAACGAACGCGTCTAGGTTCTCTCCGAATTTGGTTATTGAAATCTGCGAGCTTCCGGAACCGTTGTGAATATGCTGTCCGTCGTGCGCTCCGGCTTTGATGATATCGTTTGCCATGTCGTCTATTGCCCGCTCTACGTTGTTCTGCGCGGTCGCCTGACTCTGCCCCATGACCATTACCGACACCGTTTTCATGGTTATCTCGGCGGTGACCACCGTGACAATCACGAGAATGACCATGACGACAAGCAGTTCCGCGAGCGTCATGCCTCTCTGGCTGTTTGCCGACGCGAGTCGGCTGTTTTTTGTTTTCATGACCAGCTCCTTTTCAGGCGCCCGTTCACCATGAGCAATTTTTCAGCGTCCCGGGAATGTTTCCCTCGCCGCAGGCTTCCAGATCCGTGCAAAGCCTGTTCTGCCCGTGATACTTCTTGGTATAATATTCCTCTGATCTCGCGTCGCCCATGCCAACGCCGTTGTAAGTGACTTTCACCCTGTAAAAGTAGTAGCATGAAGTCCAGCAGATCAGCGTGTCGGGGTCGCACTGGGTGGCTGAATAGCAGCCCGGGCATATAGCGTATTTCATCTGCACTCTCTTGCCGTATATGTCGGACGCGTCGGAGAGGTTCCTGCACGTCTGGTCTCCGGCATTGACGAAGGCGTTGAGTTGCGACACTCCCCCGCCGGCGGCGAAGTCGCCTTCGAGGGCCACACCGGGCGACCACGTGTATATGTCGTCCGGCGGCACGGTTTCCAGATATTCCATGACCATCCTCGCGCAGTTGGCCGCCGTCCTCTGCACTCTGATATTCTGCAACTGAAGCAGCCCTGTCGATATGAGAGACGCCATGCCGACAAGCGCCGAGCCGAGAATCGTCACCGCCATCAGCAGCTCGATCAGAGTCATGCCCTTCGTTCCGCCGGCCTTTCTGAATTTCATGTCTTTATATTCAGGCATATCCGACCTCCGCCCTTTACAGGGACCAAATCCGGGCGACACACATCGCGTACAAGTCCAGAACCGCCAGCCCCTTTATCAGCGCGATCGCCCCGCCCGCCGCCATCATCGGCCCGAACGGGATGGGGTCTTTCGCGCCGCGCCTTTTTGCCGCCATCAGCCACACCGCCATGATTCCTCCTATCAGGAATCCCAGAAACAGCCCCGTAGCCGCCATCCTTATCCCTAGAAACGCTCCGATCATGGCCGCCAGTTTCACATCCCCGAACCCCATCGCCTCTTCCTTCGCAAGCAGAGTGCCGATGAACCGGATCGACCAGAAGACCGCGAACCCGCCTGCCGCCGCGATCGCCCTGTCCGGAAACGCCCCCATGACCGCTCCCAGCGCCAGCCCCGCCGCCGTCAGCGGCAGCGAGATAACGTCCGGGATTATCCCATGGTCGAGGTCGATGAAAAAAATCGCCGTCAACCCCGACAACAGCAGTATTGAATTTACAAAGTCCAACGGGCCTGCCGCGTTCACAGCCGCCCAGTAAAACCCCGCCCCGGTCGCCGCCTCCACCACCGGATACCTCGGAGATATCCTAACCCCGCATCCGGCGCACTTGCCCCTCAGTCCTATATATCCGAGAACCGGCACAAGCTCCAGAACCCCTAGCTTCCTGCCGCATTCAGGGCAGTGGGACCCCGGCCAGACGAGCGATTCGCCTATAGGCAACCGCCGGATGACCACGTTCAGAAAGCTCCCGATGGTCAGTCCCAGCACCCCGAAGAATACAGCCGGTATCATATCCACTATTTATTCCGTCCCGCTTCTCTCCCCGGCCGTCTTCATCAGTAGAACGGTTCCTCGGTAAGTTCCCCCATCTCAAGGATCAGGGTCGTTCCTCCTTTTCCCCCTCCCATCCAGTACACCCGGGCTTCAAGACGGTACCACATTCCGTCTGCTTCGTATTCAATTTCGTCGTCGCATGTCTGATTCGGCATAAAATCCACAGAATCTTTCAGCGTTTCTTTTAGATCGGCGTACGTTTCTATTCCCCCGTCATCTGGATATTGATCGAAGGAAGAAACATAGTCCTCCATGCCCTTTTTCACAGCTTCGAGCGTCATTTTGCAGGCGGCCACTCTTGCTTTGTCCCTTGCCATCATATAACTCATTATCGACGCCGCGCTCAGTATGCCGATAATCGCGACCACTATCATAAGCTCTATGAGCGTGAACCCGGATTGCCGTTTTCCGCCCAATATGAAATTTTTCGTTTTCATCGTGTTGTTTTCTTTGTTTGAAAAGATATTTGGGGAAATCAGAAGAAGCGCATAAACACATAAACCCACCGCTTCCGCGCGCGGATTCAAACATAACCTGTGCCCAGCAACGCTCATGAACCATGTTCCACCTTGCCAACATGTACGAAAATCGGGGAGAGAGCGTATTACACACGCTCTCCCCCGAACTATTTCATCCAGTCGGTTCGGTCCTTCCAGCCAGAGCCTTGAACCGAAAGAAGCAAGTAGTTAGCGAGATTCAACCACTTCTACTTGTTTCAATCCTACTCCTCGGTTCCGATATCATCACATGTCCATTCTTCTTCACAATTTGCGTAGTTGGCAGGCACGTATCCGGAAGGATTCATACAAATTGCACAGTGTGTCCTATCCGCAGCTAAGGCGTTCAACTCATATTCAACTCCATCTGTGATGGTGATTATAGTAGTAATATCAGTATCTTTATCACAATTGGATTGAAGTCGAGTTGTCAAATCACAACCTTCCTCATCGCCATCTGGATCTGTGCATCCCGGAATCATGTACATTGCCAATTCCTTAATATCTGCGGCATACTCGCCGTTGTCGGAAATGTACATTTCCTGAGCCACTTTTAAACCGGATAGCGCCGACACGCATTTCGTGTACATCGCCTTGTCTCTGGCCTTTAGAAAGTTGGGGATCGCAATAGAGGCCAATATTCCGATAATGGCCACCACGATCATAAGTTCAATTAGGGTGAACCCCTTCTGCGTCCCTTCTTTCTTTTTCATGAGCTTTGTGAGTTTCAATTCTCACCTCCTTCCTTCACAGATTGTGATCGGATTTGCTTGGATTGTTTTTGTCGGTGTGAGTCTTAAAATAATATAAAATTATGATGGGTTATTAAGACAGGTCTCCACCGATCCTCATTCCTCCAAGCAGTTCTTCTGCCGGACGAATTTTCACTAAAATTCCGCCCGTAAATGTATTGTACATCCATTATATACCCGTTTTTCTACGCCGCGCAACAATAGTTGAAAAATAAATTATTTGGTTTTTTTGACGCCGATTGCGTCTTTTTAAATCTATCCTCCTAAGCGCCGACCCTGTTTTAAAATCTTTTCGGCCCGGCGGCAAGGCTTTTGAGAGTCAGGCCTACACTTATTTTGAGCGGCTGTTTCTCCTGCCGCGCTCGCTCCTCCGCTCCCGTCAGATTACCGTGATCAACTGGAACATGGGCATGAACATTGCCACCACTATGAACCCGACCATGCCGCCCATAAACACCATCAGCAAAGGCTCAAGCAGGGAAGTCAACGCGGACAGAGTCGCCTCTACTTCCATGTCGTAAAATTCGGATATTTTGTTGAGCATGGCGTCCAGTTTTCCTGTTTCCTCGCCGACGGCTATCATTTGAGTGACCATCGGAGGAAAAATGCCGGACGCCTCCATAGGCACCGAGATGGATTCGCCTTCCCTGATGCTGACTCTGACGCTCTCGATGGCCTTTTCGACAACCTTGTTGCCCGACGCCTTGCCTGTGACATCCAGCGCCTGCATAACCGGCACGCCGCTGCTGAGCAGGGTTCCGAGCGTCCTGCTGAACCGCGATACCGTAACTTTCTTGTTTAACAGCCCGAATACAGGCACTCTAAGCAGAAGAGTATGCCACTGGAACTTCCCCTTGGGCGTGTTCGTATAATATTTGAATAGAAACACCGCGCCGACGGCAAATCCGATAAAGACATACCAGTATCCGCGCAGGGCGTCGCTCATCTTTATTAGCATCGCCGTCATTGCAGGCATGGTCACGTTCAGATTCTCAAATACCGATGTAAATGTGGGCAAAACGAAAACAAGCATGAAAATAACGATAATGATAGCGAAAATAAAGATAATGGTGGGATAAGTCATTGAGGATTTGACTTTTGCCCTTAGAGCCTGATCTTTTTCCAGAAATTCAGCGATTCGGCTGAGGGTTTCGTCGAGCACGCCGCCGACCTCGCCCGCGTGAGTCAGGTTAATAAACAGGTCGCTGAAAGTCTGGGGATGCTGACCGAATGAATCGGCGAGCGACGCTCCGCTTTCCACTCTCAGCCTGATGTCTCTTATTATTTCTTTTAATTTCTTGTCGTCCGCCTGCTTTTCAAGGATGTCCAGAGCGCGCACCAGAGACAGCCCGGCGTTGACCATAGTGGAGAACTGGCGGGCGAACACGGCGAGGTTCTTGGCCTTGACCTTCTGGAACTTTGCGAGGACTTCCTTGAGGTTCATCGATTTTGACTTGAGCGAAATCGATGTGGCGATATAGTTCTTTTCCCTGAGACGGGAGCGGACGGACTGTTCGTTGTCCGCGTCCATCGTGCCGGAGACGAGTTGTCCCTTGGAGTCCCGCGCCTTGTAAACGTATTGCGCCATGAAGAGTCCCTTCAGAAATCAGTATGCCCGCCGCGCTCTTCAGCCGTGTATCAGCTTTTTGAGGTCGTCGGGGTTGTGCGCCCTGTTGATGGCGTCGGCGTAAGTTATCTGGCCGCCGGTGTACAGGTCCTTTAGAGCCATGTCCATAGTCTGCATGCCCGCCGACGCGCCCGTCTGGATGGCGGCGTTTATCTGGTGGGCCTTGTTCTCGCGAATAAGGTTTCGGACGGCGGGGGTGGCGATGAGGATTTCCACCGCCGGGACGCGCCCGATGCCGCCCACGCGCGCGAGCAACTGCTGGGTCATTACCGCTTCGAGGTTCGCCGCCAGCATCGTCCGTATCTGGGTCTGCTGGTGGGGGGGAAAGACGTCGATTATTCTGTCTATGGAGCCGGCGGCCGAGTTCGTGTGCAGGGTGGCGAACACAAGGTGGCCCGTTTCCGCTATCGTCAGCGCCGCTTCCATCGTCTCGAGGTCTCTCATTTCGCCTATGAGAATCACGTCGGGATCCTCGCGCAGGACGGAGCGGAGCGCGCGGTTGAACGACTTGGTGTCCAGTTCCAGTTCGCGTTGGTTGATCATGCTTTTCTTGTGCCGGTGCAGGTATTCTATCGGGTCTTCGATGGTGATGATGTGGGCGTCGCGGGTGGAGTTGATAAGGTCTATGCAGGCGGCGAGCGTGGTGGATTTGCCGCAACCCGTCGGCCCGGTGACCAGAATCAGCCCGCGCGGCTTGAGGGTGAGAGTCTTGACCACCTTTGGAATCCGCAGGTCGTCCAGAGAGGGAACTTTCGACGGGATGGAGCGCATGACCGCCCCGACCGAGCCTCTCTGCAGGAATATGTTCACGCGGAACCTGCCAAGCCCGGATACGCCGTATGACAGGTCAAGCTCGAAGTTCTCTTCGAAAGACTGCTTCTGCTGGTCCGTCAGCATGCTGTAGATAAGCTTCTGTGATGTGGCCGGGATTATCCTCTCGATATCCATCGGCACAAGCCTGCCGTCTATCCTCAGCACGGGAGGCAGCCCGGCGGTTATATGCACGTCCGACGCTTTCCTCTGCACCGCTTTAGTCAAAATTTCATCTATGTCGAAATCCATCGCAGCCGGTTCCCTTTCGCGCAAAAAATAAGTCAGCGCGCGGAAAGCGGACAAACCGAAGTCCGCCCCCGCTTCCATTGTATTTTAATATAGCATCCCCCGTTGCGCGCAATAAATGTCCAAATAATTTGCCGGGGCGCGCCAGTCGCGCCCGGAAACCCGCCGTCGCGCGACGATTGCGCGGGTCGATGCGCCTCGCGGGCGCCCTGTTTCGTTGACGCTTCTTTTTTCCGCTATTAGAATATTATATCCTTATTATTCACGAGCGGCGAATATTCGGGGTCAAACAAAACGGACAGGATGGCGATAATGACAGGAAACAGACGCAACGGAATATGGATGGCGATATTCGCGATATTTTTCGCGCTTCCGGCGCTGATGAGCGCGGTTCGGCTCTATACGGATTGGCTCTGGTTCATATCCGTCGGGTACGAGTCGGTCTTCACCACCATCATCCTGACAAGGATAAAACTCGGTCTGGCGCTCGGCGCGGCGTTTATGGCGTTCATGGCGCTGAACCTTTTCGCGGCGGACAGGTTGAGCAGGGTCGGCTACATCACGCTCGGCAACGACGCGGTCGAGCTGCCCGGAAGCGAGACGCTTGGCCGCAACATCAGGATGGTGATGCTCGGGGCGGCGGGGTTCCTCGCAGTGATTCTGGCTCTCGAAGCGTCCACGCGATGGGACCTGTTCATCCGCTACTCCAACCCGGCGGCCTTCGGCGCGGCGGATCCCGTGTTCAACCTCGACATTTCTTTCTTCGTTTTCAGCCTGCCGTTTCTCAACTATATATATCAATGGTCCTTTATAACGCTTTTGCTCGCGGCGGGGATGTCCGTCGGGGTGTACGCGTACAAGCGCGGGTTCGTGGTTACGAGCAAGGGAGTGCATTTCAGGAGCGCGATATTCAGCCATCTTTCGGCGCTGCTGATGATGGCGGCGCTGCTCAAGGCTTGGGGCTACAAGCTTATGGCGTTCAACCTGATGGCGACATCGCGGGGATTCGTGACAGGCCCCGGATTCGTGGACACAAGCGTCCGGATGCCGCTGCTGCACATCCTGTCCATCTTGGCGCTGGCGCTAGCAGTGGCGATGGCGGCGAATATTTTCATCAGGAGCTGGAAACCCATCGCGGCGGCAGCCATCCTGTTCATAGTCGCCTCGGCCGCAGGAGCCGCATATCCGGAAATCATCCAGAAATTCCGCGTGTCGCCGAACGAAATCTCGATGGAGCGCCCCTTTATCGCGCGCCAGATCGAACACACCCGGACCGCCTACGACCTGAACCGGATCGAGACGATTCCTTTTGACGCGGACAGGGACATCTCCCCGAAGCAGATCGCGGACAACAACCTGACGATTAAGAACATCCGGCTGTGGGACCCCCGTCCCCTGCTCCAGACATACAGACAGCTTCAGGAAATCCGCACCTATTACAGCTTCGCCAACGTGGACATAGACCGCTACATGGTGGACGGCGAGTACAGGCAGGTGATGATCTCCGCGAGGGAACTTTCATACGAGAAACTCCCGGCGCGTATATGGATAAACGAGCATCTGACGTTCACGCACGGTTACGGGGCGGCGGTAAGCCCGGTGAATAGTTTCACTCCGGACGGCATGCCGCATTTCTTCGTCAAGGACATCCCGCCCGTGTCGGTGTCCGAGACTTTGAAGATAACCCAGCCGCGCATCTACTACGGCGAACTGGCGAACGACTACGTGTTCGTGAACACCAAGGCAGACGAGTTCGACTATCCGATGGGAGAGACGAACGTGCTGGCGGAATATGACGGCGCGGGCGGGGTGAAACTCGATTCGACATTCAAGAAAGCGGCGTTCGCGCTCAGGTTCTCGTCGCTCGCGTCGCTCCTCAACTCCGACATAAAGAAAGACAGCAAGGTGATGCTTTATCGCAATATCCTCGGAAGCGGTTTCAACCCCGGCCTTGTGAACCGCATTATGCCGCTGGTCCACTACGACATGAATCCTTACGTGTTCATCGACGCGGAAGGCCGCATGAAATGGCTGATCGACGGTTACACAATCAGCAACACGTTCCCGTATTCCCAGCATTTCGGAAAAGGCGAAGCCGTCCGCTACAACTACATACGCAACTCGGTCAAGGCGGTGGTGGACGCCTACGACGGGACGACGGAGTTCTACATGTTCGACGAGACGGACCCGATAATAAAAGCGTACGCGGCGATGTTCCCCGGCCTGTTCAAGCCCGCCGCCGAGATGCCCGCGTCCGTGCGGGCGCATCTGCGCTACCCGGTGGACTACTTCACCGTGCAGTCCCGCGTGTTCTCCTCCTACCACATGACGGACCCGCTGGTCTTCTACAACAAGGAGGATCTGTGGACGACGCCGCGCGAGATGTTCTTCCAGAACGAGCAGGAAGTGGAGCCGTATTACAACATCATGAAGTTGCCCGGAGGAGATAAAGAGGAATACGTGCTGATGCTGCCGTTCACTCCGGCGCGGAGGGACAACATATCGGCGTGGATGTGCGCGCGCAACGACGGCGACGACTATGGACGGCTCGTCGTTTACACTTTCCCGAAGAAAAAACTTGTTTTCGGCCCGTTCCAAGTCGAGGCGAGGATAGATCAGGACGCGGGGATTTCGCAGCAGATATCGCTGTGGTCGCAAAGCGGCTCGCAGGTGGTGCGCGGCAATATGCTGGTGATACCCATCGAGAACTCGCTGCTCTATGTCGAGCCGCTTTTCTTGCAAGCGGAAAGGGGCGACATCCCGGAGCTTAAACGCGTCATCGTCTCCAATGGAGACCGAGTGGTGATGGAAGAGACGCTGGAGAAAGCCATATCCGGGCTTGTCGGAGTCGCCGTTCCGGAGACGCCCGCGCAAGGCGCGCCCAAGCCCGCTCCGGCTTCTTCCGCAGATTCAGGCTATCTCACAATTGATCAAGCGGTGGACAAAGCGCTCGAACACATCGAGTCGGCAAAGCGGCGGATTCGCGAACTGGACTGGAACGGATTCGGCGGCCAAATAGACGCGGCGGAAAAAACCCTCAAAGAAATCAAATCCCGCGACGCGAACCGCCCGGACTAGGAATTCAAAATATTTAACGCGTTTCCCGCCGCCGGGCGTTCAGTGCGCCGCGTTGTTTTCGTTGTCGCTGAATAGTTTCAGCAGGCGTGGTTTGAGGATGTCCCATTTGATGGGTTTGACCATATAGTCGTTGGCCCCGGCGCGGAACGTTTCAATGATGGTGGCTTTTTCCGTGTCTGTTGATACGGCGAGTATCTTCGTTTGCGGCATTTTTCTGTGAATCTGTTTAATGGCGAGCCTGCCGTCCATCTTGGGAAGATGGATGTCCATGACGACGAGTTCGGGGCTGTAAACGGAAACCGCTTCAAGGCCTTCCTCTGCGGTCGGGGATTCGCCGCACACGAACATGCCCATGCGGTAAAGCATCTTGCTGAACATGTGACGGAAGAAAAGGGAGTCGTCCACGACGACGGCGCGCTTGTTGCGCAGTGGGTCGAACTCCTTGTTCATGTCGCACGTCTGGATGTAAAGCCTGTCGATGCCGCACTCCCTGAGTTTGTCTATGTGCGCGCGGGTAAGGAAAGTGTCCGCGGCGACGATGATGCCGCCTGCGGTGTTCTTGATGTCTTCGGCCACCGCCATGCCGGGAACGATGTCCTTGATCCTCGACCTGACGGATTTTACGTAAGGTTTTTTTTCAGCGCCGTCCGCTTGCATATTGCCGCTCCTGTAGCTGTCTGTCAATATAATCCGCCGTTACTTTCCCGCCGCGCCCGCCTCGACCAGAGAGAGGTTCACCTCGATTTTCCCGTTCATAATGCTAAGCGGGATGGCGAGCGTGGGGATTTTAGCTTGATTTGAGATTTCGATTTTTTCGCCGGTGACCACCGACGGCGGGGTGATGTCGGTGCGGTATCCGGCCTCGGCGAGGCCGATGGTGGCGCTGGCGACAATCATATTAACCAACTCGGCGAGGGCGCTCTGGGCGTATTCGTCGAGTTTGGCGACCGAGCCTTCCATGAGCATGGCGGCGGCGATGCCGCGCGCGCACGCTTCCTGTATGCATATCACAACTTGGCCGGAAAGATGGCCGGTCACTCCGATGAATATGGCCACGCCGTCCACGCTGTAGGGGTAGCCGGGCCTCAGGAACGGACGTCCCAGCGCCGGCCTTTCCCCAGCCACTTCCTCCAGTATCGAGGATATTCCTTTTAAAAACGGATTCAGATACTCTGCTTTCATCAGTCTGCAGCCTTTCCCTTCAGCCGAGATTATCTATCGGCGATGCGCGTTATCACTTCGAGAACTTTTTCGGGGACGAACGGCTTGAGTATGAAGTCCGAAGCTCCCGCCACAAGGCTGTCCCTCACTTTTTCCTTCTGTCCGAGCGCCGATATCATGATGACTTTGGCTTCGGGCCTCTGTTTCTTTATCTCTTTCAGCGACGATATGCCGTCCATGTTCGGCATGGTGATGTCCATGGTGACGACGTCCGGTTTGAGTTTTTCGAACATGGAGACCGCCTGCTGGCCGTCTTCCGCTTCGCCTGCGATCTTGAAGTTTCCGCATTCGAGGATGTTGCGCAGTTTGCTCCGCATGAACTTGGTGTCATCGACGATCAGCACCGTCTTTTTCTTCTCTTTCGTCCCGACGTTGACCGTTTTGATCTTGCGGGTCAGTTCGTCGTAGGAGGACATGGCGATTCCGCCCTCGCGGTCGGACATCAGGGTGGCGAACTTCAGATGCTTGGTTATCCGCTCCCTTGAAGCTCCGATATAGACCATGCATCCGGGATGGATGGCTTCGGCGGCCTTGACGGTGGCGAACGGGTTGACCTGCATCCGGATTCTCATCGCGGCCAGCCTCTGGCTGAGGTTCGCCTTTTCCGCTTCGAGAGACGCGAGCGCCTCTTTGAGTTTCGCGATAGCTTCAGGTTTGGCCGTCTTGGCCTGCGCGAGCGCCCTTTTGACCCGCTCGGACTCTGTGAGCGCCGTCTCCAGCTTCGACTCGACTTCCGCCATTGCAAGGTAGACATCGAACTTGAACCCGGCTCTCAACACTGTGGTCGTTTCCGACTCGGTCCCGAGTTGCTTGGCTCTGATTTCGGAGTAAGCCATCACGTCGCCGCCGATGATTTTTCCCTCATGCGAAGAACAAATCACCATGCCATTGCTGCGGACGGAACTGTTGATAATCGCGCGCTCGGAGACCACGTCCTTTTCGGCCTCCACGATGGAATTCTCAATGTATTTTGCGAACACGCTGCCTTTGGCGGCAACCGCGGACTGTTTCCGCGTGAGTATGCCGCCTTTTACCACGATGTCCCCCTCCGAGTAAATCTCGGCGGCTTGCACGTTGCCCCCGATGCTGATGTTGCCGCCCGCTTTGACGATGAACCCGTCCAGCACGTTGCCGCGTATCTCGAGCGCTCCTGCGAAATTTATGTTGCCCGTTTCGTAATCGACGTCGCCGTTGACGACGTACACCGGATCCACGCTGACCGTGTTCTGCGCGACGCGCGGGGAACCGTCGATGTCCGCGACGAACTCCGTTCCGTCGCCGGACACCTTCACATTCGCTCCGGCCTTCAGGACGACATCCGAACCCCACTCTCCGGGGGTGCGGGTTCCCTTGACAGTGACGCCTTCCTCGCCTCTGGTGGGCGGGGTGCGGCGCGCGATGACTTCTCCCTTGACCACTGATTTGACCAAGTTCAACTCTCTCAAATCTATCTTTGCTTTTTCGTCTTTCGTTATGATGTCGGCGTCTTTTGTCCACATGAACGCCGCCGAGGCGTCGGCTCCGTGTCCGGGAGGCGTCCCGGAAGCGGCCATGAAGTCCACCGGCTCGACCACCGCCTGCCCGACAAATGCCTGAATGCGCTCGTTGCTCGCCACGCCGTAAATAACGCCAGCCTGTTCGAGAGCGCGTTTGACGTCCGCAACGCTCGCCGGAGTCCCGCTTCCTTCCGGCGGCATTATGAAGGCTATCGCCGACATCTCGTCTCCCGAAATTTCGATCTTCACTGTTCCGTTCTTATCCACTGCCATTTTTCTTCCTCCAGTCAGAACTCGTTCGTAAATCGCGGAGAGCTTGACGCCCGCCGCGCTGATTGTCAGTCGGAGCAGGCCAGCCGGACGATCTTCTCGGCTATCCTGTCCAGCGGCAGGATGTGGCGCGCCGCGCCAAGCTCCACCGCCGCGCGCGGCATCCCGTACACCACGCTTGTCTTTTCATCCTGCGCTATCGTTTCCGCGCCAGCGTCCTGCATCGCCTTCATCCCTTTAGCGCCGTCCGTTCCCATGCCGGTGAGCAGCGCGCCGACGGCGTTGCGCCCCGCGTATTGCGCCACAGAGTTGAAAAGCACCTCGACGCTCGGTCTCTGATGATACACGTACGGCCCGTCTTTAACCCTTGCGACGTATTGCGCTCCGCTGCGCCGCAGCACCATGTGTTTGTTTCCCGGCGCTATCAGCACAAGCCCCGGAGTCAGCCTGTCTCCGTCCGCGGCCTCCCTGACCTCCGAGGCGCACAGATCGTTGAGCCTCTGCGCGAACGAGCGCGTGAACTGCTCCGGCATGTGCTGCACTATCATCGTGCCCGGACAGTTCTCCGGATACTTCTCAAGCACCGCCTTGATCGCCTCCGTGCCTCCTGTGGAAGCTCCGATGGCGACCACTTTTTCGGTGGTGCGCGTCATCGACAGCCGCGCGGGCGGCGGCTCGTTATCGTCGCTTTTCGCCCTCGACCTCAACTTGCTCATGTCGGCTCTTGCCGCGCCTTTTATCTTTTCCGCCAACTGCGCCGACAAATCCCCGACGGTATATGCCGCGCCGGGCTTGCTAACAACATCGACGGCCCCTATCTCGAGAGCCTCGAGAGCCACTTCGCCACCTTCAGGAGCCAGCGAGCTTACCACTATCACCGGAATCGGGTAGTACCTCATCAGCTTGCGCAGAAACGTCAGCCCGTCCATCCTCGGCATTTCCACATCCAGCGTCACAACGTCCGGCTTCAATTTGATTATCTTGTCGCGAGCCACATACGGGTCCATGGCCGTGCCGACAACCTCTATCCCCGGAGCCTTCGATAGCTCGGAGCTGAGGATATTCCGCACGACCGCGGAATCGTCCACGACTAGAACTTTAATCATTCAGCAAGCCCCTCAATAAATCAGATTCCACAAAAAGGAAAAACTCAGCCGGTCGACCCTCGACTATTACCCTGATTTTCTGGGCATGAATATCAGGGCAGCCGTCCGCAGCGCGCCTGCATGCCTCAGGCCTTATCGGACGGGGCGCGAGTATCTCGAACTCCGGCCTTCTGCCGGCTATCTGCGGCAACAAATTGCCGCAAACCATGTTCATCAACTCGCCCAACGCGTCGGACATTTTTCCATCAGCCTCGGGGTCGTCTTCTTCGAGGCCCATCATGTTGGCTGCGAATATTCTAGCCAGAGACGCTGGAGCTATCATAGCCGTCGCCCCTGCGAAAAAACCCGAGAACTCCACCGCCGATGCGATCTCCGCTTCCGGCGCGCATTCCCCGTCCTGCTCCGCGTCTGGAGCATCGACAATCGCGAACGCGGCCTCTTCGAGAACCTTTTCAACCGTGTTAAAAAGAATCTGCCGATGTGTCTGACTCAGTTTCATCCCACTCTCCCAGAACTCCTGATATTACTTCCCTTATCGTTTCCGGCATGAACGGTTTCTTCACGAACGCCTTCATGCCCCTCTGCCATAATTTCTCGATTTTCGTCTCGCTGCCTTCCGTCGAAACTATGATTACCGGCACGTTTTTCATCACTTCGTCATTGTGCATCGCCTCAAGCATCGCCATGCCGTCCATCACAGGCATGTTGATGTCCGCAAGCACGAGATCAATCCAGTTGGCTCCGAGAATCCCCAGCGCGTCCCGTCCGTTCTCAGCGTGAAAGATGTCGCCCACCGGAACCTGCGCCATCTGAATCGTGCGCGACACCATTTTGCGGATTATCGCCGAATCATCGACCACCAGAATGTTATATGCCATTCCTTGCCCCCAGACTCACAGTTCAAATTCCCCGGAGCCGTTCTTGATTAGCACCCGGCCGGTTCCGATCTCCAATTTCATGGTGCGCCACGAGTCCCCGCCGATATCTTCAGCGGCTATCAACACGCCGTTTTTCCAGAGTATTTTTTTGAGGCTGATATAGTTTCGGCGGCCTATCTGAAAAAAACCTGTTTTATCCATCACGTTCGAGCCGCCCGCGACTTTAACCACAAGGCGCTTTTTCTCCGCTCCAAGCCTGTATGCGCTCTTAAAAAGAGCCGGAAGCCCCGTGTCCGCAAACATGCACGGGTTCTCCGCGGCCCTCTCCGGCCTGCAATCCGACGATGGTAGCTGATAATGAAGCATCCCTCCCACGTTAGCCTTGGGATCGTATATCGTCACTCCTATACAAGAGCCGAGAGAATGCGTCACTATGATATCTCCCTCGTTCGCCGACACCTTCATGTCGGACACTCCCACAAGATGCTTTTGAGCGGTATTATTTTCCATCTCAGTCCTTCACATAGATGCTTGGCCTTACGAATTTAAAACCGTGCGATATTCCCGTCAGACTCTCGGAATGCCCCACGAAAAACACGCCGCCGGGAGCCAGTATGTTGTAAAACCTCGTCACAAGCTCAGCTTGAGTTTTCTTGTCGAAATATATCATCACATTTCGGCAGAACACCGCGTCGAACGGCCCGGTCATGGGCCACGGATCCATTAGGTTGAGTCGGCGGAACGCTATTTTTCTCTTCAACTCAGCCGACACTCTGTAAAACACTGTTCCGTCCTGAGCGGTTTCTTTCGCAAAGTATTTTTTCAAAACCATTTCCGGAGTTTCCTTCATCCGCTGTTTCGGAAACAACCCTTCCCTCGCCGTCGCCAGAGTCTGAGATGAAATATCCGTCGCTAAAATCCTGAAATCCGGGCATCCGCTTCCTTTGACGGCATCGTCCAGAGTTATCGCTATCGAGTACGCCTCTTCCCCCGAAGCGCAACCCGCGCTCCATATCCGAAATCGCTTCCTTTTCTCATCGACCAGTTTAATTTTTCCCTGTTCGAGCAGATAGTTGAAGTGATCCTTTTCCCTGAAAAAATATGTAAGGTTGGTCGTCAGGATGTCGACCATGGTCGAAAGTTCGACCCCCGTTTCATCTTTCTCTATATATTTAAGATAATCCTTATATGAATCGATATTGAGCATTCTCAGCCGCTTGTTGAGCCTAGCCTGCACCAATTCCTTCTTTCCGACATGCAGGTTGATCCGGCAGATGGCGTAAACCATCTCGCTTATCTTCTCAAACTCTCGGTCTGGAAGACTTCTGCTTCTGAGAATGGATGAAACGTTTTCCATTTGCTCCGCTTTGAAGCTCGGCGCCGGCGTCAAGCGTCCTGAGCGAACCTTTCCACGATTTCTACTCGGTCAAAACAAGGATGGAGGCGGACGCTCTCGCGCCCGCCTCCATCCCGCGCCGTCATACTCTAAAAATCCTTAAAGTCATCGTCCATAGGAATCATTGTGTCGGACTTCTTCATGCCCACAGAAGACTTCAGCTTATCGGAAGCCGCAGCTACCGCTCCGTTCCGCGTTTTTGCCGAAGCGACTTTCTTCGCCTTGTCGGTCGCGGACACGACACGCTGCGCCGAGCCATTTGTCGCCTGTCTGCCGGTAACCAGTTCCATCAACTCGTTCACCATGTCCATCAGCCCGACCGACTGCGAGTTCATTTCCTCTGCGGCCGAAGCTGATTCCTCCGCGTTGGACGCGTTCGACTGCGTCACTTTGTCCATCTGGCTGACCGCGATATTGACCTGATCGATGCCCTGCGCCTGCTCTTTGCTAGCCGCCGCGATCTCAGCCACAAGGTCGGTTACCTTCGCCGAGCCGTCAACTATCTCGACGAACGACTTTGCAAGCTCGTCGGCTATCTTGGAGCCGTCGGAAGTGTTGTTCACCGACTCCTCAATCAGGGTGGCGGTGTTTCGGGCGGCCTCGCCTGCCCTTTGAGCCAGATTGCGAACCTCTTCGGCCACGACCGCGAATCCCTTGCCTGCCTCTCCGGCGCGCGCCGCTTCTACCGCCGCGTTCAGCGCCAGCAGATTGGTCTGAAACGCTATCTCGTCAATCGTCTTGATTATCTTCGACGTTTGTTTGGACGAATCTCCGATTTTAGCCATCGCGGTAGTCATCCGGGATATTTCGTCGCTGCCTCTATCCGCCGCCTTGCGCGCGTCCTTCGACAGCAAATTTGCCTGTTCGGCGTTGTCCGCGTTCTGCCGGGTCATAGACGACATCTCCTCCAGCGAAGACGATATCTCTTCAAGAGAAGACGCCTGCTCGGAAGCTCCTTCCGCCAGAGACTGGCTGGCTCCCGACACCTGCCCGGACGCAGACGACAGCTGCTCGGACGCGTCCATCAGCGACGTTGATATCCTGTTGATCGGAAGCCCGATCGATCTTGCGAGTGCAATTGCCGCAAGCAACGCCGACACTGTCACGACAAGAGACACCGCCAACAGAACATACAGAATTGCGTTCATCTCTTTTTCCACATCGTCGATGTATATTCCGGAGCCTACTATCCAGCCCCAATCCCTCTGGAGCTTCACGTATGAAATCTTCGGGTCGGGTTTCGTCTGCCCCGGTTTTGCCCACATGTAATCGACCGAGCCTTCTCCGGCTTTTTTGCAAATTTCCGCCATTTCCACGAACAGCTTTTTTCCGTTCGGGTCTTTGTAATCTGAAAGATCCGATCCCACCAAATCTGTCGTGAACGGGTGCATCAACATCGTCGGATGCATATCGTTTATCCAGAAATACTGTTCACCCTCATATCTCATATCTCGCACCACGTTCATCGCGGCCGCCTGCGCTTCTTCCTTTGTCATAGCTCCGGACTGCTCAAGTTGAACGTAGTGGTCAATTACCGTATGCGCCGCTTCCACAAGATGCTGTGTTTTCTCTTGCTTTCCTTGATACATCTGGGTCTGGAACTTCGGGAACATCCATGCAAGAAGGGCTATGTACAGCGCTGACACGAACAGCCCCAGCATGATTATCCTTGTCGACAGGTTAAATCTTTTCAACATAATCAGTTTCTCCTCGTCTGATAGAATGAACCGACATTTATTTTTCGAAACTCCAAGGCTGTCCGGCCCGGAGCCGCCGTTCGCGCCAACCTCATTTCGGCCCTGTTTCTTTTTCGGTTTTAGAGATGATTTTTATCTCCTCCGCCGTCAGGACTCTCCTGATGTCGAGCACAATGACAATCTTGCCTTTGGCTTTGCCTATGCCCATTATGAATTCGGTGTCAACGCTGACCCCGAAAGTCGGAGTTTCTTCGATGTCCTGCTCTTGGATGTCCAGAACCTCGGAAACTTTATCAACCACGATGCCCATCAGCAAGCCGTCGAGGTCGACCACGATGATGCACGTTTCTTTCGTGTTGTCCGCGCGTTCCATGCCGAACTTTTGCCGCAGGTCTATCACGGGGATGACTTTCCCGCGCAGATTGATGACGCCTCTAACGAAATTCGGCATCCTCGGCACGTTCGTGATTTCCATCAGCCCGATGATTTCCCTGACTTTCAGTATCTCAAGCCCGTACTCTTCGTCTCCAAGCGTGAACGTGAGATACTTGTTGAGTTTTCTTCCATGCTCCTCCGCCGCCGCTATTGCCATTTCGCGCCCTCCTTTCGTGTCGTTTTATATTTCAAATTTTCCTGTCATGAATTGTGAGCCAGTCTTATCATGCCGGTGGTGTCTAGGATGAGCGCCACCCGTCCGTCTCCCATAATCGCGCCGCCCGACACCCCGTCGAGTTCATCGAACATTCCGCCGAGCGCTTTTATCACCACCTGCTGCTGGCCTTCGAGGTCGTCCACCATCAGCGCGCACCGCTTCCCGTTTCCTCCGACGATTACCGCGAGAGCCTCCGTCGGCTCCGTCTTCGCGCCGTCAAGCTCGAACAGCCGGTGCACTCTGAACAAAGGCATCAAATCGCCTCTTACTTTCAGCATCTCGCCCCTGCTCACCACCGTGTCTATCTGCCCGCGCTCGGGCCGCAACGATTCCACTATCGCTATCGTCGGTATGATGTATTTCTCATGCGCCACATTCACCACCATGCCGTCGATTATCGCAAGCGTCAGAGGCAGCCGGATTATGAACTCCGAGCCTTTCCCCTGTTCTGATTCGATCTCCACCCGGCCCCGTAGAGCCTCGATGCTCCTTTTGACTACGTCCATCCCGACGCCCCGGCCTGAAACCTCGGTGACCTTTTTCGCGGTCGAAAAGCCCGGATGAAATATCAGATTGTAAATCTCCCTGTCCGAAAGCTCGGCGTCGGCGGAGACGATGTTCTGCGCAATCGCTTTTGAAACAATCGCGTTCTTGTCCAGCCCTTTCCCGTCGTCCTTTAATCTGATGACGACCGTGCCGCCCTCGTGCGCCGCCGAAAGATGTATCCGCCCCTTTGCCGGTTTTCCCGCAGCTATTCTTTCCTGCGCCGACTCTATTCCGTGATCCACGGCGTTCCTGACCATGTGAACCAGCGGACTGCCGATCTCTTCGACCACGTTGCGGTCAAGCTCGGTGTCCTCTCCCGAATACGTCAGATCAACCGACGTTCCGCACTTGATCGAAAGGTCCCGCGTCAGACGGGTCATCTTCTGGAAGGTGTTTTTGAGCGAGACCATTCTCATGCTCATCGCAAGCTCCTGAAGCTCGCGGGTAATCTTGCCGAGATGAGAGACATTCCTTGACAGGCGCGCGCTCTTCGTCTGCGCCACTTCCGGCTCCTGCGTTACCATCGCGTTGGCGATCACAAGCTCGCCTACGGCGTCGATGAGCGCGTCCAGCCGGGTCGTGCTCACCTTAACCATTCCGTCCGCTTTTCCGGTTGACTTTGCTTCTTGCGCGCATGCCTCCGCTGGGGCGGCGGCCTGACCCGGTTCATCCTCAAGCCGATCTTCTATGGCGGCTCGCTCTTCGCTGCAACTCCGCTCCGGATCCTTCAGTCTTTCTATCAATTCGCCGTATCCCGAAGGCGTTTCATATTTTGCCCCGCCCACCGCCGCGTTTACTCTCTCGACAGCTTCTTTCAGGAAATCCACCGCCGCGAACGCCACGTCCGCCGCGCGACCCATTATGTCGATCTCCCCGCGCCTTGCTCTGTCCAGAAGGCTTTCCGCGTGGTGCGCCACTTCCTGCGTGTCTTTCAGATTCAAAAAACCGGCTATTCCTTTTATATTGTGATATCCCCTGAATATTTCGTTTATCAGCGCGCTGTCGCCCGGATGTTTCTCCAGTTCGACAAGAGCCATCTCCGAAGCGTGCAGGTACTCGCGAGACTCCGTCACGAAATCCCCAAGCTCAGGATTACTGGGGTCGATCTCGACCGACGGCGGATGGATCAAGGAGGTCTGTTCGGCATGTTGTGGCGCGACCGCCGCTCTTGCGGACTGCGGCCGTTTCGCCTGCGCGCCTCGCTCCGCCAAGCCGGCCGCTATCCTTTCGGCCCTTGCTTTCCAAGACTCGTCTCCGGCGGCGAAAGCGCCTGTCAAGATGCTATTTATACATTCGGCTGCGGCCTTCAAGCCTGATGTCGTTTTTTCGTCAATATCCTTTCCAGTCGCTTTTAACGCGGTCGTGACAGCCGCGAAAAGACGCGCGGCAGATTCCATGCCAAAGCGCCCGGCCGCTTTTTCCAATGCGCCCGCGCTCGCCTCCAACCGGCCCACCGTTTCTGTTATTCCATATCCGATATCTTCTATGCTTGACTCGAAAGCATCGAGGTCGTCGGCCATTTCTTCAAGGAAACCGCCTGCTGTCGAAAGAGAGCTTGCCATCATAGCCGCGTTTTCTATCGTTGTCCCGGAACAGTCCGCCGCCGCATCGTCTTCAAACTCGCCTTCCATAAGGCCCCTGAACCATCCGGCCGCGCCGCGAAGCGCTTGCAGCCCGCCTTCAAAAGGAATCTCCCCGGCCAGAGTGTCCGCCGCTAACTGGGCCGCTCCCCTTGCCACGCCCACCGCCTCGCCGGAATCCTTCACAAGCATCTCTATCTTCCAGAAAAAATCCTTTATAACTCTCAAAACATGATCGTCTTTCGCGCCCATGTCCTGAATCAGCCCTTCGAGAAGGTCCAGTTGCAACTCCAACTCTTCGGGAGATTTTGAGAGCGCGAGCCGGGCGGTTTCAGATGTCCGCGCCGGAAGCGAGAGCGCCGAAAGTTCGGAATCCGCCTGCGCGGTCGTTCCTTCGGCGTCGCCTGCGCGCTCTCTCTCCGTCGCGGCAGTCTGCAACCGGGAAACTGCGGCGCACATCTTGATATAAGCCGCGCTGAAATCAGTCCGCCCGGAAACTATATCTTGTGCGATTCGGGCAAGCGCGGCCGCTTCCCGCGCCATCCCGCCTTGAGCCTCCGAGCGAATTGAGATTTCATCCGCCAGTTCCCGTATCCGCTCAGCGCCCCCAAGATCGTCCTCGTCCATCCCGGCTGCCAGCCCGGATATCTCTTCCACCATCGCCAGCGTGTCATCCAGCAGTCCTTCTCTCATTGTTTCACCTTTGTCGCCCACAGCCCCGGCTAATCAGGCCTTCAGGCGTTAATCATGCATATTAATCAACAAGGTTGATCTCGCGGAAATAACCCTCGATGATGCCAACCGCGTTCCTCTCCGCCAGCATTCTCCTAGACATCGTCATTATTTCATCCAACTCAAACGGCTTCGTCATAAACCGACAGTTCTCCGGGTTCTTGGCTTGAAACACTTCGCGCTCAGCGCTTTTCCCCGTCGCCACAATTACCGAGACATGGCAGGCAAACTCGTTCTCCCTGAGTATCTCCACAAATTCCCAACCGTCCATAACCGGCATGCAGATGTCAGTGACGACAATATCCGGGCGGAAGACAAGCGCCTTCTTCAAAGCCTCAAGCCCGTTTTCGGCCTCTCCGACTTCATATCCGCCCGCTTCGAATAGGCATCGAAGAAGTTCTCTCACATCTTTTTCATCATCCACAATCAGAACTTTATTCAATTGCTCAATTCCTTTTATTAATTGACGTTCAGAAAACCGACCATCGCTCGACCTGCCACAGTTTGAAAAGTTCGGGATTCTTTGATTGATGACGGATAGCGCGGCTGTCGTTCAATCGCGATAATGGCCCGTTCGCAGTCCTTCCGGTTCGGTTTTCGTTGTCAAGCTTGCTCTATTCTATTAATCGGACGGGAGGCCGTATGTATGCAGAAACACAAAGTTCCGTAGAGATTTTAGCTTTTTTTTGTGGCGATTTTATCTACAAAATGAAGGGCTTCAGATGTTTATTGCGTCAAGACCGTGTTTGCGCGCAAACTGCATCAGTTCATAATTGTCGTCAATTTTTAGCTTTTCTTTGATCCTTGATTTATAAGTTGAAACCGCGCTTTCGCTGACATCCAACTCGATGGCGATCTCTCGCATCTTCATGTGTTTCGCCATTCTCGATAGTATCTGCAACTCTCTTTTCGACATGGACGATATCGGATTTTCAGAGGCGGAGCCGCGCTGCTGGGCGATTATCTTTTCCATGATGGTTTCAGAAACGCATATTTTTCCGTTCGCCGCTTTTCTTACCGCCGTGTCAAGCTCGCCCGGAGCCGAGCCTTTCAATATGAAGCCGATTGCTCCGTCTCTAAGCGCGCGCTTTGCGAACTCCTCGTTGTCGTGCATTGTCAGAAACACGACGGCCGCCGCAGGTCGCGCTTCTTTGACTTTCACCAGAATGTCAAGACCGCTCATTCCGGGCATATCCAGATCTAGCAACATTACGTCGAACCCGATTTTGACAATCTTCTCCAACGCCTCCTGCCCGGAACCGGCTTCAGCGACGACTTTTATGTCGCCTTTCACCTCTAGGATCCGCCTGACCCCGTCCCTTACAATTTCATGGTCGTCGCATAGAAAAACCCTTATCATCCTTTTTCTCCAGCGCGCGGGGACAACGGAGCGCGCGCGATTATTTCAGTTCCTTTGCCAATGCCGCTTATTATATTCAAGCTCCCGCCGCAATTCAAAATTCTTTCCTTCATTCCGATTATGCCGAATCGCATGTCCTTTTCCTCAAAAATTGTTTCAGGGTCAAAACCCGATCCATTGTCCGCAATTTTTAAAACAAGCTCCGCCCCTTGAGTTAGAGAAGATATGTCGGCCTTCGATGCTCCCGAATGCTTGAGAGCGTTGGTCAGGGCTTCCTGCGCCACCCTATATAGCGATATCTGGGTTTCATCCTCCAAACCCTCGAAGTCGTTTTCATTTACATCTGTTTCTACTTCCATCCTGCCGATTCCAGAAATTTCTCTTGCGAGCATTTCCAGCGCGGTCTTGAGTCCGAGCCTGTCCAATTCCACCGGGCGCAACCCTTTGCATATCCCCCTCAACTCCGTCGCCGCCTTTACCGCCAGAGATGATAGTTTTCGGATTTCCTCCGACTCCGCTCTTTCTTTCGCCAGAAGAAACTCTGATTCCATAGCCAGCGCGGCGATGTGTCTTCCCATGATGTCATGCAGTTCGCGGGCAAGCCTTGCGCGTTCCTCCTCCTGCGCGGTTATCAGTTTTCGGGACAGCCCTTTCATCTTTTCTTCGCTCTCTATAAGAAGCTCCTCGGCTCTCTTTCTAGCCGATATGTCCGCGCCCACGCAGAGTATTTCGATCCTCTTTTCTTTTTCATTGTAAAGCTGCCTGTTGGACCAGTTTATCCATATCCGCGAGCCGTCTTTTCTCATGTTTTCATTCTCGTTCGACTCGTAATCCAAGGTGTTAGTGCAAATATCGGTTACCATTCGCCTGAGATCCCTGCCCGAACTGTCCGTTTCCGGGACTATCGTGCCTACTACGTTTTTGCCTATCAACTCCCCCTTTGAATAACTGAAAAGCTCTTCGGCGTGTTTATTGATGAAAATGATTTCTCCATTCACGTCTATGCGGAGAATAATGCTGTTCGCGCTTTCAACAAGTTCTCGGTATCTGGCTTCGCTTTCGACAAGCGCAAACTCCGCGAACTTTCTCTTGGTGACGTCGTTAGAGCAGATGAGAACATTTTCAAAACCGCCGTAGCTGAGGTAATCCACAGACGAGGAAAGGCATCTGTCGTTAGGCGGTTTTTCCGGAGCGGCGGTGAACCACATCTCAATGTCGAAACTTCTGCGTTTCGTGTTGAAAGCGTCGCGGACGGCGGAAGACACCGCGCAGGAATCGCACAACTCGCCGAAACCGCATCCCAGCGCGCTGTTCTTGTCGTTCGCGCACCTCATCGCGTCCCCGAACATCATTCCGACCATTTCGTCGTTGGACCGAGACGCAAACCGAGTAGCCGCGTCATTGGCTTTCACCACCCGGAAAGTCCTGTCCACCAGCAGCATCGCCATCGGCGCGCTGGAGTGTATCGCTGATAGTTCGGCGAGAACCTTTTCCAGTTCGCTCTCCGCTTTCTTTCTATCGGAGATATCGGTGAAAATTCCGGCTATCTGCCCCGGCTCCGGGCTGAAAATCGTGACTCCTAAATATTTATCCCAGTATTTAGAGTAAATTTCAAAACTCTCCGGGCGCCGCGTCATCGCCGCCGTTTTGAATAATTCGATCAGATGCCTATCAGAGTCATGTATCGCCGCGCTCGCGGTCTTCCCTATAATCTTTTCCGATTTCACCCCCGATATGCGCTCGAATGAAGAATTCAACGCTGAGAAGTGGAAATCCAAAGGGCGTCTTTGATCGTCGTATAATATGTCGCAGATGACAAGGCCTTCCGTCATGCTTTCGAAAAGGGTCTGATATTTCTTTTCTGTTTTAATCCGCGCCAATTCCGAAGACGCCCTGACCGCAAAACTCTTCAAAAGAGAAATCGTTTGGGGGCGTTCTGTCATTGGTTTGTCGTCAATGACGGCTATAACCCCGATCACGTTTCCGTGCCTGTCAAAAAGAGGAGCCCCCCAAAAACTTGCGTTCGCCCAGCCGTCCGTCGCGGCGAATCTCGGCAAGAGCCGGCCCGCTCCGTTCTGTCTCAGAATCGCCCGGAAGTGAAGCACATCCGCGAAAAGAGTCCCCCCTGCGTCAAAGGAAAAACCCTCTCTATATTCGCCGTCGACCCAAACGGCCATAGCAGTCGCCACTCCATGATTCTCATCATCCAAGGTGGCGATTATCGCGCCTCTCTTCATGAGCGTGAAGGCGAGTTGTTTGGCGAGAAATTCGAAAATATTTGATTTCGAGCCGATGCCGCTTTCCGCCACCGCCCTCAATGCTTCGTCCGCTCTCTTCTGCTCGGTGACGTCTCTTATGGTCGCCAACACCGTAGGTCTTCCTCGGAACTCCATCCTAGACAACCCAACCGAAGCGTCAAATTCTTTGCCGTCCAGCCTGCAGTGCGTCCAATCAAAATAATGGAAACCTTTTTCTAGAGCGATTTCCACCATTGAGCTTGCTTTCAGTATCGTGTCGGAACCGTCCTTCTGCTTCGGCGGAGCAAGGTTGACCGGCGACATGCCGATTAGGTCCGTCTCCGAATCTGCCCCGAACATTTTTATGGCGGCTTGATTGCAGGAGGAGAACTTCCACTCGAGCAAATCCAGCGTCATTATGGCGTCGCTCAGGTTTGAGACAAGCGTCCTGAAACGCGACTCGCTTTCGACCATCCTGATCTCCGCTCGCTTCCTCATAAGCACGCCCACGAAGACCATGGAGATCCTCTCGATTGTCTCAATGTCTTCCGCTTCGTACCCTCCGGGTTTGTTGCCAAGAAAAAAAGCTCTGACGATCTGACGATCATTGAGAACCGGAACGCATACGCAAGAGGAAATGCCGCGCGGCATGCCGTCTTTCGCGCCCTCGAAGTAAATCTCTAGCGGCGTGTTCATCGCCACGATATCCCTGTTTTCCTTCGCAAGCTTGACTATCTCGCCATATTCAAAATCTTCAAGCGTGTTTCGGAACAGCATGATTTCAAATGGGCCGGAACTGTCGTGGCTCAATCCCGCGGCCGCGATGTCGAACCCTATCTCCGGGTTGTCTAAAACAACGAATCCGAACTCGCTCCCTGTCAGTTTCAGCATCTCATCGAGGAAGAAAAGAGCCAGCTTATTGACATCGTCGCAGATCATCGACTCGATAAGGAACTTGTTGATGGCGTCCAGAGAGTCTCTCTGGCCCGCCGCGGCCTGCTCGGCATCTCTTCGATGAAGAGATTCCCGGGCCGCCTCGATATGTTTTTTCTCAAGAGCTTCCAGAGTCCGGTTTATACCAGTTGAGAGAGCCCCGATCTCGTCTCTCCCCTCCTGCCTTACGCGCGCCGAGAAGTCCGCATCCCGCGATATTCCTCCAAATGATTTTGACAGCCTTTGAATCCTCGCCGTCACTTGCCTGTGGATAATTTCGAGCAGGATAACGATGAGTATTATTACGCCTATCATGGTGTATAGCCTAAACGCTGCGAGAGCTTTTCTGCCTTGAATCTTTATCGCGCTCGGCCTCACAAATTCCAAATAAAAAGCCGGGGCTCCGTTCACGTCCGGAAACATCGTCACGCATCGTGTCCTGTCGAAATCAAGCAATTCAATGTGAGAAGGAAAAGACGCGGGGTCAGCGCGTCCCGAGATAATAAGCTCTCCGGGCAAATCCGGGTCGCCGGGAAAATAAAGCCTAATCGGCAACCTAACTATTCCCGAATAAGCCCTTGCAAGAGATTCATCCACGAATCTAGCCATGATGAGCGTGCCGCGCATCGGGCCTTCCGCTTCGCTTGTGAGGATAGACCACGTGAAGAAAAGAGCGGGCCTTCCTCCCAAAGCGACAACCCCGTCGCGGCCGCTTTTTTCGCCGGGAGCCAGTATGCTCCCGCTCGCAGCCAGAGCCACAAGCTCTTCAGGAACCGGAATTTCCTCGTTCCTGCCCGTGTCGAATGCTTTGGCATAAATGATTTTTCCTTCCATGTCGGCAATCGCTATCAGATTCAGCCCTGCCGAGATGAAAGTGGCGTCCATCATGTTTTTTTCAATATAACTAGCCGGATCGCCCTCTCCGCCCGCAAAACGATAGGTTTCCGTCCGTTGCGCCCAGTCCTTGAGCATGGTCTGGCTTCTTTTAAGCTCCGCGTAGTGCGCGTGCTCTATCCTTCCGATATCATCAATGACGGACTGTTGTTCGAGAACGTCGAATTTCCTCATTAAAGTGGCGTCGATTATCATGTCGCGCGCGGTAAACGTTATTGCCGACAAAGCGACGAAAAACAACGCGAGTTTCAACTGCAAAGACATGATGTTCTCCGCCTGTGAATCTCTGGCGCGCAAATAAAACGTCGCCTGCGCGCGCTGATTTTCGGGCTATACGGCCCGATTGATTTGCGACTCAATTCTGACCATAATTTATTCTAATTTTATCACGTAATTGTTGTATTTCAAATTCTTGTCGGCAGCTTTGTTCATGCGGGAATAAAACGTCCGGTGAACAGGAGGAATCAAATTAGATTTCAATGCATGATTAAGACAAATTGAATTCGCAAATTTGATGTGTTACAATTCGCGCATACGCGGGACGCGGCTGAAGCGGCGAAGCGCGGCCGTGGTTTTGAGTTTTTTGGCGTCCGGCCCGCGTCGTCGTTCGGCAAAGCAAAATAAAACGATCCGGCGCGTCCGGTTGGAACAGGAGATGAGAAAGATGGAAGAGAAAGGCACGATGCGGGTCAAGATAGGGCTCGCGGAGATGTTGAAGGGCGGAGTGATAATGGACGTCACCACGCCGGAGCAGGCGCTGATAGCCGCCGAGGCCGGCGCGGCTGCGGTGATGGCGCTAGAGCGCGTCCCCGCCGACATCAGGAGAGACGGCGGCGTCGCCCGCATGGCCGACCCCAATGTGATCGACGGCATTATCAAGGCTCTCAAGGAAAAGAAATACGAAGTGCCGGTGATGGCGAAAGCCAGAATCGGGCATTTTGTGGAGGCTCAAATATTAGAGGCGATGGGAGTGGACTTCGTGGACGAGAGCGAAGTGCTGACGCCCGCCGACGAGCATTTCCATATCGACAAGCATAAATTTAAAGTTCCGTTCGTGTGCGGAGCGAGAAACCTCGGCGAGGCGCTGCGCAGGATCGGCGAAGGCGCGGCGATGATAAGAACCAAAGGAGAGGCCGGCTCCGGCGACGTGGTCGAAGCGGTGCGCCACATGCGCGCCGTAACGGGCGACATCAGGCGGTTGACTCAGTTGCCGGATGAAGAGTTGATGACGGAAGCGAAGAACCTCGGCGCTCCTTACGATTTGGTGAAATACGTTAAAGAGAACGGCAAACTGCCGGTGCCGAATTTCGCGGCGGGAGGGATCGCCACTCCGGCGGACGCCGCGCTGATGATGATGCTGGGGGCGGAAGCGGTGTTTGTCGGCTCCGGGATATTCAAGAGCGAGGACCCGGCGTCGCGCGCGAAGGCCATAGTGGACGCGGTTACGCACTACCGCGACCCGAAGGTTCTAGCGGAAGTCTCGCGGGGGCTTAAAGGCGCGATGCGCGGGCTGGATGTTTCCAAGATGGACGAGAAAGACCTGCTTCAGACGCGGGGCTGGTAAGGCGGAGCACACACTTTGGGCAGAATCGGCGCGCTCGCGCTGCAGGGCGATTTCGAGCTTCATATAAAGATGTTGCGCAGGGCCGGCGTCGAGGCGGTAGAGATAAGAACGCCCGCGCAACTCGACTCGGTGTCCGGGCTTGTCATACCCGGCGGGGAAAGCACGACTGTCTCCCGCCTTATGCGCAGATACGGCCTAGACAAGGCCATCCGCGACAGATACCTTTCCGGCTCTCTGGCGGTGTACGGGACCTGCATGGGAATGATACTCGTCTGCTCGGACACGGAGGGCGACCATGATCTGGCGCAATTCGGCTTCATCGACGCGACGGTTGAACGCAACGCGTACGGCCCTCAGGTGGAGAGCTTCGAGTCCGATATCGTAATCGACTCAGTGAACGGATCTGGGCCGATGCGGTTCCGGGCGGTGTTCATACGAGCGCCGAAGGTGACGCGGGTGGGCGACGGGGTAAAAATCCTAGCTAGCCACTCCGGCGCTCCCGCGCTCATAAGCCAAGGATTGTGTTTGGCGGGCAACTTCCATCCCGAACTTACGGACGACTGGCGTCTGCATAAATATTTCTTGGACGAATTCGCCGCCCGGATCGGAGACTGAGGAACAATGGAAGTCCACATAGACAAGGCCGGACGCGACAGGACGAGGAGATCGGGCAAGGCAGCCGCCTCGTCCAGAGCAAGAGCGGCAAAGTCCGCCTCCGCCGACGCGCCTTTCACCCGGAAGCTTCTCGAAGCCCAGCGCGCCGAGATTAAAGAAGAACTGGGACAGTTGCTTTCCGGCATCGACAAGCAGGCCGCGGAAATCGAAAAAAGCCTCACCTTCGAGTCGCTCGAAAAATACAGAGAGATTGTAAGGAAGTTTGTGAATGTCGTGGTAAACGACTTGTTCGCGGTCGAAGAAAAACTGTCCGTCAGCCCTACCGGCAAGAAGAAGTCTCTGCTTCTGGTGAAAACCATAGACACGGAGCTTGCGGCGCTGGCCGAGGAGTTTGTCAAAAGACAGACGAACCTTCTGGCGTTCATGGCGAGGCTGGATCGCATTAGAGGGCTGTTGCTGGACATGTACACGTGATAAAACGATGCCGCTGAGAGATATAATCGGACAGAGCGTGGCTGTGAGGAGCCTGCTCGGGACGCTGAAGTCGGGCCGTCTCGGACATGCTTTTCTCTTCATCGGGCCGGCGGGCGTCGGCAAGCGGACGTCCGCGTTAGCGTTCGCTCAGGCCGTCAACTGCGCCGCCCCGAGGGACGACGCGGACGCTTGCGGCGTCTGCCCTTCATGCCGCCGCGTCGAACGCGGCGTTGACATAGACGCACGCGTCTACTCCCCCTCCAGACAGGGCTACAGAAAAGAAGAGGCAAAGGAAATCCGCAACGACGCCCACATGACCCCTAACGCGGGGAAAAGACGGTTCCTCATTCTCGACGACGCGGACGCTATGGGGGCCGAAGCGGCGAACGCTTTGCTCAAAGTCATCGAAGAGCCTCCCGAAATGTCCGTCTTCGTGCTGCTGACGGAAAAAGCGGACAGGATAATGCCGACCATCAGGTCGCGCGTCCTCTCCGTGCCCTTCCGACCGCTCACTCCGGCGGAGGCGGCGGCGGTGGCCGGAGAAAGACTCTCCGGCGGTCAGGTTGACTACCTGTTCCCCATCGCGCGCGGCAACATGGGAGAAATCCTGCGATTGAGCGAAGACAGGAAATTGAAAGAACTGTTCGAGGATGTGGAAGCGGAACTTTTCGAGAGGCTGCTGAAGGAAGCTTCCGCGTCGCCCACGAGGCTGGCCGAGGAAGTGGGAGCGCTCGCCGGAAGAATCGACCTGTCGACCGCCGAGGACACCGAATCCACCGCGCGGCGAAAGAGCGTTGCGGCCATCCTCGAAATAATGATGTCAATGGTTGAAAGAAAACACATGACGGTCGGCGCGGGCGTCGGCGAGATGAAACGCGGCTGCGCAATTCTCGAAACGCTTATGAACACGATACAGACCGTTCGGGGCGGCGGCCTGACGGAATCCGCCCTCGAAGCGATGGCGATAAATTTGAAATCGAAAGCCGGAGCCGCCTGAAAGGCGCGCGCCGCAAAATCGAAGCGAAGAAGCGATACGGGCGGTCACCCTCCCGGCGCGACTGGAGAAAATAGATGATCGTTAGATGCGGAGAAGTAAGGATGGATTACCTGAACAGGTCTTTCCTGTTCGACGCCATAGGGCTGACCGAGCAGATCGAGCCGGGCGACCTCGTGGTGGTGGAAACCGATTTCGGGATGGACATCGGACAGTTGATGCGCGAAATCTGCGAACAGGAAGTAGAGGCCGAGGCGCTTCCGCTGATGAAACTGATGCGGAAGGTTAACGAGGACGACGCGGCGAAACTGGCGGGCGCGAACGAGAAAGAGACCCGCGCGCTTGAGGTCAGCGGCGAGGAAATTGAGAAGGCGAAACTGGGCATGAAGTTGGTCAGCGCCCGGTACACCTTCGACGGAACAAAAGTCACCCTCTGCTACACCGCCGAAGGGCGGGTCGATTTCAGGGAACTGGTAAAGACGCTGGCGTCGCGACTGCGGACGCGGATCGAGCTTCGGCAGGTGGGCGTGCGCGACGAGGCCAGACTCCACGGCGGCATCGGCCCCTGCGGCAGGCCCCTGTGCTGCGCCACTTTCCTGCGCGAGTTCCAATCCGTATCGATAAAAATGGCCAAAGAGCAAGGGCTGCCTCTCAATCCCACGAAAATATCGGGGATATGCGGCAGGCTTTTCTGCTGCCTGAAATACGAGCACGACACTTATATGGAAATCAAGAAAAAGATGCCCCGCATGGGCGAAGAGGTGACCATCGAGGGCGTGAAGGGGCGAGTGATCGGGCTGAGCATCCCCAAGAACTCGGTAGAGATCGAAACGCCCGACGGCGGAAGGTCGTGGGCGGAACTGCCTCCTCTGGAATTCGAAAACAGGTTCCAGCCCTGCGAGAGAAAATGCGGTTGCGGCTCCCCCGAAACAAACGTCCGAGACGCCGAAAACGCGGCTTTCAAAGACGAGCCGGACGACGTTTCGCAGCATAATACAGAGAACGCCGGCATAGAGACGGAGCCGGAAGATGACAGTAGACCTGTTCCCGTCCCGGCATCCGAAATCCCGGACGGCAAAGAACGGTAGCTTTTTTGTTCGGTTTCGACATGGACAAATCAGACACGGAAATGTATGTTTTATATAGCATTAAGCTATACGGATAATAACTAGGGTTTAAGGCAGGCGGAGGAGCGCAGCGCAGATGGGAATGAAGAAAATCCGCATATTCGACGCGGAACCGGGGATGATTCTCGCGAAACCGGTCGTGGTGCTGCACTCCGGCGGGCGGGAACTTATGCGGCCCGGCTTCATGCTCGAAAAAACCCACATCAAGAGACTCGGCAAGTGGGGCATCGAGCACATTTTCGTCGAGACATACGACGGCGGCGCGGACAACAACGAGGTTTTCAGCGAGTCGATAAAAGTGCTCGCCAAACAGACCTACGAGGACGCCATAACATCTCTCGCGCGGCTTTCAAAAAACCTGATATCGGAAGGCGCGTGCGAGATAGACCAGATATCCCGGACGATTACCCAGATACTCGATGTCATAGCGCTCGAACAGGGCGTTCTGTCCCTGCTCTCCAAACTGAAAGCTTCGGACGAGTATATCTATCAACATAATGTGGACGTGTGCGTGACGGCCCTGATACTCGGCCGGTCGCTCGAACTGCCGGAGGCCGAACAGAACGACCTCGGCACGGCGTGTCTGCTGCACGACCTCGGCCTTGTAGCTTATAAGAAACAGAAGTGGGACAACTCGATGCTGACCGCCGCGCCCGCCAACATCCGCAAGCATCCGCTCCGCAGCATGGAGATGGCAAGAGAGATAAGGGGCATCAGCGAGAACGCGCTAGACGCCGTCGCCCAACACCACGAGTACATGGACGGCTCCGGATACCCCGAAGGGCTTAAAGCCGGACAGATATCCAAGCTCGCGTCCATAATCGGGGTGTCCGAAGCTTTCAACACGCTCGTCTCGCCTTTCGATCCCGCCAACAGGGTAGACCCTCATCAGGCTATGGTCACTATCGTCGATCCTAAATATCACAGGTTCGACCCCGAAGTGTTGCGCGTGTTCGTCTCGAATCTCGCAATATATCCCGCCGGGACTTTCGTGCAGATCAACAATTCGATGCGGGCGGTGGTCATCAACTCGAACAGAGACAACCCGCTGCGCCCCCGCATTCTTGTCATTTACGAAGATGAAACGAAACCCGTGAAGCCTTTTCACGTGGACCTCTCCGACGACAGCTACAGGGACTGGTTCATCGAAGGCGTCATCTCTTCGGCGAACATAATGAAATCCATCGAGCACATAATGAAACTCTGAGCGCGACAAAGTTTTTTTTCGCGCGTATGGACAAATTCCGCTTAACCCTTAGAATGTAATGTCGGCCATGCCGCGAAAGGCAAGCGGCGAAACGGGCCGGTTTTTTTTTGCTCGAAAGGGAACAGGTTTGCAAGGTCATGAAAGAATCTGATTTGAGAAAAGCCAGAAACATCGGAATCGTGGCGCACATTGACGCCGGAAAAACAACCACGACGGAGGGCATCCTCTACTACACCGGGAAGGTTCACCGGCTGGGCGCCGTCGACTCAGGCACGGCGACGATGGACTGGATGGAGCAGGAGAAGGAGCGCGGGATCACAATCGTCTCGGCGGCGACTTCCTGCGAATGGAAAGGCCACTCGATAAACATCATAGACACTCCCGGACACGTTGACTTCACGGTCGAGGTCGAGCGGGCGATGCGCGTGCTCGACGGCCTTGTGGTCGTGTTCTGCGCCACCGGCGGCGTCCAGCCGCAGACGGAAACCGTCTGGCGGCAGGCCAATAAATACGGCATTCCGAGAATCGTGTTCGTCAACAAAATGGACAGGCTTGGCGCAGATTATTTCAGATGCGCCGAACAACTCGAAAGCAAGTTCGGAGCCTCGCCCGCCCCTGTCTCCATTCCATATTTTAACGGCGAAACTTTCGCCGGCGTGATCGATCTTATCGACATGGAGCTTGAGTTGCCCGACACCGAGGGCGAAGACGGCAGGATTCGGACAGCGATACCCGAAGAGTGCGTGGAAAACGCAACCGCTTGGCGCGCAAAACTCATCGAGCGCCTCGCCGACAAATCTGACGAGATCGCCGAGATGTTCCTCGAAGAGGCTGACATCTCCAAAGACATCCTTAGAAAAGCCATCCGCGAAACCACCATCCGCTCCGGCCTCGTTCCGATGTTCTGCGGAACCTCAATGAAAGACATCGGCGTTCAGTCCCTTCTGGACGCTGTCAACGAATATCTGCCCTCTCCGCTCGATGTCCCAGCGGTCGTGGGCGTGGACAGGAAGACGGGCGAAAGCGTAGTCCGGGAAACGGACGACAGCGAGCCGCTCGCGGCTCTCGCCTTCAAAATCGCCAGAGAGCCTCACGTCGGCCACATCACATACGTCAGAGTCTACTCCGGCATAATGAAAAAGAACTCCCGCGTGTACAACTCGGTGAACGGCAAAATGGACCGGGTCACACGCATACTCCGCATGAACGCCAACCGCTGGGAAGAGCTTGAAGAGCTTTCCGCCGGCGGAATCGGCGGCGTCATCGGCCTCAAAACGGTCAACACCGGCGACACCCTCACCGACGAAAACTCTCCGGTCGTTCTGGGGAACATAACTTTCCCGGAGCCGGTCATATCGATGTCCATCGAGCCGGCGTCCAAAGGCGACCAACAGAAGATGTCGGCGGCCCTCCACGAACTGGCGAAGGAAGACCCCACTTTCAAAGTGGAAATCAACAACGATATCGAACAGACGATTATCTCCGGCATGGGCGAACTTCACCTTGAAATCGTCACCGACAGGCTGAAACGGGAGTTCAACGTTGACGCTCTGACGGGAAAACCCAAAGTCGCGTTCAAGGAAACAGTGTCGCGCTCGGTCGAATCGGAAGGCAGCTACGTAAAGCAGAGCGGCGGTCGCGGCCATTTCGGCAAAGTCATCCTCCGCGTCGAGCCTCTCCAGCCCGGAGAAGGTTTCGTTTTCGCGACCGACGTCAAAGGCGGCGAAATCCCACAGGAATATTTCTCCTCCGTCCAGAAGGGCGTGGAAGACGCCATGAAGACGGGCGTCCTCGGAGCGTATCCCGTCATCGACATCGCGGTCACGCTCCTCGGCGGCGCGTTCCACGAGGTGGACTCCAACGACCAAGCTTTCAGAATCGCGGCCTCCATCGGCCTCAAGAACGCCCTGAGAAAAGCTCATCCGATACTCAAAGAGCCGATAATGAAAGTCGAGATCGACGTCCCCGAAGAGTTTGTCGGCAACGTCATGCAGGACATCAGCTCGCGCAGGGGCAGGCTCGCGGAAATGGAGTCCGTCGCCGGAGCGCGACGCGTCATCGCCGCGATGGTGCCACTCAGCGAAATGTTCGGATACTCCACCGTCATCCGCAACTGCACTCAAGGCAGGGGCAACTTCTCAATGGAATTCCACAGCTATCAGGAAGTCCCGAGAACGGTCTCCGAATCTCTCTTGAAAAAAGGCGCGTAGCGTTAATCAGCGCTCATGCGGATTATTTCAACCCTGATTCGTCAATTAGGACTACTGCTTCGTGAATTTCGCCGAGAGAACCGCAATATTCTCAACATTGACCAAATAAAAAGATGCGAAAAGTTTCGGAAAAGGGGTTTGGGGAAAGAACCCTTTTCAAAGGGTTTTTCCCCAATCGCCGAAGGCGAAAACCTTTTGTATCGTTTTTTCGAATTTAATCAGAACCTTTGCTCATACCTTTTAGGATCGAGCGGCTTCTGTTCCGTTTCATGCCAGTAGGTTTCGGCTTTCTGGTCGAACCTCCGCAGCATGAAATCCCGCCTCGCCGCGCGCAGAACCAACGCGACAGGAGCGAACACGAAGAAGTAAGCGAGACCGAGGGCCGCCGCCGCGTTCACCCAGCCTAGCGCCCGCGCCGCCGCCGTAACAGCGTTGAAAGTTGGCTTCAGCAATATGCCCGGCAGAATGAACCTTGCGGCGAACATGTACGCGGACAGCGACGCGAACATCTGCGCCGCGACAGGCTTGCCGCGCAGGAACGCCAGCGACGCCAGCGCTCCGGTCGCGATAAGCGCCGTAAGCGCGAATCTCGCCGCCTGTTTCAACTCGTTTTTCTTCTCCGCGCCGCTCAATCCGGTGAAAACTCCTTGAGCCAGTCTTTAGGAATCTCAACTTCCGGCTGCCGCTTCTTGTCCAAAATAAACCCGCCCATCACAAGATAGTCCATCTGCGTGCGCATGAAACACCTATAAGCGTCCTCCGGCGAACAGACGATAGGCTCGCCGCGCACATTAAACGATGTGTTTATTATCAGACCGCAGCCCGTGCGCCGGTCAAACTCGGATATCATCTTATGGTAAAGCGGATTCACATCCTTTGAGACCGTCTGCGCGCGAGCCGAATAATCGACATGAGTTATCGCCGGAGTTGAAGAACGCGCCACGCGAAGTTTATCCAACCCCTTTAGCGAAAGTTCTTCGGGCGAAAGCTCCCTGCGTATTTCCTTCCGCGCGGCGGCGGTCAACAGCATATAAGGGCTTTCACGGTCGAGTTCGAAATAATCCGCCGCCCGCTCCGCAAGAACCGAAGGCGCGAACGGACGAAAAGATTCCCTGAACTTAATCTTTAGGTTCATCACGCTCTGCATACCCCGCGAGCGCGCATCGCCGACTATGCTTCTAGCCCCCAAAGCCCTTGGCCCAAACTCCATACGACCTTGGAACCACCCCACCACGTTTCCATATTCTATAAGTTTCGCCGTCCGCGCCGCGACATTTTCCCGCCCGACGCGCTCAAACAGAATGTCATTCTCGACGAGGAACGCCTCGATATGTTCTTCCGTAAACTCCGGGCCGAGCAGCGAGCCGCGCTGCGCGTCTCCTTTGCCGGTCGTGCGGGGTTTGCCGCAATAGTGATGCCACGCCAGCATCGCCGCGCCCAACGCGCCCCCGGCGTCTCCCGCCGCAGGCTGTATCCAAATGTCGTCGAATACCCCTTCCCGCAACAACGCTCCGTTAGCCACGCAATTGAGCGCCACCCCTCCGGCCATGCACAGATTCTTCATCCCGGTCCGCTCGCGGATATCCCTCGCCATCTTCAGCACAATCTCTTCCGTTACCGCCTGAATGGACCTCGCCAAATCCATGTAAATTTCCGTTATTGCAGATTCCGGCTTCCTCGGCCCGACACCGAACAGAGCGGCGAACCGCTTGTTCGTCATCCTCAGCCCAGCCATGTACGAAAAATATTTCAGGTTCAGCCTGAACGAACCGTCGTCTTTGATGTCGATGAGATTGTTTTTTATCTCGTCCGCGAACCTCGGCTCGCCGTACGGCGCCAGCCCCATCAGCTTGTACTCGCCTGAATTAACTTTGAATCCGCAGAAATAAGTGAACGCGGAATATAGCAGCCCAAGAGAATGCGGGAACCTGATTTCGCGGAAAATGGAAACACGGTTGCCCCGGCCCTCGCCCTGACTCGCCGTGGCCCACTCCCCCACACCATCCAGCGTCAACACCGCCGCCTCTTCAAACGGCGACGGAAAAAACGCCGACGCCGCGTGCGACTCGTGGTGCTCAGAAAAGAGCAGCGGCCCTTTGAATTTCAGCCTCTTGGATATCTCTTCGCGCAGCCAGAGTTTTTGCGTCAACCATGTCGGCATCGCCGTCATGAAAGACCTGAATCCCGCCGGCGCATAACTCAGATACGTAAGAAGAAGCCGCTCAAACTTGATAAACGGTTTGTCATAGAAAACAACGCAGTCGAGTTCCGACGCGGAGCCAAGCCCGGCCTCGCTCAAACAATACTCAATCGAATTTTTAGGAAAATCGGGATCGTGCTTCTTCCTTGTGAATCGTTCTTCCTGCGCGGCGGCGAATATTTCGCCATCCTTCACGAGACACGCCGCGCTGTCGTGATAATATGCGGAAATGCCGAGAATGTTCATCTATGCCCCGCGCCGCCAAACTAAAACAGCGTGTAAATAAACGGAGCCACCGGCGACTGCGGACCCGCCACGAAAATTATCAGCCCCAGAATTATCAGCGTCACGATGATTGGCGTGATCCACCAAAGTTTGCGCTCTTTCAAAAACTGCCAAAACTCAGAGAAGAAACCCATCGCCCGACCCTCATAAAATAATCTTATGACACATGCTTCTCGCCGTTGCGGATAGAAATCTCAACATTCCGAGTATTATAATGCTCAACACCCTCCGTCGCAATGACACTCCGACTTCCCTATCCCGTTCTCGCGCTACGAACAGCATTTGTTTTAATGACATTGGATGATCGGCGATGAACAACGCAAATTAATCGCATTCTGATGAACCGGCTTTAAAAAAGATAGCCTTCGAAATGGAGACTACGGGATTCGAACCCGTGACCTCCGCCGTGCAAGGGCGGCGTTCTCCCAGCTGAACTAAGTCCCCAAATGCTCCGTCAAATGATAGTTTCGGAGAGCGGGAGTGTCAAGCTTCCTTATGAGAGCGATGCGAACGGCATCGCGTTTCCAGAGGCCGCGCGAGATCTCAAACGCCTCTATGAAACCTTGATGGATATCAGAACAACAATATGCTTAACAGCAAGACAAGAACGATTGTGGCTATGTCTGCTATGCCGAGCGCCGCCGGGGCGGCGGCGATGGTTTTTCCTGTTTTCGAGTTCTGGGACGCCGAGAAGAAAAGAAGTCCGGCGAGACTGCCTATGATGGCAGGAAAAAAAACGGAAGCTGCGGCGAATAAGGCTGCTCTCGCGCCGTGTCCCGCCGCGAAAGCCGCGGCGCAGGCAACGACCGCCCCGCCTCCCGCCGCGACGACTCCGGGCCATCTGTGGCTCACCAGAGCCGCTCCTCTCAACTGTCCTTCCCGACGCGCTTTGCCGCTCATGGCAAACACGTATCTGTTGTAGAATCTGGACGCGCCCACTGCGGCTGCTATTGCGGCGAGCAACAGTTCCGGGACGGCAATTCCGAAGGCGATTGCCGCCGCTTCCACCACAGCCGCGACGGCTATAATGGAAAGCAGCGTGGCAAACATCCTGAGGGCTTCCGAGGCGAAACTCCTGAATTCAATCGCTCCGCCGCCGTACGGAGCGCCCCCTGTGGCGGCCAGCGCGTCCAGCAGCGCTTCCTGTTCCTTGTTGAGATGCCTGAACGCCAATCGCGCGGTCGCCACTCCTGCCAGCCGGTTATTTTCGTCCGTAACAGGGGCGGAGTCGAGTCCGTATCTTATCAGGGCGCGGGCCGCTGCCGCAGGCTCATCGTCCACAAAGAATCTCAGCGGGCATTCCTCCGCAAGATTCCCCATCTCGGTCGCCTGAGTATCCGCGCTGACAAGCTTGTGGAGGTCGGCCATCCCGACGAGCGTCTCTCTCCCGTCTATCACATATATCCTGCCCGGCCTGAAATCGGAGTGTTTCAGTTCCCTTATCATTCTGAGAGCGTCCGCTGCGGTCACATGGTCGGACACCGCCATGAAGTCCCGCGTCATTATTACGGACATTCCGTGCCCGGACGACTGGCGCGCGTTCGACGCCGCCCGCACCGCCTCTTCAGGCAACAGTTTTGCAATCTCTTCAAATCGTTTTTTTGACAGCCCTCTAAATATCTCCGACGCCGATTCCTCCGAGCCTGCGGCTACCACCTGCCTTATCCTGTCCGGATGAGCAGTTTTCAATAGCTCGAAGCTTAGGCCGGGGTCGTCCGCCGCGAATCTCAGAAGAACCGCCAGCCTTTCATTGTCCAGAGCGTTGACGAGTTCGCCCTTTTCTCTGGGACTGCAGAGCCTTAACGCGCCGCACAGGTCGCCGGGATGGAGTTTTTCGAGGTGTTCCCTCAACAGATGCGGGTTGCCGCTTCTGATCTGCTCCATCAGTATTTGTTTTACTCTTCTATTTGACAGGTTTCTTAATGGAGTCATTGAGGTTTCCGGGAGCGCGGGCGGCGCGGCGGTTCTTTGCTAAAAAACACAAGCCGCGATTTTCTATCGTCCCGATGTAGGCCTCCGATGGAAATTCGCGGCTTGTGAATCTGTTCCGGCTTGCGCCGGGTTATCTGTATCTCAATGTCAGTTTGCCCGGAGCCACGATGTATTTCAGCCGCAACTCAATGGGCTTGCGCCAACTTGACGGCATAGTGACATCGGACTTGCGCTGAAGGTCGATGTACAGCGTTCCGAGGTTGTTAAGGGCCTCGGTGAAAGCCGGGTCAATGTCCAGAGTGCGTTTATAGGACATCGCGGCTTGGTCGAGAAGCCCGATATTGGTGTACATCACGCCGAGGTTGTAGTGTGTCGTCGCGTCGGACGGGTCAAGGTCTCGGGACCTTTCCCATTCTTTGATCGCGGCATGGAACATTCCGCGCTGAGCGTACACGATGCCAAGGTTGGTGCGGGCTTTGATGTAGGAGGGATCTACGCGGATGGATGATTTCCAAGCGTTAATGGCTTCGTCGATCATGCCCTTCTGCGCGTATGCCACTCCGAGATTGTTATAGTCGTGCATGTCGCCGCCGCTTATTGCGACGACCTGTTTCCATTCGCGTATGGAGGCGTCGAAGTCTCCGCGCATCAGATGGCTTACGCCGAGGCTGAAGTGCGTCGGAACGTAGTCGGGATTGATATTGCTAGAGCGCTGCCACGCCTTAATAGCGTTCTCATGGTCTCCCGCTTTGCTGTAGACCGCGCCGAGTATATAGAATGCCATTGCGTCGTTCGGGCTGTCCTTGAGGAGTTCGCCGAGGTGATAGACTGACTTGGCGTATTGCCTGCCGCGAGTGTAAACGATTGCTAGGTTAAATCTTACGGTGTTGTTTCTAGGATCGAGCGCGAGTGTTTTTTCCCATTCGGCGATTGTGCCGTCTAGCATGTTTTTCATCAGGTAGGCCGCGCCGAGGTTGTAGTGTGCTATCGGGTCGTTGGGAACGATTTCGAGCGCTTGTTTGAGCATGACTATCGATTTCGACAACGGGTCCGACGACTGGTACGCCTGTACGGTGATTTCAGTTTCTCCGATGGAGATGTCGCTGACCGGGACGAATCTCTGCGCGTCCGGGGTCGGGCGCGGGATGACGGTCTGGCCGGCTGATGTTGTCGCAGACGCGCGCGCGGTCTCCAAGTTGTTTTTCGCTTCGGTGTATCCGGGGTCTATCTCTAGAGCTATTTCCCATTCGGCCATCGCCTGATCGACTTTCCCCTGCTTGTAGAACACGACGCCGAGGTTATTGTGCGCGTCTATGTTCGCGGGGTCGAGGGCGATCGCTTTTCTGTAATAGAGGGAGGCGTTGTTCAGGTCGTTCATTTCGTCGTAAACAATTCCGATATTGTTGTGTATCTCGGAACTGTCCGGACTTAGTTTGAGAGCCGAGTCGAACGCATCGAGAGCTTCCCGGTATCTTCCCTCGTTGTAGAGCGAAACGCCTCTGTTGTTTTGCTCTCTATATGACACCTGCGCGGACGCCGTTGCGGCAGCGACCGAAAGAATCGCGATCAGCCCCAGTGTGGCGTAGCGCCGACGGATGAGTTTCATAAGTGAACGCTCCCCCTTCTGATATTCATGTGGATTATACCATTCCATATATTGACTGACAACAACAACTTAAATAAAAAAGAATTATTCATAGAATACTTTGACGAGGCACAGTCCCCGCGCGGGCATGGTCGGCCCGGCCAGCCGCCTGTCTTTCGATTCTATTATGCCCGGCATGTCTTCCGGGTCTATCCTTCCCCTGCCCGCCTCGACGATAGTTCCCGCAAGGTTTCTGGCCATTTTGTAAAGGAACGCCGTTCCGGTCACCGTAATCGACATGAAAGGCCCATAGCGCGATATTTTTATCGCGCGGACGGTTTTCACTGGATCGGCGGGCGACGAGCCTTCATTTCTGAACGCCGTATAGTCGTTCGTTCCAACAAGAAGCTCTGCGGCGCGCTCCATCTTTTTTTCGTCGAGCGGAGCCCCGATGTGGGCCGCGAACTTCGCCGACATCGGTATCGGTTCCGGCGACCTGTCTATTGTGTAAACGTACACCTTTCCTCTCGCCGAATGTCTGGCGTGGAATTCCGGCGGAGCGCTCGCCGACTTCATTATTGAGATGTCGTCCGGGAGAAATCTCCTGAGCGCCCGGCCCATCCTGTCCGCCGGGATATGCGACGATGTCGCGAAGTGCGCCGTCTGGCCCGTCGCGTGCACTCCCGCGTCCGTCCTGCTGGCTCCGAACACTTCTGATGGAACTCCAGTCAGACCCAGAACCGCTTTTTCAAGTTCCGCTTGAACCGTCCGCAAACCTTCCGGCTGCCTCTGGAAACCATGAAATCCTGAGCCGTCGTAAGCGACAACTATCATGATTTTCTTTTCGTCAGACGGCATGAGCTATCCGGCTTGCCGATTTCAAAACAATATCCGGCTTTTAGCGGAATATATGAACTGATTTATTTGCGACCGCGAGAAAATTGTCAATCGGCCTGTTCGACATCCATGAAGGTGATGACAGCCATCGGAGCGCCGTCTCCCCTGCGCGGCGGCAGCTTCACTATGCTGAAACAACCGCCTTTTCTGTCCGCGTACTTGGGCGCGTATTCCTCGAAGATTTTCTTGAAGGCGATCTTGTCGTTGATCGTTCTTCTTACGCTTTTCTTCGCGGCCAGATCGTTCTGTTTGGCGGCGGTGAGCGTCTTCTCGGCGATGCGCATGGTGGCGCGCGCCTTCGGCTCGGTGGTGATGAGCTTCCCGTGCAGGAACAGCGTGGTCACCTGATTTTTCAGCATGACCATCCGATGATCGGTGGTGCGTCCTAGTTTCGCAATATTTCTTCCGTGTTTCATGTCATTAAGCTCCGTTGTGATTCCTTTTCAGCGCGGTTTCGGCGCCGTTTCAAATCAACTCGTCGGGCGCAAGATCGAGGCCCATTTGTATCAGTTTCGCTTTTATTTCCTTAAGCGACTTCTCGCCGAAATTCCTTAGTCCGCGCAGCCTTGTCTCCGACCATGTGATGAGTTCCTCGACGGTCAGGATGTTGGCGTTTTTCAGGCAGTTGTAAGAGCGCACCGAAAGGTCCATCTCGTCTATGGTTCTCTTGAGGTCTTGACTCTTGCGGATAATTTCCTGCTCTTTCTTCTCTTCTTCAAGCAGAATGCGCTCTTTGAAGTCCACGATGAAGCTGAACTGCTTGATGAGGATGCGAGCGGCTTCGCTTAGGGCTTCCGCCGGCGACACCGTGCCGTCGGTATCTATCTCGATGACGAGCTTGTCGTGGTCCGTGCGCTGTCCGACGCGGGCCGGCTCGACGAAGAACTTCGTCTTGATCACGGGGGAGAAGACGGTGTCGATATGCAGCACGCCGCGTTCCTTCGGTATTTCGGGGTTTTCCAGATGCCACTCGGTCGGGACGTATCCTCTGCCGCGCATGACTCCGATTTTCATCTTGACAGTCTTGTTGGTGGTCACAGTGCAGAGGTGGTAGTCTTTATCGACGATTGTCACTCTGTCGTCGGTCTGGATGTCGCCGGCCTTGATTTCGCAAGGGCCTTTTTTCTCGATGACGAGTTCGACGAGTTCGTCGGACTCGACGCCGACGCGAAGCCCCTTGAAGTTGATGAGGATGTCGGTGACGTCCTCGACCACGCCGTCGATGGAGGAAAACTCGTGCAGGACGCCGTCTATTTTAATATAGACGATGCCGGAGCCTGTGATGGAGGAAATAAGAATCCTCCGCAGCGAGTTGCCCAGCGTCGCTCCGAAGCCCCTGATTAACGGCTGGATGTTGTATTTTCCGTAAAGCGCGTTGCCGCCGTCAAGCGGCTTCTCCTCTACGATTCTGATGTTCGGTCTCTCGAAAGCTTTCATTAAGCCTCCCTAAATTATCGAGAATAAAACTCTACGATGAGGTGTTCCTCGAACGGGATTTCAAGTTTGTCGCCCGCCGGCAACTCCAACACCGTTCCTTTAAGCTCGATCGGGCTTGTCTGCAGCCAGCTCGGTATGCGCGCGCGTTGCGCCGCGGCGTCCGCCGAGTCCCTTATTCCCTGTATCTTCTTCGACTGTTCCTTCACTTCTATCACGTCGTTTGCGCGAACGAGGTAAGACGGGATATCGACCAGCTTCCCGTTGACCTTAATGTGCCTGTGTCGGACGAGCTGCCGCGCGAACCCTCTCGAACTTGCGAAGCCGAGTCTGTACACCACGTTGTCCAATCTGCGTTCGAGAGCTTGGAACAGAGCCTCGCCGGTGATGCCTCTCTGGGCTGCGGCCATCTCGAAATATCTCCTGAACTGAACTTCGGACACGCCGTACATCCTGCGGGCGCGCTGCTTTTCCTTCAACTGTTTGCCATATTCCGACATGTTGCGCTCTCTTCGGGAGAAACGCCCCAGATGCCCGGGCGGATACGATCTTCTTTTGAATCCGCACTTGTCTTCTATTTGGCAGCGCTCGCCTTTGAGATAGAGCTTCATCCCGGCCGAGCGGCACTGTTTGCATTGAGCTTCTTTGTCCTTCGCCATCTTGAATCCTCTTTCTCCCTTTCAGGATATGTCAAACCCTTCTGCGTTTTTTCGGCCTGCATCCGTTGTGCGGGATTGGGGTGACGTCTCTGATAAGCCTGATGTTGAAGCCTTGGGCTTGGAACGACCTGATGGCCGATTCCCTTCCGCCGCCCGGCCCCTTAACCATGATGTCCACCGTTCTCATCCCCATAGCGCCGACTTCCTTGCCGACGTTTTCAGCGGCAAGCTGGGCGGCGTACGGAGTGCCTTTTCTAGAGCCTTTGAAGCCCACCGCGCCCGCGCTCGAAGTCGACAGCGCGTTTCCGCGCATGTCCGTAACGGTGATTATGGTGTTGTTGAAAGTCGACTTGATATGCACGACTCCCTCTGTCACCGTAATCTTTTTTCTGGTCTTTGTTTTGCCTTTCTTAGCCATTCGAGAATCCTTCCCTTAATAAGCTGTCAGCCTTTTTTGCCCGGCTTGCCTTTTTTGAGTCCCACCGGCCGTTTGCGGCCCTTTTTAGTTCTCGCGTTGGTTCTGGTCCGCTGTCCGCGAACGGGCAGGTTGGTTCTGTGCCTAAGCCCGCGGTAGGAGCCGATCTCGATGAGCCTCTTGACGTTGTTCTGCAACTCGCGCCGAACTTCGCCCTCGACTTTGTACTTCGTCTCTATTTCCCGCCTCAACCTCGAGATCATGTCCTCGGACAGATCCTTGACTTTGATGTCGGGATCTATCCTAGCGTCCTCAAGGATCTTCATCGCAGTCGTGTCGCCTATGCCATGGATATATGTAAGCGAGACTCTGACTTTTTTGTTTCCCGGGATATCAACTCCCGCAATGCGCGCCATATCGCCCTCCCGCGATCAGGTTCAGTGTTCAGCCCTGCCGCTGTTTGTGTTTCGGATTGTCGCAGATCACCCTTAGCACTCCGTGCCTCTTGATGATCTTGCAGTTCTTGCAAATCTTTTTTACAGACGCTCGCACTTTCATATCGACTTCTCCATCCTTAGATGTCCGATTCAGGGATTGACTTCAGGCGCCGGCCCGCTTCTGCCGCCGCCTCTTCCCGCAGTCGGATATCTCCATGTTATTCTTCCCCGGTTCAGGTCGTATTGGCTTAATTCGAGTTTGACCTTGTCTCCGGGCACTATCCTGATGAACCGCATTCGTATCTTGCCCGATATGTGGGCGAGCACCTTGTGTCCGTTTTCAAGCTCGACGCGGAACATGGCGTTCGGCAGCGATTCAACAATTTTTCCGTCAACTTCTATTACGTCGTCCTTGCTCATGTCTGTCCTTTAATTACAGTTTACGGCAGCGTCAGAATCCTCGGCCCGTCCGCCGTCGCGACCACCGTGTGTTCGAAGTGGCACGATAGGCTCGCGTCTGCGGTCACGTACGTCCATCCGTCTTTTAACTCCCGGACGTCGTACCCGCCCATGTTGACCATCGGCTCTATTGCGGCCGTCATTCCCTCGACTATTTTTAGTCCCGTTCCTGCGTTTCCATAGTTTGGAATCTGCAGGCCTCGCTCGTGCATGACCGTGCCGATTCCGTGCCCTACCAACGCCCTCACCACCGAGAATCCCCGGGACTCGACTTCCTTTTGAATCGCCGCCGAGACATCGCCCACTCTGTTGCCGGGCCGCCACTTTTCGATGCCTTTGTGCAGCGATCGAAGAGTCGTTTTCATCAGGGCGTCCACTTGGGCCGGCGGTTCGCCTCCCACGTAGTGGGTCACCGCCATGTCCGAGTAGTAGCCTTCGAGGATCGCCCCGCAGTCAACTCCCACAAGGTCTCCCTCGACGAATCTTCTCGGCCCCGGTATTCCGTGAACCACCTGTTCGTTGAACGACACACAGAGCGTGGCCGGATATCCTCTGTAGCCCTTGAACGCCGGTTTTCCGCCGCCGTCCCGGATGAACTCTTCGGCCGCCCTGTCCAGTTCCGCCGACGAAACGCCCGGTTTCATCATCCCTGCGATAAGCTCGTGCGTCGCCGCCAGCAGCCTGCCCGAGCGGCGCATCAGCTCGATCTCTTCAGGGGTTTTTGTCCGGTATCCGTCGGTCACCTTTCGCGTCCTAGTCGAGATATTCGAATATTTTGCGGCTCGTCTCTTGAGGTGAGCCGGTGAGTCCTACCTCCTTGAGAAGGTTCTTCTTCCCATAGTAATCGATGACAGGCTGAGTCTGGCTGTGATAAGTGTCGAGCCTCTGCCTGATGACTGTCTCGTTGTCGTCCGCCCTCTGGATGAGCGCCGCGCCTTCATTGTCGCAGACGCCTTCCTTTTTCGGGGGCTTGCCGGTCACATGGTATATCGCGTTGCAGGCCGGGCACATTCTGCGCCCGCAGAGCCTAGCGACGACTTCCTCGTCCGGCACGTTCAGGAACACCACGGCGTCAATCTTTCTGCCGTTGCCTTCAAGGGCTTTGTCAAGCGCGGCCGCCTGATCCAGCGTTCTGGGGAACCCGTCGAACAGAGTCCCTCTGTCCGCCGCGATAGTGGCGACTTTGTCGCTGATTATCTTGATGACGACTTCGTCCGGAACGAGCTTTCCGCTTTCCATATACTGTTTCGCGAGAAGCCCTGTTTCGGTGCCGTTTTTCACGGCTTCCCGAAGCATGTCGCCCGTCGAGAGATGTTCAAGGTTGTATTTGTCCCTGAGCGCCTCGCTCTGAGTGCCTTTTCCCGCGCCCGGAGGCCCGAAGATTACCAGATTTAACGCCATTTCAGCACCTTCTCCCCGCGGCCCGCTTCGGCGCGCCGCTCCGTAGCCTCACCCTTAGAATCCTTCGTAGTGTCTCATCAGCAGCTGCGCTTCTATCTGATTTACCGTGTCCAGCGCCACTCCCACCACAATCAGTATCGACGTGCCTCCCAGTCCGAAGCTGGAAAGCTTTGTTATGTACACGACTAACGACGGGAGAACCGCAATTAATCCGAGGAACATCGCGCCCATGAATGTAATGCGCACCATGATTCGCTCGAGATATCTTCTCGTCGGATCTCCCGGTCTATAACCAAGTATAAACCCGCCGCGTTTCTTCATCTGTTCGGCCACTTCCTTCGGATCGAACACGACGGCCGTGTAGAAGAACGTGAACAGGAATACGAGCACAAAATACATGATATTGTACAGTATGGACTGATCGTTTGTAAAATTGGCAAACGCCTTCTTCACCGCGTCGTAAGGCACGTATGTGGCTATCGTCGCGGGAAACATGAGCATTGATATCGCGAAAATGATCGGGATGACGCCGGCGGTGTTCACCTTTAGCGGCAGGTACGTGGTTTGACCGCTGTAGTATTTTCGTCCGACTATTCTCTTCGGGTACTGCACCGGAATTTTTCTCTGGCCGAGATGCACGAAGATTATGAACGCGATTGTGGCCACGGATATAAGGAACAGGGCCACCAATCCGGCCTTATTGTCGTTCCATGTGGCCAGTTTGAAGGTCTGGTACGCCTGAGTGGGGAGCGAGCCTATTATGCCGAAGAAGATTATCAGCGACACTCCGTTGCCGACGCCCTTCTTGGTGATTTCCTCGCCCAACCACATCAGGAACAGCGTGCCGCCCACAAGCGAGCAGATGACCAGAATCCTGAACAGCCATGTGTCATGCTGAAGAATCCCGCCGCTGCCGCGCAACATGGTGTACATGCCTATTGCTTGGAAGAAGGCCAGCCCGACCGTCAGATATCTGGTCCACTGCTGGATCACTTTTCGCCCGGTCTCGCCTTCCTTCTGAAGCTCTTTTATCTTGGGGAGCACCACGGCCAGAAGCTGCATGATAATGGACGCGTTGATGTATGGATTCACTCCGAGGGCGAATAGCGAAAATCTTCTGAGCGAGCCGCCTACGAACAGGTCCATCATCCCGAACAGAGTGCCCTGTCCTATCAGGTTTTCAAGCGCGTCGTTGTTTATGCCGGGAACCGGTATGTGCGCTCCGGCGGCATACAGCGCCATAGCGTAAAGCACGAACAGCATCTTGCGGCGTATGTCCGGAACTTTGAATGCGTTGGCGAGTATTGTAAACATATCAGATTTTGATGAGTTCCGAGCCGGACTCCCCGATTTTTTTCTCCGCAGTCTGCGACCACGCGTGCGCGTGAACCTTTAGCTTTTTCTTCAGTTCGCCGCGACCCAGTATCTTTATCGTCTTTTCAGTCTTTCTGATTATCCCGGCCTCGACCAGCTTCTCAAGCGTCACTTCGGTTCCGTCTTCGAACTCGTTGAGGTCTTCCACGTTCACCGGCGCGTATTCCACTCTGCCAACGGGAGTAAACCCGCCGAGTTTGGGGACGCGCCTGAACATGGAGATGCCGCCGCCCTGAAAGTAGAACGGGAGTCCTCCGCCGGCCCTTGCTTTCTGGCCTTTTGAACCTTTGCCGGAGGTTTTTACATATCCGGAACCATGCCCGCGTCCTATTCTTTTCTTGGCCGTGGCGGTTTTTTGTTTCGGCAATTCGTGCAGTTTCATAATCAGCCTTCCCTGTTTTCAACGGTCTCAGCCGGGATTTCCGCCGCAGGGGCGGGCGCGGCGGGCCGCTCTTCCGTTTTCGCCGGCGCTTGAGCCGCCGGAGCCTTTTGTTCTTCGTCCTGCTGCTTGGCGGAATCCTTGTCATCCGCCTGTGAACGCAACCGTTTGAACTGATCTTCTGTCTTGACGCTTTTCAGACCCACTATGGTGGCCCGCGCGGTGTTGATATGGTTCTTGGAGCCGAGATTCTTCGTGAGGATGTCTTTTATTCCTGAGGCCTCGACGATAGCGCGCACCGCTCCGCCGGCGATGATTCCAGTGCCGGGAGAGGCGGGTTTGAGCATGACTTTCGCCGCGCCCCATTCCGCTGTGAGCTGGTATGGTATCGTCGTGCCCTTCATCGGCACTTTGAACATGTTTTTCTTGCCGTCTTCGACGCCTTTTCGTATCGCTTCCGCGACTTCGTTGGCCTTGCCGAAACCGAGTCCGACATTGCCCTCTCCGTCTCCGACGACCACGAGCGCGCTGAAGCTGAACCGGCGTCCGCCCTTGACCACCTTGGCCACGCGGTTGATGTTTATCACCTTTTCGATGAATTTGCTTTCCGGTTCAGCGCTTGCCTGTCTGTATTTTCCCATTTGTCAGCTCCCAGCTAATCCTCTTCTAATGTCGGGCGATTAGAATTTTAGCCCCGCCTCGCGCGCGGCGTCCGCCAACGCTCCGAGTCTCTTGCCGTACTTATAGCCCGACTTGTCGAACACCACCGTGGTCACGCCTTTTTCCATTGCGGCCTGCGCCACGCTCTTGCCAACCAGTTTGGCCATTTCCGTCATGTTTTTGCCCTTCGCCTCTTCCTTTATGGAGGGCGATTGGGTGGACGCCGCCGCCAGAGTGCTGCCGGCCGCGTCGTCTATCACCTGCGCGTACACCTGCTTGTTGCTGATGAACACGCACAAGCGGGGCCGTTCGGCTGTCCCGCCGATTTTCTTGCGGACTCTGTCCGCCCGTAAAATCCTTGCTTCCTGTCTTGTCCTGTTATGCGCCACTCTTGCCCGGTTTCAGCTTGATCTTCTCGTTCTTGTATCTTATTCCCTTGCCTTTGTAAGCGTCCGGTGGCCTGAATTTTCTTATGTCAGCTGAAACCTGTCCTACCCTTCCTTTGTCTATTCCGGACACTACTATCGTCGTCGGGTTCTCCGTTTTCAATGTTATGCCTTCGGGGGCTTCGAACTCTACCGGATGCGAATAGCCGACGAAAAGCGCGAGTTTATCTTTCTTCATTTCGGCTTTGTATCCTACGCCCTGAATTTCAAGCGTCTTGCTGAAGCCCTCGGTCACGCCTTTCGCCATATTCGCTATCAGCGCGCGGGAAAGACCGTGCAACGCGCGCGTTTTCTTGTCTTCCTTGGCGCGGACGACGCGCAGTTCGGAGCCGTCCTGTTCGACGGTGATCCCCGGAGGCAACTGCCAACTCATTTCTCCGAGTCCGCCCTTCATTTTCACGCTTCCGTCTTTTATGTCAACAGTCGCGCCCTTCGGCAGATCAATTTTCAGTTTTCCTATTCTTGACATCTCGCTTCACTTCCCGGTTTTTGATTGCGGACGGCGGCGTCAACGCCACTCCGTCACCACATGGTGCATATCAGTTCGCCGCCGACGCCTTTCTTGCGCGCCTCCTGCGACGTCATCAACCCGCCCGACGTGGAGATTATCGCCATCCCCATTCCGCCCGCCACGAGGGGGATATTCCTCTTGTCGATATACGTTCTTCGGCTGGGCTTGCTGACTCTGGCAAGCTTTTCGATCGCCGGCTCGCCGTCAGGCCCGTACTTGAGGAACACCTTGATCACGTTGTGCGATTTGCGCTTCCGCACGGCGTAATTCTTGATGAAGCCCTCGGCTTTCATTATCTTCAGCATCTCCAGTTTCATCTTCGAGGCCGGCAGTTCCACAGCCTCGAAATTCTGGCGCTGAGCGTTTCTTATCCTTGTCAGCATATCCGCTATAGGATCGGTCATTCCCATGTCTTTGGCCCTCTACTCCTGATTGTTTACCAGCTCGCCTTTACGACGCCCGGTATCTGCCCTTCGTTGGCAAGCGTGCGGAAGCATATTCTGCATATTCCGAATTTCCTCAGATAGCCGCGCGGCCTTCCGCATATCTTGCATCTGTTCTTAGCGCGCGTCGAAAACTTCGGCTGTTTCTGCGATTTCAGGTAGTGCGCTTTCGTCGACACTGTTGCACCTCTTCCTTATATTCTTCCGCGCCGTCACTTCTGCTGCGCGAACGGGAATCCGAACGCCTTCAGCAGCGCCAGCCCCTCTTGGTCCGTCTTTGCCGTGGTCGCGATAGTTATATTCATCCCGCGAACCTTGTCGATCTTGTCATATTCAATCTCCGGGAACATCAACTGCTCTCGGATGCCCATCGAATAGTTGCCGCGCCCGTCGAAGGATTTCGACGAATACCCGCGGAAGTCTCTGACTCGCGGTATCGCTAGATTGATCATCCTGTCTAGGAAGTCGTACATCTTCGCGCCGCGCAACGTCACTTTCGTGCCGATGCTCCATCCTTCCCTGATCTTGAAGTTGGATATGGACTTCCTTGCGCGGGTGATCACCGGCTTCTGGCCGGTTATCGTCGTCAGATCCGCCACCGCGTTCTCCAGCGACTTCGGCTCTTCTCGCGCTTCGCCCACGCCCATGTTGAGCACTATCTTCGCCAGACGCGGCGTCTGCATGACCGTCGTGTAGCCGAACTCCTGCATTAGTTTCGGGACGATCTCGTTTTTGTAAAGCTCAGCGTATCTAGTTGTCTCAGCCATCGATCAATTCACCGCATTTCCCGCATTTTCTGCTTGATTTTCCTTCGGCGTCTTTGCTGCGTTTGACCTTGGTCGGTTTCTCGCACCTCGGACACACCAGCTTGAGGTTCGACGCCTGTATAGGAGCGGGCATCTCTATGATCCCGCCCTGTGGGTTCTTTTTCGGGTCGGGCTTGACGGCCTTGCGCGCCATGTTCACCTGATGCACCACGACTTTGCCGGATGTCGGCGACACGCTCAAGGCTTCGCCCTGTTTGCCCTTGTCTCTGCCGGAGATCACCTTTACGGTGTCTCCCTTCCTGATATTCATTTTCATCGCTCTTGCGCGTTCCATTTCGTTTCTCCGCCGTTTATTTGCCTCAAAGCACTTCGGGGGCCAGAGACACTATCTTCAGGAAGTTCCTGTCTCTCAGTTCCCGACCGACCGGTCCGAACACGCGCGTGCCCACCGGGTTGTTGTCCTTGTCGATTATCACAGCCGCATTGTCGTCGAACCTGATGACCGAGCCGTCCGGGCGCGCCACCGGCTGCTTCGTCCTGACTATTACGGCCTTGATGACCTTCCCTTTTTTTGCTCCCGCTCCGGCGGACGGTATCGACTGCTTGACTGCCGCCGTGATTATGTCTCCGATTCCCGCGTATCTGATGACGCTCGAACCGGGTATGCCTATGCAGAGGATTTCCTTGGCTCCCGAATTGTCCGCCACTTTCAGCCGCGATTCCTTCTGTATCATTTCAGTTCACGCTCCCGTAGTCGCATGGGGGGGCCGTCGGCCCGCGCCCGCTCTCGTATTCTACTCTTCGTCGGACGTCTGCTCGACTTCCGCAGCCGTCTCTTCGCCCGCCGTCTCAGCCGGTTTCTGCTTCTTCATCACCATCTCGTCGGGGTCTTCTACCTCGAGCGTGGACACGAAGCGCTTCTTTAATATCTCTACCACGCGCCATCTTTTGTCCCTGCTCAGCGGGCGCGTCTCGTCGCACTTGACTATGTCCCCGAGCGAACACTCGTTCGCCCCGTCGTGAGCTTTGTAGTTCTTGCGCGTGCGCATGAACTTCTTGTACTTCGGGTGCTGTTTCAGGCTTTCGACCTGCACGACAACCGTCTTATCCATCTTGTCGCTGATGACTTTACCGACTATCGACTGTCTGCTAGTTTCCCTCATTTCGCCGCTTCCTTCCGATCGCGTTCGTTCAGGATGGTCAACGCTCTCGCTATGATTCTCTTGACATCCCTTATCCTTTTGGGATTTTGGTTCTGGTGAGACGCCGTCTGCCACCTCAGGTTAAAAAGCTCCTGTTTAAAACCGTCGAGCTTGTCCTTCAGTTCGCCGTCGCTCAATTCTCTCATTTCCCGCGTCTTCATATCCGACTCCCGTTATCTTTTGACGATTCTGCACTTAATCGGCAACTTGTAGGCGGCCAGCGTCAGAGCTTCTTTGGAAAGCTCTTCGGGCGCGCCCGCCAGTTCTAGTATCATCGTTCCCGGCTTAACCACCGCCACCCAAAACTCCGGGCTGCCTTTGCCTTTTCCCATTCTGGTTTCGGCGGGTTTCTTAGTGGCGCTCTTGTGCGGGAATATCCGTATCCAAACTTTTCCGCCTCTTTTGATGCACCTTGTGACGGCCACGCGCGACGCCTCTATCTGTCTGGCGGTTATCCACGCAGGCTCCATCGCCTGCAACCCGTACTCGCCGAACGCCACTGTGGAGCCTTTGACCGGAGTGCCTTTCATCCGGCCCCGGTGCATTTTCCGGTATTTTACTTTTTTAGGTTGTAACATCGCCTTAAGCCTCTCCGGTCAGTCCTGACCATGCAGCAGGAGCTCGTTTTTGAATTTCCTCGGGTCTTTGTCTCCCTTGTATATCCACACTTTGATGCCGATTTTTCCGTAGGTGGTGAACGCCTCGGTGTGCGCGTAGTCGATCTCCGCGCGGAGCGTGTGGAGCGGGACTCTGCCGCGCCTGCTCCATTCTGTTCTGGCTATTTCCGCGCCGCCCAGACGCCCGGCGCACATAATCTTCACTCCCTGCGCTCCCGCGCGCAGCGCCTTTTCCATCGACTGCTTGATGGCGCGCCGCACAGCGAACCTGCGCTCTATCATCATCGCCACGCCTTCGCCCAGCAACCATGCGTCTAGATCCGGCTGCTCTATCGTCTTTATCTTTATGTCAACCGCTTTTCCGGTCTTGTTTCTCAGTTGTTTGGTGAGAGCTTCGATAGTCTCGCCGTTCTTTCCGATGACTATTCCGGGCTTTGCCGCGCTGATCCTGACCAGCACGTTCTTGGCCTTCCGCTCGATCTCGACTTTGGAGATTCCGCTGAACCTGAGGTTGTCCCTCTGGAGCCTCTTTAGCGCCTTGCCCGTCAGCGGCCTTCCGTCGCCCTTGTAGTTCCACTTCCTCACGATGTCCCGGATCATGAAGTCCTCGTGCAACAGGTCCGCGTAATCCTTGTCCGCGAACCATCTGCTGTCCCAAGTCTCTACGATCCCGAGCCTAAGCCCTTTAGGGTTAACTTTCTGTCCCAATTCCCGCCTCCTTACGACTTCCTCGGTTTGTCCGAGAGCACGATTATTATGTGGCTGGTGCGTTTCCGTATCCTCGTGGCCATGCCGCGCATCGCAGGCCTAAACCGCCTGAATGTCGGCCCCTGATTCGCCACCGCCTCGTACACGTACAACTGATCGCGAGTCATGTCATGGTTCTCTTCGGCGTTGGCCCCGGCCGATGCCAGAACCTTCTGCACCGTCTTGGCCGTCGGAGAGGTCATGAAATCCAGCGTGGAGTACGCCTGCTGGTATTTCATTCCTTTTATGGCCGCCGCGTATCTTCCCGCTTTTCGGGCCGACACTCTCACGTGTTTTACTTCCGCTCTGGCAAATTGTTGTTCCATCGTTCAGCGCCTGTCCTTGCTTTTTTGGCGCGCGCGGCCTTGTCCGCCGCCCGCGCGTTCCTTGGTCATCTCGTTCCGGTTTTCTTCTCCGAGCCGCCGTGCCCGCGAAACAGCCGCGTCGGCGCGAACTCGCCCAGTTTGTGGCCCACCATGTTTTCCGTTATGTACACCGGGATGTGCTTCTTCCCGTTGTGAACCGCCAGCGTCAGTCCCACCATTTCGGGAACCACCATCGACGCTCTGGACCACGTGCGGATTATCCCTCCGCCCTTAGCCTTCTGCGCCGCCTTTACTTTCTTAAGCAGCTTCTCTTCCACGAACGGCCCTTTTTTCAACGATCTCGGCACTTGAAACCTCCCGCGGCAAATCCCCGCGCTTATTTCCTTTTCTTCTTGTTGCGGTGCGTCACTATCATTTTGTTGCTTTTTCTCTTAGACCTTGTCTTGCCGCCTTTGGCGGGAACGCCCCACGGCGAGCAAGGCGGCCTGCCGGCGCATTTGCTCTTGCCTTCTCCGCCGCCGTGCGGGTGATCGCACGGGTTCATTACCGTTCCGCGAACAGTGGGTCTGCGCCCTTTCCATCTGTTCCTTCCGGCCTTGCCGTCGGACGCCAAGTTGTGCTCCTCGTTGCCGACCTGACCGATGGTCGCCCGGCACTTGAGATTGAACAGCCTGACCTCTCCCGAAGGCATCCTGACGTGCGCTCTCTCGCCTTCCTTGGCGATGAGCGTGGCGTAGTTGCCGGCGGACCTTGCCGCTCGGCCTCCGCCTCCCGGCCTGAACTCGATGTTGTGTATCATCGCTCCCAGCGGTATGCCCGACAGGGGAAGCGCGTTCCCTTCGGCCACGTCTATCTTTTCGCCGGACAACACTTTGTCTCCGACTTTCATGTTCTTCGTCGCAAGAATGTAGGCCTTCACGCCGTTTTCGTAGTGGATGAGGGCCAGCCTGCACGAGCGATTCGGGTCGTACTCGATGGCGGCGACTTTGCCGGCCATTCCGTCGGTGGTCCGTTTGAAATCGACGATCCGCAACCGCCTCTTGTGCCCGCCGCCCTGATGTCTAACCGTCACCCGGCCCATGTTGTTGCGGCCCGAGTTCTTCTTCTTGATCACCGTAAGCGACTTCTCCGGCTCCTGCTTGGTGATGTCCGCGCCGGACACTCTCGAATGGAACCTTCTGCCGGGAGTCGTCGGTTTTGATTTTTGTATGGCCATTGTCTTTTTCCGCCCTTACATTCCTTCAAAGAATCCGGCGATCTTCTGGTCTTTTCGGACCGTCACGATGGCTTTTTTCCAAGCCGCGCTGAATCCCTTGAATCTGCCGTAGTTTTTCTTTTCGGCTCTTTTGTTGAGTATGTTCACGCTCTCGACTTCAACGTCGAACAGCTTCTTCACCGCGTTCTCGACGTCCGTCTTCGTGGCCGTCTTCGCCACTCTGAAATAATATTTGTTCGACTGCAAGTCGATGTGGCTCTTCTCCGAGATGATCGGCGATATTATTACGTCTCTTGCGTCTTTCATGGTCTTGTGTCCAATCAGCCTTGAATTTTCAGGCGCGCGGCCGTTTCCGGCGCCATCAGAACCCACTCGCAGTCGAGCAGGTCTTTCAGGTTTATTATCGCGGAATTCAGGCAGGTCGTCTTCGGCAGATTGCGCGCCGACTTCACCGCGTTTTCCATCGCCTCTCCGCTTTCATAAATGAACAGAACCTTGCCTTCAATGCCTTTGCTCTTGAGCAACTCAACGAACTTCTTGGTGGACGGGGCGTCGAACTTCAACTCGTCCACAATCACGCGGCCTTCGGCCTGCTTCCACTCGATCACGCTTTGAAGAGCGGCGTGCCGCGCCTTCTTGTTGATCTTCCTGTCGTGGTTGGCCGCCGAGGAGCCGAAGGCCCTGCCGCCGCCTACCCACTGCACCGCCCTGATGCTGCCCTGTCTGGCGCGCCCGCCGCCCTTCTGCTTGAACGGTTTCTTTCCGCCGCCTCTCACCTCTCCGCGCGTCTTCATCTTCTTCGTGTCGCTGCGCGCGTTCCCCTGCTCTATTCTCAGGGCTTCGGCGATGAGCCGCCTGTTCATCTTCGTTTTGCTTTTTTCTTCTGACATAGCCGTATTCTATCCGATCACATTTTTTCGACTATAACCAACGAGTTCTGTTTCCCCGGCACCGCTCCGCGGACCGCTATGATGTACGGGGTCTTGCCTGCCGATTCGGTTTCCGACTGTCCGGCTTCGTACATCGGTTTCATCTTCATCAGTTTAAGGTTGGCGACCGTCACTTGGGCGTTGCCCATGCGTCCGGGGCCTCTTTTGCCTCTAAAAACTCTCTGCGCGTCCGTCGCGCCGCCGCTCATGGGCCTGCGATGCACTTTTTCCTGCCCGTGGCTGGCTTCGGAGCCGGCGAACCCGTGCCTCTTCATCGCTCCGGCGAATCCGCGGCCGATGCTCGTTCCGATTATCTTGACGGACATGTTTTCGCTGAACACCGCGTCCGCGCCTATCTCGTCGCCGACCCCGATGCCGTCCGTCTTGTCAACGCGGAACTCCTTGAGAACTTTGAATCCGCTCTTGAGTCCGGATTTCTTGTAAACGCCCTGCATCGGCTTGGTGAGCTTGTCCAGCTTGACGCTCGAGTAGCCGACCTGCACGGCGTCGTACTTGTCTTTGCCGTCCGATGTCTTCACGCCGACGACGGTGCAAGGCCCCATCTCGATCAGCGTGACCGGCACCACATTGCCCTTCTCGTCGAACATTCGGGCCATCCCGATTTTCTTTCCTATCATTCCCGGTATCATTGGCGTGTCCCTTATTTAATCTCGATGTCCACGCCCGACGGAAGCTCGAGCTGCTTAAGGGCCTCGATGGTCGCCGGAGTGGGGCTGTCGATGTCTATCAGCCTTTTGTGTGTGCGTATCTCGAAGTGCTCCCTCGATTTCTTGTCCACGTGGGGAGACCGCAAGACGCAGAATCTCTCGATGTTCACCGGCAGCGGGACCGGCCCGAGGGCAACGGCTCCGCTTCCTTTCACGGTGTCCACAATTTTCACCGCCGCCGCGTCGAGGCTGTTGTGGTCGAACGATTTAAGCTTTATTCTTATTCTGAACTTCGTTGCCATTTGACATTCCCTTATTCAATTATTTCGGTGATGACGC
>DIWT01000011.1 GCA_002435745.1 bacterium UBP15_UBA6099
TTTTTCATAGGTGCGCATGGCACACAGACAAGCGGGTGAAACCAATTAAGAATTGGCATAACTTCCCGCTTTACGGCGGGGCTATTGAGAGAGCGCGAAGTAGACGATGTTCACTGCCATGCGGAAAGCCTGTTCCTGAACTTCGGGGGGATCGTTGTGGATTGACGGGGCTTCGAGGCCGTCGCCGATGTCGGTGTTGATATCCGCAAAGAACACCATCCTGTCGCCCAAGAAGAGAGCGTAGCCGCGAGGCGGGCCGCCGTCGTGCTCGTGAATCTTAGGCAGCCCGGACGGGAACTTGTAAGGAGCCTGATAAATCGGATGGCTGAACGGCAACTCGACATAGTCCTGTCCGGGCAGGACTTTTTTCAACTCGCGGCGAAGGGCCGGGGCCATGCCGTAGTCGTCGCTGGCCCACAGGAATCCGCCGCGCTCGAAGTACGCGCGCAGCCGGGCGACCTCTTCGGGAGAGAAGGACACGTTGCCGTGCCCGGACATGAATATCACGGGGTATGAAAACAGATCGTCGTCCGTTAGCCGAACAATTTTGCGTTCGGCGCCGGGGAAGACGCCGAATTCGCGGGCAAGCCGTTCCTGAAGCCTCGGCATAGACGTGCGGTTGTCGTACCAGTCCCCGCCGCCGCCGTATCTCAACTGCGCGATGTGGAAGGCGTCGCCGGCTGCGGGCCGGGACGCCGGAGTCGCGGCGCGGAGCGCGGCGGCTGCGAGGGCAACGGCGAGCGCGGCGGCGAGAATGAACCCGCAAAAATATTTTGAAACGGCTTTCGCCTTGCGCGATTTCGGCCTCAAACCAAGCCCCCCCTTCTGCGAGATATCCATTCGATAGTCAGCAGCGCGGCAACGAGCGCGAAAAGCGCGGGCATGCTCCAGAGGGCTTTTTTCACGGAGGCGCGCTCGCGGGCGGCCCCTTTTCTGACGGCGGCGGCGACGTCTCCGGCATCCGCCTCGGCGAAATAGCTTCCGCCGTTAAGTTCGGCCATGCGTTTCATAAAAACCTCGTCCGCGCCGGGATTCCTGAACTCCGAAGGAGAAGCGTGGACCGCCGCCGGGCGAGGCTCTGACGCGCCGCCGGACGCCGAGGCTGTGAAATAGTGAACGCCCGCCCGGCCCGGAACGAACTCTGCGGAGAACGCGCCGGGGCGGCCCTCCAGCGGCTTCATCGGGATTTCTACCGCAGGCTCTCCGGGAGCCGTCGCTGAGAGAACTGGAGTTTCGCCCTCCGCAAGCGCGTCAGGTTCGACATGCGCGGTGGCGGCTAGCGTCGCGCCGAGCGTGGCTTCGCGGGCCGACATGAAGAGCCTGACCGGAGCCGGGTTTTCAGTTTCCAGCATCATCGTCAGCGCGTTCGACATCAGCCTGTCATAAGCGGCGGAATCTTTTTCGCGTTCGCGGAGCTTCCATCTCCAGAGGCCGTCGAAAGCGAACAGCAGAACGCGGCCCCTGCCCCACCGCGCGTCCATAATCATCGGACACCGCCTCGCGCCGCAGTTGAGCCACGGGTGTTCGGCGTGGACGGAAGCGCCCGGCGGCGGCTCCGCGCGGCTGAACGTCTGCGCGAACGGCAGCGTTTTCCATATCAAACGGTTGTCCGCCTCAGATTCGGCCAAACGCAGTAGCGGGCCGGAAAGCCCGGCCGGCGTCGGGGTTACTTCAAACCCGGCGGCGTCTCCGGCTATCGAGCCGGGGGCTAGAGGAGACGACTTCCAGCGTCCGCCCGCTCCCGCAAGCGAGTTGCGCCCGCCGAGAACGATCAGCCGCCCGCCTCTTTCGGCGTATTCGGCCAAGGCGTCTCTCTCTGCGGGTTTCATCCACGGAGCCGCCGCTCCGGCGACAACAAGGTTGTACTCGGAGAGCGCCCGCGCGGACGCCGCCGCCCTCAGTTCCGCGCCCTTGAGCGTCCCGGCAGGGCCGATCAGCAACACATCCGCTTTCGTCGCCTCCAGCCCGGTCAGGAAAGCTACGAGAAACTTGCTCTCCCATCGCGGAGCGTCTATATACAGCAGTCTGCGGCGCGCCGAGGCCACATCGACGAAAGCTGAGCGGGAATCGTCCTCCGGCGCGGTGTCTGGCGCGGCGGCCTTTACTTTTACCGTCATCGCCCGAAGGCCTGATTCGGACGGCTTGTGACTAAGAGTGAAAGGGAGCCTCGCGTCGCCGCCGCCGGAAGGCGCTTTGACAGTCGCCGCCGCCCGCGCCCCGCCGTCATGCAACTCGACGTCGATGGTTTCGCCCCCCGACGAGTTTGTCACATGCACGAAGCCGCGCGCTTCGAACTCCTCCCCCTCGAAACCGTATTCGGGCATCGAAAGCTCCGAGACGCCCGCGTTGAACGCAGGGAACGGCGACCCGAAACCGACAATGTGCGCGCGCGGGCCGCCGAGCGCCGGCGGTCTCGCCCCGGAGGTGTCCCGCCCGTCCGTCAATATGATTATGTCCGTGAATGGAATGTCGGACGCCTTTGCTATTTCGTCCGGCGCGGCGGCGATGAAAGACTCGGGGCCGACGGGTCTAAGCGCGCGAGCGTCCTCCGCCGACGCAAGCGGCCTGACAGCGTCGGAGGCGATGAAAAACGAAGTCGTTTTGCCGCCCAACGCGCGCGAGATTTCCTCTGCGGCGCCGAGCGCCCGCGCCCACCGCTCTTCCGCCCCGCCGTCCTTCGACATCATGCTCTGCGAAGAGTCCACGACTATCGCCGCGCGCGGGGAGACTTCCCTTTCGACGTCGAACTTGACGACCGGGCCTGCCGACAGGAAAACCGCCAGCGCCAGCGCGGCTCCGCGCAACGCGGCGGGCAGCCATGCAGGCTGAAACTCGGCGGCTTTGAGACTGCGGTAATATCTCCAAACGGCAAACGCGCACAACGCTGCGGCCGGCCCCGCGATCCACAACGGCATCCCTTGAAAGCTGAGTTCGAATCCGCCCGGCAGCATATCGAGTCAATCCGGATTCGCATTTGTCAGAGCGAATCCCCGGCGTTAATTAAACGCTCCGGAATCCTAGCCCGCATTCTTATCGTGAAAAATCCGGGCTAGTCGAAAATTCGGCCTATAAAGAATTCCCTCTTCGCGGGAATGACGGCGTAATAATCATATAGCGCGCCCCTTGGCAAATGCTTCGTCTGCCCCAAAACGGACGCTTTGATAAAAACGACTCCGCCCGTCTCGACGGCGTCAAATCTTAAAATCCTGAGGCCCCAGTTTCGCGTCTATCTCGATTTCGCTCCAAGTTTTTTTCTCGAAGACCGCGCCGCCCTTGCGCCGCTCGTACTGGAGCAGAACCGATTCCTTTTTGTCCACCCATAGAGTTATCTTGTCGAATTCCGGGTTCTTGAGCCCGGAGAATTCGATTTTCCACGCGTCGCGGCCGGCTATTTTCTCCGCGCCCGTCATTTTCGGGGCAACGTCGCCGACCTCGCCCTTTATCTCCATGACATCCGATTTCCAGTCGCTTTTGAAAAAGCCCGCCAGCCTCGGATCGTCCTTGCCCACCCAGATAGCCGGGATGATGCCCTGCTTGGCGCGCACATGGCTCTTCTTCACTTTTCCGTTGTAAACCACCTTCGAGCCTTTATCGTCTCCGTCCACGACGTCCAGCCTCATCACGTCGGGCGCGATGTGCCAGTACATACATTTTCGGCTCTCCGCGCGGGCTTTGCTTTTGCCCGATTCGGGATGCGCTTTCAGATAGTCGAACGCAAGCTTGTATTGTTTCAGCGTGTCGGCGCGTTTCACCAACGCGTCGAACACTTCGGACGCCGTCGGCGGCGCGTCAGCGATGGACGCGCGGGACGATACGGCGAGCGCCACAGCGGCGACGCACAGAGCAGTCAGCAGTTTTCTCAAGACATTCTCCTTTCGCGGCGGGGCCGCGTTGAATTTTCCGCCCTCATTTGGGAGAGGACGGCTTTGCCGCCGGCCTCATCTCCGGCGCGGTGGTTTTGAATTCCTCTAAACGGGGCGCTGCCTGAAGGTAATGCGAAGCGGAGCCGGACGCGGTTTCAATCTTCATGACGGCCTTGAAAGAAACCAGTTCGCCGTCCGCCGGAGCGGAGGCTGAGCCTGCGCGCTCCGGGACCGGGCCTCTTGCGCGCACGCAGTTGCCCAGCAGGTCCTCAATGGCCCACTCCCCTTCGAGCGCGGGAGCGTCCGAACCGCACCCCGCAGCGTCAGCCCGGTAATTTCCCGCAGCGAAAAACTCCATGCCAGAAAACAGAGCCGGGTTCTGCAGCAATTCTCCGGGCGAGAAGGATTGAGAAGCGTCGCGCTCCCTCTCGATTTCGAGCATTCTCTGCTCAGTGGCTTCCTTGCGTTCCTTCTGCGCTTCTTTGGGATCCTTGCGAGGTTGTTGCGCGGATTGTTGCCGCTGCGCCGCCGACTTCGCCGGGTCGCGGGCCGGAAACAACATCGGCCTGTTCCTGACCATCGAGACGATGCCCTCCGCGGCCACCCTCCTGCCGACGCCCACTTTCGTCGCCGGATCGCAACCCTGCGGCGGCTCGACCCTGACCCAAACGCAATCCCTTCCCTCTCCCTGCAGCATCCAGTCCCGCGCGTCTATCCTGCCGACGCACGCTCCGTCGCCGCCCATGAACATCCCGACCGCCACAATCGTTTTGCCCGCGTAGTCCGCCGGAGAATCTATGAGTTGTTTTACCGTCACGATTGTTCTGGATTCCTGCTCCTGCGCGGCAGCCGTCCCCGCCGAAATAGCCAAAGCCGCGCAGAGCGCCGCCGCGCGCCGCGCTATATTAATGTTGATTTTCATGTTTCACGCTCCCCTTCCTCGCGATCCGGCCCCGCGATCGCGAACCATCTTCAAGGCAATAATGCCTTCCCCGGAGCCGCGCTTACACTCCGCCGCTCCGCCGCGTTCCGCCGTTGCGCAGAATTTCGCGTCAGTCCCGGATTTCAAAAAATCCGATTTACATCATTTTAACGGATACACGCTCCCCGCTTCAACCCGAAAAAAATCAGCTCTCTCCTTTTTTTACCCCGCGCCTTTTCTCTCCGCGCCGGGAATTGGATTTTCAATTCGGATTCTGGTAAACTGACGGCGAAAAAAAAGCGCGGAGGAAGTTGCGATATGAAGACATCTAGGATTGCGCTGATTTGGGCGGCGGCTCTGGCTCTGGCGGTATGGACGGCTGTGTCGCCCGCGCGGGCCGAAGACCGGATTCTGAAAATGACGTCCGCGGGGCTGGGAACCGAGATCGAAGTCGATATGGCCGAAATCCGGGCCGCTTACGAATTCGACCGGAGCGCTCCCCTCAATGTCGTCATCGAAAAGGAAGCCGAGTTCCTGCCGTCTTGCGTGAAGATAAGTTTCTCGTACGACAGCCCGAACGGGGGCAGAGTCCCGGCGTCGCTGATTATGCCCAAGCCGCACATCGGGCCGATGAACCCGGCGCGCTCGACCGTCGAAGGCGCTTTGCCCGCCGTCTTCTTCATGCACTTCCACGTGTCGGACAAAAGCCTCGCGGACGTTTTCGCTCCGTGGACGGGCCACGGCATCGCCATCATGGCGATTGACGGCGTCTACAGGGGAGACCGCGCGGAAAAAGGCAAGGATGTCCTGATGGATGACCCGGCTCTCAGCGCAAAACACATGCAGGAACAGATTCGGGACATCCTGCGCGGCTTCGACGTTCTGGCCTCATGGAAAGGAATCGACCCCGGTCGCCTCGGCTACATGGGCATAAGCATGGGCGCTTTGACCGGAACGGCCGCCACCTCCCTCGACCCCAGAATCAAATCCATCCTGCTCGCCGACGGCGGCGCGGACTTCTCTCTCATGTTCCGCCATTCTGATTACGGCGACATGCAGGAAATCAGAAAATATATGGAAACAAACAACATGTCTCCGGAGCAGTTCGTTGACATGTTCAAGTTCGTCGATCCCGGCGTTTTCGCTCCCATGCTGAGCGACAGGGCGGTGATGCTGATGAACGGAAAAAACGACACCACCATCAGCGTCCCGGCGATGGAGGCTCTTCACAAACTGATCGACACGCCCCGCAAAGGCGTCGTTTGGTACGACTCTGACCATATTCTGCCTCTGGACAAAGTTGTGGTGGACAGCCTGAAATGGTTTAAGAAATCGCTGTAAGAACAGCGCCCCCGCGAGGCGCTCTTATAATTGACTTGAGCGGGGGGGCGGGTATAATCAGACCAAACCACTAGGGGGAACGCGCAATGAAAATGACAAGTATAACAGCGGTTTTCGCGGCGCTCGTCGCGGCGACGGTCTGCTCGCAGGCGCTCGCGCAACAGACTTATGAACTGAAGATCAAGGGAACTCCCGGAGTCATAACAAAGTACGAGGCGTCCATCGGCGGCGCGCTCTCCTTCGACCTCGTCGGCCTGCCGATGCCCAACGCGAAGATGTCGGGTGAAAACCTCGCAGTCAAGATAAACCTCGACGCGTACATGGACACGCAGGACGCTTATGACGAAGGCACGGTGTTCCTCGCCAAGGCGATGATAAAGAACGTGATACTCGGCGGGTTGCTGCAACTGCCGGACATCGGCGGCATCGGGGCGGACGCGGCTCCCGAACTCCTGCTCGACATCAGCCCGCAGGGCGGCATAAACAACATCGAAGTCCGCAACCTCAGCATGCCCGGCGGCGCAGGCAACATGCTCGGCGGCATGATGCCCGGCATGGGAAACTCCGGCATGGATCTCACCAGCCTAGACACCATCCTGCCTATAATCACCGGCCTCATCCCTCCCATCCTTCCCAAAGACCCGGTCGCCGTCGGCGACACTTGGGTGCAGAAGGTCGCTCAGGACGATATGCCGATGCCGATTTTCCCCATCCTCGAAATGAGATATAAACTCATATCCGTCGACAACGGCGTGGCCATCATGGAGTTCGCCTCCACTGGCGACTACGACGCCGGATTCCTCAACAGCTTCCTTTCCATGATCCCCGAAATCCCGATGGGCGACGACGTGATGTCTATCGGCAAAGTCGACCTCAAGATGAAATGGGAAGTCGCAGGCGGAATGTCTCTGGCGATTGATTCCGGAACAATTCAGGACATGAGCGCGGACTCCAAAGTGACCGTCAAAGGCGGAGCCAAAATCAACTTCACAAAACCAGACGGCTCGAAGGAAAAATGGGAGCCGGAAGCAAAGGTCAACCTGACCCTCAACGGAACTCTCAAAAATGCCGGAGAAGTGTCCCGCGAACAGTTCGAGGAACTCTTTCCCGCCCCCGCAGAAGAAGCGGAAGACGAGGAAACGGAAGAAGAATGACCCTCATGTAACAAGGGTTCAGCATTGTTTGAACAGAGGAAGTATCCGCCCGTCGGCGGTGGTCATAGAAACGTCAAACAGAGCGGCGACCGTCGGCGCGGCGTCGATAATCGAGCACATGCCCCGTATCATCCCGGATTCCATTCCGGGGCCTGAGAAAAGGAGCGGCACAAGCGAGTCTTCCGCGCACAGGCCGCCGCCGCCGCGCGCGCCGTTTTCCACCTCGAAACAGAAGCCACTCTCCCTGTCCGCGAGCAACACCACATCCGGGCTGTGCTTGCAGAAAAATCCTTTCAGTCTCTTGCGCGCTCCGGGGTACTTGGTTTCATTCCCGCTCCGCGAAAAGAAGTCTAGCGGCGGCTCCGCCAGAACGCCGTCATAAACCACGTACTCGCCCATCTCAACGTTTTTAACCAGAGCCAAATCCAGCCATCCGGGAACAGAGCCGCCCGCGCCGCTCGCCGACGCCCCGAAAAACGCGTCCGCCGCCGCCATCAAATCTTCCTCGAAAAGCGGCGGACTGTGCCATTTCCCAGTCGCCCTGTTCCTCAAGTGAAGGTGATAAGAGCCTGAATGTATGAACGCCACCGCCGAACGCCTCTTCGGGTTGTCCGACTCGGCTGGGTTGTATATCGAATACCCGGCGGAGGAAAGGATTCTCCGCATCGCCGCGCGGGACACCACGCGTTCCGGCGGAGCGGGAGCGTGCCTGCCTCCGCGCGCCGCGCACAACGCGAAATGGAACTCCTCGAGTGGATGCCTCCGGGCGAGCGCGTCGAGCGTCCTCCCGAAACATGCGTCCAGAACTCCTGAAATATACTCGCGCTCCTCGTCCTCCGCCGCGCCGGCGCTCCTCGGAAACGCGCCCGCGAAATTCACCTGAATCATCCTGTGCAGACGCCTAGTGTCGGCTATGAACTTCGCGGCCTTGCGCGCCGCCGCTCGGTCAAACGCCGCCCGGCCTCCCTTCCCCCCAGCCGACGCCAGCGCAATCTCCAACGCGCTCGCCGTTATGTGTTCGTCCGCCCCGCGCCCCACCGGCGTCCATACCGCCGCAGACCTCGCAGCGCGCGTTTTCAACGCCTCGAATATCGTCGCCGTTCCGCCGCTTATGTCCTTGTCCAGCACCGGCCCGTCCCCCGTCTTCGGCAGAGCCGGAAGCCCCAACCGCCCCGCCGCGCCCCGCCACGGCTCCGTCATCGCGTATTCCCTGTGCGCCGGCATCTTCCCGTGCCTGTCGAACCGCCCGCCTCCCGTTATCAGGTTTCTTCCGGGCATAGCTCCCGTCGCCAGCGCAGCGTGACACGACGCCGCCACTGACGGAAACACAGCCGCCGCCCGTTCCGCCCTGACAGAGCTGCCGAATATCCTCTCGATGTTCGGCAGCCTCCCGCCGTCAAGCAACTCATAGAACACATCAGGACGCATCGCTCCTATCGTGAACAGCGCCGCACGGGTTTCCACTCTCATGCCTTTTCCTTTCCGCGTTCGCTAATTCTATAATATTTCCCCGCCCCTGTTCAGCCCCCGCCGGAAACATTTCATCCAGCCGCGCCGCCCGGCGAAAAGTAAATATTAAAGAAAGGAAGACATCGAAAAACGGAAAGAACAAAGAGAAACTTTTGAAAAAGTTTCTCTTTGAACCCGGATTCGTCAATAGAACCCTAGAATCAGGAAGAATCAGCCGTAT
>DIWT01000051.1 GCA_002435745.1 bacterium UBP15_UBA6099
GAACAAAAAAATGCGGCGGCAACGAAGCAGTTCGCCGCTATGAAAATCGCCCCGGTTCGTCGGCTCTATCGACGAATCCGGGATAAAAAAAGCGGCCCTGTTTGGGCCGCTTTTTTGTTTCATCAATTTTCGCGAGGCTGACAAATCAATGCTCGTCGTCGCGGTCCTTCTTTTCAAGCCCCATCAAGTCGCAGATGCTGTCGTAGATTCCAGCTTGGTCGATCTTGTAGTGGGCGTACAGGTCTTCGGGATAACCGATAACGGAGAACACGTCCGGAATGCCGACGCGTTTGAACTTAACCGTGCCGGCGAGTCCGGCTTCGGCGAGGATTTCCGCGACCGCGCTGCCGAGTCCGCCGATGATGTTGTGTTCTTCTGCCGTGATGATGACGCCCGTTTCCTCGGCGGCCTTGATAATGGCTTCCTTGTCTATGGGCTTTACGGTGTGAATGTTGATAACGCGGATGTCCGGGCCGTCGTCTTCGGCGAAGTCTTCGGCGGCTTCCATAGCCTGAAGGACGCACATTCCGCAGGCGATAACCGTCGCGTCGGCTCCGGGCCGCATCTCGATGGCTTTGCCTATTGTGAAGTCGTAGTCGAGGGATTCGTAAGCCGGAGGCTCGAAGCCGCGGCCTACGCGTATGTACATCGGGCCGTCATGGTTAATGGACGCCGAAATGACTTTCGCTGTCTCTAGCCCGTCCGCTGGAACCATAACGGTCATGTTCGCGAATGTGCGGAATATGCCGATGTCTTCGGTCGCGTGGTGAGTCGTGCCGCCGTTGCCCATGCTGAGGCCGGCATGCGTGCCGATGATTTTAACGTTGAGCTTGGGGTAGCAAAGGTCGGTGCGAACCTGTTCGCACGCGCGCATTGAAGCGAAGCATCCGAAAGTTGCGGCGTAAGGTTTGAACCCTGCCAGAGCCAGCCCGGCTGCCGCGCCGATCATGTTCTGCTCGGCTATGCCGAAGTTAAAGGAACGCTCCGGGAACTTGGCGAAGAAATCGCCTACTTTCGTAGATTTGGCCAGATCGGCGCTGAGCGCGACTATCTCGGGATGTTGAGAGCCGAGGTCCATCAGCACTTTGCCGAATATCTGAGCCTGTGTGAGATCATTTAAATCGTCTGTCGTGTAAGCCAGTCCGCCTGCCATTTTGATATTCCTCCCTGTCGGAAATGAGCCTGCTTACGGCAGGCAGATTTTGTCGATGTCGTCGCAAGCCTGTTTCTCGGTGGCTTCGTCAAGGCCGCCGTAGTGCCATTTGGTCTGGCCCTCCATATAGGAGACGCCTTTGCCCTTTGTGGTGTTGCAGATGACGCAGACGGGTTTCTGAGAGCTGATCGGCGGCAGCGATTCGAACGTGTCGATGAGCTGATTGTAGTCGTGGCCGTCGATCACTCGCACGTCCCATCCGAAAGCTTTCCATTTGTCTTCTATCGGTTCAATTTCCATTATTTCGTTGACCGGGCCGTCGAGCATGAGGCGGTTGCGGTCAAGGATGGCGGTTAGGTTGCCCAGTTTGAAGTGAGCGCCGGCCATCGCCGCTTCCCACACCGTTCCTTCGTTGCACTCGCCGTCGCCAAGCAGGCAGTAGGTGCGCCACGAAGCTTTTTTGAGCCTCGCGCCGAGAGCCAGCCCCACACTGATCGGCAACCCGTGCCCCAGAGACCCCGTGCTCATGTCTATTCCCGGAACCTTGTGCATGTCCGGGTGCATCCCGAACGGGCTAAGGTACTGGTTAAAGTCGTCCATCATGCAGTGATCATAGTAGCCGACGTCGGCCAGAACCGGGCAGATGCCCACTCCGCCGTGCCCTTTGCTGAGGATGAACCTGTCCCTGTCTTCCTTTTTCGGGTTCTTCGGGTCGATGTTCAGCACGTGGTAGTACATGGCCAGAAGGATTTCCGTCATGGACAACCCGCCGCCCACGTGGCCGCCGCCCGCCGTGACCACAAGCTTGATGATTTCCTTGCGGACCTCGACTGATTTCCCTTTGAGGAAATTCACAAGGTCCTCGCGTTTGGTGTAATTGTGAATCATTGCCGCCGCCCTCCTTTATTTAATCTTCGCAAACCGTCCGCTCACGGCGCGCCGCGCCTGTCACAGGACGAGGTCTTTCCTTCCCAACTCCTTGAGCACTTCAGGATAAATCTTGAAAGCCGGTTTTATTGCCGGAAGCAGAGCGAGCGCTTTGGCGGCGTCGCCCTTAGTCTTCATCTTTCCCATCGCTATGGCCAGCATGGGGTTTTCCTTGCCGTGCCAGAAACGGTGGCTGAAGTCCGCCGAGTTTATCATCACCACATCCGGTTCCGGCGTCTTCGAGTCCCAGCAGTAGCTGATGAAGTCGCCGGGCGTCTCCGGTTTGTCTCTGCCGTTTATGGTGACGGCCGCGTCCGGGTCGCTGTACTCGAACCTGACAATCACATTGGCCTTCGCCACGTCCGCGCCCACCTTAGGGTCGCATTTGAGCCTTTCGCACAAAGCGGTCATCACTTTGACGAACTCTTCCCTGTCTTTAAAATATTTCGATTTTCCCATCAGCCGCCGCTCCTTCCGGATGAGCCGCCGCCCGCGCGGCGCGCGGACGCGGTTTTTTCACGCGCCCTATCATATAAGAATACGCGCGCGATGTAAAATTATTTTCCTCGTTCCGCGCCCGCCCCCCCTATTTTGTCGCACCCCGCCGCTATCATTCTGGAAAAAGACACGGAGGCGCGTCATGGAAACTGAAAATAGAACGGAAATGGAAGCGTCGATAATAAGGATGGCGCTCGTCGCCGCGCTCGCTTTTCTTGCGGCGTTCATCACCTTCGCCCGCCCGGAACATTTCGGGCTGTGAGCCTCGGCGCGACCCTCAATTTATATCCGCCGACGCTATTCTTGCGCGACCGGTTTTGCATTACAATATTCAGCCATGGCGCGGGGCCGCGCGCGGCTCGACTTTCAGCCCCGCCCGCTGAAAGGCTGCTTCGACTCAATGCTTGAAACAAGTTTCATAATCCTCATTCTGGCCGTCCTTCTGGCGAACATCGTCGAGGCCATCACAGGCTTCGGCGGAATCATCATAGCCGTCACCATCGCCGCCAACTTCTTTGAAATTCCGTGGCTCGTCACAGTGCTCGTCCCCATCAACCTCGCAATCAGCGTGTACATCGTCGCGCGGCATTACAAGAAGACGGACACATTCGAGTTGATGGGCGGAATCGCGCGGGTTGTCAGAGAGCGAAAGATGGTTCCGCCGGCGGAGCTGATGTACGGCATACTCCCCTTTGCTATGGTGGGCATGGCGATCGGCATTCTGGTTTTCAACATAGCGGGCAGCGTGTGGCTGAAACTCGCTTACGGCGTCTTCGTGTTGTGTTTCTCGATATGGGAGTTGTCCCGTATGGCGACAGGGGCGGACAAAGCGGCGGCCCCGCCTCCGATGTCCCGCCTGAAATCCGCCATCTGGCTCATGGGCGGCGGATTCATTCAGGGCGTCTACGGCTCCGGCGGCCCCATGATTGTTTATTATTCCAGTAAAAAACTCGCCGACAAAGGCGTGTTCCGCGCCACTCTTTCCGTGCTATGGCTCGTGCTTAACGGAATAATAATGACCACGCACATCGTCGCCGGGCGGCACGACGCGAGCACGCTGAAAGCCATCGCCGCCCTTGTTCCCGTGCTGCTCCTCGGCGTTTTTATAGGCGAGAAACTGCACAGCAAAATGCCCGAGCGGGCGTTCCGCGTTTTCGTGTTCTCCCTTCTCGTTTTCGCAGGGTCCGCCCTCCTAGTCAGCGGCGCGCGGCAAGCCTTCGGCGGATAACCGCATCAAACCCTAATCCTATTGACCGATTCCAGATCAAGAAATTTCGTTTTTTTGATTTATCGGCGGTTTATCGGCGGTCTGTTCACATTCCTTTGTTTTTGTTTTATAATATATAGGCCATGTCGCAAGAGGTTTTTTAATGTCATATAAATACAAGTTTACAAATAAGATAGTGCGCGATTTAATGACGATTGAAGCGGCGCGGGAAGCAGTAGGCGGAGCTATACTGCATCCGGCCACCGCTGAATCATTGCGCAGGCGGGCGCGCGTCCGTTCAACCCATCACTCCACCAGAATAGAGGGAAATCGCTTGACGCTGAAAGAAGCCAAGGCGGTTTTAGATGGAGAAAAGAAATTATTGGGAAAAGAGCGCGATGTCGTTGAAGTGAAAAACTATTACAACTCGCTGCAAAAAGTGGAAGAATGGGCGGAAGCCGGAATCGACATCACTGAAGAACGCGTCAGAAAGCTTCATGCGGTCATCCATAAGGGGCCTAAAGCCAAAGCCACTGAATATCGGGATGGTCAGAATGTCATAAGAGACGCCGCAACGGGCGCGATAATATATCTGCCCCCGGAAGCAAAAGACGTGGCGCGACTTATGAAGGAGCTGTTTGCATGGATGGCAAAATCCCAAAAAGAGGATATCCCCGTTCCTATCGTCGCAGGAGTGTCACACTATCAATTCGTGACCATACATCCATTTTATGACGGAAACGGGCGAGCCGCCCGAATGCTTGCGACTTGGATTCTGTACCGAGGCTCATACGACCTCGGAAAATTCTTCAGCCTTGAAGAATTTTACGCCGAAGACCTCAATGGTTATTACGAAGCGCTGCAAACACACCCGAAACACAATTACTATGACGGGCGCGACAGGGCCGACATAACGCCGTGGCTGGAATATTTCACACACGCGATGGCCGATGTGTTTCAGCGTGTTTCGGCGGAAGTAATGAAAAAAACCAAGGAGAAGCCGCATGGCGCTCGCTTCACTGGAAATATCGTCAATCTTGATCGCAGAGCGCGTATAGCTCTCGGCCTTTTTTCAGAGTCGCCGACCATAGCGACGCGCCAAGTCGCCGCCGCCCTCGGTTTGAGCGAACGGCAGACCAGAGATTTGTTGTCCCAGTGGGTGAAACAGGGTTGGCTGGTTGTCGCGGATTCATCCAACAAAGCTCGGCGATACGATTTATCGGCGGTTTATCGGCGGTTTATCGGCGGCCTGCAGGACGATTAATCATCCGATTTATTTCTGCTTCTTATTCAAATACAAATCCTAAAAATGCCAAGTCATATATTCTCCCGCCACGCATTCTTTGAATTTCTAAGATACTATGCTTGTGCAATAAAAAACCTGCGAGCCAGCCATGAAAACCCGGCGACTGTCTGATAAAATTAACCGGCATAACGGAGGCGATATATGGATATCAACATCGTGAAACTGGAAATGAAACACAAAGCCGATGTAATCAGAATATTTTCGCATTACGTTGAAAACAGCTTTGCCGCTTATTCATCCACGATGTGGCCTGAAGAGCGCTTCAATCTTCTGCTAAACGGTCCGGATATCATTTGCGCGTACTGCGCGGAGGACGAAAACAACCGATCTCTCGGCTTCGCTTTGCTCAAGAAATTTCATCCCGGAGACGCAATTAAGAGAACCGCTGAGCTGACATATTTCCTTGACCCGGAACACACCCGCAAAGGAATTGGAAAAGCGCTTCTCGAAAAGTTGTCCGGAGAAGCGAAAAACGTCGGCGTCGACAACTTGGTGGCAAGCGTTTCTTCCAAGAATGAACCGAGCATTCGTTTTCATGAGAGTAACGGTTTTGAAGAAGCGGGCCGCATTCGCGACGCGGGGCGCAAGTTCGGCGAAGATTTCGACATCGCGCTGTTTCAGAAAAGAATCTGAGCGCCGCGCTGTCCTGTTATGTCCGCGCGCCCCTCTCTCGCTCTGTTTATTGTTCCGCAGGGGCGCGGTTTGCAAGTCGGCTTTTTCTCGCATTCGTGATAGAATATTATCGCGCTGAGGTCAAACTCACCTTGGGGGATTGCAATGAACATCGACAAGGCGGATTATCCGAAAAAAGACACGAAGAAAATTCTTGATAAGTTATTCAATGACTTCAAGGCGGACGCCGCGTCGGACGCGTCTGTCGAGGCGCAGAAAGCGGCATATCTGGCGGCGCGTCTGCTGAACCGGGCTATAGAGCTTGAAACGCCGGAGGAGCGCCGCAAACAGGACTCGCTCGCGCAGTTGACCCGCTCTCCCGCGGACAAAGCGATGATAATGAAGCTCACAGACCAGAGTTTCAGGTCGAGCAATCCCCGCAGAGTGGCAAACCAGATAGTGCATCTGCTGAAGACGCGGGATATCCCCGGATTCATGGGAAAGCTTGACCGCTCTCTGCTTGAGATATTCAGGACGTTCGGGAATTTTCTGCCGGAGTTGTCGGTTCCGATAGTGAAGATGAAGATGAGAAGCACGAGCGACAATATGATACTGGCGGCGGAGCCGGAGCCGCTGAAAAGGCATCTTGAGAGGCGGCATTCTCAGAATCTGAGGATGAACGTTAATTTTCTCGGCGAGGCGGTGCTGGGAGAGGCGGAGGCGGCGCGCCGCTACGAGCAATATATCAAGGCGCTTGCGAACCCGGAAGTGGAAGTGGTCTCGATAAAGATATCAACCATATACTCTCAGATATCGCCAGTGTCTGCGGAGCACACAATAGGAACGCTCTGCGACAGGCTTGAGAAACTGTATCAGGAGGCGGCGCGGCATGAGTTCGAGCGCCACGACGGGGAGCGCGTCCCGAAGTTCGTCTACCTCGACATGGAGGAATACCGGGACATGTTTCTGACGGCGGAGGCTTTCATGCGAACTCTGGACAGGCCGAGCATGAAGGATGTGTCCGCCGGAATAGTGTTGCAGGCGTACATCCCGGATTCTTACCTTACGCAGTTGAGGTTGAACGAATGGGCGCGCAAGCGGGTAGCGGCGGGCGGACGCCCCATCACGATCCGCATCGTCAAAGGCGCCAACCTCGAAGTTGAAAAAACTGAATCGAGCATTAAAGACTGGGCCGTGCCGCAGTATGAATTGAAGATCGAATCGGACGCGAATTTCAAGCGGATGCTGCTGGAAGGGCTGAAGGAAGAAAATATGGCGTCGGTCAGGCTCGGAGTGGCGTCGCACAACCTCTTCGACCTCGCTTTGGGCATCGTTCTGGCGGCTGATCAGGGAGCGATGGAGCGCGTCCAGCTTGAGATGCTCGAAGGCATGGCGGACCATATATGCCGCGCTATCAGCGAGGTCACCGAGAGGATTCTTCTATACGCTCCGGCGACGCGCAGGGAGGATTTCATCTCCGCGATAGGGTATCTTACGCGGCGGCTGGACGAAAACACGGGGCCGGGCAACTTCCTGAGCCATTCATTCGACCTTCAAGTCGGCGACGAGAAATGGCGCAAGCTGGAAAAGGATTTCTATGATTCATGGCGGATGGCGGACACGGCGAGCGCGGAGCCGCGAAGGAAACAGGACAGGAACAAGGAAGTCGATGAAGAAGCGGCGCGGGCGCGGCTCGCGGGCGGTTTCGTCAACGAGCCAGACACCGATTTCTCGCTTCCGGCCAACCAGAAGTGGGCGGAGAGTATAGTCGCCATATGGCAACCGCTGTGCGGAGACAAGGCGTTCGAGTTGCCGCTGGTAATCGCGGGAGAAGAGATATACGAGGGGCGTGAAATCGCCGAGTCGACGGACCCGTCGAGGCCGGGAGTTGTCGTGGCGCGATTCAGGATGGGAACACGCGAGGATGTGGAGGCGGCGGTTCGGGCCGCGAAGTGCGACCCGGACGGCTGGCGCGCGCTGCCGGTGGAAGAGAGAAGCCGGATGCTGGCGAAAGCGGCGATGGAGCTTAGAAAGGCCCGGGCCGATCTTATGGGAGCCGCGCTCGCCGAAGGCGGCAAAATTCTTCCAGAATCCGACCCCGAAGTGTCCGAGGCTGTGGATTTCGCAGAGTACTACTCGCGCTCGGCGGAGATGTTCGAGGCTAGAAAGAATCTGAAATGTTCGGGAAAGGGAGTCGTCGCGGTTGTGTCGCCGTGGAACTTCCCGATAGCGATACCTTGCGGAGGAGTGGCCGCCGGGCTGGCGGCGGGCAACACGGTGATACTGAAACCGGCGTCGGACACCGCGCTGACGGCGTATGAGATGTGCAAATGCTTCTGGCGGGCCGGCGTGTCTAAAAACGCGTTGCAGTTTTTGCCATGCTCAGGAAGTTCGGCGGGGGCGAAACTCGCCTCTCACCCGGATGTGGACGCCGTGATACTCACCGGCGGAACGGACACTGCGTTCAGGATGCTCAAGGCGAAACCGGACATGACGCTGTACGCGGAAACGGGCGGAAAAAACGCGACGATAGTGACGGCGATGTCCGACCGGGATCAGGCGATAAAGAACGTGATACAGTCGGCGTTCGGGCACAGCGGCCAGAAGTGTTCGGCCACGTCGCTGCTGATACTTGAAGAAGAAGTGTTCGAGGACGAGTTGTTCAGGCGGCAGTTGGAGGACGCGGTTAAGAGCCTCAAGGTCGGGCCGGCGTGGCGGCTGGAAACAAAAGTCGGGCCTATGATCAGACCGCCTTCGGGCGACTTGAAAAAGGCGCTCGCGTCTCTTGAGCCGGGCGAGGAATGGGCGGTCGAGCCGAGACCGGCGGACGGCAATCCTTGCCTGTGGTCGCCCGGAGTGAAGTGGAACGTCGCTCCCGGCGCTCACTCCCACCTGACAGAACTGTTCGGCCCTGTTCTATCGGTGATGAAAGCAGGGAGCCTCGCCGAAGCGGTGTCCCTGATTCACATGACGGGATACGGCCTGACGTCCGGGATAGAAAGCCTCGACGAGAGGGAGTGCGAATACTGGAAAGAGCATGTGGCCGCCGGGAATCTGTACATCAACCGGGGAACCACGGGGGCGGTCGTGCTGAGGCAGCCGTTCGGCGGCATGGGCAAATCCGCGTTCGGCCCCGGAGTGAAAGCGGGCGGCCCGAACTACGCGGCTCTGTTCATGGATTTCAAAGAGATCGACCTGCCGGACGGCAGCGAATATCTTGCCGATCCTCAACTTCAAAAATACGTCGCCGCCGTCCTTGAAATGGGGAAACTTAACAGGATCCCAATGTGGGAGGCGGAAAAGATAATCGCGTCCGCCAGAAGCTGCCACTTGTCGGCGATCGAGGAGTTCTACCAGACTCACGACCACTTCAAATTGCGCGGACAGGACAATTTCAGGAGATACCTGCCTGTCGAGAAAATGATGATACGACTGCATCCGGACGATTCGTATTTCGACATAGCCGCGCGGATATGCGCGGCAAGAATCGCCGGTTGCTCGGTCATTGTGAGCATGCCCGAAGGCATGGATCCGGAGACAGCGTCAATAGCGGCGGATCTCGCGTCATCGCTGGGAGGGAGAATCACTTTCGGCGAACACAGCGACGGAGACGCGGCCAGAATGATTTTTGACCGCTCGATAGACCGGATAAGATACGCGGCGCCGGACCGCGCCCCCATTCTAATACTGTCGGCGGCGGCGGAGACCGGTTTGTGCGTCGCCCGAACGCCAGTAGCTATGGACGGCCGCATCGAGCTTATCTGGCACATGCGCGAACAGAGCGTCAGCAACAACTATCATAGATACGGCAACCTCGGAGACCGGCAAACCGAAGAATAACGCGGCGTGTTGTCATGTTCGCCGGAAGCCCCGCCGGGTCTCCCCTCCTCAACAATCACCCGAATCCGCCGTTGTAATCCGGGGTTGTCTGGATGCCGCGACTGCCGGGGTTTGAAGCGCGTCGCGCCCGCCGGGGTCATCCCGGTAGATAGCCCTGAGCCTGTTTGCTATTGCGGAGTGTCTTTCATGGAGAGCGGGCGGTTTACTCGGCAATTGTAAAATGTTTTTGTTTAATTTAGAATGAATCACGATTTATGCGGGAAAAAGAAATGCTCAAACGCGGTTGTCAGACATACTTGAAAGACGCTCCCGCGCAGGGGTCGCGCCGCTTTGCGGCAGGCGCGCGGACGCTCTGCGCGTGTTTGGCGCTGACGCTCGTCTTCGCCGCCTCGGCAAAGGCGCAGGTTCCGCGCTCGGAGGACGTCGCCCGCGAAATTGAATATGTGAACGGCATGGCTCTCAAGGGGACGGCTGACGGCGACATGGACACCATCGCGCGGGCGCACCGCGCCTTCGCCAACCTCGAAATGGTCGTCAAGACGGTTCCCAACGCGAAAGACAGGGTTCTTTTTCTCGTGGCGATAGCGTACAGCTACATTGACGTCTGCCCGGTGTCTGCCGCGCTCCAGCTTTCCTACGCCACCAATCCCTCCGGTTTCAGTTTCGACTGCGTAGAGAGGGTGGATTACCATTTCAATTCGGCAATCCGGGGCGCGGAAAAAGCGGAGGGCCTTTCAGGCTCCGCGATGGCGGACATCTCTTTCCTAATCGGCGTGGGATACGACCGCCTGAGGAACAACATGAAGGGCGTCTCTGAAGAGGGCGCCGAACGGTTTGAGAAAATGGCGTTGCGGCACTTCCGCAAGTCGGTCGAACTCGGCCCCGGTTTCGACGGCGTCAGGGACATCCTGTCGGCGTATGAGAAGGGCGATGTGAAATCCGTCGTGTCACACGAGAAGTTCCGCGAGTTGCACAGGCTGCTGTACATCGACCGGGCGTTGCCGCAGCCTGCGTATCAGCCCGGCGACGGGGGCAATCCTCTGACACCTCCGGCGGCGACGGAGGCGGACGAAAACCTTTATATCGACTACCACTGGCGGTTTTCCGCGCGCAAGCCGGACGCTTCGTGGCGGTACTCCGTCCGCAAGTCTCACTCCTCGCTTCACCTTTCCATAGAAAAATCGCCGCCCGACCCCGGCTCAGGCTCCGGGCTTAACATCGTGTGCCGCTCTCTCTCATCTTCATCCGCCTCTATGTCCGTCGAGGCCCACATAGAAAACAGCGTGCAGATGCTAATGTCGGCGGGCTACAACATCGCCAGCCGGAAACCGATAACGCATCAGGGGGTGCCGGCGCAGGAAATAATCTCGACGCACGAATACGCGAATATCATCAAAACGGCCGCGCCCGGCGGCTCCGGCCCCGACGCCCAACCGTCCAAACTCGTCTCCAAACAATATATGATTATCGTCATTTCCAACGGCATCGAGTACATCATTTCGTTCAACAGCCTCGAACCGGATTTCGCAAGGATATTCCCCGAATACAAGATGATCGCGAACACTGTGACAATGTTCTGACGGGGTCTCGGCCCCGGAGGCGCGCGTGGCTATCGCATCCGGAAAACTCATCATCGCGCTCGCGCTTGCGGCTATAATCGGCGTTGCGGCTTTTCGCGCATCCGCGGTTGAAGACGCTGACCGCCCCGCTCTCCTTTCTCTCCCCGCCGCAGAATGGTCTCTGTCCCCCCTGCCGCTTCCTTCCGAGGAACTCGGCGAAATGCTAGCGGGGATGGACGACATTCATTCCGACGAAACAGGGTTCAGCGCCTCAACGCTGTTCGATTTGCGGAAAAACATCAAAGGAGAGATTGTGTTCGAAGCGGCGGGCCGGACGCTGTCTCGTTCCAGACCAGCCGAGACCGGAGTCTCCGCGCTCTTTCCGGGCGCTCAGCCGTCCGCCGCGCATTCCGGCGGCGCTCTGGCCTTCATTGACCGCGGCGCGACTGTCTCTAAACTCTCTATCTACAATTTTTCGCAGGAAAAACCGAGGGCGGTTTACTCAACGCCGGACGCTCTAGCCCGCCCGGCGCTGTCGCCCGACGCGTCCGCCGCCGCCGCAGTCATAATCTCGCTCTCAAACTTGGAACGCAAGTTGCTGATTATCAATACTTCCGACGGTTCGTTCTTCGCTCCCCGGCTGACCTTCGACTTTCACTCCGCCGCGTGGAATCCCGCAGACGGTTCGCTGTGGGTCGCTCTGAAGAAATGTCCGCCGGGAGACGGCTCTCCCCGGCTGTGCTTCGACCGCGCCGCGCCTTCCGGCGGCGGAGTCTCAAGCGTTTTCATTCCGTTGAAGCCATCGGATGAAAACGGAGCCGTCCCCTCTTTCGCGGCGATGCGGGGCGCGGCATTCAGCTTTTCACCCTCCGGAAAAAAGATTCTCGTTTACGACGAGCGTTCCGCCGACGGTTTGTTTTACGTCGCGGACGTCGCTTCCGGGGAAACATCGAAAAACGCTTTCAAATCGCCCGCAGGCGCGGCCATACAGTTTGATTCCCTAGCATGGGGCCGGGATGACGATTCTTTCGTTTTCACATATCTGGGAAACATCTGGGTAAAATTGTCCGACGAGAGCGCCCCGCCCTTCCCCGCTATAATCGGATCCGCCGCCGCTTCCCCCCCCGTTTGGCTGCCTTAACCCCGAACCCTTCGCTATAATTGCGCCTTCGTGGCTTTGTGGGTATTAATAATCACCATCAACTTTTTTCATGATATAATTGCTTTACTTGCTTGATTCCACGTTAAAAAGGGCTGTTTCTTGTATACGCAAAATATGACAAAGAATAATAAAGCCTTAAAGAAACTAAATTTGAAAAGCATCTTCGCTAGTTTATTTCTATCAATCCTTCTTTTTTTACTTATTTATATACCGGATACATTTACTAAGCCGGTCATAAGTAA